>DATGGU010000089.1:0-7514 GCA_035308365.1 Streptosporangiaceae bacterium
GCCGGGCTTCGCCTACCTCACCGGCCTGGGTGAGGAACTGGCCGTCCCGCGCCGGGCCAGCCCGCGCACCGCCGTCCCGCCGGGGAGCGTCGGGGTGGCCGACATCTTCACCGGGGTGTATCCGCGGTCCTCGCCGGGCGGTTGGCAGATCATCGGCGCCACGGACGTATGCCTGTGGGACCCGGGCAAGGAGCCGCCCGCCCTGCTCGCCCCGGGAACCCGGGTGAGGTTCGTGGATGTGACCTGATGGCCGGCGGTGGCGTGACGCGGCCCTGCTCGCTGACGGTCGAGCGGCCGGGGCTGCTGACGACCGTGCAGGACGCCGGCCGCCCGGGCCTGGCCCACCTGGGCGTGCCACGGTCGGGAGCGCTGGACCCGGCGGCACACCGG
Organism: Streptosporangiaceae bacterium; assembly: GCA_035308365.1. GTDB lineage: Bacteria > Actinomycetota > Actinomycetes > Streptosporangiales > Streptosporangiaceae > PALSA-505. The sequence continues at coordinate 391 of DATGGU010000089.1, forward strand.
CTGGCCAACCGGCTGGCCGGCAATCCAGAGACGGCCCCGGTGCTCGAGACCACGCTGGACGGGGTCACGCTCAGGTTCTCCGGCCCGGCCGCAGTCGCGGTGACCGGGGCGGTCGCGCCGCTGCGGCTGGACGGCCGTCACGCCGGCTGGGGGGTTCCCGTCCTGGTCCGGCCGGGACAGGTGCTCGACGTGGGCCGTGCAACGGCCGGGGTGCGCTGTTATCTCGCGGTCTCCGGCGGGTTCGCGCTGCCCACGGTGCTCGGCAGCGTGGCCACCGACCTGCTGTCCGGTCTGGGCCCGGCCCCGCTGGTGGCCGGCCAGACCCTGCCGGTGGGCGCCGCCAGCGCAGACCCGGCCGTCATCGACCTGGCACCCTATGAGATCCCGTCCCGCGACGTGACGCTGCCCATCCACCGCGGGCCGCGGGATTCGTGGCTCACGGCCGATGGCTGGTCGGCGATGACGACCACCTCTTTTACGGTCGCCGCGGCCAGCAACCGGATCGGGCTGCGCCTGGTGGGTGGCCCGGTGGGCCAGGCAGCCCGCGGTGAGCTGCCCAGCGAGGGCCTGGTCTGGGGCGCGATTCAGGTCCTGCCCGACGGCGGTTTGGTGGTCTTCCTGGCCGACCACCCGACCACCGGCGGCTATCCGGTCGCCGCCGTCGTGGACCCGGCAGGGTTCAGCGCCTGCGCTCAGTCAGTGCCAGGCACTACCGTCAGGTTCAAGATGGTTCATACCGGCCGGGGGTGAGCTCGCACGATGGACCTAGCCCGCGAGGTGGACGACTTCCTTGTGGCCAGCGTCGGCGACCGGACCGGGAAGGCGGCCCGGATGCTGGCCAGCACTCCCGAGATCGCCGGGTACGACGTCCGCACCGCACTGGTGCTCGGCGATGCGGGCCGGGTGCGGGCGGCGCTGGCAGCCGACCCTGGGCTGGCGACCCGGGCCGACGTCTTCCTGGGCTGGACGGCGCTGCACCTGGTATGCGCGTCGCGCTGGCACAGCCTGGACCCGGGCCGGGCCGGGGGGATACTGGCCGTGGCCCGGCTGCTGCTCGACGCGGGCGCCGATCCCACCGGCAGCAAGCCGTCCGGCGGGACGCCGCTGCACTGCGCGCTGGCCGGCGTGGCCAACCCGGCCATCGTCGCCCTGCTGCTCGACCGTGGCGCGAGGCCCACGGACGCCGATCTGTACCTGGCCTGTTTCGGCGATGACGGCAACCAGAGCCTGCGGATGCTCCTGGCGCTCGCGCCGGACATGCGGCGCAGCGTCGCGCTGTCGGCCCCGATCAGCACCGGTAACGTCGAGGCGGTCCGGCTGCTGCTGGAGGCCGGAGCCGACCCGAACCGGCCGCTGCCGCGGGACAGAGGCCTGCCGGCGCGTCCCCCGTTGCACGAGGCCATCGCGGCCGGCTGCCCGGTTGAACTGGCCGAGCTGCTGCTGCGCCACGGGGCCGACCCGGACGCGGCCGGCCCGGACGGCCGCTCACCCTGCCGGCTGGCCATGAGCCTGCGCCGGACCGACCTCACCGCCCTGCTGCTGCGGCACAACGCACGCGACGACGCCACCGACGCCGACCGGCTCCTGGCCGCCTGCCTGGATGCCGACGCGGCCGGCGCCCGCGAGCTGCTGGCCGGCCATCCCGGCCTGGCCAGCGAGCTGACCGAGGCGGAACAAGGCGCGATCGTGCACGCCGCCAGCACCGGCAACACCGCGGCCGTCGCGCTCATGCTCGACCTCGGCTTCCCCATCGGCGCGGTTGGCGGCGACGACGGCGGCACGGCGCTGCACGCCGCCGCCTACGCCGGCAGCGCGGCGACCGTCCGCCTGCTGCTCGACCACGGTGCCCCCCTGGAGGTGCGCGACAAGAGTTTCGACAGCACCCCGCTGGGCTGGGCGGTGGTCGGCAGCGGGTACCGGCCCGCAACGGCCCCGGAGCCGGACTGGGTCGCGACCGTCCGCCTGCTGCTCGACGCGGGCGCTGCGACCGGCGACATCACCCTCGACCCGGACGCCACCAAGCCGCCCAGCCCCGAGGTCGCACAGGTGCTGCGGGAGCACGGCATCGGCAGTGGGCAGCCCCGTGCGGCACCGAACCGAACGGTGGGCAATAACTAAGTTCAGCCGCCGTTGAGATACGTCTGGAGGGTATTCACATTCGTTCTGAGATCGAGGGCTGAGAGGATGGCGCCGCCTACTCCGGCCGCGCCACCCACAGCGGCACTGTCAGCGAAGATGGCGCCGAGGCCGCCACCATCTTCGGCCCAGGCGGGATAGTTGGTTTCCTGGGTCAGCGAGGCTCCGTATATGTCGGCAGCGAGCGACATGCCAGTGACGATAGCCCCGGCCAGAGCCAGTCCCGGGAGGAAAGCCAGCCCGGCACCGAGGAGAGCCAGCGAGAACCCGGCGAGTCCCAGCGCGGCGGCCGCCGCCTGCTCAGCGGTGACATCTGGGTGCGAGCCGCCGCCCCCTGGCCCGCCGCCATTGCCTGGGCCACCACCTGAGTTGGCTGGGCCACCGCCTGAGCCGCTATCGCCGCCACCGCCTGAGCCGCCGCACTGACCACTTCTTCCGGAGCTGCAACTTCCGCCTCCGCCCCCTGGTCCACCCTGGCCGCCGCCTCCGCCCCCTGGTGCGCCGCCGCCTCCGCCGCCAGGCCCGCCGCCGCCAGGCCCAGATCCACCGCCGCCCGGGAGGCCACCGCCTCCGTAGCCTGGCAGTCCCCCGTCTCCATAGCCTGGCTGGCTGGCGCTGTCATCTTCTGGGCTGGAGGGGAATCCGTCGCCGGGTCCACTGGGGTCGGAGAAGTTCTCCGGGTTGTCGAGCGCGTACTGGTAGGGGTCGGTGCTCCCCCCGGCGATACCGGCCGGGTTCTGGCTGATGTACTGGCCGATCGGCGGGTTGTAGTAGCGCGTTCCGAGCTTGCTGAGGCCGGTGGAGCCGGCCGGTGCCCCGATGTAGCCGAGGGTGTTGCTGCTCTTGGCCCCGGTGAAGCTCCTGACACCGCTGGGGGTGTAGGCGTAGCGCGTGGTGATCTTGCTTTGCGGGCCGGTGAGCGCGATCACCGAGCCCTGGCGGTCGGTGAGCGGGGTGGTCGGGCCGGCTGATGTCTGTTCCTGGTAGGTGTCGTTCTGCCCGCCGGTGAGGTAGTTCGTGGTATTGGTGCCGGTGTTCTGCTGGATGAGCGCGCTGCCGTCGTAGAGGCTCGACGTGGTGGCGCCTGCGCTGGTGGTGGTGGCGAGCCGGCCGAACGGGTCGTAAGTGTTGCTGCTGTTCTTGGCGCCGCTGATGGCGGTGAGCTGGCCGAGGGCGTTCCAGCTGTAGGTGCTGGCGCCGTCGGAGGTGAGGTTGCCCTGTTTGTCGTAGCTGTAGGTTGTCCCGTTTTCGCTGGTGAGCTCGTCGTCGGCGTTGAAGGACGACGAGGTGACCGGGGTCGGCAGGGTGATCGCGGCCAGGGTGCCTGAGACGGTGGATACCTGCGCGTCAGCTGTGTAGGCATAGCTGAGCGCGCCGATGGAGCTGCCGCCGGAGGTGTAGCCGATGCCGGTGATCCTGGAGGCCGCGTCGTAGGTGTTGGTGCGGGTGATCCCGCCGGGCAGGCCGACCGTGGCCACGCGCAGATCGGCGTCGTAGCCGATGGACACCTTGCTGGTGCCCTGGCTGATCGTCGTGGGCAGGCCGTCCCGGTTATATGCGTAGTCCACCGCGGCTTGGCCAGGGGCGGTCATGGACAGGCGCCGCCCGGCCGTGTCGTAGGTGTAGCTGATGGTGCCCTGTGGGACGCCGGCGGTGAGGATGTCGTCGAGGCCGTCGTAGCTGAACGTGTCGGTGCCGCCGCCGGTCTCGGTGACGCTGGTGGGGCGGTTGGCCTTGTCGTAGGCCGCGGTGATGGTCACCGGCCCGGCGTTGGCGTTGGCGCCGTATGCGGCAGTGGTGAGGCGGTTGAGGGCGTCGTAGCTGAAGGTGTCGGTGGTGCCATTACGGTCGATTGTCTTGGTGAGGTTTCCGAGGGTGTCGTAGCTGTAGGTGGCGGTGCGGCCGAGCGGGTCGGTGGCGGAGGCCAACCGCAGCATGGGGGTGTAGGTGTAGCTGGTGGTGTGGCCGTTGGGGTCGGTCACCGAGGTGAGGTCACCGTCGGGGTCGTAGCCGAGATGGGTGATGTCGCCAACCGGATCGGTGGTGCTGGTGATCTCGTCCAGCGGGTTGTAGGTGGCCTGGGTGGAGCTGCCGACTGGGTCGGTGACGAGCAGGGCGTTGCCGGCGCCGTCGTAGAAGGCGCTGCTGTAGTCACCGGCCGGGTCGGCGATGGTGATGAGGTCGCCGTCGTAGTAGCTCAGGTAGGTCCGGTTGCCGAGACTGTCGGTGTACTCGACCGGCTGGGCCGAGGGGTTGACGGTGATCACGGTCGAGTGGCCGAGCGGGTCGGTTTCGGTGATCGTGCGGGCCTGGTCGTTGTAGGTCAGCTTGAGGGTGTCGCCGTCCGGATTGGTGGCCGAGGCGATCCTGTTGTGGACCGGTTCGTAGCTGAACTTGGTCGTGGCGGCCTGGGCGGTCCCGGCTAGCTGGGTGACCGAGGTGAGGTTGCCCAGGCTGTCGTAGGTGTAGCTGGTCTTCCGGCCCAGTGCGTCGGTGCTGGAGTTCAGCAGGTTGGTGGCCGCGCCGTACTTGAACGTTGTCGTCTGCGCCTGGGCGGTGCCCTCGGCCGCCGTCTCGGAGACGGGGTATCCATTGGGGCCGAAGGCCCACTTGGTGCGGATGCCCCGGGGGTCGCTGACCGTCGTCAGGTCGTTCGCGCCGTTGACGCCGTAGCTGTAGTGCCAGTGCCCGCCGTCGGCATCGGCCTGGCTGGTGACCGCCCCGGTGGAGTCGTAGGTGTTGTGCAGGGCGGCGATCTTGTTGGGGTCGGTGATGGTCAGCAGTTCGGTGCAGGTCAGGTTGCTGGTGCAGGGCGCCCAGGTGTAACTGGTGTGGCCACCGTTGGCGTCGGTGACGCCGGTCAGCCGGGCGTTGCTGTCGTAGCTGTAGGTGACCGTGCGGTCGGCGTCGTCGGTGACCTGAGTGACGCAGTCCGTAGCGGAGCCGGGCAGGCAGGCGCCGTAGGTGAACTGCATCCACTTCCCGCCCGGGGTGGTCACGGTCTGGATGTCCCCACTCTGCTCCTCGCGGCTGATGGTCAGCGAGGCACCGTACTGGTTGGTCTCCTTGATCAGGAACGCCTCCAGGGCGCCGAAGACATAGACCGTGCCGTTCTTGAGCGTCACGATGAACGTCGACGTGCCGTCCACGCCCTGGGTGAGCACCGAGCCGGCGAACCCGGCCGGGTTGCTCACCACGTCCCAGACTCCCGGGGTGCTGGAGGGGGCGTAGTCGATCCGTGACCCGTTGGGGAGGACCAGAGCGTAGTCGCCGCTGATGACGGGGTCGGGGGTGACGAACCAGTCGAACCCGTCCTCCATGCCCAGGCCGAACCCGCGGATGACGTCGTCCTGGTCCCGGTAGGTGCGGGTCAGGACGGCAGGCAGCCCGTCGGGCAGGTTGAGGTCGGTGGCGTTCATCGTGTACAAGCCGGTGAACAGGTCCACCGGCTCCCCGCCGGTCTGCCCGTTGGGCGGCGGCGCGGGGTTTGGCGCTGGCAGTGGTGCGTAGCCGAACGGCATGACCTGGTGGAACACGGTATGAGTGGCGGGGACGATCTGGGTGCCGCCGGCGGCCACCGTGCCCGTCCCGTACTGGTACCAGCTGGCCGTGCCCCAGGACGGGTTCAGCGCCACGTACGAGACCGTCGCACCCGGCGGAAGGCGGGTGACGTTGGGGTAGGTCACCCGCACGCCAGGCCCGGAGAAGGTGGCGTCACCAGGCTGCAGGGTGAAGAAATCCGGCATGCCCGGGGCCAGCGGGAACGGCGTCCGCTTCAGCGGCAGCGCCGTGAGCGACAGCTTCCTGACGATATGACCGTCGCGGTCGCGGATCACGGTGCCCTTGGGGATCCGCACCTGGACCCCGGGCAGTTCCGGGCTGGTCACCACCACCGGCTTGGTGGTGGGCGAGGGCACGGTCACCGCGTGCGCGGTGTCGATCGGGGTGAGGTAGGTGATCCAGGGCAGCACGGTCGCCCGCCCGCCCGGCAGCTGCAACGGCTCGGCGTAGGTCCCATAGTCCGTCCCGTCCACCGACGTACCGTTGACCAGCAGCTCGTGCTTCCCGGCCGCGAGGTTGGCCAGAAGGAACCAGCCGGACCGCCCGGTCGTCACCGAGGTCGCATCGACCCCCCACAGGCCGGTGATGGTTACCCGCACCCCGGCCAGCGGATGGCCCGCAGCGGTCTCCACCCGCCCGGACAGCGCCGTGACGCCCGGCGGCGCCTCCGTTGCAGAACCCGTCCCCGGTGCCCTGATGACGGGAGTGGCTGGCGTGGCGGGACCGCCGGTGATGGTCACGCGGCCGTTCCTGGTGACCCCGGCTGGGGTCAGGACGGCGACCGTCCCGCCGGAACCCGGCGGGACCCGCACGGTCAGCGAGGACGCCGACGCCCGCAGCACGGGGGCGATCAGCCGCCCGATGTTGACCTTGTCCAGGCTCCGGTCCGGGCTGAAATGCCTGCCATGCAGGGTCAGCACCGAGCCGGCGTGGGCAGACACTCGCAGTCGGCCGAGTTCCGGGGCCGGCCGCCTCCTCCTGATATGGCTGGCCGGGGTCCGGATGCCCGCCGTGGGCTGGGATATCCCCGTGATGTTGCCGGCCGCGTCGTAGGAGTAGGCCGAGGTCTTGCCGGCGGCGTTCGTGACGGTCAGCAGCCGGCCATCGCTGTCGTAGGTGTAGGAGACCGTCGGCGACGCGGCCTTGCCCGCAGCCGCCACCGCAGGGGTGTCCAGCGTCAGCAGGCAGACCACCAGCACGCCAGCCTGGATACGGCTCGCCCGCATCGGGTTCATCGTGAACTCCTGGGAACGTCGGTGGAATTGGCTGCGCGGTAATGGGCGGCAATGGTGGCGCTGGTCAGGGCGGTGGGGTAGATGGCCAGGTCGGCTGTGCTGCCGTAGTAGCTTTCGCCGATGTCCAGGCCGGTGGCGGTGGTGGCAAGGGTGGCGGTGAAGGTGGTGGTGCCGATGGCGGCGCCGTCGATG
>DATGGU010000090.1:0-55078 GCA_035308365.1 Streptosporangiaceae bacterium
GTCGGCTACCTGGCCGACCGGCTGGCCCGTCTCGGCGTCGAGGACAAGCTTGCCGAGCTGGGCGCCCAGGCCGGCGCCGAGGTGCTGATCGGCGACTTCGACGATGCGGTGGTCTTCGACTGGGACCCCGGGCTGCCGGCCGGACCCGTCGCCGCCGGAGATGACAGCGGCGGCCGGGGCACCGGCGGCTACCGGTTCGGCCCACGCGGAACCGACCGGAGGATTTCACCGTGACCGCTACGGGGCACGGAGCCAGTCCGGAAGGGGGGAGCGGTCCGGGGCACGGGTCCGGTGCGGGGCCGGAGGCCGGTTCAGGCCGTGGGACCGGTCCGGGGCAGGACCCGCTGGCTGTCCACCGGCACGACGTCGCCGTTGCCCGCAGGCTCGTGGTCAAGGTTGGCTCATCGTCGCTCACCGCCGCCGCCGGCCGGATCGATGAGGCCCGGATTACGGCGCTGGCGGATGCGCTGGCGGGCAGGGCCCGCGACGGTGCCCAACTCGTCCTCGTCTCATCCGGCGCGATAGCCGCCGGGCTGGCCCCGCTCGGGCTGTCCCGCCGGCCCCGGGATCTGGCGACCCAGCAGGCCGCGGCGAGCGTCGGACAGGGCCTGCTCATCGCCCGGTACACAGCAGCCTTCGGGCAGCACGGCGTCCGCACCGGGCAGGTGCTGCTGACCGCCGACGATCTCATGCGGCGGGCACATTACCGCAACGCGCAGCGGACCCTCGAGCGGTTGCTCGGCCTCGGTGTACTGCCAGTGGTGAACGAGAACGACACGGTCGCCACCGACGAGATCCGGTTCGGTGACAACGACCGGCTGGCGGCGCTGGTGGCCCATGTGGTCAGGGCGGACGCGCTCGTCCTGCTGTCCGACGTGGACGGGCTTTATGACGGCGACCCCAAGGTTCCCGGTGCCCGGCGGATCGGCGAGGTGAGCGGGCCGGATGACCTCGACGGCATCGCGCTGGGCAAGCCCGGCCGGTTCGGTACCGGTGGCATGATCACCAAGGTCGAGTCGGCGCATATCGCCGCAAGTGCCGGGATCCCCGTCCTGGTAGCGGCGGCCGGGCAGGTCCAGGCCGCCCTGGCCGGGGAACCGGTCGGCACCTACTTCGTCCCACAGCAGCGCCGTCCGGCCGGACGGCAGCTCTGGCTGGCTCATGCGGCCGTCGGCCGGGGACGGCTACGGCTGGATGGCGGCGCCGTGCGGGCCGTCGTCGGCCGGCGGGCTTCGCTGCTGCCCGCCGGGATCATTGGCGTGGAGGGCGATTTCGAGGCCGGTGATCCCGTCGACCTGTGCGACGAGAGCGGCGGCGTGATAGCCCGCGGCCTGGTCAATTACGATGCCACCGAAATTCCGGACCTGATGGGCCGCAGCACCCGCACCCTGGCCGCCGAACTCGGAGTGGCCTATGAACGCGAGATCGTCCATCGCGACGACCTGGTGGTGCTCTCCTGAAGATCAGCCGCCAAGATCGCTACATTCCAAAGCTTTTCTTCCAGAATGGCGACATTTGTTGACAGCTGGAATATAGCGGTCGTATAACGTCGCCCAGGTACTCATCATTGACGCAGGGGGAACCGCATCGGCGGGCGCAGGATGGTGACGGTAGTAGAACGAGGTCAGGGCCCGGCCGACGGCCGGGCTCCCGCAGGCGTCCCCCGGCAGCTTCCACCCGCTCCCAGGCAGTTCGTCGGCCGCGCCGAGGAGCTCAAGGCACTCTCCGAGCTGCTAGACCGGGTCGCCGGCTCCGGCGGTGCGGCGGTGATCTCGGCAATCGGCGGCACCGCAGGTGTCGGCAAGACCGCACTGGCCGTCCACTGGGCGCACCAGGTGGCGGAGCGCTTCCCGGACGGCCAGCTCTACGTGAACCTTCGCGGGTTTGACCCATCGAGCCCGCCGGTGCGGCCAGAGGACGCGGTCCGGGGCTTTCTGGCCGCCCTCGGCATCCCTCCGGAGCGGATCCCGGTCGGCCTCGACGCACGGACCGCCCTGCTGCGCAGCCTGCTGGCGGGAAGGCGCGTGCTGGTCCTGCTGGACAACGCCAGGGACGCCGGGCAGGTGCGGTCACTGATCCCGGCCACCCCCGGCTGCCTGACGCTGATCACCAGCAGGAACGAGCTGACCAGCCTCGCCGCGACGCACAGCGCTGAGCTGCTTTCCCTGGACGTGCTCACCGGCGTCGAGGCGACCGAACTGCTCGAACGCCGGCTCGGCCGGCAGCGGATCGAGGGGGAGCAGCCGGCCGTCGCCCAGCTCACCACGCTGTGCGCCAGGCTCCCGCTGGCGCTGACGATCATCTCGGCCCGCGCCGCGGTCCGCCACAACCTCCCGCTGAGTTCCCTCGTCTCCGAGCTGCGGGACGCCCACGGCGTGCTCGACGCCCTCAGTCTCGACCCAGCCAGTCTCGACCCATCCAGTCTCGACGTGCCCAGTCTCGACGTGCCCAGCCTCGGGCCGGCCGCCGGCCCGGGCACGCCAACTGGCAAGACAGACACGCCGACCAGCGTCCGGGCCGTGTTCTCCTGGTCCTGCCAGCAGCTTGGCAATCAGGCTGCCCGGATGTTCCGTCTGCTCGGCGCGCATCCCGGGCCCGACATCTCGATCCCGGCCGCCGCCAGCCTGGCTGGGATACCGGCCAGCCAGGCGGGTCCGCTGCTGAGCGAGCTGACCAGCGCCAGCCTTCTCGCCGAGCACTCCCCCGGCAGGTTCGCCTTCCACGACCTGCTCCGTGCCTACGCCGCCGAACAGGCCCGCGGCGACCCTGCTGAGCTGCACGCGGCCAGGCTGCGGGTGCTCGACCACTATCTGCGGACCGGCTTCGCCGCGGCGCTCCTGCTGGAGCCACACCGGGCCAGGATCACGCTCGGACCGGCCCAGCCCGGCGTGCTGACCGAGCCGCTTGCCAGCTATCAGGAGGCCCTGGCCTGGTTCGATGCCGAGCTTCAGGTCATGCTCGCGGCCGTCTCGCTGGCCGCTGAACACGGCTATGACGTCCATGCCTGGCAGCTGGCCTGGACCATGGCGGACTTCCTCGACTGGCGCGGGCGCTGGTCTGACTGGTCGGCCACCCAGCAGATCGCGCTCGACGCTTGCATCAGGCTCGGTGACCTGGTGGGCCAGGGCCACGCCCGGCGCTCGCTGGCCCGCGCCTGCAACGAGCAGGGCCGCTACGACGACACCCGCTCACACCTGACCGAAGCGCTCAACCTGTTCCGCGAGACGGGCAACGTGCTGGGCCTGGCGCGCTGCCACATCGACATGGCCGCCGTGCTGGAACGCCAGTCGAGTTACGACACGGCGATCGAGCACGCCGAGCACGCCCTCGAACTGTTCCGCGACGTCAGCTACGCGCCCGGGCAGGCGAACGCGCTCAACGCCATCGGCTGGTGCCACGCGATGGCCGGGCATCATGCCCTTGCGCTCAGCTACTGCCAGCAAGCCATCGACCTGCAACGCGAACTGGGGGACAATCTCTGCGAGGCCGGCACCTGGGACAGCCTCGGCTACGCCCACCATCATCTGGGTCAGTATCCCGACGCCATCGCCTGCTACCGGCGTGCGCTGGAGTTCTGCCAGGAGGTTGGTCACCGCCGCAACCAGGCCGAGATCCTCGATCATCTGGCCGAGACCCAGCAGGCCTCCGGGGACGCTGCCGCGGCCAGGGAAAGCTGGCGGCAGGCGCTGGGCCTTCTGAACGAGCTGAATCACCCGGACGCCGACCGCATCCGGGCCAGGCTGACCGCCCTGGCGGACGACCAAGCATCCCCTCCAGCCGGTTGACCTGGCGTCGACGGGACCAGGCGGCGAAATCACCCCCGATACCATGTCCGTCGTGGACACGACGGACGCGACGGACCCGGCAGGCAACCCCGAACCGGCAGGCAACCCCGAACCGGCAGGCAACCAGGAACCAAACCGCCGCCCCGAGCCCGCCCGCCACGTCAAGCCAGCCCGCGACTCCGCCCCCAGCCAGAATCAAGAACCCGGCACCCAGCGAGCCCTCTCATTCGGCACCCAGGCCGCTGCCTACGCCGAGCACCGCCCCGATTACGCACAGTCCGCGGTCAAGTGGGCCCTCGATCCGGTCCTCACCAGGGAATCCGTGCACGTCCTCGACCTGGGCGCGGGAACCGGCAAGCTCACCGGTGTCATCACCACCCTGGCCGCCACCCGCCCGCCAGGTCAGCTCACCGTCGTCGCCGCCGAACCGGACCCGGCAATGCTGGCCGAGTTCCGCACCCACATGCCCGGGATCCAGGTCATGACGGGCAGGGCCGAGGACATCCCGCTGCCCGGCAACTCGGTTGACGCCGTGCTGTGCGGCCAGGCCGCCCACTGGTTCGACCTGGACAAAGCCTTGCCGGAGATCGCCCGGGTCCTCACCGGCGGCGGGGTCTTCGCGGGCCTGTGGAACATGGACGACGACCGGGTGCCCTGGGTGGCCGGCCTGCTCCGCGAGTACAACCCCACAATGGCCGCCAGCGAGTGGCGGCAGCGCGAACACAACTGGCTGAACGGTCACCGGGGCAGCGAACACTTCCGCCAAGCCGAAAAGGCCGTGTTCGAGCACGGCCAGGAGCGCACCGCGGACTCACTGGTCGCCCTGCTCGCGACGCACTCCAGGCAGATTCTCATGGACCCGGCAACGCGAGCCGAGAACCTGGGCAGGATCCGCGACTACCTGGCATCCCGGCCAGAAACGGCCCACGGCGTGTTCCGCTATCCGATGCTGACCGGGGTGCTCCGTACCGTAAAGCTGTGACCTCGAAGCTCAGGAGTCGTCAGAGCTATCGCGGCGTCCGCCGAAGAGACCGCTGAAAATCCGCTCCCCGGCCCCGGCGGCCGTCCCGGCGACGCCCCGGACCAGGCCGATGAAAGGGTCTTCGGACCGGCTCCATGACTCCTGGTAGGCGCGCGCCGCCGACCTGACCTCCTCGCCGACCGAGGCGGTCCCGTCATCTTCGCGCCGCGGGTAGTTGCCGGCCAGGATGCGGGCGTAGTCCCCGCTCTCCGCCCAGCGGTCGAGTTCGGCGAACCGTACCACCGCGAACGGGTGCGTGGTCCCCTCGAGCTGCAGCAGCTTGAGCAGGCCTTCCCGGACGTCGGGCACCGCGTCGTACTCGTGTGCCTGCTGGTGGAAGGCGTCCGCGCTCAGCTCGGACATGTAGGCGCCCCCTGCCATCTTCATCAGCGCCCGGCGGGCGGCGTCCACGTCCTGCCCGGCCAGCAGCCCGGCGCGGTCGCAGGACAGCTCCGACTTGCGGTACCACTCTTCCAGGCCCCAGATGATCGCCCGCAGGCCCAGGTAGCCGATCGGCATCCAGGCGATCCGCTGGGCCAGCCGGATCAGGTGGAACAGCATGGTCCGGTAGACCGCGTGCCCGGACAGCACGTGGCCGAGCTCGTGCCCGACGACGAACCTGAGCTCTTCCGGGTCGCACAGGTTGACCATGCCGGTCGTGATCACGATGAACGGCTTGTCCGAACCCAGCGCCATCGCGTTGACCATCGGGTCCTGCGTGATGAACAGCTCGGGCACGGTCGGCAGGTCCAGGATGTAGGACCCGTCGCGCAGCGTCTCGTAGATGTGCGCGAACTGGGTCTCTCCGGCACGCACGCTGCTGGCCAGGAACATCAGGCGCAGGCTGCGGTCGTTGAACAGCCCGGACAGACGGCGGAGCAGCACGTCGAATCCGGTGAGCTTACGCAGCGCGACGAGGGCCGAACGGTCCGCGGGGTGCTCGTAGGCGCGGGAGCTGATACCGGGCAGGCGTACCCGGGAACGATCCGGCACTGAGGTCATAGAAAGACCCTTTCGAATCTCACGGTCGCTGGCTAACTGTCGCGAATCAGACCCTGATTCATGATCATCTATGATTTGAAAGGGCCTTCAACGAATGCTAGTCCAGGAGTGTGAGTGAACGCGACACATCGCGACGGTTACGGCGGCCAACGGCGGCCTTCGATAGCAAGATCGCTAAAAGGTCTTGAATAATACTCCCGATGACCGATCCTTCTATGACCCCCGTCACCCCCAGCCGGACCATGTTCGAGCCGGACGCCGAGACCATGCCGGCCAGGCAGCGGGCCGAACTGCAGGGTGAGCGGCTGCGTGCCCTGGTGGGCCGGCTGCTCGCGGCCGGCGGGCCACAGGCAGCGCTGCTCCGCCAGGCGAACGTCACCAGCGGCGCCGGGCTCCGCCTGGCCGACCTTCCCCGGCTGCCGATGACGGCCAAGCAGGATCTGTGGGACGCCTACCCGTTCGGCATGGTGACCGTGCCGATGAGCGAGGTGGTCGCCGTGCACGGGTCCAGCGGCACCGGCGGCCGGCCCACCCTCGTCGCCTACACGAAAGATGACCTCAAGCTGTGGGCCCGGATGTGCGCGCGGTCGCTGGGCTGCGCGGGCGCCACCGCCGCCAGCATCGTGCACAACGCCTACGGCTACGGGCTGTTCACCGGCGGCCTCGGCATCCACCAGGGCGCGATCGAACTCGGTGCCACCGTCGTCCCGGTGTCCGGCGGCATGACCTCGCGCCAGGTCACCCTGGTCCGCGACCTGCGCCCCGACATCCTGACCTGCACGCCGTCTTACGCACTGCGCCTCGGTGAGGCTCTGGCAGGCCCAACCACCCTGCGCGCAGGCCTGTTCGGCGCCGAGCCCTGGACCGACGAGCTGCGTGCACACATCCAGGAACTGCTCGGCCTGCGCGCACTGGACATCTACGGCCTGTCCGAGGTGATCGGCCCGGGCGTGGCCGCCGAATGCTACGAGGCGGCCGACGGCCTGCACGTGAACGAGGACCACTTCATTGTAGAGGCGGTCGACCCGGCCAGCGGCGAGCCGGTCCCCGACGGCACCCCCGGCGAGCTGGTGTTCACCACGGTCACCAAGCAGGCGCTCCCGTTGCTGCGCTACCGCACCGGCGACATCGCGTCGCTGAACCGCGAGCCCTGCCGCTGTGGCCGCACCCTGGCCCGGATGAGCAAGGTGATCGGCCGCCGCGACGACATGCTCGTGCTGTCCGGCGTCAACGTCTACCCCAGCGAGGTGGAGCGGGTGCTGCTCGCCGAGCCGGGTCTGGCGCCCGATTACCTGCTCGTCGTCGACAAACGTGCTGTCCCCAGCCGGCTGATCTGCTGTTGCGAATTCCTGACGGATGGGGCCGGCGTACTGCCAGGCTCTGTCGAACAGCGGCTGCGGGACGCGCTGGGGGTCCGCGTCCGGCTCGAGATCCTGCCGCCGGGGACGGTGCCGAGGACCGAGGTGGGCAAGGCGGTACGGGTGGTGACCTGGGACGGCGGCGAACCGCCCCTGCCTGGCTTGTAAGCGGCCAGGGTTAGTCTCTGCACATGAATGCAGCGGGTGCCCGGATCGGCGTGATGGGTGGCACGTTCGATCCCATCCACCATGGTCACCTGGTCGCGGCGAGCGAGGTCGCGCACGCGTTCTCGCTGGACGAGGTGGTGTTCGTTCCGACCGGTCAGCCGGAAGACAAGAAGAACGCCTCGGCCGCCGAGGACAGGTACCTGATGACGGTGATCGCGACCGCGTCCAACCCAAGGTTCTCGGTCAGCCGGGTGGACATCGACCGGCCGGGCCTGACCTACACCATCGACACCCTGCGCGACCTGCGGGCCACCCGCGGCCCGGCCAACCAGATGTTCTTCATCACCGGCGCGGACGCGCTGGCCAGGATCATGTCCTGGCGCGATGTGGACGAACTTTTCACCCTGGCGCATTTCGTAGGCTGTACTCGTCCCGGACACCAGCTGACCGTGGCCGGTATACCGGACGGGAAGGTGAGCCTGATCGAGATACCCGCGCTGACGATCTCGTCTACCGCCTGCCGCGCCCGGGTCGCCAAGGGCGAGCCGATCTGGTATCTCGTTCCCGATGGCATCGTGCAGTACATTGCCAAGCGCGGTCTGTACACCGGCAGGACACCAGCACATGAGAGCCTAGAGCAGTAGGTCTACCTATGGAGGACGAGCAGCGCACGTGACAGCATCCGAAACGGCCGTCGAGCTGATCGAGATCGCCGCCGCCGCCGCGGCCGACAAGCTCGCCACCGGCATCATCGCTTACGACGTGAGTGAGCAGCTCGTCATCACCGACGCGTTTCTGCTCTGCTCGGCGGGCAACGACCGGCAGGTCCGGGCGATCGTGGACGAGATCGAGGCCAAGCTGCGGCTGGCCGGAGCCAGGCCGGCCCGCCGCGAGGGCGAGCGCGAGGGCCGCTGGGTCCTGCTCGACTACATCGACGTCGTGATCCACATCCAGCATTCCGACGAGCGCTCCTTCTACATGCTCGAACGGCTGTGGAAGGACTGCCCGTTGATCCCGCTGCCCGAGCCCGCCGCCACCACCTCCGGTGGCCAGGGACCGGTGCCCGGCAGCGGAGAGCTGCGCTGAGCGCCGGCCCGGCCGCCCAGCCGGCCGCGGCGCCATCCATGCAGGCCCCAGTGCCGTTCATCCGCCTGGTGCTGTGGCGGCACGGCCAGACCGTGTGGAATGCCGAGCACCGCTTCCAGGGCCAGACCGACATCGACCTGGACGATACCGGAATGGGCCAGGCCGAGCGGGCGGCCCGGCTGCTCACCGCGCTGCGGCCGGACGCGATCATCTCCTCCGACCTGCGCCGGGCGGCGGCGACCGCAGCCCCGCTGGCCAGGCTCACCGGCCTGGAGGTCAGCTACGACAAGGACCTGCGGGAGCGCTACGGCGGCGTCTGGGAAGGCCTGACGGACAAGGAGATCCGGGAGCGGTACCCGGCGGCGCACGCCGCCTGGACCCCGCCCGAGGGTGAGACGACCGCCGCCGTCGCGCAGCGGGCCGGTGCCGCGCTGGAGCGGATCGCCGAGGCCGCGCCGCCGGGCGCGCGGGTAGTGGTGGTCAGCCATGGCGCGGCGATCAGGCTCGGTATGTCGCACTTGCTGGGCCTGCCCCAGGACCTGTGGTCGATCCTCGGCCCGCTGGCGAACTGCTCCTGGTCGGTGGTCGAACGCCGCAGGGAACGCTGGCGCCTGCTCGAGCACAACGCGGGCACCCTGCCCGAGCCTGCCCTCAGCGACGACAGGTAGCCGCATGAGCCGCAGATCGTACGTGGTGACCGGTGCTTCCACCGGGATCGGGCGGGCCTGCGTCGATCGGCTCGTGCACGGCGGCGCCCATGTGTGGGCCTGCGTGCGGGCCGATAAGGACGCCGAAGCGCTCAGCCAGGATCACGGCAGCAAGGTGACCGTGCTGCGGATGGACGTGACCGGCGACGAGTCGATCCGCTCGGCCGCGGAGCAGGTGGCCGCGGCGGGGCCACTGCACGGCCTGGTCAACAATGCCGGTGTCGCGCTGCCCGCTCCATTGGAGCACATCCCCATCGAGGTGTTCCGCCGCCAGATCGAGGTCAACCTGATCGGCCAGCTCGCGGTCACCCAGGCGATGCTGCCAGCGTTGCGCAAGACCCGCGAGCAGGGTGGCGACGCGCGGATCGTGATGATCGGCTCGATCGGCGGCCGGATCGCCGCGCCGATGCTCGGCGCCTATCACGCCTCGAAGTTCGGCCTGGTCGGCCTCGCCGACACGCTGCGCGCCGAGCTCGCCCCCTCGGGAATCCGGGTGATCCTCATCGAGCCCGGCGCCATCGCGACGCCAATCTGGAACCGTGGCGCCCAAGCAGCCGACGACCTGCTGGCGCAGGCCCAGCCCGAGCTCGTCCAGCGCTACTCCGCTCAGATCGAAAACGCCCGCAAGAGCGCCGCCCGTTCGGCCAGGCGCGGGCTGCCCCCGCCGCGCGCGGCCGCGGTGGTCGTCAAGGCCCTCACCGCGGTTAATCCCCGGCCTCGCTACCTGGTGGGCCCGGACGCTCACGCGGCGGCTGTGGTCGCCCAGCTCCCGCACCGCCTCCGCTACCGCCTCACCGCCGCCCGCTCATAGCCATCGGGCGCAGTCGGTCCGGCAGGGCTGGTCGCCCCATGATGATCGGGGCCGGCGGACCCGGCCGTGTTCTGCCGCCGCCCGGATGTTACGTGTGGGCCTCTCGAATTGGAAATTTGGTACGTTTCCCCAGGTCTTGTGTCTAACGCCCGAGACATGAGAA
The DNA here is from genome assembly GCA_035308365.1 of Streptosporangiaceae bacterium. Taxonomy (GTDB): domain Bacteria; phylum Actinomycetota; class Actinomycetes; order Streptosporangiales; family Streptosporangiaceae; genus PALSA-505. The sequence continues at coordinate 10,102 of DATGGU010000090.1, forward strand.
CCTCTGGCGCGTACGCATGAGGCGAAGAGGGTCGGGGGGTGGCTGTGCGCCGGATGATGATTGCCGCCGGAATCGTGCTGCTGGGGGCATTTGGTGTGGCCGGGCTGGCCAGCCAGGGAACCGCCGGCGCCCAGACCGGATTAGCGCAAGCAGCCGGGGTCACGGCCACCGGCCCGGGCATCCACCGGGCAGTCACACCAGGCATCCACAGCACAGTCACGCCGGGCACCCACAGCACGGTCACGTCAGGCACACACCGGGCAGTCACGCTGGGCATTCGCCGGGCACTCGCCACGCCGCCGGCGCCGTTCCTTGAGTCCGTGTCGTCCCAGGGGCTCGGCGGCCTGGTGTCGTGGAACCCCGATCCCGTTGCGGACGGGGTGACGCAGTACACGGTCGAGGCGCTGCCGGCCAAGGGGAGCACGCCGCCACCCTCGTGCACCAGCCCGGTCACGGTGTCGGTGCCCGCGTCCGACTCGGCGGCCGTGGTCGGCGGGCTGTGCACCAACGTCGCCTACGTGGCCAAGGTGCGGGCCACCAACGCGGCCGGCCCGGGGGCGTACGGGCTGCCGTCCAACCCGTTCGACCCGCTGCCGGCCCAGGTGCCGGGTGCACCGCTGATCACCTCGGTGACCGGCCGCGACCAGGCGCTGGTCGTGTCCTGGTCCGCCCCGATGTCCAACGGCGGTGAGGCGCTGTCCGGGTATCAGGTGACGGCGACGGGTGGCGGCACGACGGTGCCGGTCAGCGTGGGCCCGACGGCGACGTCGGCGACCGTGCCGGGACTGACCGACGGGACCAGCTACCAGATTTCGGTGGTGGCGCAGAACCCGGTGGGCTCTTCGGCCGCCGCGACGTCGTCCGGCACGCCGCAGACGGCCTATCCGCCCGCCGCGCCCACGCAGTTCACCGCCGCCCCGGACGGTTCGGGGAACGTGGACCTGTCCTGGCAGCCGCCGGCCGACGACGGCGGCGCCTCGATCTCTTCGTATCAGGTGACCTACGAGGAGATGGTGCTCAACTCCAGCCAGCAGTGGGTGCCCGCGCCGGGTGCCACGCCGCAGACGGTGACCGTCTCGGCGTCTGCGGCCAGCTTCACGGTCAGCGGGCTGTCACCGGCGAACGCGTTCTGGTCGTTCTCCATCGCGGCGGTCAACTCGGCGGGGACCGGCACGCCGGCGTCGGCGGGCCAGCCGGTGGCCCCGCAGACGGCGACGACGTCGTCGACCGTGGTGCTGACGGCCTCGACCATGGCGGCGCTGGGCAGCAACGTCAACGGCAGCCTGACCTGGCCGGCCCCAGCGCCCTCGCAGATCACCGGGCTGACCGCCGGCGACACCATCGTGGCCGCCCCGGCCGCGGCCGCTCCGCAGGGCCTGCTCGACACGGTCGAGAGCGTCAGCCAGAACGCCTCGGGCGGCTACGTGATCGGCGTGGCCCAGGCGCCGCTGTCGGCCGCCTTCACCGGGCTCTCGCTGGCCAGTGCGGTGAATCCGCTGAGCACCGAGGGTGGCATCCGGGGACGGTTCCAGCCGGCGCTGCCCGGGATCCGGGTGCTGCCGCGGGTCTCCACCGGGCTGACGTTCAGCGAGGACATCACACTGTCGATCAGCTTCGGAGCCGGGCCGGTGCAGATTTCCGGCGAGATCGACTTCACCCCGACGGTCGGCATGAACATCGCCCTCACGCACGGGTTCCTCGGCGTTCCCGACGGCGCGATCATCTCGGCGTCGGCGTCGCTCGGGGTCAAGGCCTCGCTGCAGGCGACCCTGCAGGGCTCCACCAAGGTGCAGATCGGCGAGCTTGTCGGCGCCCCGGAGGACTACCAGGTGGGACCGGTCCCGGTCGTCGTGGTGCCGAAGGTGCCGATCTTCCTGACCGCGTCCGGCCAGATCAGCACGGAGGTCAGTGCCTCCATCACCATCGGCGCGCAGGCGACCTGGAACTCGCAGAACCCAGGGAGCTTGTCGGTCAAGAACCTGTCCACCCCGCTGTCCGTCTCGGGCAACCCGCTGCAGAACGTCTCGGCCAGCGCCACCGTCGGGTTCGCCGAGCAGCCGCAGATGGACCTTTACGACGCGTCAGGGCCCGACTTCGAGGTGGACGAGAACCTGGCGGCCACGGTCAACCCGTTCCCGCCGTCCGGCGGGGACTATTTCACGATCACGCCGTCGCTGAGCGAGAAGATCGGCTGGGATGTCGACCTGCTGAACTTCCACGCCTCGATCGAGGCGGAGATCGCCGCGCAGACGTTCCCCATCTTCGCCATTCCGGCCCCGCCCAGTGCCTTCATGACCGTGACACCGGCCAATCCGTCGGTCCCGGCCGGCGGCACCAAACAGTTCACCGCCACCCGAAGTTCGGGCGGCCCCAATCCGGTCACCTGGAGCCTGATCGGCAACGCCGGCGACACGATCTCCAGCACCGGCCTGCTGACCACGGTCGCCCCTGCTGGGCGCACGCTGATCGTGGTCGCGACCGACAGCACCGGTGCGGTCGGGGAAACCACGGTCACCGTGGGCACCACATTCAGCCCGCCGGCGAACCTGCAGGCCACCAGCGCCCTGGACGGTAAATCGGCGACCCTGACCTGGCAGCCGCCGTCCAAGACCGGCGGCTCCGGGCTGAAGAGCTACACGATCGTCACCAGCCCGCAGACCGTCACCACGACCGCCGCGGGGACGGCGAACAGCGCGACCATCACCCACCTGACCCCCGGGGTCAGCTACGACGTGTCGGTGTACGCCACCAACTCGGGCGGCCTGCGCTCACAGCCGGGCTCGATCGAGTTCACCCCCAGCGTGACGTGCTCGATCACCTTCACCAGCAGCACCAGCACCGACTGGTCGACGGCGGCGAACTGGGACAAGAAACGGGTACCGAACTCCAGCGACCTGGTCTGCATCAACGGCGGCAGCACGGTCAGCCTCACGTCGGCGGCCACCGTCTACGGCCTCACGCTGCAGGGTGTGCTGACCACGACCGGCTCGCTCACCGCCACCGACCTGCTGGCCGTGCAGGGCGAACTGACCGGGGCCGGGACGGTGACCGCCGCGCCTGGGGCCACGCTCAACCTGGACCAGGCCATCCTGTCCGGCACGCACCTGGTGAACGACGGGCAGGGCACGGTCACGGTGAACGGGACCGAGGTGGCGGGGAAGGCCACGCTGGAGAACGCCGGGACGCTTACCCTGGCCGACGGGTCAGACATCAGCTGGGACGGCACCGCCGGTGGCAAGCTGCTCAACGATGCCGGCGGGACCATCAGCTACGGCGGCGGGTCCAGCGGCGCCGAAATCGACCCGCCGATGACCGACAGCGGGACGGTCTCAGCCGCGCGCGGGACGCTGGCGGTGACCGGCACGGTCACCGTGACCGCTAGCAGTTCGTTCAGCGGCGGCGGCACGATCCGGCTGGAATCCACGGTGAAGCCATCGGGTTCCGGGGTGCAGTTCACCGATGTGACCGTGGACGGGCCCCTGACCGGGCCGGGCACGCTGACCGTCCCGGCGGGCGGTTCGGTGGCGATGAACCCCGGGTCGGCCCTGGCCTTTGGGATCGACCTGGTCAACCGGGGCAACCTGACGCTGGCGGCGGGCGGTGGCGTCGTGTTGAGGGGAGCCTCAACGCTGGAGAACGCCGGGACGCTGACGCTGGCGGACGGCTCGGATCTTGCCTGGGACGGCAACACCAATGGCAAGCTGCTCAACGATGCCGGGGCAACGATCAGCTACGGCGGCGGCGTCAACGGCGCCGAAATCGACCCGCCGATGACCGACGGTGGGACCGTCTCGGCGTCGGGCGGCATCCTGATGGTGACCGGCAAGGTCACGCTGACCAGCACCAATGCGTTCGGTGGGGGCGGTGCGATCCTGCTGGAAGCCCCGGTGAGCCCGTCCGGCTCCGGCGTGGACCTGTCCGGTGTAACCGTGGACGGGACCCTGACCGGGCCGGGCACGCTGACCGTGCCCGCCGGCGGCACCGTGCTGATGGACCCCGGGTCGGCCCTGGCCTCCGGGATCGACCTGGTCAACCAGGGCAACCTGACGATAACCGCCGGGCGTGCGGTCCAGCTGGAAGGAGCGTCCACGCTGGAGAACGCCGGGACGCTGACGCTGGCCGACAACACCGACCTTGGCTGGGACGGAAATACCAAGGGCAAACTGGTCAACGACGCGGGAGCGGCAATCAGCTATGGCGGCGGCTCCAGCGGCGCCGAGATCGACCCGCCGATCACCAACAGCGGGACGGTCTCGGCGTCCGGCGGCACGCTGACCGTGACCGGGCCGGTCACCGTGACCAGCACTGGCTCGTTCACGGGCAACGGCACGATCCTGCTGGAATCCACGGTGAGCCCGTCCGGCTCCGGCGTGGACCTGTCCGGCGTGACGGTGACCGGCGCGCTGACCGGCCCGGGCACGCTCACGGTGCCCACCGGGGGCTCGGTCACGCTGAACCCCGGGTCGTCACTGAACGGCATCGACCTGGTCAACCAGGGGATCCTGACGCTGGCCACGGGGCCTCAGGCCGAGCTGGAGGGCGCGTCCACGCTGGAGAACGCCGGGACGCTGACGCTGGCGGACAGCTCGGACCTCGGCTGGGACGGCAACAGCGGCGGGCAGTTGATCAACGATGCCAGTGGCACGATCACCTACGCCGGCGGTCCCAACGGAGCCGAGATCGACCCGCCGTTCGACAACCACGGGGCGGTGTCGGTCGCCGCAGGCACCCTCTACGTCTACAACGGCAACACCACGAACGCGTCGGACACCGGGAGCTACAGCGCGACCGGCTCAGGTGTCATCGACTTCGCCTCCGGCGCCCGGGTGCTGGGTAGCACGTTCACCTTCAACGGCCCGGGGCAACTGGCCGTCACGGGCGGGCAGGTGACCGTCCCGGGCGCGGTGACCATCGCCAACCTGGCGGTGAGCGGAAGCGGCGAGGTGTCCGGCCCCGGCCAGGTCACCGTGCCGTCGGGCGGGCAGTTGTCGCTGCAGGCGGGGGCGACGCTGGACGGCGGCCTGACCCTGATCAACGATGGGGCGGCCAGCATCCAGACGTCCAGCAGCGGTGGCGCCGTATCGGTCAGCGGCGGGACGGTGATGCAGAACTTCGGCACGATGACGCTGGCCGACAGTGCCGACATCGCCTACCCGGCCGATCCCGGGCAGCTCATCAACGAGGCCGGCGGGACGGTCAGCTACGCCGGCGGCGTCAACGGTGCACAGATCGCCGTGCCGTTCGACAACCACGGGACCGTCACGCTCAGCACCGGCGTGCGTGGCGGCACGCTCTACATCGAGAGCGGGAACACCACAGGCGCCTCCGACACCGGCACCTACAGCGCAAGCAGCACCGGCGTCGTCGAATTCGACTACGGCACCAGGGTGCTGGGCAGCACGTTCACCTTCAATGGCCCCGGGCGGCTGAACATCGTCAGCGGGCAGGTGGTCGTCCCAGGCAGCGTGAGCATCCCGAACCTGGGCGTGATAGCGAGCGGGGACCTGACCGGGCCCGGCCGGCTCACCATCCCGTCGGGCGGCAAGCTGAGCCTGCAGGCGGGGGCGACCCTCAGCGGCAGGCTGACCGTGGTCAACGATGGCACGGCGAACGTGCAGACGCCCAACGGCGGCGATGTCTCCATCACCGGTGGCACGACGCTGCAGAACTTCGGCACGCTGGCGCTCTCCGACGACGGCGACATCGCCTACCCGGCCGATCCCGGGCAGATCATCAACGAGGCCGGCGCGACCCTCAGCTACACCGGTGGCACCCTGGGCGCGACGATCGATGTGCCGTTCGACAACTACGGGACGGTCGCCGCCAACGTGGCCACCCGCGGCGGCACCCTTTACATCGACAGCGGCAACACCTCGAACGCCGCCGACACCGGCACCTACAGCGCCAGCAGCCAGGGCGCGGTCAACTTCGAGTATGGCACCCGGGTGCTGGCCGCGACCGCGACGCTCAAGGGACCCGGCGCGATCCAGGTGTCCGGGGGAGACGTGATCGACTCGGCGGTGGGCAGCGGTCCCGCCCTGCAACTGCAGTCGGGCACCCTCGAGATCACCCCACAGGCGAGCGGCAGCCTGGCCTCGTTCGTCGAGAACTCACCGGCCACGCTCCAGTTCGACGTGTCATCGGCCACGCCGCAGACCGAGCCCGCCCAGATCGGCATCACGGGCTCGGCGGCGCTGGGCGGGACCTTCGTGCTGGAGCCCGCCGCCGGGTTCGTGCCGCCGGCGGGAACCGTGCTGCACCTGCTCGACTACGCGTCGGTCTCCGGCAAGTTCGCGGCCATCGGCTACCCGGCGGGGAACGTGAAGTACACGCTGACCGCGGGCACCACCTCGATGACGGTCACGGCGAGTCCGGCTGCGGCCCCACTGCACCACCTCGCCGTGCCCTGATCACCGGCGGCGGTCATCCTCCTGCTCCGGCAGGACGGTGTGGATGGTGACGTAGGGGCCGGAGCGGTCGTAGCGTGCCGCCGGCCAGTGACCGGCGATCATGGAAAGCGCCCGGCGGTTCTCGGCGAGCACGTCCATGGCCATCGCGGTGGCGCCGCGTGCCTTCGCCCGCGCGGCCAGCTCCCGGGTCAGCGCGGAGCCCACGCCCTGCCCCTGCCTGGCGTCGGTCACCGTCACGCCGATCTCGGTGATGCGGGCGCCGGAGGCGTCGGTCAGGTCCGCCGCGATGGCGTGCCCGATGATCGCGCCTGCCTCGGTCGCCACGACCGCGTCGATGTTCTCCCCGTCGCCGGCCAGACGGCGCACCGCGGCCGTGTTCGCTCCCGGGGCGCCGGTGAAGAACCTCAGGTAGCGGGTCTGCGGCGACAGCCCGGCGAGGAAGGCCCTGATCGCGTCGCAGTCCCCGGTGCCCGCCTGCCGGATCGCGGTCCGCCGGGAGTCATCCTGAATTCGTTTCACAGACCCAGGGTGGCCCGCGATTGCTGTGTCTGTCAACTAGACCTAGCATTTCGGTCATGGACCGGCCTTGGATACTGGACTACGACACGGACAACTGCGCGATCGGCGCCGCGGTCGGCATCATCGGCGAGAAGTGGACCTTCCTCGTGCTGCGCGAGGTGTTCAACGGGGTCCGGCGGTTCGCTGAGATGCAACGGCGCACCCAGGCACCGCGGCAGATCCTCAGCGACCGGCTCTCCCGCCTGGTCGGGCAGGGGCTGCTGCGGCGGGTGCCCTACCAGGAAGCGGGGCAGCGCAGCCGCCACGAGTACCGGCTGACCGAAAAGGGGCTGGACCTCTACCCGGTGCTCGTCGCCCTGATGGAGTGGGGCGACAAGTACGCCCTTGGCCTGGACGGCCCCGCGGTCAGGCTCACCCACCGCGGCTGTGGTGAGCCCGTCCGGCTCGGCCTCACCTGCGCGGCGGGGCACACGGTCGGCTCGGCCCGGGAGGTGACGCCGCGGCCGGGCCCCGGGGCGCGCAAGATCGCCTAGCTTTCCGGACGGAAAAGGCCTGCCCGGCAGGACGGCCGCTGAACGCGGCTGCACCTTGCCGGGCAGGCCAGAGTGTTACCCGCGGTGTTAACCGATCGTGTACTTGTAGGGGAAGGCCGCGACGTCGCTCGCCGTGGGGAACGGGGAGAGCGCCTCGAGAGCCCAGGTCACGTCGCCCGCGGCGAGTGAGGTGTCGTCGACGAAGATCGTGCCCGTCACCGTGCTTCCCGGTTTGCCCTGCGGCGTGATGGTCACCGGGATGGTCACGGACTGCCCCGGCTCCACGACGTAGGGGTTGATGACCGTGCCGGGGCTGATGCTCTGCTGCCACAGATCCCCGGTGGGCGAGGACACCGACGGGTCGAACGCCCGGGCGGTCGCGGTCATCGACGTCGTGGTCGTCACCGGCGGGAGTGCCGTGGTGCCGTCCGGGCCCTTCTGGAACGGGCTGACGACCCACAGCCCGTTGGTCACCGACGGCGACTTGAACGTGCCCGTCGCGGTGGTGCCGGTGCTGGAGAACAGGTCAGGGTCTCCGAAGTACGACCAGAAGTCGAAGTAGACCGGCTTGGCGGCCGTGGCGGCCGCCGTGATGGCCGTGGTATGGCTGGGCACGAAGTACTCCGGCGGCGTGCCGGTGATCGGCACCTGTACGGTCCCGTTGGTTTGCGAGGGCAGCGGGTAAGTCGTGGATGACGTGAGCCTGCCGTCCACGAAGTACTCCTCGGGAACCTTGCCGGTGTTCCTGATGTGGATGCTGACAGTCTTCGGCGTGCCCGGCGCCAGTCTGGTGGCCGCCGAGTCCGGCAGGCCCCGGACGGACGCGCCGCCCAGCGCGGTGTTCAGCTTGACGGTGAACGGCTGGGACAGCGTGGTGCCCGCCACCTGGCCGTAGAAACCGATGATCAGCGTCCACAGCCCGGCCGACGGATGGAGCACGTGCAGCTCCGCGCCGTCCTGCGGCTCGGGCACGAACCCACCGCCCGCACCGATCCCGAGCAGGGAGTTGGCCGCGGTGGACGCCGCCTGATGGGTGCTGGGATCGACCAGCATGGCGACGAACGGGTTGCTCGAGTTTGCCATGGTGATCTGGGCGTTCAGCTCCGGCAGCCCGGACGGGATCTTGACCTGGTAGAACGCGGCCTGGCCCTCCGACTGCTGCCGGCCGTTGCCGCCGTTGAGCGTGCCGGTGAACGTGGTGCTCGGCGACGGCACCGGTACCAGCGACCGCAGCGTGACCGCGATCGTCGTCGTCTTGGCGAACGACGGCTCCGAGGCGTGGCTGGTCAGGACGATGGCAGCCGCCTTGTCGCCGGGTGCGGCCGGGGTGTCGGCGGACAGCGTGATCTGCTTGGACGCACCCGGCGCCAGGGTCAGCGAGTGGGCCGACAGCGTGCCGAACACCTTCCACGCAGCCACCTGCGCCCCGAACAGCACGGTGCCGGTGGTTCCGCCGGCTGCCGACGGAGCGCTGCTGATCAGGGCGGTCCACTTGCCAGGCAGCGGGTTGGCCACCTGGGCGATGCTGAAGTTGCCCGCGCCCTGCGGCAGGTTGTACTCGGCCAGGTCGCCGTTGGGGTCGATCAGGCTGAGGTTGACCCTGGCCGCGCCGTCACCGGCCGGCCCGGGGGCTTTGAACGCGATCATCCCCTGCAGCCGGGCCTGCCCCTTGGGCACGGTGAAGCCGACCGTGGCCGCGTTGCCGGTGGAGTCGCTGAGCGTCACCTTGGTGTTGCGGACGCTGGTGTAGGTGCCGAGCGTCCGGCTGGACACGCCCACGGTCACGGTCTTGGACCCGTCGTTTGTGATCTTGTCGTTGAGCTTCTGGAGCGTGCCGGGGAAGCCGGACGCGTGCAACTGGTTGCTGCTCTGCACGATCGCGCCGCCCGATGCGCCGCTGGTGCCCGGCCAGGACTTGGCGGCGAGCACGGCCTGGTAGGCGTCCAGCATCCCGTTGCCCTGCTGCTCGGCCGGGGCTCCGACGTCCTCGGCGGTTGAGGTGATGATCTGCTTCACCACCGCGGGCGAGGGGTCCTTCCCGCCGTGCGCCTTGGCATAGGCCTGGATGACCAGCGCGGCCACGCCCGCGGTGAGCGGTGCCGCCTCACTGGTGCCGCCGGACAGGTCCACCGGCGCCGCCTTGCCGGCGAAGTTCGTGCAGGCTGCGAACAGCTTCGGCTTCGGGGTGCACAGCGTCCAGTTCAGGTCGCCGGGCGCCACCACGTCGAGGGTCTGGCCGTTCTGCGCGAAACCGGCCGAACTGAGCCCGCTGATGTTGTTGTTCAGCCAGCCCTTGACGCCGGGGGCGAAGATCCCGCCGATGCCGGTCTGCGCGTAGGCGCGGTAGGTGGTGGTCGCGCCGGCCGAGATGAGGTTCGGGTCGGTGCTGGGGGAGCCGATGGTGTTGGAGTCGCCGGCGTCGCCCGTCGAGACGGTCACCGTGGTCCCGGCGGCCACCGCCGCGTCGTCCGCCATCCGGACCAGATCCAGGCTGCCCGCGTCCGGGAATGGATTGTCGCCGAATGATTCGTTCAGCACATTGACATGGTCAACGTTGACCGCATAGTTGATAGCTTCAACGAAGACTGAGTTGAATGCCTCGTTCAGCGAACCGAAGACGTCGAGACCTACCAGGCTGGCGCCGGGTGCAACGCCAAGAATGCGGATGTTGCAGGCCCGGTTGAGACCCACCCCATATCCGGCGACATTATAGGTGTGCAGTCCTTGTGCCGCAATCGAGCTGGAGTCAAGGAACGCCTCGCCACCGCTCGTCGGCCCATTGCTGCCGGTGTTGCTGAAATCCTGGTAGTCGGCGAAGACGTGCTGTCCGTTAGAACGGATGAAGTCCTGATTGTTCGGGTCCACGCCGTCGGCGATGAAGCCGACCTTCACGCCGGCGCCGGTGTAACCGAGCCCCTGCGCGGACGGCCCCTTGCCGCTCTGGGTGGCCGCGTGGATCTGCTCGATGGCCTGCGGGTCGAGCTGCACCTGTCCCTTCGGGGCGCACGCCCCGGGCAACGGTGTCTGGCCGCTGGAGCGCACCGTCGACCTGGAGCCGGGCGTCCTGCCAGGTAGCGGGCTCGCCAGCCGGATCTGCTCGTCGGGCAGCACCTTGGCGACGGCCGGATCGGCGGCGAGCCGGGCGGCCTCGGCCGGGGAAACCGTGGCCGCGAGGCCGTTGATGACCTGGTAGGTCCGGATGTTCTGCGCGTGGCTCATCCTGAGCTGGCTGATCACTGGCCGCTGAATGCTGGCGATGGCGGCGTCCCGCCGGGTTCGCGTGGTGGCCGTGTCCGGCAAGGCGCTGAGCTGATTCTTGAAGAGGACAATCACCTTGTCGTTCACTTTGCCGGACAGTGCTCGACTGGATAGGGCTCGACTGGATAGGGCCGGACCGGATAGGGCTCGACTGGATAGGGCTGGACCGGATAGGGCTCGACCGGATAGGCCCGGCCGAGACTGCGTCAGCGTTTTCTGTGTGTGCGCCGATGCCGCTGCCATGGCACCCGGCGAAAACGCCAGGCTCGTCCCCACCGTTAGTAGGCACGCAGTTACGATATGGACACTTCTTTTGACGGGCATATATCTCCTCCGCTCCCGCCCTCGCTCGGCTCTGCGGCGTAAACGCTAGCGATGCCCGCATCGAGTGTCTAGAGTTGATAACTAATAGTTTTCGTTGTTTTATTCACAGAAAGGGCCGCTCACCGGGTAGGTGAGCGGCCCCTTTCTGAGATGGGTTAGCTGGCGGCCACGGTGTAGCCGGCGGTCCCGACGAGGGTGTCGTGGAGGTTGCCGCGCTCCTGGATGTAGCCGGTGCCGTTGTTGCCGTTGAAGGTGTTCGTGCCCGGGCGGCCCCCGATCATCCAGGTCTGACCGGTGCTGCTTCCGTTGAGCTGGTCGTTGCCGCCGTTGCCGATCAGCAGCACGCTGCCGCTGCCGTCGTTGGCCAGGAAGGCGTTGCCAGTGCCCGGCTTGGCGCACAGCACCACGTCGTTTCCGGTCGTCGTCTGCGTGTTGCTCGGGGTGCAGGTCTCCCCGGTGGTGAACGTGGAGTCAGTTGCCCACGGAAAGAAGTTGACATCGGAGGACACCGACGCGTTGGCGGGAGCTCCGAAACTCCACCCGGACGGCCCGGTGGCATCTCCCCACCAGTCATCGGTGGCCTTGAGGATCGAGGTGCTCTGGTTGTCGACCCCGCTGGCTGTCCCGATCGTATCCGTCGTGGCCGTCAGACCCACGGCCTTGTCACCGGCCGCACGGTCGGACGCCACCAGGATGCCGTCCTGGCTGGCCCCGGTGATGGTGTCGCCCGTGGCTGCGTCGTTGGGCTTGATCGTCTGCCCGGTGTACTGGGCTATCTCGATGCCGACCTCGCTGGTGCCGGACAGGATGGATGTTGCGATGGACGACTTGCCCTGGTCGAAGTAGGCGTTCTCGTACCGGTTGGCCAGGTTCATGCCGGTGAAGTTGACCGCGACCGGCGAGAACTTCGGCGGTGGCGTGTAATACGCCCACGCGTAGTCCTCGATGTTGTAGACACCCATGTCGCAGTTCTGAACGGTCGTGGACGACACGCTCGTCGCGCCGCTGTCGAACACCAGGATCCCGCCGTCCTGCACCTGGCTGAACCCGTTGGGGCCGCAGCCGCCGGCGGAGTCATTGCACTCGTCCCCCGAGATGACCGACTTGCTGATCGACGCGGTGGCCCTGTCACTGACCTGGATTCCGTTCTGGGCGATGGCCGTGGTGGGCCCGGCGCCGGTGACCGTGGTCCCGGTGATCGTGGCATGGCTGCCCGCCCCATCCACGGTGATCCCGTTCTTCTGGTAGCTCTCGACCACGTCATTGCTCAGCGTGGCCTTCCCTGGGTCGGCGGTGGTGCCGGTGAGGGCCAGGCCGACCTGGATGCCGACCCCGCCCTGGCATCCATCCTGGGCCGGGTCGCCGCCGATGTTCTCGACCGCGGAGTGTGACATGGCCAGCGTGGCCCCGCCGAGGACGGCCACCCCGTAGATCGAGTCGTAGCACACCAGGGCCGGCCAGTTGCCCTCGATGGTGAAGCCAGAGATGCTTACCGTGACCGCGCCGCAGATGTCGACCACGTCCTGGTTGGGCTGGCTGCCGCCGTCGGCGTCACAGACCGTCAGGTTGCTGGCCGGAGTGGCCGGGCCGGCCACGGTCACGCTGCCCACCGTCTTCAGGACGACCGACTGGGTGATGGCCAGCTGCTCGTCGTAGGTGCCAGCACACACCTTGATGATGGTGCCAGCGGTCGTCACCGCGGACAGCGCGGCGGAGATGGTGGGGTACCCCGGAGCGGCGCAGCTTGTGTTGTTCCCCACCGCCACCGTGTTCGAGACCCACTCGGTGGGCACGACGCGCGGCACGGCTTGGGGGCGGGTGCGCGGCTCCGGAACGTGCCGGGCTCGGGGCGCTCCCAGGCCGAAGGGTGAAATCCGGTGGTGACCGGTTAAAGCAGCCACAGCATGCGGCGCGGCGGCCGCCGAGGCCGGTGCCGCGCCCAAACCGGCGCAGGTTGCCAGCCAGCCGAGGGCGGCCGTGCACAGGACCAGATTCCGCCACTGTAATCTCATGTTTCTCCTCCCGTTTCGGTCATCTTGACCCGAAGTTCCTAGCCCCGCATCCGTGGCTGAAAGACACATTAGCAATATATTTTTTCAACACCTGGCCAGTCATTCTGTCAGTTATGAACCACACTCTGGCCACGCCATTCTTGTTAAGTAAAGAATGCGCCACAGGCAAGTATCATCCACCCCAAGGTTGGGGTCAATGTTCCAGATGTTACCGTTGATGCCGCGCATGTGGCGCATGATGCGCAGGCTATCCCCGACCGGCAGGTTGCGGCGCCAACCCGGGCGACACGGCGCTGACCTGGGAGTCCGCCCATCATCGTAACAATTTATAAATAAGACTTTCCAAAATACCGGTGGCTGCCGTAATAATCTATCCGGCATCTGCGAAGGAGAATAGTAATGATCGAGCGGCCCGACCCGCCCCTGATCGCGCCCGAGCGCGAGATGCTGCGGGCATTCCTCGACTATCACAGAGGCACGCTCGCCATCAAATGCGAGGGTTTGTCCGACGAGGAGTTGCGGCGCCAGTCCATGCCGCCGTCGGCGCTGTCGCTGCTGGGCCTGTTGCGGCACATGGCCGAGGTGGAGCGCACCTGGTTCCGGATGGCGATCAACGGCGAGGATATCCCGCTGGTGTGGTCGGACCGGGGTGACTACCAGGCCGCCTACGACGCGAGCGGGGCCACCGGCGCGGAGGCGTTCGCCGCCTGGGAGGCGGAGGTGGCGCACGCACGCCGGATCGAGCGGGAGGCGGAGTCGCTGGACGTGACCGTCTACTGGCCCCGGTGGGGCGAGGACATATCGCTGCGCCTGGTCATGATGCACATGATCCACGAGTATGCGCGGCACAGCGGGCACGCCGACCTGCTGCGCGAGGGGGTCGACGGCACGGTCGGCGTCTGACCGCCGCTCAGGCCGGGGACCTGCTCCGTCACCAGCGGACGCGATGGGGCCGAGCATGGTGTCCAGTGCTCCGGCGGGATCATGCCACCTACACCGAAGCCCAGGGACTGTCTGGACGGCGCCGCGCCGGGGCTCCATTGATGATCGTGCCGCTTGCACCGGATCCCGGGAGTGTCTGGGCGGTGCCGCGGCTGGGGCTCCATTGATGATCGTGCCGCTTGCGCCGGTTCCCGGGAGTGTCTGGGCGGTGCCGTGGCTGGGGTTGCATTGATGATCGTGCCGCTTGCACCGGTTCCCGGGAGTGTCTGGGCGGTGCCGTGGCTGGGGTTCCATTGATGATCGTGCCGCCTACAGCCAATCCCGGGGAGTGCCTGGACGGTGCCGCGTCAGGGCTCCACCGACGATCATGAAAGTTTTAGCGCTGCCGCACCGGAAGTTTTCGCGATCATGGAATCGCTTTGCTAAGCGCTGCTGGGCCGTGGCGGTTGTGAACCTGGCCCAGACGATCTTTCCCATGGCGCCGGGCACCGAGCAGCCCCATTCGTCGCTGAGCGAGGCGACGACCTGAAGCCCCCGGCCGGTTTCCTCCAGCGGGTCGGGTTCCCTCGGGACCGGGAGCCGGTCGCTCGGGTCGCAGACCGCGCACAGCAAACTGCGCCCTGGCCGGGCCAGGCCGACCTGGACCGGCCAGCCGCCCGGGGCCGCGGCGGCGGCCGGCAGGGCGTGCCGCAACGCGTTGGTGACCAGTTCGGACACCACGACCGCGATGTCGTCGTCGCGATCGCAAACTCCCCACTGCCGGAGCGTCGCGACCGCGAAGTCGCGGCAGGCCCGGACCGACCCGGCGCCGATGCTGCGCGCGCAGGTGCCCGCGGACGGGAACTGCTCCCAGACGGTGCCGTCCAATGATGCCGCGAACGGCCAGCGGCCGGCGTTCGCCGCGGCGGCGGCCAGGTGGCTGATCCTGGCCGGCAGGCGGGTGTCGGTCATCGGCACGGTTTCGGTCAGCGGGGCCGTGGCGGGCGGAGCGTCCGGCACCCGGGGCAGCCCGGCGGCATCTGTTGTTACCGACCAGTGCGGTTCACTGCCGCGGGCCGCTCCGGCGGCCACGCGTGCCCGGTATGCCGTCATGTCCTTGGGTGCAGTCCTGTTGATCTGGCGAGGCGGAGGGGGAACGCGGGTAGTCGTGGGGTTCAAGTCTCGGATCGTCGATGTTCAGATGGTTCGCCGCGTATTGGGTATATTGCACCATCCAGTGACCCATTGCAACAGGCGTATGCACGTGCATCAGACGTGTGCATACGAACTGTTATGATGTTCCGTGCAGGCCCGCCCCGAGCGGGCAACGGAGCGCGACCGCGAGCGGGTCAGGCGGCCACCCCCGGAGAGTGGATATGCAGGTCAAGAGCTTTACTTCAGCGGACCAGCTGAAAGACGCCCGGTGGCGCAAGAGCCGGGCGAGCAACCCGACCGGCAGTTGCGTCGAGGTCGCCGAGCTGCCCGGGGGGCAGATCGCGGTTAGAAATTCCCGCGACCCCTCCGGACCGGTACTGGTGTATACCCGGGCGGAGATGGCCGCGTTCGTCCGCGGTGCCAAGGACGGCGAGTTCGACAGTCTTATCGGCCTGTGAGGGTGGCACTCTTACCGGTGGCCCCGCTTGCCCCGGCTGTCCCAAGGGCTCCGGCTGTCCCGATGGCCCCGGCTGTCCCGATGGCCCCGGCGGCCGCGGCGGGTCCGTGCCAGTTTCGCGTTTACAAGCGGATGTCACGAAAGAGACCCCGGCCAGGCGGATGTTGCGCCGGAGGATCCGTACATTTACGGGTGGGAACCGGAAACATTCCCGTAGGGGTAGAGGATTCCGGGGCTTGCGGTGGTACTGTCCTGAGGCGTCACCGCTTGCCGCTGGCCCAAGGACTGTCCCATTCGGTGCCGGATGGTCTGGCGTTACGCATGCGGCGGCGTATGATCAGCACAGGTCTGGGGTGATTTGTGAGCGTCCACCCCACGCTCAGGGAGCGGCGATGAACACGTCCGGAAGGCGCGAGCCGGACGTCGGTCAGTACACCGGCGGGCTGGAAGAATCCGGGGCACCCGGAGCCTACGAGATGCGCGCGGCCCCGACCGTGCTGCGGATGATGCTCGGGACCCAGCTCAAGCGGCTCCGCGAGGCCAGCGGAGTCACACCCGACCAGGCAGGCTATGAGATAAGAGCCTCCCGTTCCAAGATCAGCCGCCTGGAGCATGGCCGGGTCGGCTTCAAGGAACGCGACGTAGCCGACCTGCTGACCCTTTACGGCGTCACCGACCCGGCGGTGCGCACCAGCATGCTGTCGCTGGCCCGCCGGTCCAACGCCGTAGGCTGGTGGGCCAGTTACGACGACGTGGTTGCCAACTGGTTCGAGGCCTACCTTGGCCTGGAAGAGGCCGCCTCGCTCATCCGAACCTTTGAGCTGCAGTTCGTACACGGCCTGTTCCAGACCGAGGACTACGCCCGCGCGGTGACCGTGCTCGGCCACAACCCCGAGCACTCCGACGAGATCGACCGCCGGGTAGCCCTGCGAATGCAGCGCAAGGCGCTGCTCACCAGGCAGGATCCGCCGCCGGTATGGACCATCATGGACGAGGCGGTGCTGCGCAGGCCGGTCGGCTCCCCGAAGGTGATGCGCGGACAGCTCGAGCACCTGATCGACGTGGCCAAGCTGCCGCAGGTGACGATCCAGGTCGTGCCGTTCCGGCATGGCGGGCACGCCGCCGCGGGCGGTTCGTTCACGATCCTGCGGTTCGCCGCGATGGACCTGTCCGACGTGGTCTACATCGAGCAGCTCACCGGAGCGCTCTACCTGGACAAGCGCGACGACGTCGATCACTACATGGGCGTCATGAACCGGCTCAGTGTCGAGGCGCTCACGCCGCCGCGCAGCTTGGAGTTTCTCAAGGAGATCGCTCAGTCGTACTGACGGGCGGTCTCGCGTCAGCGCCTTTTAAGACGTCAGAGCCTTTTAAGACGTCAGAGCCTTTTAAGACTTTGCGTGCGGCGGGGCCAGGCCGGCCGGATTGCGACTGACCGGCTGTGCCGAACGTCGCTATCCGGCCAACCTGGTCCCGCTGACCATGTGCGCTGAATTGATTCAACGGCAACAGAGAGCGGCGCGGCCGAACACGCTCTTGACACCTTAGTTTGGAAAGTATACGAACAAATTAAGGAAAACCTCCGGGGGTAGCCGTCTTCGCGGCTCCTGGCCGCGGGTCAGGAGTTACCGGCCATGACATCTCTCCTTCGCCCGGTTCAGCGCCGGACCCGCACGACCCTGCTCGCCGCCGTCACCCTCGCCGCCACGGCTGCCCTGGCCGGGACCGCGGCCGCGGCCACCAGCGCCGTACGGCTTCGACCCGAACCTTTTCCTGCACTACTCCGCCGCCGACATCGCCAAGCAGATCGCGCTGATGAAGGGCATGGGCCTGAACACGATCAGGCTGGAAGGGCACATCATGCCGGCCGGCTTCTTCGAGCAGATGGACCAGGCGGGCATCCTGGTCAACGCCGGGTACCAGTGCTGCGACGCCTGGGAACTGCAGAGCAGCAGGCTGACCAAGTCGGCCGACTACGCGGTCATGCAACTGTCCGCGCTGACCATCGGGCAGAATCTGCGCAACCACCCGAGCGTGTTCAGCTTCCAGTGGAGTGACGAGCCGCCGCTCGCGGAGCAGGAGTCGGTGACGCTGACCGCGTTCGCCCAGGCCGACTTCGGCGACCCGGTGATCTCCTCCGCCGAGTACCAGACCAGCCCCCAGCTCGGCGTGTCGGGGGAGAAGGAGGGCCCCTACGACTGGGTGCCGCCGAGCTACTGGTACGACACGACCCACTTCGACAGCAACGACTCGACCCAGACCAACGCCGGCGGCTCCTGGGGCTACGACAGTGAGGAAAGCGCCGGTGACACGATTCCCACGCTGGACTCGCTGAACCGGTTCATGTCGGCATCCGACGAGTCGAACCTGTGGCAGAACCAGACGTTCAACCAGTACCACCTGAACTACGAGCCGAAGTGCGACACCAACTACTCCTTCGGCACGCTCTGCCACTTCGACACCGCGCTGACCGACCGGTACGGCTCCTGGGCGAGCCTGAGCCAGTACGTGGAAGAGGGCCAGGCGCAGGACTACGAGAACACCAGGGCCCAGTTCGAGGCGTTCATCGACCACGCGAACAACACCCCGGTCCCGTCCACCGGCACGATCTACTGGCAGATGAACAAGGGCTGGCCGAGCCTGCTGTGGAACCTCTACAACAGCGACGGCGACCAGGCCGGCAGCTATTTCGGCACCCAGGAAGCCAACCGCACGCTGCACGCGATCTACGCCCTGGACAACGGCACGGTCACCCTCGACAACCTCGCCAACACCACGCAGTCCGGCCTGTCGGTCGAGGCCAAGGTGTACAACCTGGCCGGGACGGTCACCGGCGACCAGACCGCCAGCAACATCAGCCTGACCAGCCAGCAGGTGATGAACAACGTCCTGACGCCCAAAGTGCCGGCCACGACGGCGCCGCCGGCCGCCGCCCAAACCTACTTCGTCGAACTGCTGCTCTCCCAGAACGGGAGCCTGATAGACCGCAACGTGTACTGGCTGTCCACCCAGCAGGACGTCATGAACTGGTCGTCGAGCCTGGGCCAGCCGGCCGGCGTGCTGTCTCAGTACTCGAACATGACGGCGCTGCAGACACTGCCGCAGGCCACGATCTCGGCCACCGCGGCCACGGCCAGGCAGTCCGGCCCGGACGGTGCCGACCTGGCCACCACGGTCACGATCACCAACACCTCATCGACGCCCACGGTGGCGTTCCTGCTGCGCACCGACGTCCGCCGGGGCACCGCGGCCGGCCAGGAACTGCCCGGCGACAACGAACTGCAGTCCTCGCTGTGGAACGGCAACGACATCACGCTGTGGCCCGGCGAGTCGCAGGCCGTCACCGTCAGCTACGACTCCGCCGACCTCAGCGGCGCCACCCCGGTGATCAGCGTCTCCGGCTGGAATGTCCCCAAGATCGATATCGCCGCCCCGGTGCCCTGACGGGCGCCGGCCCGCCCGGTTTCCCACCGTGGCGCCGCTTGCGGTCCGTACGCAGATTTCAGGGAATTTTGAAAATATGAACGGTGGCCCGCTAGACACCTGGTCAGCCGCGACGACGTGCAGCACGCACAAAGATCATGTCAAGGCGCACGTCAGGCTAGAGTGCTCGGGTGAAACCATTCCTCCTGCTGGCCACCCGGCCCGAAGACACCGCGGCTGACAACGAGTACGAGTCCTTTCTGGCCCTGTCCGGGCTGGCCGAACGGGACCTTCGCCGGATGCGGCTGGAGCAGCGGGCGCTGGGGAACGTCGATCTGCGCGAGTGGTCGGGGATCCTGCTCGGCGGGGGGCCGTTCAACTACACCGAAGCTGCCGAGCTGAAGACGCCGGTGCACCGGCGGATCGAGGCCGACCTGCGCGGGCTGCTCGATCGGGTGGTCGCCGCCGACTTCCCGTTCCTCGGCGCCTGCTACGGCATCGGGGCGCTCGGCAGCCAGCAGGGGGCCACCATCGACCGGCGGTACGCCGAACCGGTCGGCTGTGTGACGATCTCGCTCACCGCCGACGGCAGGCAGGATCCGCTGATGCGCGACGTGCCCCGGACGTTCGACGCGTTCGCCGGTCACAAGGAGGCGATCAGCGCGCTGCCGGGCCAGGCCGTCCTGCTGGCCAGCTCCCCGGGCTGCCCGGTGCAGGCGTTCCGGATCGGCGCCAACGTTTACGCGACGCAGTTTCACCCCGAACTCGACGTGGACGGCCTGTGCACCCGGATCGACGTGTACAAGCATGCCGGTTACTTCGAGCCGGACCAGGCCGAGAAGCTCAAGGCGACGGTCCGGCGCTGCGAGGTCGTCCACCCGCACACCATCCTGCGCAACTTCACCGACCGCTACGCCCTGGGCGCCCGGATGAGAAGCTTGCCATAGGGTGTCTGTCCGGCCAGAAGAGAATGGCATGCGGGTACTGATATCGGTCGACATGGAGGGGATCGCGGGCATCGCCGATCCCGACGACGTACGGCCCGGCCACAGTGAGTACGAGCGCAACCGGACGCTGATCACCGGCGAGGCCAGCGCCGCGGTGCGCGGCGCGCCGCGCTTCGACGGACCGGTCCTGCTGGAGGTCGACGTCCTCTGCCCGGGGATGACCGAGCGCCCGATGCTGATTCCCGGCATCGAGCTGGCCGGGCCGCGCACGCTGCGCTACGCAGCCGCTGACTATCCCATGGCCTACCGGGTCATCCAGCTCATCACGTTGCTGGCCGGCATCTGAGTGCCGGCTTTCCCGGCGATGGTGAGTAAGCGGCGGATAATGGTGTGTATTAATTACGGAAAGAACCTGGGCTGAGTTAACTGATCAAGCCAGAAGAAAATCGGCCAAACTATTCACAGGGCGACCGGTGGTACGTCATAGTAACCCTGTAAGACGACGGGGACCAAAGGGGTGGGGATTCGTATCTGCTGACCCGTGACATCAGCGGGTCAGAATAACGCTTCGTCCCGCGGTCAGGGCGAGGAGGGGTTTCTGTGGCATGTCCATCATGCGGATTTGAGGGCTACAATCCGGCTAGTGCCTGCCCGCGATGCCGGAAGCCCGTATCCGAGACAACCGCGGCTGCGGACCGGCCCGGCGTTGCCGGGATGATACCGGCTGCCTGGTTAACCCAGGTTCCGCCCGAACTGCTTGCCGTATGCGCCCTGATGGCCGTGGCCGGCCTGCTTTTGCTGTGGCCCGCGCTGCAGATACTGCCGCCAGCGTTCCAGGTTCTGGGCCTGGGCGGGCTAGCGACCGCTTTTGGGTTGCTGGCCCTGGAATTGGGGATCGTGATCCTTGCGCTTGGCGTGAGCCTGCTGGTCCTCGCGGTACGGCTCACCCGGGCCGACCGGGTGGCCAGGGGCCTGAGTTACATCCTGCTGGGATCCTTTAGCCTGGCCGTGCTCTTCGGGAACGACCATTACATCGGCCTGGTCGTTGTCATGCTTCTCTGCCTGGCCTGCTTGGCCATCCTCGCCGGTGTGCCCAGGGTGAGAATGTTCTTCACCGGCCCGGAAGCACCGCATGCTGGCGAGGGTATATCGGTGACGGTCGCCCGGACTTTGCTCGCCGCGTTTGCCTGCTTGTGCATTCTGCTCGGTGTCGCATTCCTTCCGGCCGGCGACCTCGGTGGCCAGTGGGTTCTGGCCGGGATCATCCTGATCGCCATTGGCGTCACCGTGTTCGTGCTCAACTCCCATCTTGCCCGCGGCGAGCCAATGGCGCGTCTCATCACCACCGGCCTGCTGGTGGTTTACGCGATACTCGAGCTGATCACCAGCGGCCGGGATCCGGCCAGTCTGCTTCCCCTTGCCATGGCGGCCGGAATCGCAGGCTTGCTGTGGCTTCCACCCGACGCGCAGCGGCATTTCGGTCAGCCGCGGATGGCAGCCGAGGTGTAAGTCAGCGGATGCGGGTGAGCACCAGGGTGATGTCGTCCTCGCCGTGCTTGCTCATCAGCTCCATCACCGTCTGGCAGGCAGCGTTCAGGGTGATGCCGGGCTGGGCCAGGGTGGCCGCGAGGGCCTCACGGAGCGCGGCCATGCCGTGATCGATGGGCTGGGTGCGGCTTTCCACCAGCCCATCGGTGTACAGGGCGAGGGTCTCGCCGGGGGCGAGGGCGAACTCGGTGGCCTGGAAGGATCCGGAGCCGAGGCCGAGCGGAAGCCCCGGCGGCAGTTCCAGCAGCCGCGTGTCACCGCCGGGCAGCGCGAGGACGGGCGGCAGATGCCCGGCCAGGGTGGCCACGACCGAGCCGCCGGCCGGGTCGATCGTGGTGTAGACGCAGGTCGCGAACGGCGCCGTGGTCATGGTGGTGGCCGTGTGGTCCAGCTTGCTCAGGATCTGCTCCGGCGGCAGCTCCAGGTCGGCCAGCGTGTGCGCCACGGTGCGCAGCTGTCCCATGACCGCGGCGGCCTCCGGACCGTGTCCCATCGCGTCCCCGACGATCAGCGCCGCCCGGCCGCCCGACTGCGGCACGATGTCGTACCAGTCGCCGCCGACCACGTTGCCGCCGACCGGCAGGTAGCAGTGGGCGACCTCCAGGCCGCCCGGCACCTCCGGCTGGCCGGGCAGCAGGCCGCGCTGCAGGGCGAGGGCGGCGCGCTGCTCCCGGTAGTAGAGCCGGGCGTTGTCGATGCCGACCGCGGCGCGGGAGGCCAGCTCACCGGCCAGCGTGATGTCGTCCGGGCTGAACGCCGGACTGGCCGGCGCCCGGCTGAACACCGCGCACCCCACCACCGTCCCGCGGGCGATCAGGGGCATGGTCAGGAACGAGTTGTAGCTCGTGGTGATCTCGCCAGTGCCGCCGTAAGGCGGGATTCCGGCGAGTGAAGCGCGGTAGCGGGCAAGCCGCTCGGCGCTTTCCCGGTCGAGCTGGCCGGTCACGACCGGCTCCGCGGTGGCCATCGCCCGGTAGCCATTGCTGTCCGGCCCGAGGACTATCACCTCTCCGGTGCGCAGCAGGACGTTGGTGAGCGCCGGCGGCTGATCGTTCACCCGGGCCGCCAGCCGCCGCACCGCCGTGCCCTGCCCGGGCTTGGGCGAAGCCGGCTCGTCGGCGACGAGCAGCCGCTCGGCGGCGTAGATGACGGCGCCGTCGGCGAACCCGGGCACGGCGGCGTCGGCCAGCTCGGCGGCCGTCATGGTCAGGTCCAGAGTGCTGCCGATCCGGGCGGTGGCCTCGCTCAGCCAGCCGGGAGTGGGCAGCGGCCAGAGCGGCTGGGCGATCACAAGCACGTGGCCGGCCGGCTCCGGCAGCGGCTCCCAGCGCATCGCGAACCGGCCGTCGCCGAGCAGGCCGCCGGCCACGGTCGCGTTCCAGATCCGCCCGGCCGCGGCCTCGGCCAGCGCGTGACGGACCAGGTCACGCTGGCCGGGGCCGGTCATCAGCACGTCGCACACGTGCCGCCCGGTCACCTCGGCGGCGGCCCGTCCGAACTGGCCGGCCGCGGTCACCGGCCAGGCGCTCACCCGGCCGCGGCCGTCCAGGATGAAGGTGGCCAGGCCGGCCAGATCCGCCTCGTGCCGCCGCGGCAGCGGGGGTTTGCCCTCCCGGCCTATCGGTGACGTCTGTGGCACCCGTACCAACCTCGGCGACAGCGCCCGGCAACCGGGTGGCGGCCAAGCGTGACGGCAGGGTCACCGGCCGTCCGGTGCCCATACTCTGAGATATCGCGTAAGCACGAAATGTATCGCATAATGGGCGGCGAGCCGGCCTTGGACCCAGGGCCTGAGAGACGGAGGAAGCGCCCGTGGTGGCTGGCGAGCGGGGGTGGGTGCCGCCGGAGGTCGACACCAAGCGGGCGAACATAGCCCGGGTCTACGACTACCTGCTGGGCGGCAGCCACAACTTCCTGGCTGACCAGGACCTCGGCCGGGCCATGGCCACGGTCGAGCCCAACGTCCGCGCGATCGCCCGGGCCAACCGGGCCTTCCTCGGCCGGGCGGTGCGGTTCCTGGCCGCGTCCGGCATCGAGCAGTTCCTTGACGTCGGTTCGGGCATCCCCACCCAGGGCAACGTGCACGAGGTCGCGCAGCGGGCCAACCCCGCCGCCCGGGTGGTCTACGCCGACATCGACCCGGTCGCCGTCGCGCACAGCAGGGCGATCCTGGCCGGGAACCAGAACGCGGCGGTCATCGACGCCGACGTGCGCGACCCGGGCACGCTCCTCGCCCACCCGGCCATCGCGCGCCTGATCGACTTCGGCCAGCCGGTCGCGCTGCTGCTGGTCGCCGTCCTGCACTGCCTTTCCGACGCCGACGGCCCGTGGCGCATCGTGGCGGCCCTGCGCGACCGGCTGCCTCCCGGCAGCTACCTGGTGCTCTCGCACGCCACCGACGAGAGCAGGCCCGGCGTGGTGCGGGCGACCGAGAAGATCTATCAGCGCAGCGTCCCGGCCGAGGGCCGCACCCGCTCCCGCGCCGAGATCCTGCGCTTCTTCGACGGCTTCGACCTCATCCACCCCGGCCTGGTCTACGTCCCCCTGTGGCGCCCGGACCCCGGTGACGACATCCCCGCCGACCCCGGCAAGCTCTGGTTCCTGGTCGGCCTCGGCCGCAAGCCCTGACCCGCCGGCGAGGCCCAGCGGGAGCGGCGGTCCGGGGCGGCCGATATTTGGTTGACCGGCGGTTGCGTCCCGGCGACGATGGTGGTTCGCACACCGGCGGCGGCGTCCGCCCGGACATGAGAGGAGGCGACACGCCATGGCCATCCGGCTTCGGATTCCGGCTACGAAAGGTTGTCAGGCTTGTCTTTTCCTCGCTCGTTCCAGTGCGGTCATTGCGGTGCAGCCGTCTCGCTCGATGCTCCCGGCACATCCCATCGCAACCACTGCCCGAGCTGCCTGTGGTCCAGGCACCTGGACCGCAACGTTCCCGGCGACCGCAAGGCAGGCTGCCCGGGCGGTATGGAGCCGATAGCGGTCACCGTCCGCGGCGAGGGCCGCTGGATGCTCATTCACCGTTGCACGCACTGCGGGCGGCTGCGGATGAACCGCACGGCCGCCGATGACAACGTGCTGCTGCTGGTGCAACTGGCCGCACTGCCCCTGGCCACGCCGCCCGTTCCCTACGCGCAGCCAGCGGCCTCGCCCGCGCCCGGGTTCGCCACCCGGGAGCGGGATTGACCCTGCTGGTCCGCCAAACGCTTGACCGGCGGGTCAGGTGTCGATGTTCGGATTCTGGCCGCTGACCGGAACCGGGTGGGCCGGGGGGTCCGGGATGACCACGGCCGACTCGATGCTCAGGTCGGGGCGGACGTGCACCAGCTCGCCGGGGGCCAGCATCCGCCAGCCGCTCTCCCCGTCCATCTGCTCCGAAGCCACCACGACACTGGGAGCCGAGCCGAGAGCGGGGACGTGTACCGATGACGTCGCGCTGCGCACGTGCAGGCCGTCCGGCTCGCCTGGATGCTGGCCCGGGCCGGCCGGCCGGCCGAGGATGTGCAGGGCATGCTGGTCCGGATAGCGCAGCGCCCACAGCTCGCCGGGCGCCGCGACCACGGCGTTCAGCGACGACACCGGCAGGTGCTCGCCGATCCACCGGGCGGCGGCGGCCAGGCCAGCCCCGACATCCCCACCGTGGGCGTCGGTCCGCTGGGTGATCAGGGCGAAGTACCGCTCGGAGTCGGTCTCGCCGCGCACCAGCCCGGCATACCCGCCCAGCTCGGCCTCCAGCCGGGCCGTATCACCGATGCCGCCGTTGTGCGCCATGATCCGGCCGTGCATCGCGAACGGGTGCGTGTTGCGCGCGGTCCGGCCGCCCATGGTCGCCCAGCGGACATGCGCCACGAAGGTCGCCGACTCGGCCCGCTTCGCCTCCCGGATGAACTCCGCATCGGTGAAGGCGGACTCGGGCTGCTTGTCCAGCACCGGCACACCGGTGGAATCGAAGAACCCGATGCCGCTGCCGTCGGCGTTGCGGTGGCTTTGCGCCACCAGCGAATCCGGCGCGTCCAGCAGCCAGAACGTCGCCGAGACCGGTACGGTCCCCGCGGTAAGCCCGAACAACCGGCACATGGTGCAACCTCCGCCCTAGGGCCAGGCACCCAGTTCACGTCATCACAAGCGCAGCGTCCACCCGAGCGGTTACTTAATCGGTTGCTCCCGGCCCGGCGGGGCCGGTTAGCCTCTCGCTGTGACCAGCGCCGAAGGTTTCTGTGACGAGCGGTTCGCAGGCGTGCGGGGCGCGATGCCTAACCTGTGTGCATGCGGGTGCCTGAATCTGGCCCGGGGTGAGCGCGATGGCCGACGCTGAGGATGTGCGCCGCCTCGCGCTCGCCCTGCCGGACGTGGAAGAGATCGACAGCGACGGTTTCGACTTCC
This sequence comes from Streptosporangiaceae bacterium, assembly GCA_035308365.1. GTDB lineage: Bacteria > Actinomycetota > Actinomycetes > Streptosporangiales > Streptosporangiaceae > PALSA-505. The sequence goes on from DATGGU010000090.1 coordinate 35,992, forward strand.
GGGTCGGCGGCAAGGGTTTCGTCTGGTCGTATCCGGAACGCGAGCCGGGCAAGGGGCGGACGATCCGGAGCGACATCGCCGTGCTGTTCGTCGGCGACGAGGCCGAGAAGCAGGCCCTGCTGCTGGGCGAGCCGGAGCTGTTCTTCACCACGCCCAGCTACAACGGCTGGCCGCTGGTGATGCTGCGGCTGGCCAAGGTGGGCACCGAGCGGCTGGCGGAACTGGTCACCGATGCCTGGCGGATGCGTGCCCCGGACTGGCTGGCCAGCGAGTTCGGCGAGACCGGCGGCCTGGTGAGCTGACCAGGCGCTTCTGGGATCAGTTGCACCCCGTTCGCCGGGGCTCCGGCGCCGGCCCCATCCGTATGGAAGACCAAAGAGAATCAGCCACAGCAGGCGAATGGGGCGGCGGTGAACCTCGGCCCGCCTGGGCCAACCGCGCTCCCGGCGGCATGAGGATCTGGATCCCCGAGCGGTAGCTACGGCCCGCTATCTCAGCCCTGGTCGCTGTCCAGCGCGCGGAGGCCGGACAGCTCGCTGGCCACGTCGGCGGCCTCGGCGGCACCGATCTGCTCGAGGATGGCCTGAGCCTGCCGCAACAGTTCCCGGCCGTGGCCGATGTCGCCGGCGGCGAGGGAGCAGCGGCCGAGACCGGCCAGGGCATGGCCCTCGTCCCAGGAGCTCTTGATCGCGCCGGCCAGGTCCAGGGCCTGCTGGTGGTAGGCCCTGGCCTGGGCCAGGTCACCGTAGGCCAGGTACAGCGTCCCTGCTTCGTTGAGCACCTCGGCCTCGCCGCCCCGGTCGCCGAGGTTGCGGTAGATGCTGAGGGCCTGGTCGAGGGCTGCCGCGGCGCTCGGGAAGTTCCCGGTCATGCGCTGGATCACTCCGAGATAGGTCAGGGCGTTGGCCTGGCCGAGCCGGCTCCCGAGGTCGCGGTAGATGGCCAGGGCCTGCTCCTGGGCCGCGGCGGCGCCGGGGTAGTTGCCGGTGATCCGCCGGACCACGCCGAGGCTGTTGAGGGCGTTGGCCTGGCCGAGCCGGTGGCCGAGGTCGGCATAGATGTGCAGGGCCTGTTCCAGGGCCGCGGCGGCGCCGGCGTAGTCGCCGGTGATCCGCCGGACCTCGGCCAGATCGCTGAGGGCGTTGGCCTGGCCGAGCCGGTGGCCGAGGTCGGCGTATATGTGCAGGGCCTGTTCCAGGGCCGCGGCGGCGCTGGGGTAGTTGCCGGTGATCCGCCGCACCACCCCGAGGTAGTTGAGTGCCCCCGCCTGGCCGAGCCGGTGGCCGAGGTCGGCATAGATGTGCAGGGCCTGTTCCAGGGCCGCGGCGGCGTCCGGGTAGTTGCCGGTGATCCGCCGCACCACCCCCAGGTCGCTGAGGGTGTTCGCCTGGCCGAGCTCCTCACCGAGGTCGCGGTAGATGTGCAGGGCCTCGTCCAGGGCCGTTGCCGCATCCGGGTAGTTCCCGATGTTGCGCTGCACCGCCCCGAGCTCGGCGAGGGCGCCGGCCTGGCCGAGCCGGTCGCCGGCCTGGCGGGCCGCCTGCACGGCGGCGGTGTGCCGGAAGATGGCTTCGGCCCACGGGCCGTCCTGCTGGAGCAGGGCGGCCATGGCGGCGGTGAGCATCACGATCCTTGTGTGCTGGCCGGTCTCGGTCATGTGGTCGAGACAGCCGAGCAGGTTGGCTCGTTCGGTTCGCGCCCACCCGAGCGCCTTGGCGCTGTCCGGCAGGTCGGGCACCGCGGCCGGGGGAGTGGCCACGGCCAGCCGTGAGCTGGCCCGGGGCTGGCGGGTCAGCCGGGCTTCGGCGATCGTGGCGGTGTAGGTGTAGTACTCCACCAGCCGTTCCCGCGCCTGGTCACGGCTGCGCGCCGGGTCGGTGCCTGCCCGGTCCTGGGCGTAGCGCCGGATGAGATCGTGCATGCCGTAGCGGCGGTAGCCGACCTCGGTCAGCAGGCCCTCCTTGTGCAGGGCATCGAGGTGCCCGGCCGCCTGGTCCAGGCTGGTCCCGGTGAGCGCTGCCGCGGCGTAGGCGTCGATCGTAGCGCCCACGTGCAAGCCCAGCCGGCGCAGGAACTGCTGCCTGCGCGGCGTCAGGTAGCGGTAGGAAAGCTCGAAGACGGCGGCGACGCTGTTGTGCTCCGCCGCCATGGTGAGCATGCTCGACCGGGTCTCGGCGATCAGATCGGCCAGGGTCCAGGACGGGTGCCTGGCGTGCACCCGGGCCAGCAGCGAGATCGCCAGCGGCAGGTACCCGGCCAGCTCCACCAGCTCGGCCACGGCCGGGCCGCGGGAGGCATGCTGGCTCAGCCGCAGGAACATCTCCTGTGCCTTCTGCGGCGCCAGCACCTGCACCGGCACCGGGATCACATGCCCAGGCAGGTCGCCAAGGTGACGGCGGCTGGTGACCAGCACCAGGCAGTTCTTGCCGCCGGGCAGCAGCGGCGCGACCTGGCTGCTGCTTTCGGCATTGTCGAGCACCAGCAGAGCCCGTTGCCCGGACATCCGGTCCCGCCACAGCCCGGATCGGCTGTCCACGCCGTCGGGCAGGTAACGGGTGTCGACCCCGGTGGCGGTCAGCAGCCCGGCTAATGCCATCTCCGCGGAGACCGGATCCTGCCCGGGAGTGTGCCCGTGCAGATCGATGAAGAGCTGCCGGTCCGGGAACCGGTCCCGTAGCCGGTGGGCGACGTGCACGGCCAGCGCGGTCTTGCCCACCCCCGGCATCCCGTCGATGGCGTGGATGGCCACCACGCCGGCCACTCCCGTGCTGCCGGTCACCTCGGCCATGATCAGGCCGAGCTCTTCATCCCGGCCGGTGAACGACGCCGCATCCGGCGGGAGTGAATACCTGACCTCGGGCGACGTGGGCGGGACGGGGCTGGGCTCGCCGGGCTGGGCCGGCGGTACCGGGCCGGCGGGTGCGGTGGCTGCGGGGCCGGTGGGTGCGGTGGCTGTGGAGCCGGTGGCTGCGGGCGGCGCCGGGGCGGTCAGGGCGGTGAGCACGCTCCCCGCCGGTGTCAGCCCTCTGGCGGCCGCGATGAACAGCGCATGGACCGGGCCGGGCAGCCCAAGCGCCCCGGCCAGCTGGCGGGCCGTGGGGCGATGGCACGTCGCATGACGTCCCCGTTCCAGCTCACTGACCGTGGTGACGCCCAGCCGCGCCCGCCTCGCCAGCTCCTCCTGGGTCAGGCCAGCGCTCTCCCGCAACTGCCGCAGCAGCCCGGCGAAGTCCGCAGGCCCTTGAGTCACCGCTCGCCCAGCCCCCAGCGGCCCTCATGTCCCAGCCGCCTCCATCGTCGGATAGATGCGACATGAAGACTATTGGGTCTCAGCCCACGAGCCACTCCGCCGCAAGTCACTTCCATCTGGCCGGCCTGTGGTCACCGGGAGAGCCAGGAGCGCCGGGAGAACGGGCCCGACCGCCAGCCACGGAAACTCACCCGGCCTTACACGGTGGGCCGATCATGGCTGGCCTGCTGCCGCCGCCATCTCCGCTGGAGACGATCATCTGCGAAGGCACCGGCAAGAAACATACGGCCAGCGAGGCGGAGTCACCGCTCACGATCTGGCGGGGGGCACTGTTGCCGAACGGGCCGAGGCAGCCCTTGACGTCGTATATGTGCAGGTTGCCGCCGCCGGGCAAAATCCTGAGGTGGTCATTCTTGTTGGTAAAAGTGATCTTGACGTGCCCGTTTCTGGCGGTGGCGCCGGTACCGTCAACCACCGCGCTGCAGCCGCTGCTGGTGATCGCAAAGTGGATGCCGGTGATCGTTCCGTGCATCACGCCCAGCTTGTAGGACACGGCGTTCAGCAGCCAGGCGACCGGCCCACTCGACATCGAGACACTGGCGCCCGCCAGGGTGCAGGTGACGAACGTCAGTGACTTGACGGTCCCGAGCCCCTTGCCCGGCAGGCCGCTGCCGCTCTTCAGCGAGCCGGTCATGTTCGCCGACACGCAGTTGATGACGGCGCCCGAGACCGTGTCGGTGAATATGGCGGGACCAGACTTAGCGGTAAACGAGCCGCCAGGCGTGACCGTCCACGTGATCACGCCGGGCTGCGCCGGGACTGGGCTGGCCAGTGCGGCAGACGAGGTCAGGCCCGCGGCGGCGGCAGCAGCCGCCAGGGTCACGGAAGCCAGCTTTGCTAACCGGCCGAACGTACTCATCGCTGGTCACTCTCCTTCGCAAGACACGCACATTGCCTCAACCATGAACGACGTGGCGGCCAGTCACCAGACCCGATCACCCACCCGCCGCCAGCGCGATCGATCGGGGATGCGGTGCTTGCATTCTAGCTGCATCAGCAGCAATATGAAGCCGTGGCTACTTCTATCACGGTGCGTGAGGTGCCCGACGAGACCCGCGACGAGCTTGCCGCTCGCGCTGCCCTGACCGGGCGATCGTTGCAGGAGTACCTGCGTGCCAAGCTCATCGAGCTGGCCCGCCAGCCCGATGCGGAGGCGCTGATAGCCCGCATCCGGGCCCGTAAGGCGGCCAGCGGCTCCACCCTGCCAGCCGATCGCATCCTCGCCTACCGTGACCGGGACCGCCGGTGACGTTGGTCGTCGATGCGTCCATGGTCGTCGCCGGGCTCGTCGACACGGGCCCCGACGGCCGCTGGGCGGAATCGTTGCTGGCCGGTGATGAACTGGCCGCACCGGACCTGATGCCCGCCGAGGTCGCGAACATCCTGCGCCGGGCCGCGCTCGCCGGTGACATCTCGGCCGACGTGGCCTCGCTTGCCCACAGCGACCTGGCTGACCTGCGGGTAGAGTTCTTCCCTTACCAGCCGGGCGCCGAGCGGGTGTGGCAACTGCGGGACAACGTGCCGTGCTACGACGGATGGTATGTAGCGGTCGCTGAACTGCTGGATGCCCCGCTCGCCACGCTCGACACCCGCCTGGCCAGCGCGCCCGGACCCCGCTGCCGGTTCCTGCTGCCACCAGCCACGGCATAACGGCGGCGCTGAAACTGGTGCAGGATTGACCCTGGCGCCAACCAGGGTGGCCGCCGCGTGCTGCCCCAGGTGAGGGCGCTCACCGGGGCGGGCATCCCGGTGATGGCGCACCTTGGGCTCACGCCGCAGAGCGTCAACGTCCTCGGCGGGGTTCGCCGGGTACAGGGCCGCGGCGACGCTGGCGAGGAACTGCTGGCAGACGCGCGGGCGCTTGAGCAGGCCGGTGCGTTCGCGGTCGTGCTGGAATCGGTGCCGGCCGAACTCGGCCGGCGGGTCTCAGCGGCGCTGCGCATCCCCACGGTGGGCATCGGCGCCGGCCCGCACTGTGACGCCCAGATCATGGTCTGGCAGGACATGGCCGGGCTGACCGCGGGCCGGGTCCCGCGGTTCGTCAAGCGTTACGCCGACACTCATGGCACCCTGCTCGACGCCGCGCACCGGTACGTCATGGAGGTGGCCGGCCAGGTTTATCCCGGCCAGGCGCACAGCTACCCGTGAAGCCGCTTACCGGCGCCGGTACATGACGTGCAGGCCGGCCAGGCCGTGCCCGGGATGGCCGGAGGACTCCGGCACCGTGCCGATGATCTCGAAGCCCAGTGACTGCCACAGGTGCCCGGCCGGTGCGTCCGAAGGCTACCGTGACAGGCACCTCGGCGGCCGCTTCCTGTGCCACCCGGCCCGGCCGGGCCGGCGGCGTCCAGGGGGCGCCCTGCGTCAGCCGGCGAGGCCGGGCCGGCGGCGTCCAGGGGTGGCCCTGCGTCAGCCGGCCAGCCGGAAGGCCAGCTGAGTCTCCCACTTGCTCATGTCGGGTTGCTGGCTGGGGTCGGTCAGGTAGATCTCCAGCCGGCTGCCCCAGCGCTCGCCGCGCTCGCCTGACGACATGTCCCAGGCCAGGCCCTCGGCGGCCGCCCAGTCCAGCAGGGTCTGGGTGGCCCGGGCGAGTTCGCCGGGCGGGCCCAGGTGGGTGAGCGTGGCGTACCGCCCGCCCGGCAGGGTGCCGGACACCACGTCACCGTCGCCGTCGACGGCGCTGTCAACCGGGACGCCGGCCTCGACCTCCAGTTCGTGCGCCATGTCGATGACCCGGTACCGGAAGAACGGGGCTCCGGCGGGTGCGTGCCCGCGCGCGCCGAGCCAGGCGAACACCTCCGTAAGGCGCCCGCCCAGGCCGGCGAGTCCGGCCATGGTCAGCCGGGCTGGGATGGCCACGTATGGCTGCTCGGCTCGCATCTCGATCTGCGGTGCTGCTGACATCTGCGGTCCTCACTCCCTGGTGTTCACGGCCGGGACCCGGCCATGCCGCGCCGGCTCCCCGGTACCGGACATGACGTCACCGGTCTAAACCCTGACACCGTGTCAGGGTCAACCAAGGACCGCGAAGATACCGGTCCTGTGCGCACGACTAGCTGGCAGCCCGGTTTCTGCGATAGCCAGTCCTGCGCGCAGGCACCGTCAGTCAGCCGGAAGACAGGAATCCGGTATCGGCTCCGGCCAGGCCGGGCCGGGGTTCCACGGTGCACACGCAGTCACAGTGACCGTGGCCGGAATGGCCGTTGATGTGCCGCCCCGGCCGGTCTTCCTTCTCGGCCAGCAGATCCGCCCGGTAGGTGTCCAGCTTGATGTACAGATCGGCCGGCAAGGCTGCGCGCATCTCGATCAGCCCGGACACGCAGTGCAGGAGCTGACCGAGTTCGGAGGCGCTGAGCTGGCGCAGGTTTTGCATAACACAACCTCGGCTCTGTGGCACGGGGCGTCCCCTGCGGGAGTCCCCCCCTTGGCTGTGGCAGTGAGCTGCCCCCCCACTACCGAGTACGAGATGTAATTGTCCCACGACATTGCGTTTGGGTGAAGAATATAACGGTACATTGGCCCAGCTTTTGTTTCAGCCGGGCGGCGACCGCGATCACCGTGTATAGAAGGTGCTAGGACGGCACCTACCGGGTGTTTTCTAATGAGAAAGCGGAGGGGACGATGCTGCGCGGGTTCAGAAACTTCCTGATGCAAGGCGACCTGATCGTCATCGCGGTCGGGCTGGTGGTCGCACTGGCCTTCAGCACCCTGGTCAAGGCGTTCACCGACAACATCATCACCCCGCTGGTCAACGCGGCCGGCGGTGGCAAGGCCGGGACCGGCCTGGGCTGGACGCTGCATGGGCAGCGGATCAACGTCGGCGCGTTCGTCTCGGCCATCGTCTACTTCCTCATCTTCATGACCGTGATCTACTTCCTGATCGTGGTGCCCTACCGGACGTACATGCGTAAGCGCGGCAAGACCGTGTTCGGCGAGCCCGCGCCGACCAGGACCTGCCCAAGCTGCCAGCTCGCCGACCTGCCAGCCGCGGCGGTCCGCTGCCCACACTGCACCAGCCAGCTTCCGGTGCCTGCCTGACCGGGCGGGGGACGCCGTGCCGTGCGGCGACCGACTGGGCGGTGGCTGCCCGGAACCGCGGGCAGGGTGCTGGGGACCAATGACTACGCCCTTGCCGGGCAGGAACAGCACGTCTTCTTCGCCACCCCGCCGGAAGGGCTTCAGCAGACGTTCTGGAATGCCTCCGGCTGGCACAACCAGACCCTGCCAGGCCCGGCGGTGGATCCATAAAGCGGGATGGCCGGCCGGGTGGTGACACCCGGCCGGCCATGTCCCTGCTGTGCTGTCAGCTCACGTTCAGCGCGGTGTCGTCGATGACGAACGACGTCTGGTACTCGTAATCCTCGCTGCCGGTGAACTTCAGCTTGACCGTCTGCCCGGCGTAGTTGCTCAGCGAGAAGGTGTGCTGGGCGTACCCGGTGTTGTGGTTGAGGTTGGAGTAGGTGTGCAGGGTGGTCAGGACCGTGCCGGAACTGTTGAGCACCTGCACCTTCAGCGTGTCGTACGCGGTGGTTGTGCTGCTTTCGGCCGTGTCGATGTGCAGCCAGAAACTGAAGTTGTAGTTGGTGCAGCCGGTCGGCAGGGTCACCGTCTGGCTGAGTGTGTCGGTGGTGGTGGAGCCCCAGCCGTCGAGCCAGGCGTCCCATGTTCCGCTGTGCGGCGGTTCCAGGGAGCTGTCGCTGATCACCTCGACGGGACTATGGGTCGAGGTGACCGTCCACGGCGCGGGGTTGGAGCTGCCGTTCTCGAAACCGGGGTTGCCCAGCAATTGCGCCGCGTTGCAACTGCCGCCGGTGGGCGTGGCGCTGGCCTCGTTGCTCTGCTGCCCCTCGCCGATCGCATTCACGGCGCTGACCTTGTAGTAGTAGGTCTGGCCACTGGTGAGGCCGGTGTCGGTGCAGGTGAGCACGGCACCGAGGCCGCTACAGCCGCCGCTGGTCAGCAGCGTCTCGCTGCCGGACGACAGCCCCCGGTACACGCGGTAGTTCGTGATGTTGACGCCCCCATTGCTGGCCGGGGCCTGCCAGTTCAGGGTGACCTGGCCGGTACCCGCGGTCGCGGTGAGGTTTTGCGGTGGCCCCGGCGGCGTCCCCTGGACCGGCGAGGCGGTGATGGTGACGCTCGAACTGGCCGTGTTGGCCGGTGAGGCGCTGTCGGTGACGGTCAGGGTCGCCGTATAGGTCGCGGCGGTGCTGTAGGTGTGGCTGGGATTCTGAGCCGTGCTCACCGGGGACCCGTCGCCGAAGTTCCAGCTATAGGAGTAGGGCGGGGTCCCGCCGGTAGCGGTCCCGGTGAAGGCGACGTTCAGCGGGATCTGGCCAGAGGTCGGCACGGCGGACGCGGTGGCCTGCAGCGGGTTGCCGACGGAGTTGACGTTGGTGGTGACGCTTGCGGTAGCCGTGTTGGCCGGTGAGGCGCTGTCGGTGACGGTCAGGGTCGCCGTGTAGGTACCGGCGCTGGTGTAGGTGTGGCTGGGATTCTGGGCCGTACTCGTGGTTCCGTCGCCGAAGTTCCAGCTGTAGGAGTACGGAGCCGTGCCGCCGGTGGCCGAGCCGGTGAACGACACGTTGAGCGGCGCGTTGCCCGTCGTCGGCGTGCCGGTGGCCGAGGCCGACAGGGGGGTGGAGCCCTGGACCCAGAAGTCCTCCAGGGGGTCGGCGAGCGCCGACTGATCGGCGGTCGTCATGGGGAACGTCGACAGAGTCAGGCTGTCGGTGGGGTTGATGATGCCCGAGTGGACGTTCTCCATGACGCGTTCCATCGCGGCCAGCACGTTGCTCGTCGTGTAGGCGACATGCGAGATGTAGTGCTGCTTCACGTATGTCGGCGAGCCGATGACGACCAGCGGCACCCGGTAGGTGTTGCTGACGTGGTCGGGACCGTTGTTGCCGTTCTGGGTGTCGTCCTCCGAGATCACGATGAGCGTGTTGTTCTTGTAGGCCGAGTTGCTCATGATCGAGTTGACGATCGTGTTGGTCTCGGAATCGTTGGTCGGAATGTCCTGGAACGTGCCCGGATGGTCGTTGAAGAGCTCGACGTAGGAGTAGGCCGGCAGCCCATTGGTGTTGACGAAGTTCAGGTAGTCGCTCCCGACGGTCGTGTCGGGGATGCTCTGGCCGTTGCAGGTGTACTCGTTGTAGTGGAGTTCCTCCGGGATGGTCGTGCCGGGGCGGTCCACCGGCAGCACCTCGACCTTGTTGTCCGCGGGATTGCGCCAGTACCCACTGCCGCTGTTGAGCATCCAGTAGAAGTCGCCGTTCAGGATCATGGTGTAGGGGCTGCTGCCGGAGCCCGTGCCGGTCTGAGCCGTGCAGGGGTTGGTGCCCTCCCCGGGCGGGCCACTGTCACCGCCCAGGAAGCGGTCGAACTCCGTGCCGGTGGCGGTCGGGTAGGACTGCTGCTGCGAACTGGACGACGACTGAGCGGAGAACAGCCACCAGTGGTTGGGGCCACTCGGCGGCTGCGTGCCCGTGCTGTAGGCGTCCCCGAGCGCGTATGTCTTGGCCAGCGTGTGCAGGTCAGGAACCGAACTGATGTGGTTCGTGCTCTCCACCTGGCCGTTGCAGCCCGCCGCGATCGTCGTCGCGCAGTCGCCGAGGTAGTCGTCGAACGTGTGGTTCTCCCGCATGATGATCACGAAGTGCGTGAACGGCGGGAAGTAGGGGGACAGCGGGTTGATGCTGGTGGTCGGCTTCCACACCGTCTCAAGCTGCTTGCCGCACTTTCGCGCCTGATCGCCAGCCGCAGAGCCGAATTGCTGGCCATGCCCAAGCTGGATCGAGTGGCACGCATCCATCAGCTCGGTCGTCTTCCGGTTGGTGATGTGGAAGCTCTTCGGCTGCGGGAACGACCTGAACTCGACCCCAGGCCTGGCGAACTTGGCGCCCTTACAGTCGTAATTGTCCGGTTTGTAGGTCTGATACCGGTGACCCATCGGGATAGAGTTGGCATTCGCGATGGGATGTTCCTTGTTGCTCCAGCCTATGAGCGTGCACGACCCAACCCCCGTCGCCGGGTGCAAACCGGCTTCGTGAAGGGTCTCACCGCTGGCCGGGCTCAGAAAGAATCCAGCCGTTGATAGAGCGACGACCGCGGCACCGCCCGTTATGCGGTATTTCCACCTAATCATTGGCGCTCCTGCAGCAGAGTCCAGCGTGGTGTGGCTGACGACCACTGTTCCCCGTATCGTCCCGGCTGAGGCATGAATGCACAACAAACTCTGACGGAACATCTGTATGTCCATTTAGTAGTGATCCGGCCCATATCTTGGCAATCCGGCCAGCCCGGGGGAGGTTTGCCGGCCCCGGCGGTGGAGCATGACCGGTATGTGTCCCCGGGGGGCTGCGGCCGGCCCGCTGCGATACCTGTCCGGCTGCTTGCGTTCCTGGCCGCGGCCGCGCTGGCAGGCCTGGCGGCCTGCTCGGCAGCGGGCCCGGCTGGGTCTGGCCGGGCAGCCCGGCCCGCCCGGCCCGCCCGGCCTGGACACGCCGGTCACGACCGGCCGCGGCTGGCCGCGCGGCACACCGCGGGAGTGCCGGTTGACCCGGCATATTTCAGCCGGGAAGCGTGCGAGTTGTTCCCGCCGCTGCGCGGCAACCGCGACCTGACGGTGTTCCTGGACGCCGGGCACGGCGGGCCCGACCCGGGTGCGGTGGGCGTGACCAGCAGCGGGCGGGTGATCGTGGAGGCCAGGCAGACGCTGGCCGTGGTGCTGGACGCGATGGCGCTGCTGCGCGACGGCGGCTTCACGGTCGTGGTATCACGGACCGGGGCCGGGCCGGTTGCCCGGCTCGGCCCGGGCGACATGTCCGGGCACCTGCTCACCGCGGACGGGGTTCGCGACGACGTCGCCGCCCGGGACGTGTGCGCCAACCGGGCCCGCGCCAGCGTGCTGATCGGCGTCTACTTCAACTCCGGTGCCGCCGGGGCGGCCGGCTGCATCACCGCCTACGACCCGGCCCGGCCGTTCGCCGCGGCCAGCCTGCGCCTGGCTGGCTTGGTGCAGTCGGCCGTGCTCGCCGCGATGAACCGGCAGGGCTGGCAGATCCCGGACGCCGGGGTAGCCTCCGACACCACACTGGGCTCCGCGGTGACCGCGGCCGACGCCGCCTACGGTCACCTGATACTGCTCGGCCCGGCCAAGCGCGGCTACTTCACTACCCCGAGCCTGATGCCGGGGACGCTCATCGAGCCGCTGTTCATCACCGACCCGTTCGAGGCCTCGATCGCCGCCAGCGCGCGCGGGCAGCAGGTGATCGCGACCGGGCTGGCCCGCGCCGTCGGGCAATACTTCGCCAATGCCGGTCATGCATGATCGTGGCGGGCCGGGACGGTGGGCGGCGCGGCGCAGGGCGCGACGCAAACACGGCGCGCTGTCCCAGGGCTTCAGGACTGGCAGGCTGACGGGCGCGACTTCCTCTACCCCGGGCGAACCGGGGTATACCGGCCCGGCCGGGCGGGAGCGGGTTTGGGCCGGTCTGGCGGGGTAGCGCGGACTGGAAGGAAGTTCCCGGTATCTGGAGGAGGTTCCTGTGATGACGCAGAAGGTCAGCCAGATCATGACGCCCGCGCCGGTGGCCGTGCGGTCCAGCCAGCCGGTGGCCGAGGCGGCCAGGGCCATGCGCGAGCACGGCATCGGTACCGTGCTGGTCGTCGATGACGGGGAGCTGAAAGGATTGGTGACCGACCGGGACATCGTGGTGCGCGCCGTCGCGGACATCCGCGACCCGGCCGTCACACTGGTCGGTGACATCTGCAGCGCAGACCTGGTCACCGTGACACCCGATGATGAGGTGGACACCGTGCTGCGTCACATGCGGGAACGCGCGGTCCGGCGGGTTCCCGTCGTGCAGGACGGCCACCCGGTCGGGATGCTGTCCATCGGCGACATGGCGCTGGAACGAGACGAGCGGTCCGCGCTGGCCGACATCAGCGCCCAGCCGCCGAATACCTGACGAGGGTCAAGGTGATGCCGGGGGCCGTGCGCGGGCGCCGGTTACCATGGCGCACATGTCGCTCAAGCGGCAGGCGGCGAGGGTATTGCGCGCAGTCGCGTGGCGTCTTGAACGCCCCTCACGAAGCCTGCGGCGGCAAGCTGCCCCTGCTCAGGGCGCGGGCGCGCTCGTCCGCGCCGGTTCGCCGCCGGGGTCCCGCGCGGCCTCGTGGTTCTTCGAGCAATTCCCGCGGTTCTACGTGACGAGCGGCACCGCCGCGACCACCACCCGGCTGAACCTGCGCTACGAGGCAATATTCGGCGAAAACCGGGATCTGTTCGCGGGCGCGTCGGTGCTGGATCTGGCCAGTCACGACGGCCGCTGGTCGCTGGCGGCGCTGGTAACCGGCGCACGTTCGGTGACCGGCATCGAGGCACGCCCGGAGCTGGTGAAGGCCGCGGCCGAGACCCTTGGTGGATACGGCTACGGGGCCGACCGCGCCCGCTTCGTCACCGGTGACGTGCACGAGGTGCTCCACGCGCAGGATTTCGGCGCGGACGTTGTGCTGTGCCTGGGGTTTCTGTATCACACGCTGCGCTACACCGAGCTGCTGGCCGGAATCCGCCGGGCCGGGGCCCGGTATCTGATCATCGACACCTTCAGCCCGCACATGATGCGGCCGGTGCCAAGCGTGAACATCATCACCGAGGATCCCGGCGAGCAGGGGAAAGCCACCGGCGATCCCTACACCCAAGGCCAGAGGGTCCTGGTCGGCCGTCCCAACCTCGCAGCGATCCAGGTCATGCTGGGGGCCTATGGTTACCGCATCGAGCGGCTTTCGGACTGGGCCGGCCTACTGCGCGACAACCCCACGACGGCGGACTGCGACGACTACGCGAACGAGAAACGGATCACGGCCCGCTGCGTCAGCACCCGCTTAGACAACAGGGGCGGCTCCCGCTCGCCGGTCAGCCGGCCGGCTGCCAGAGGCGGAACGTCGCGCCCTGGTCGCCGGCGCACTCGGCGAGCAGCCCGTAGGGCTGGTGCTGGGGCTGGCCGGCCTGGCCGCCGGCCACCCGGACCCGCTCGATGGCGGCGGCGAGGTTGTCGACCCCGGTAGGACAACTGCACCTCGGGCCGCGCGTCCGGCGACGGCCGGATGCCCAGCGGCGGCCTGGTCTGGCCGGTGCGCCACGTGCCGGGGTGACCGGCCGAGAACGGCACCTGCCGCACGGCCTCGTAGAACTCCTTGGCCCGGTGTGCGTCCGGCCCCGCCTGGCACAAGCGCTATGCAGTCCGGTCCGGCATCGAGGGCACCGTCTGCGAGTTCGCCCACGGCCACGGCATGCGCCACTGCCGCTACCGTGGGCAGGCCAAGGCCCACCTCCAGCACGTTCTGACCGCCATCGCCGTCAACATCGAGCGCCTCAGCCAGCAGCCAGCCGGCGAAAACCCGGCCCCGCGGCCACCAACGGCCTTCCAGGACTACCCCGGCCAGCACGACATCCAGCGCCTGCGCTCATGGCGGGCCGTCAGCTAAGCCACGGCGACCAAGATCACCGACAGAGTCAAGATTAATGGATGCCGAACTTCGATCAAGACGTGTTTGTGTCCTGCAGTCGCGGTCAGCACGCCAGCTGGCTCGGCATTCCCGGCCCGCCAGTGCCGACGTACTCCTGCCATTCCGCGCTGGTCAGTGTGTGCCCCGCTGAGGTGCAGGCGATCGTAGACCAGCGGCTCGGCGAGAAGTTCCAGTCGGTGACGTATCCCGTGCCGGATGAACCGCCGGCGCCTTCGGTCGCGGAGATGAGGTTCCTTCCGTCCGGGGTGAAGACGACGCTGGTCGAGACGTTCCGGGGACCAGCCGGAAGCGTGATGGATCCGATTTCCTGGCCCGAAGCGATGTCAAATACGAGGGCGGTACCGTTGGAGTTCACCTCGACGGCGAGACCGGTGCCGTTGGCGGCGGGGCCAGCGGTCGCGTTCAGGTCACCGGCGAATGAGCGGATGAGCTGCTGTCCGTCCGCGCTGCGCACTTCAAATGTCCCGCTGGATCTCTGGATGAGCAGCTGCTCGCCATCGTAGGCCAACCCGGTGGCGGGGCCGCCGGGCAGTCGCGTGATAGCTCCAGTGCCGATATTGATCACGTCCACTTTGCCGCTTATCGGGACGATGACCGCCGCGTATTTCGCTCCCGGGCCGGCCGCCGCCAGGTACTGCGAGTTGGGATTCGCCGCGCCCGGACCGACCGGCCCGGCCACTTGACGCTCCACGGCACCAGTCGAAGAGTTACGGATGATGATATTTCCGACCGTGTCGAGTTCAATGATCTCCTTGCCGCCAGCAGCCGATATCAATGACACCGGAGCATCAAATCCGGTGTCCGGCAACTTCGACATTGCGGACGAGGTCGCCCAGTCGCGGACGAATCCCAGCTTCCCGGTCGTGGACCAGATCTGGCCGCTGCCGTTAGATGGCGTGAGTATAGAGAACCCCCGGCCATCATGTGACCACAGAGCCGGACCATATTCAGGGCTCCCGGCGCCGTTCTGCGGCAGAGGCGTTATCGATCGAGCAGTAGGCGGAAGGTTTATCAGCATCGCTGCTTTAGAGAAGCCGGACGTGATGACCGCCTGGCCCGCGCCAGGGCTCGGATAGATGCCAGGTCCTGCACATGCAGCGCAAGCTTGAGGTATATCGGCTGGCGCCGCTGAGCTCATACGGGAGTACTGGCTCAGATTCCACAGCGTGACGAGACTGCCCGAAGCCGACAGCAGCTCGCTGTCGCTCCGGCCGACGAACGTCAGCGTATTAGGGTTGATCGTGGTATTCCCGGGCAACGAAAGCAACGTGCTCGATGAGGCATCCTTGTACCTGCTGATGCCGGATGCGTAAATCGTTCCGGAATCAGCGTCGGCGGCTACCCGCCCGTCGCCGCTGATGGCCAGCGCCGACGGCGTGTCACCGACCTCCCATGCGCCCAGCGCTGGCGTATGCGGCGTCGGAGTGGTAACAGTGTTGTACACATTGAGCGGCGGGCCTCCATTCGTGAAAGAAATATACCTTCCGGTCGCTGACATCGCCTGTGCGTGGTCGTGCAGCCCGAAATCCGCGTTCGACGCCAGCACCTTCGTCAGGCTCGGTACCGCAAGCCTTTCCCAGCTCCCGTAGTAAGCAAGGATCACAAGCTGGCTCTGGCCGTCGAAGCTAAGGCTGACGGCGGGGTAGTTTACGTCGGCTGGCGCCATGACCGAGCGGCCGGTCTGTTCGTCTATCAGCAGCAGCCAGGGCACTCCGGCGGGGTTGCCGAGAGAAAAGACGGCGTACCGCCCAGATGGCGACACCCCGGCCGCCACCGTTGTCCAGCGCGCCGGAACGGGCACCCGTCGGATGCCTTTCCCGCGGACCCAGACCAGCGCGGCGGAGCCATCGGTGGCCGCGATCGTATTGCCGTTGGCGCTGGCCGCGACGCTCGAAACAGCGGCGGGTAGGCTGCCCACAAGGCTGCGCTGAAAGTCTGTCAGGTTCCAGCTCAGCACAGTACCGCTGGAGGTTCCCGCCACCGCAGTCTGCCCGTCGGCAGAGGTCGCCACCGCCGAGATGCTGCCGGTAGCCGGCAGATAACGCACCAGACGCGGATCCGCTGTGACCGCGCCGAAAAGCGCCGCACGCGTCTGCGGATCCGGGTACAGATGGTAGGCCTCGGCTGCGAACAGTTCCGCCAGGTCCAGATGCGAGCTAGTCAGCGTCTCCGAGATCGCGGCCAACTGTCCTGCTTCGGAGACAGTTGCCTGGTGCGTCGCCCGGTGAGCCTGCCCAACGGCTAGCGATGCGGCGACGATGGCTGCTACGAGCAAGATCGTCAGAGTTGACAGCGCCGAGGTGACCGCGCGCCTGGTTTGTCGGCTCCGGCGTAAGTGTTCCCCAATGAGCGTGTCCTTGGGGACCTGCTTTACTTCCGCGATCAGGCTGGCGGTCGCGTCCTGCAGCCGGGGATCGGCGAGTGATCTCGTGAGCCAAGGAATCCGTCGACGGCGGCCAGCGCCGTCAGCAAGCATGACCGGCCGCAGGTCAATCCACGCGGGTTCCGTTTCAAAGGCCTGGCCCAGTGCCCCCTGGAAAAGCGCCGTCGAGGCCGGCCACTTGAAATCGTTCGCGGCCTGATCCCAGCGGAGTTCACCGTCGATGAGGGCAATGCAGATGTTGGCCGTGCCGCGGTGCTCACGCCACCAGGTGAGCTCGTGGCGGACACCCGCTGACTCAGCCGACCGCGGTGAGGCTACGAGCAGCAGCCACCGCGATGATGACATGGCGTCTTCGATGGTGCCCCACAGATCGGGTGAAGCCTGCAGATTGGTCTGGTCCCGGAAGACGCGCAGCGTTCTGCTGCCAGGCCGATACCACGGGGTGGTGAACCGTTGCAATTCATTTTGCAACCGCACCGCGATGTCATGGTCAACAGTATCGCGGCTATAAGAGATGAACACGTCATAATCAAAGTCAGCCGCCATACTTCCTCCCCGAGCGACTGTCCCTCAATCTCTCACGAGATCGGTACCCGCACAACCATGGATCCGGGCTGATTCCCCTGAAGTACAGTAACCGAGGCGCTCTCGCGTGCCCCCGCGTACCACCGGGTAAGGGATACACGTTTCACTGGCCTATCGCGTTCGTCCTCGACTCGCTCGCCGAAGTCACAACCCTCGCAGACCCATGACAAGGGAGGCGAGGGATCCGTCCATGTCGGCACGTCCTTTGCGTGAGGGCTGGGTATCAGCTGGCAGCAAGCCTCACGCCAGGACGGGTGAGCGGGCGTCACACGGCTAGGTGATTCGTGCTGGTCACGCGGCTTGTTGGGCGGTGGCTCGCGCGCCTGCGCGGAGGCTCGGCGGGATCAGCGTCCGCGCACCGAAGGGGCCAGCAGGCCGAGGGCACGGGCCTGATCCACGGCCTCGTGGCGCCGGTGCGCGCCGAGCTTGTCGTAGAGGTGCCGCATATGGGTCTTGACAGTGTTCACCGAAAGGTAAAGCTGATCGGCGATCTCGGGCGCCGACAGTTTTGTCGGCAGGTAACGCAGCACGCGGACCTCGCTTTGGCTGAGCGGCTCGCGCAGGCCCCACCCCCTGCCTGCCTGCGCGCCGGAGTCCGCTCCCGCTGGGTAGCCGGGCGGCGGTGTGGGCTTTCTCCCGGCCAGCACGTTCAGGATCTCGGAGATCAGGGCGGCGTGAGCGGTGCCGAGCCTGCGGTGCCGCTCGAGCAGTCCGGGCGCGGGGTCAAGCAGGAACGGGAAGCGCAGGTCTTCTGGCTTGGCGAGATTCAGGGCGTGCTCCAGGGCGCGCCTGGCCGCGCCCGCGTCGCCGAGCGCATCGCGGGCGATCGCCTCCAGCAGCCACGCCTGAACCACCCACAGGCTGGCGTTCAGCACGGGAACAGAGCCGTCGATAACGGGGGCGAGCGCGGCCGTCGCCGCCTCCGGATCGTTCTGGGCGAGCCAGAGCGCCGCCGCGGCATTGCGCATCTCCGCGCTGTCGCGCTCCTGTCCGTCCATCTCGGTGAGGGCCTGTTCGGCGTGCTGCGTTTGGTCCAGCCGCACGAGCGTTTGCAGCACGTGTGATCGCAGCCGCCGGGCGAGCGCGTGTTCGGTCACCAGCAGTCCGGTCAGGCGTTCGGCCGCCCGGAACGCGTCCAGCGCGGCCTCTGGACGGCCGCTTACGATCTCCAGCAGCCCGCGGGCGTACCGCAGCCGCATTCCGCCTGCCGGTTCTACCTCCTCCGGGAGGGTGCGCTCGGCCTGCTCAAGCAATTGTTCTCCCTCATCGAGGCGCCCCTGGGCGACCATCGCCATGCCGAGCGCCGTGTAGGCGAGGCCGGCGACCGGCTCGTCGCTCCAGCCGTGGCGGTTGGCCAGCTCGATCGCTTGCCTGCTCCGCTGCGCCCCCGCCGGGAACGACCGCCAGCTCACCAGTTGCGCCCAGTGCGCCAGCCCGGTGACCTCCAGGAAGGGCCGCCCGATCCGGTGCGCCACGGCGATGCCCTGCTCGAGGTGCTGGTCCGCCTCGTCGAAGCGGGCTGTCCACGCCTCGGCGATACCGAGGCTGATCAAAGCCAGGGCCCGCAGGTCCTCGCCAACCCCGAACCGCGCTGGGTCAGCAGCTCCGGCGGGTGCCAGCAGTTGCTGCGCTTGCTCCGCCACCCCCGGGAGGTCCCCGCGCTGGCGGGCGAACCGCAAGCGCACGACAGCCAGCGCCACTCGCGCGCGGCCGCGCCGGTCCGCTGGTACCGATTTCAGTTCCTGGGTGGCAAGAGCCAGATATTGTTCGGCCTTCTCCAGCGACCCCTCTTCCAGCTCGTGGCCGGCCATCCGCGCGGCCAGTTCCGTATCCGCCGCGATTACATCGCCCGGGAACCGGGCCAGCAACTGGTAGGCGGTGGCGCCCAGCCCATTGAGCCCAAGACCGACCCAATGCTCTGACAGCACGCGGGCGGCCAGGCCCCAGTCCCCGGCTTCCTGGGCGTGCCGGACTGCCTCGACCGGATACCCGTGGTCTGCATACCACCCGGCGGCCGCGGTGTGCAGCGCGGGCAGGTCGGCTGGCGCGCTGCCCCGCAGTTCCAGTTGCAGTAGGTCGGCGAACAGCTGGTGGTAGCGGAACCAGGACCGCCCCGCGTCCAGCGCGAACACGAACGCGCCAGCCTGCTCGAGCTCCTGCAGGACCCGCTCCCCGCCCGAGCCCCCGGTGAGCAGGTCGGCCAGTTCGCCGTTCACCCGGTCCAGCACCGAGGTGCGCAGCAGCAGCCGACGGACCGGCTCGGGCTGGCGGTCGAG
>DATGGU010000091.1:0-3180 GCA_035308365.1 Streptosporangiaceae bacterium
CTCGACGTCCGGCTGCCCGACGGCGACGGCGTGAGCGTCTGCCGGGACATCCGTTCGTCAATGCCGGAGGTCGCCTGCCTGATGCTCACCTCGTTCGGCGACGACGCGGCGCTGTTCAACGCGATCATGGCCGGGGCGGCCGGGTATGTGCTGAAGCAGATCCACGAGAGCGACCTGGTGGGTGCGGTCCGTACCGTTGCCGCCGGGGAGTCGATGCTTGATCCGGAGGCGGCCAGCCGGGTGATGCGGCGGATGCGTGAGCAGGCGCAGCGATCCGATCCGCTGGCTGAGCTGACCGCGCAGGAGCGGCGGATTTTGGAGCTGATCGGGGAGGGGCTGACCAACCGGCAGATCGGCGACCGGATGTACCTGGCCGAGAAGACGGTGAAGAACTACGTCTCGGCGCTGTTCACCAAGCTGGGCATGGAACGCAGGACCCAGGCCGCCGCCTACGCCGCCCGCATCTTCGCCGGGGATGAGGCCGGTCCCCAGCAGAACGCGCCTCGTCACTAACCTCCGCTGAGCGGAGGCTGGCCACCGGCGGCCCGGCCGACAGGAGGAACTAGCCATGGAACCCGTACTGGAGCGACTCGGCGAGGATGAGTGCCTGCGGCTCATCTCACCAGGTGGTATCGGCAGGCTCGCCTTCACGGGCCGTTATGGCCTGAGCGTCTTTCCAGTCAACTACAAGGTGCACGACGGTTCGATCATGTTCCGTACCGCCGGAGACAGCCCGGTGGGCGAGGACCTACGCACCGGCATCGCGTACGCCGAGTACAAGGTGGCGTTCGAGATCGATGAGATCGACATGGCCGCCCGCGAAGGGTGGAGCGTGCTCATCCACGGCCCAGCCCATCACATGGACACATCCGCCGAGCGGGCACTCGCCGAGGAAATCGGGGTTGAACCGTGGCCGGGAGGGAAACGTGACGACGCCGTCCGTATCACCCCAATCCGCATCACCGGCCGCCGGATCCGCAGACCTGCCGGTCACTGATGCCGGTCCTGGCTGCCGTTCGCAGGCAAGGGGACCCGCCATTCCAGCTCGGTGCCGCCGCCCTCAGCCGCGCTGACCCGGAGCGCTCCACCGATTTGAGCAGCGCGCTCGCTGAGATTACCCAGACCGCTGCGGCGCGTGGTGCTGCCCATACCGCGCCCATTATCCCGGACCGTAAGCACCAGATCCGAACCGGCCGTGACCGCCACGCTAATCCTGCTGCCGCCCGAATGCCTGACCGCGTTGGACAGGGCCTCGCGCAGCACCGCGAGCAAGTGCCCGGCCACCTCGTCAGGGACGACGACATCAAGCCGCTCGTCCATCCGCAGGGCCGGCGGGAAGCCAAGGGTCTCGGTCATCGCCTCGACGACAGCCACAACCTGAGCTCGGACCCCCGTTGACCCGGGCTGTGGGCGCGACTGCAGGGTGAAGATCGCCGCCCGGATCTCCTTGATCGTCTCATCGAGCGCATCGACCGCCAGCCGGACCCGGCTGGCCGCTTGAGCATCGGCGATCAAACCAGCGCTGCCCTGCAGCGACATGCCGGTGGCGAACAGCCGCTGGATCACCAGGTCATGCAGATCCCGGGCGATCCGGTCCCGGTCCTCGAACACCGCGAACCGCTGCGCCTCCTTGCGGTGCTCGGCCAGTTCGAGCCCGATCCCCGCCTGCGCCGCGAAAGTGGTCAGCATCTCCACCGCCGGCGGCGACAGTGGCGAAGACCCGGTATGCCGTCCCGCCGTCAGCACACCGCGCACATCGCCGGCCGCGCCCAGCGGAACGAGTACCGCCGGGCCGAGCGGCATGTGTTCCCGGGCCACCGCGGCGACCCGCTCGTCGGTGCCGAAATCGTCGACCGGCAGTGGCTTGCCGCTGGCCATCACGATCCCGGAAGCCGATTGCCTGGCCGGGAGTACCAGCCCCAGTGCCTCCCGCGCACCGGCGCCGACCGCGTGCTCAATCACCAGCTGCTCGCGGCCGCCTACCGGCAGCGCCAGCACCACCAGGTCCGCGCCGGACATCTCCAGCGCCAGCCGGGTGATCAAGGCCAGCACGTCGCGTGGCTCGTCATCGGACAGCAGCCGTTGCGTCACTTCCGCGTTCGCCCGTAGCCACTGCTGCTGCCTTTGCGCCTCCGCGTACAGCCGGGCGTTCTCGATCGCCACACCAGCCGCGGCGGCCAGCGCCACCAGCAGTGCCTCGTCCTCCTCGCCGAACTCCGCGCCGCCCTGCTTCTCGGTCAGGTACAGGTTGCCGTAAACCTCATCCCGGATCCGTATCGGCGTCCCAAGGAACGAACGCATCGGAGGATGACCCGGGGGAAACCCAACCGAGCGCGCATCGGCCGCTATGTCCCCGAGCCGGAGCGGCCGGGGGTTGGTGATCAGTTCTCCGAGCAATCCCCGGCCTTCCGGCCAGTGATCGATCGCGGCAATGTCAGGTTCGTCGAGCCCGACCGGAATGAATTCGGTAAGCGTGCCACCGTCACCGACGACACCCAGCGCACCGTAACGGCAGCCGATGAGCTGCACGGCCGCTTCGACGATCTGCCGGAGCACCATTTCGAGGTCGAGGTTGGTGCCCACAGCGACGACCGCCTCGAGCAGGGCGTGCGTCCGGTCTCGCGTGCTGAGGACATTCTCCAGCCGGGCCTGCAGCTCGGCCAGCAGGTCATCAAGCCGCAACTGCGGTATCAGCGAGTACGGCTTTTGAGTGTTCATGGTCAGCCCCGCCAGCTCAGCACACCCACACCAGGAGCATACGGGGCGACCGCACCGCGAACCACGCGGCCTGCTCCGGGACCTAGGTCCCGCAGCGGCGCGCCCAACGACTCTGACCGGAAACAGCGGCGGGCAAGGCTTGAACCACAGGCTCCAGTGAGGGAGGCAATCATGGCGGCCAAGCGGATCGCACTGCACAGCGGATGGGAGTACCTGGAACCCCTCGTGGGCGAGGTCCGGATCCGGGTGGTATCCACCGACCGTGCCAAGCCGGTCTTCATCGGAATAGCCAAGGCTCCCCAGGCAGCGCGTCTCCTGGCCAGCCGGGCCAGGTCCTGCCCGGTGGCGTCGGCGCTGGTCAGGCTGGTGACCGCGTAGACGGTTTCGCGGGTGGTCTTGCCGCTGGCCCTGACCTGCCGCCAGCGGGTGATCTTGAGGGCCTGGCGGGCGTGCGGGAAGTCC
>DATGGU010000092.1:0-22280 GCA_035308365.1 Streptosporangiaceae bacterium
TCCGGGCTTCGCCCCCCTCCGGTGGGTGTCGATCCGGGCTCCGACCGCCTTGGGTGGGTGTCGATCCGGGCTTCGACCGCCTCTGGTGGGTGTCGATCCGGGGTTCGACCGCCTTGCGGTTCGGCTTGAGGCGATCAGGACGGGTCGTGGTGAGCGGGGGCGGAATCGGAGGCGGGGGCTGAGTTGCCCGGGAAATGGCTGCCGTTGGTGCGGGTGACCGGGGAGTTTGCCTGGCTCCGTACGGAAGCCGGATTGTCCGCATTATCCGGATCGGCGGGCGCGCTGGGGGTGGTGGCCCCGGCCGGAGCGGGGGCGCCGGGGTCGAGGCGCTGGACCAGGACGGTGCCGATGCGGTTGCGGCGGCCGGCCAGGTTCTCGGCGGTCAGCCGGAGGCCGGCGACCGCGCCGGTGGAGCCGGCGATGGGAACGCGGCCGATCGCCTGGGCCAGCAGGCCGGCCACGGTCTCCACGTCCTCGGCCTCGATGGTCACGCCGAACTCCGCGGCCAGTTCGTCCACGGGGAGGCGGGAGGTGACCCGGGCGGAGCCGTCGGGCAGCCACTCTACCGCCGGGCTTTCCTGGTCGTACTCGTCAGCGATCTCCCCGACGATCTCCTCGAGGATGTCCTCGATGGTCGCCAGGCCGGCCGTGCCGCCGTATTCGTCGATCACGATCACCACGTGGGACTGGCGGGCCTGCATCTCCCTGAGCAGCTCGTCGATGGGCTTGCTGTCCGGCACGTAGGTGGCCGGGCGCATGATCGACTCGACCTTCTCGACCGACTCGCCGTCATGGAACTCGTGGGTGCGGGCGACGATGTCCTTGAGGTAGGCGATGCCGATGACGTCGTCCTCGTTCTCGCCGATCACCGGCATCCGGGAGAAGCCGCTGCGCAAGGCGAGCGATAGTGCCTGGTGCAAGGTCTTGTCCCGCTCGATGAAGATGATGTCGGTCCGCGGCACCATGACCTCCCTGACCAGGGTGTCACCAAGCTCGAAGACCGAGTGGATCATCTTGCGCTCACCTGGCTGGATGACCCTGCGGCGTTCCAGAAGGTCGACCAGGCCTCTCAGCTCGGCCTCGGATCCGAGCTGGCTGTCCCTGGCCCGGCCGGCCGGGGTGATGGCGTTGCCGATGGTCATGGCCAGCGAGGACAGCGGGCCGAGCAGCCGGGACAGCGGGTGCAGGATCGCCGCCGCGGTGAACGCGACGCGTTCGGTATACCGCCGGCCAAGCGCGCGGGGCAGCACGCCGATCATCAGATAACCAGCGATGATCATGGCCGCCGCGGCGGACAGGAACGCGCGCCAGCCGGAGCCCAGCCAGTGCACGAACGCCACGGTCAGCAACACGGTCGCGGCGGTCTCCGCGGTCACCCGCAGCAGCAGCAGCGTGTCGAGATAGCGGGGGCCTTCGGCGATCATGACCTCGGCCTCGGCCGGGCCACGGCGGCCGCTACGGCCCAGCTCCTGCGCCCCGATCCTGGCCGCGCGGGACAGCGCCACCTCCCCGGTCACGCACAGACCGGCCAGGACCGTCAGCAGTACCGCGGCAGCGATAAGCCATCCCATGGGCGGCCTCACCCAGGCCCTTTCCGCCCTTCGTCGTCGCTTCCCTGACCGCTGGTGCCGGCCGGGCTGGCGGCGGCCGGGCTGGCGGCGGCCGGGCTGGCGGCGGCGGGGCTGGCGGCGGCGGGGGCACGTGCGGCGCGCCAGGAGGCGAGAAGCCGGTCCTGCAGGCCGAACATGACGGCCCGCTCGTCGGCATCGGCATGGTCGTAGCCGAGCAGGTGCAGCAGGCCATGGGTGCAGAGCAGCTCCAGCTCCTCGGCCGTGCTGTGCTTGGCTTCCCGCGCCTGCTCCGCCGCCACCTGCGGGCAGAGCACAATGTCGCCGAGCAGGGCGGGACTGTGGTCCGGTCCGTCCGGGCCGCTGCGGTCGCCGTGGCCGCCGCCGAGGTGCGGCGGTCCGGGTGGCCGCAGCTCGTCCATGGGGAACGACAGCACGTCGGCCGGGCCCGGCTCGCCCATCCACCGCTCGTGCAGGCCGGCCATGACCTTGTCGTCGACGAGCAGCACGGACAGCTCGGCCAGCGGGTGGATCCGCAGCTCGCCGAGGACGAACTGGGCGACCGACACCAGCGCGACCTCGTCGACGCTGACGCCGGATTCGTTGGCGATGTCAACGCTCACGGTCAGCGGCCCGCCTTCGGCGTGTGACGCGGCCCACCGCGCGGCTCCGACCGGGCCTCGTAGCGGTCGTAGGCGTCGACGATGTCCCCGACCAGACGGTGCCGGACGACATCGTGGCTGGTCAGCCGGGCGAAGTGGATGTCGGTGACGCCTTCGAGGATCTCCTGCACCTGACGCAGACCGCTCTGCTGGCCGTGCGGCAGGTCCACCTGGGTGACGTCGCCGGTCACCACGATCTTGGAGCCGAAGCCGAGCCTGGTGAGGAACATCTTCATCTGCTCGGGCGAGGTGTTCTGCGCCTCGTCAAGGATGATGAACGAGTCGTTCAGGGTGCGGCCACGCATGTACGCCAGGGGGGCGATCTCGATCGTGCCGGCGGCGGTGAGGCGCGGGATCGAGTCGGGGTCGATCATGTCGTGCAGGGCGTCGTAGAGGGGGCGCAGGTAGGGGTCGATCTTCTCGAACAAGGTGCCGGGGAGGAAGCCGAGCCGCTCCCCCGCTTCCACGGCAGGCCTGGTCAGGATGATCCGGTTGACATCCTTGTCCTGCAGCGCCTTGACCGCCTTGGCCATCGCCAGGTACGTCTTGCCGGTGCCGGCCGGGCCGATCGAGAACACGATCGTGTGCCGGTCGATGGCGTCCACGTACCGCTTCTGGTTGAGGGTCTTCGGCCGGATAGTGCGGCCACGGGCGGACAGGATGCCCATGGTGAGCACGTCGGCCGGGCGGACGCCGGACTTGCGCTGCAGCATGGCGACGCTTCGGTCGACCGTGTCGGCGGACAGCTCGGCGCCGCTGGCCAGCAACTCGATGAGCTGCTCGAACAGCGCGGTGATCACGGTGTTCTCGGATGGCTCTCCGGTCACCGTGATCTCGTTGCCCCGGACGTGGATGTCGGCACCGAACGCGCGCTCGACCACGTGCAGGAACTCATCGCCCGTGCCGAGCAGGCTGACCATCGGATATTCGTCCGGAATAACGATTTTGACCTGAGAGCGACCGTCAGCGCGCGGCTCGGCGCCGCTGCGGCGATCCGAGGAAGTCTCCGTCAATTGCTCCCCTGGCTCAGGACAGTGCCTTTTCGGCCGGAAACATGCCCTGCCGCAGGGTGTGGCTCCGGTAAGTAAGCAGGGCATGGATGGGCAAGCCTGGCATCGGCGTGCCCATCTGTGCTGTCATGTTATCCGGCAAGGCGCTGCCATGTTATCCGCCAGGGCTTGATCGCCGTTATCCGCCAGGGCTCGATCCCGCGATCCCGCGGTCCCGCGGTCCCGCGGTCACCCGGGCGGCCAGGTCATGGCCCGGCCGCCGAGGATATGAGCGTGCACGTGCCAGACTGTCTGCCCTGCCTGGGAGCCGGTGTTGAACACGACGCGGTATCCGGTACCGGCGATCCCCTCGGCTTCCGCGATCTGATGCGCCTGGGCGGCCAGCTCGTCCACCAGGCCATCCCCGGCCTGGGCGGCCTCGCCCAGATCCCGGTAGTGGTCCTTGGTGATCACGAGTACATGGCTGGGCGCCTGGGGATTGATGTCACGGAACGCGAGCGTGCGCG
This sequence comes from Streptosporangiaceae bacterium, assembly GCA_035308365.1. Classification (GTDB taxonomy): domain Bacteria; phylum Actinomycetota; class Actinomycetes; order Streptosporangiales; family Streptosporangiaceae; genus PALSA-505. Next base: position 3,747 of record DATGGU010000092.1, read on the forward strand.
GACTCTCGAGCACTCGCGTCGCTGGAATCTCACCAGACACAATCTGACAGAAAAGGCAGTCACCCACGGACGAGATCTTAACGTGCGCCGTATGGCGAGATATTGTTTTCTTAGCGTGGCCCCCGCCGCTCCGGCATCGCATGCGCCCGCCAGGCGCACGCGCACAGCACCAGGTGCATCATGCCTGCGTGTGTGCTTGGCATTATGGGTCGGGGTGGCCGCAGAGGCGGACTCTCCAGGGGTGGGCAGTGTGAGTTGGGGTAGCGCGAGACGTGATGACCCGGGTGGAGGAAATTTATGCCACCGGGTGAACCTGATGCAGCCACACGGCGTCCAACACATGTGATCGAGACCATCGTCATGGCTGATGCCGCCGTGGGCTCGATCCCGGCCGAGTGGGACGCAGACCGTGCCGTAACGGCTCTGTACGGGACGCACTACCGCGCTCTCGTGCGCCTGGCGGCCCTGCTGGTGCGTGATGTGTCGACTGCGGAAGAGGTGGTACAGGACTCATTCATCGCGATGCACGCCGCGTGGCTGCGGCTTCGCGATACCGACAAGGCGCTGTCCTACCTTCGCCAGTCCGTGGTGAACAGGTCGAGGTCGGTGTTGCGGCACCGGGTGGTGATGGACAAGAACGCCCCCAAGCCCCCGCCGGACGTGCCCAGCGCGGAGCACGGGGCCATGACCGAGCTCGAGCGCACCGCGGTGGTATCGGCGCTGCGCAAGCTGCCGCAGCGGCAGCGGGAGGCGCTCGTGCTGCGGTTTTACGCGGACCTGTCCGAGGCCCAGATCGCCTCGGCGATGGGGATCAGCCGGGGTGCGGTGAAAAGCCACACCGCACGCGGCATGTCATCCCTGCGGTCAGTGCTCGAGATGGAACTCTGACAGCGACAGTACGACCAGGACAACGAACACCCAGATCGTGGAGCGGTAAGAGATGACGGAACCGGACGACAGGTACAGGGATGAGTTGCGCCGCGCGCTCAGCGCCGCGGCGGACCTCGTCGTGCCTGCCGGTGACGGCCTGGACAAGATCCGCGAGCGGGTCGTGCACCGTCCGGCGCTGTTCGGCTGGTTCGTCGCCTACACCCAGGACCTGCCGCACCGGATCTTCGTATCCTTTCGCGTCGCGGCGACCGGCCTTACCAGCTTCGGCAGCGGCGGCTCGCCAGCCGCGGCCGGCGGGTCACCGGCTGGAAGCCGCCGGCCGCGCTTCAGTCATGAGCCATCCTGGGTGCGGCCGGCGCTCGCCGCGGTGGGCGCCCTGGCCATCGTCGCCATCGCCGCCACCGTCGTACTCCCCCGGCTGACCCAGCCGGTGACGTCGTCGGCTTTCAGGAACAACCCACCGGGCCAAAGCGCCGGCGTGTCCGGCGCGAACTCGTCGAGCTCGTCGAGCCAGCAGAACTCGCGCAGCGGGCAGCCGTTCACCTCCCCGGCCTCGCAATCGGCGACGACGTTGCTGCCATCGCCGACCGAGTGCGAGACACTGCCACTGCCGCCCAGCACCGGGAGCCCGAGCCCGACCGACACGACGCCGACTACGGACCTCAGCCCAACACCCGCCCCTGGCCCGAGCCAGACGGTAACCCCGACGCCGAGCCCTGTTCCGGAGAGCTTCACGAGCGTGATCGGCGAGGAATCGGTGCAGGCCGCACAGCAGCGGGCCGCGGCGAACACGACATGCTCCACGCAGTCCGCGACCGGCCCGTCGTCGCAGCCCCCGACGGCACCCCCGTCGACGCCGCCCACCACACCACCAACGACGCCGCCGACCACACCACCGACAACGCCACCAACCACACCACCAACGACGCCACCGACGAGCACCCCGGCTCCGCAGGGCTCGGAGACCTCGGCGCCACCGGGGCTCTGACCGGTTCTACCAGCGGGCGGAGCGGCTGAGCAGGACGGCGGCGGCGGCCGCGCCAGCGGTGGAGGTGCGCAGCACAGTCGGCCCCAAACGCACCGGAATGGCGCCAGCGCGCTCGAACCCGGTCAGCTCCGCCGCGCTCACGCCACCCTCCGGCCCGACGATGACGACGATCTCGCCTGATGGCGGGAGCGGCAGGGTGCCGAGCCCGGTGCCCGCGCCCGGTTCGAGGATCATCGCGCACGCGGCTGAGCCGCACCGTTCGGTCACCGTAGCGGTTGACGCGAGCGGGAGCACTTCGGGAAGCCAGGCCCGGCGGGACTGCTTGGCCGCCTCGCGCGCGGTGGCCCGCCAGCGTTCCAGGGCCCGCTGGCCGCGCGCCTGCTGATCGCGGCCGCCGGCCCAGACGGCCACGCACCGCTCGGCGGCCCAGGGCACGATCACGTCGACGCCGACCTCGGTCATGGTCTCCACGGCCAGTTCGCCGCGGTCACCCTTGGGCACGGCCTGCACGACGCAGATGCGCGGCTCGGGCCGTGGCTGATGATGCCTGCTCAGCACGGTGAGTTCCAGCTCGCCGCCGCGGCCACCCGCGACCACACACTCGGCGATCATCCCGGCGCCGTCGGTCAGGTCCGCGCGCTCGCCCGGGCGGAGCCTGCGCACCGTGGCCGCGTGCCGGCCCTCGGGACCGGACAGGACGACCGTGTCCTGCTCCAGGCTCGCCCGTCCGGCGATGAAGACCGGCGGTGTGGCGCTGGGCACCGCGTCCGGAGCCTAGCGGCCGTTGAAGGCGTCGCGCAGCCGGGAGAAGAAGCCCTGCTGCCCCGGGGCGAACTTGCCCGGGGGTGCCTCCTCGCCGCGCAGCTTGGCCAGCTGGCGCAGCAGGCTCTCCTGTTCGGCGTCCAGCTTGGTGGGCGTCTCCACGGTCACGTGGATGACCAGGTCGCCGCGGCCGGGGTCGTTGAGCTGCGCCGTGCCGAGGCCGTACAGCGTGATGACCTGCCCGGACTGGGTGCCCGGCCGGACGTCCACATCGCGCGGCCCGTCCAGGCTCTGCACCTGCAGGGTGGCGCCGAGGGCCGCGGCCGCCATCGGGATCGTCACCGTGCAGTGCAGGTCGTTGCCCTGCCGCTCGAAGATCGGGTGCGGGCGCTGGACGATCTCCAGGAACAGGTCGCCGGCCGGGCCGCCGCCGGGGCCCACCTCGCCCTCGCCGGCCAGCTGGATGTGAGTGCCGCCCTCGACCCCGGCCGGAATCCGCACCTTGATGGTGCGGCGGGTCCTGACCCGGCCGTCGCCGTCGCACTCCGGGCACGGCCTGCGGATCACCGTGCCTGCCCCGGCGCAGGCCGGGCAGGGCCGGGAGGTCATGACCTGGCCGAGGAACGAGCGCGTCACCTGGCTTATCTCGCCGCGCCCGCCGCAGACGTCACAGGTCTCCGGGTGAGTACCGGGCGCGGTACCCTCGCCGGTGCAGGTCGGGCACACCACCGCCGTGTCCACCATGAGCTCACGGGTCGCGCCGAACGCACACTCGGCCAGGTCGAGCTCGACCCGGATGGTGGCGTTCCGGCCACGGCGGGCCCGGCCACGCGGGCCACGCTGGGTCGCCCCGGTGCCGAAGAAGGCGTCCATGATGTCGCTGAACGGGAAGCCAGCGGCGCCGAACCCGCCCGCACCGGCCGGGGCGAAGGGATCCGCGCCCAGGTCGTACATCTGGCGCTTCTCCGGGTCCGACAGGACCTCGTAGGCCTGGGTGATCTCCTTGAACCGGTCCTGGGTCTGCGGATCGGGGTTGACGTCCGGGTGCAGCTCACGGGCGAGCCGCCGGTATGCCTTCTTGATTTCGTCCGGCGCGGCGTCGCGGCGGACGCCCAGCACGGCGTAGTAGTCCGTCGCCACTAGGACTCCGCCAGAATCTGACCCACGTAACGTGCCACCGCGCGCACCGCTCCCATCGTCCCCGGGTAATCCATCCGTGTCGGGCCGAGCACCGCCAGCTTGGCCAGGACCTGCTCACCCGCTCCATACCCGGTGGAGACGACCGACGCGTCGTGCAGGCCCTCCACCAGGTTCTCCGAGCCGATCTTGACGGTCAGCCGCGCCGGGTCATCAGTCTCGCCCAGCAGGCGCATGAGCACCACCTGCTCCTCCAGAGCCTCCAGGACGTCCCTGAGGCCCGTGGAGAAGTCCCTGGCGGCGAGGTTGGCCGCGCCGCCGAACACAATTTTTTCTTCGTGCCGCTCGACCAGGCTCTCAAGGAGCACGGAGAGCACGGCGGCCGCGACCGGCCGGTCGGCCGGCGCGACCCGGGTGGGCAGGTCCGCGACGACCGCGGCGGCTTCGCTGATCTGCCGCCCGTCCAGGCAGGCGTTGAGCACCGCGCGCAGGTGCGCGATGGCCTCGTCGTCGACGCTGCCGGGCAGCTCGACCGTCCGCTGCTCGACCCGCCCGGTGTCGGTGATCAGCACGAGCAGCAGCCGGCCCGTGGCGATCGGCACCAGCTCGATGTGGCGGACCGCGGAATTGCGCAGCGAGGGGTACTGAACCACGGCCACCTGACGGGTGAGCTGGGCGAGCAGCCGGACGGTCCTGGTCACCACGTCGTCAAGGTCGTAGGCGCCGGCCAGGAACGTCTCGATGGCCCGGCGCTCGGCCGCCGACAGCGGCTTCACCCCGGACAGCCGGTCCACGAACAGCCGGTAACCCTTGTCCGTCGGGATCCGGCCGGCGCTGGTGTGTGGCTGCGCGATGTAGCCCTGCTCCTCGAGCACCGCCATGTCATTGCGGATGGTGGCCGGTGACACGTCCAGGTTGTGCCGGTCCACCAGCGATTTGGACCCCACCGGCTCGGTGGTGGACACATAGTCTTCGATAATGGCCCGCAGCACAGCGAGCTTGCGGTCATCGAGCACGTGTTCACCTCCCCGGGGCCCTGGCACTCGATAATCCCGAGTGCCAATTCTATGGCCCCGAGGGGTCAGGAGGGCACACCTGGACAGCTGGAGGTGAAATGCGCCGGGACTACGGGCCCGACGTACTGGCCGGAGAGTGGCGGGCCGCCCGGCGGAAACCACCGCCGCCGGATGTCGAAGCCGAGCGCGGGCTGGTCGTGGAGACCCTGGACGGCGCCTTCTGCGGCGCCGTGATCCGCTGCGACAAGGCCGACGTGACGCTGGAGGACCGGTTCGGCAGGCAGCGGGTCTTCCCGCTGGAGCGGGGCGGGTTCCTGCTGGAGGGCAAGCCGGTCACCCTGGTGCGGCCGATTCCGAAGGCGGCCGCGGGCCCGGCCAGGACCGCCTCGGGCTCGGTGGCACCGCCGCGGCACGAAGCGCGGGTGGCCAGGGCCAGCCGGATCTATGTCGAGGGCAAGCACGACGCCGAACTGGTCGAGAAGATCTGGGGCGACGACCTGCGCGACATCGGCATCGTGGTCGAGTTCCTGGCGGGCATCGACCACCTGCCGCGGATCGTCGCCGAGTTCGCGCCGGGGAATGGGCGGCGCCTCGGCGTGCTGGTGGACCACCTGGTGACCGGTTCCAAGGAGAGCCGGATAGCCGCCGAGGTCACGTCGCCGGACGTGCTGGTCGCCGGGCACCCGTTCGTGGACATCTGGCAGGCGGTCAAGCCGTCCGCGGTGGGCATCGCCGCCTGGCCGCAGGTGCCCAGGGGCGTGCCCTGGAAGGAGGGCGTGCTGCGCGCGCTGGGCTGGCCGGAGGACACAGCGATGGGCTGGCGGCGGATCCTGCGCGCCGCGCGCAGCTACACCGACCTCGAACCGGAACTGCTCGGCACCGTCGAGCACCTCATCGACTTCGTAACGTTCCTCGGCAGCGGCTAACCTGGCGCGCAGCAAAGAGTTACGAGGAAGTCATGGAGCGCCACCCACCGGGGCCGGACACGCGGGCGCGCCGATGGCCGGCGGCGCGGCAGGCTCAGCCCGTCACGCACACCCATCACGAGTTCGACGTCACCGGGCCGATGCCAGCGATGCAGGCGGCGCCGCCTGCCGAGCCCGCCGCCAGGAACCACTCCGAGGAACTGCTCGCGATGGTCGGCTACCTGGGCGTGATCTTCTTCGCCTTCCTGCCCGCCCTGGTGATCTTCCTGCTCACCCGGCGCTCGTCGGCCTATCTGCGGTTCCACGCGGCCAGGGCGGTCAACCTGTCCATCACGCTGATCCTGTTCGACCTGTCGGCCTTCATCGTCGGCCTGATGCTGGCCCTGGACACGGTCATACTGTCGCTGAGCGTGGCGCTGCCGCTGGCCACGGCGCTGTGGCTGACCGCGGCGTGCTATCTCGTCCGCACCGCGCTCGCGGCCGCCCGCGGCGAGGACTACGATCCCCCGGCCTGGCTCTGCGTCCAGATGCTCCACCAGGCCGCGCCCACGAGCTAGTCGGTCAGCCCCCGGATCACCGCGTCGGCGAGCAGCCGTCCCTGCCGGGTGAGCACGACCCGTCCACCGGCCCAGGCGGCCTGCTCCACCAGCCCGTCCCCCACGGCCGCCTCGGCGGCGGCCCGCCCGGCGGCGGTCAGCAGGCTGGCCGGGCACCCGGCGGCCAGCCGGGTGCGCAGCATGATCTCCTCGGTGCGGCGCTGCGGCCCGGTCAGCAGCTCCCGCGCCTGGCCCGGGCTGTGCCCCTCGGCCAGCCGGGCGGCGTAGCGGCGGGGATGCCGGACGTTCCACCACCGGGTGCCGCCGATGTGGCTGTGCGCGCCCGGCCCGATGCCCCACCAGTCACCGCCGGTCCAGTAGAGCAGGTTGTGCTCACACCGGGCCTTATCGCCGGCCGCCCAGTTCGAGATCTCATACCAGTGCAGGCCCGCGGCGCTGAACAGGTCGTCGGCGGCCAGGTACCGGCCGGCCATCGCGTCGTCGTCGGGTGCGGCCAGCTTCCCGCGCCGGACCTGGGCGGCCAGCCTGGTGCCGTCCTCGACGATCAGCGCGTAGGCGGAGATGTGGTCCGGCCCGGCGGACAGGGCGGCCTGGACCGACCGCAGCCAGTCCGCGTCCGACTCGCCCGGAGTGCCGTAGATCAGGTCGAGGCTGACGTGCTCGAACCCGGCGGCGCGGGCCCAGCCGGCGCAGCTCACCGCCCGCTGCGGCGTGTGCACCCGGTCCAGGGTGGCCAGCACGTGCGGCACCGCGCTCTGCATCCCGAACGAGATCCGGGTGAACCCGGCCGCCCGCAGCTCGCTCAGCGAGCGCTCGTCCACGGACTCCGGGTTGGCCTCCGTGGTCACCTCGGCTCCCGGCGCCAGCCCGAACTCGCCGTCGACGGCGCGCAGGATGGCGGCCAGCCTGGCCGGGGCGAGCATGGTCGGCGTCCCGCCGCCGAAGAACACCGTCGCCACGGCCGGGCTGGCGTCCCCGAGCACCCGCCTGGCCAGCCGGATCTCGCTGATCGCGAGATCCGCATAGGAGTCGCTGGCGCCACCGTCCAGCTCGTCCGCGGTATAGGTGTTGAAATCGCAGTATCCGCAGCGACTGGCGCAAAAAGGGATATGTACATACATTCCGAACGGAGCATTGCCAACCCGCTGCATTGCGCCGGCGGGCAGCGCGCCATTCCCCGGGATGGGCTCGCCGTCCGGTGGGGTGCCAGGCACCAGAGGTCCCTACCCCGCCGCCGCGCTCGGCAGCCGCCCGGCGGCCAGCCACTCGCCGGCCAGGCCATCGAATTTGACCGAGTGGCCGGGCACGCTCTCCAGGCGGCGCATCACGGCGACGTCGCGGGTGTAGAAGGCCTCCAGCGCGCCGGCCACGGTCACACTGCCCTCGGGCCTGGACACCACCTCGGCCGGGTCACCGGCCCGCAGCGTTCCGGGCTCGCACACCCGCAGGTAGGCGCCCGGGCGCCCGGCCTGGCGGAACGCCTTGATCCAGCCCTTCTCATCCAGCCAGTTCCGGAAGACGATGCAGGGGATGCGCGGCGAGGTCACCTGCACCACGACCCCGCCGAGCCGCCACACCTCACCGATGACGGCACCGGTGACGTCCAGGCCCTGGGTGGTCACGTTCTCGCCGAACATCCCGCTGGGCAGCTTCCGGCCCAGCCGGCCGGCCCACCAGTCCAGATCCTCGCGGGCGTAGGCGTAGACGGCCTGCTCGGTTCCGCCGTGGTGGGCCTTGTCCACCTGCTCGTCGCCGGCCAGGCCGAGCAGCCCGACCTGTACGGCCGCGGGCACCGGGCGCTTGTCGATGGCGGTGCGCCGCAACTCGCCCGCCCAGGATGCACTCCGCCCCCGGCCGGTATTGACCGAGACAACCCGCGCGGTCTCCATGACCGGCACGCTAACCGACCAGCCGCCAGCGGGCGAATTCATTTGCCCCGGCCACCCAGTGTGGTTCCGGCCGGGAAGTTGAGTCCACCTCCCCTGGAACGGGCGCCGTGAGCACGGAGTTAAGCTGATTAGGCTAGCTCTACGGGAGGCGCCGATGACCACAGGGCCGGGGTACAGGTACGGGATGCCAGGTGGGGGCCGGTGGATGTCCGGCGCCGAGCACGCGAAAATGCGAGCCTGCGACGCGGACCGGGAGGGGACGGCCGACATGCTTCGCGGCGCCTTCGTCGAGGGCAGGCTCAGCCAGGAGGAACTGGACGAGCGCCTGGGCCAGGTCTATGCCGCGCGCACCTACGGCGACCTGGCCGCGCAGACCGCCGACCTGCCGGTTCAGCGCCCGCTCCCGATGATGCCGCCGCCCCGGCCGATGGCCAGGCAGCAGACCAACAGCATGGCGATCGGCTCGTTCGTGTGCGGGCTGCTGGAGATCTTCTCGCTGGGGCTCACCGCGATCCCGGCGGTCGTGCTCGGCCATTCGGCCCGCAGGCAGATCCGGCGGACCGGTCAGCCCGGCGACGGGTTCGCCGTGGCCGGCCTGGTCCTCGGCTGGCTGGGCATCGCTTTCATGACGATCTTTCTGGTCGTCGGGATCGCCGCTGTAGCGAGCACCGCGCACCCTGGTGGGCTGCCAGCTTCCCACAGCATCCCGCACCACAGGTTCTTCAAGCCCGGTGCACCGCCGCCACCGGCACAACCGGGGCTGTGACGGCTCATGGGTGACCGGTAGCGTCGCCTCCGGGTCTCAGCGGCGCTTCTCGGCGGTGGACAGGGCAGCGATGAACGCCTCCTGCGGGACCTCGACCCGGCCGATCACCTTCATCCGGCGCTTGCCTTCCTTCTGCTTCTCCAGAAGCTTGCGCTTGCGGGTGATGTCGCCGCCGTAGCACTTGGCCAGCACATCCTTGCGCAGCGCCCGGATGTTCTCCCTGGCGATGATCCGCGACCCCACGGCCGCCTGGATCGGCACCTCGAACTGCTGCCGGGGAATTAGTTCCCGCAGCCTCGCGGTCATGGCCACGCCGTAGTCACGGGCCTCGTCGGCATGCACGACCTGGCTGAACGCGTCGACCGGCTCGCCCTGCAGCAGGATGTCCACCTTGACCAGGTTCGCCTCCTGCTCCCCCGCGGGTTCGTAGTCCAGCGAGGCGTAACCCCGGGTGCGCGACTTGAGCTGGTCGAAGAAGTCGAAGATGATCTCCGCGAGCGGCATCGTGTAGCGGATCTCCACCCGGTCGGCGGACAGGTAGTCCATGCCGAGCAGCGTGCCGCGCCTGGCCTGGCACAGCTCCATGATCGTGCCGATGAACTCACTGGGTGCCAGCAGGGTGGCCCGGACCACCGGTTCGAAGACTTGTGAGATCTTCACGCCCGACTGCCCTGAGGCGCCGGAACTGCTGGGGAACTCGCTCGGGTTGGTGACGGTGACCTCGCGCCCTGCCTCGGTGACCACCCGGTAGACCACGTTCGGCGCGGTCGAGATCAGCGACAGGTCAAACTCCCGCTCCAGCCGCTCCCGGACGATCTCCATGTGCAGCAGGCCGAGGAACCCGCAGCGGAAGCCGAAGCCCAGTGCCAGCGAGGTCTCCGGCTCGTAAACCAGGGCCGCGTCGTTGAGCTGCAGCTTGTCCAGCGCGTCCCTGAAGTCCGGGTAGTCGTCGCCGTCCATCGGGTAGAGCCCGGAGAACACCATCGGCCGGGGATGTGCGTAGCCCGCCAGGGCCTCCCCGGCCGGATTGGCGGCGCTGGTCACCGTGTCACCGACCCGGGCCTGCCGGACATTCTTGACGCCGGTGATCAGGTAGCCGACCTCGCCGGCGCCCAGCCCGCCGGTCGGCACAGGCTCCGGCGAGATGACGCCGATCTCGAGCGTGTCGTGCGCCGCGCCGGTGGACAGCATCAGGCTCTTCGCCCGGCGGGAGAGATGCCCGTCCACCACCCTGACGTAGGTGACGACGCCACGGTAGGTGTCGTAAACCGAATCGAAGATCAGCGCGCGGGCCGGGGCGGCCGGATCCCCCTGCGGCGGCGGCACCCGGGTGACGATCGCGTGCAGCAGCTCGGCGACCCCTTCACCGGTCTTGGCGGACACCCGCAGCACGTCGTCCGGCTCGCAGCCGATGATGTGCGCGAGTTCCCCGGCGTACTTGGCGGGCTGCGCGGCCGGCAGGTCGATCTTGTTCAGCACCGGGATGATCTGCAGGTCCGCGTCCAGCGCCAGGTACAGGTTGGCCAGCGTCTGCGCCTCGATCCCCTGCGCCGCGTCCACCAGCAGGACGGCTCCCTCGCACGCGGCGAGCGACCTGGACACCTCGTAGGAGAAGTCGACGTGCCCGGGCGTGTCGATGAGGTTCAGCACGTACCCGGTGCCGTCCTGCCCGGTCCAGGGCAGCCGGACGGCCTGGCTCTTGATCGTGATGCCGCGCTCCCGCTCGATGTCCATCCGGTCCAGGTACTGCGCGCGCATCTGCCGCTCGCCGACGACCCCGGTAAGCTGAAGCATCCGGTCAGCAAGCGTTGACTTGCCGTGATCGATGTGCGCGATGATGCAGAAATTGCGGATCACCACGGGATCGGTGCGGGCAAGGTCGGTCACGGGTCACATGGTATGAGTCAGCGGCATGTCCCCGGGCCATGCCATCCGGTTGGCTCGCTCGGTTTGAGCCGGTGCCCCGCGTCGGATATCCTTTCCTGTCGCCGCTCCGGGCGTGTTCCGGTAGCGGCCCATCCCTTGTCGGTCTGATTCGCCCGATCGGTCCGACCGGCCCGAACAGATCACGAGCGAGGCTTTCGCGTGGCGAACATCAAGTCCCAGATCAAGCGCAACAGGCAGAACGAGAAGGCGCGGCTGCGGAACAAGGCCGTCAAGTCGTCCCTGAAGACGTCGGTCCGCAGGTTCCGCGAGGCGGCCCAGGGCGGCGACATGGACGAGACCGGTGCCGCCCTGCGCGTGGCCTGCCGGCAGCTCGACAAGGCCGCCAGCAAGGGCGTCATCCACAAGAACCAGGCCGCCAACCGCAAGTCCGCCATAGCCAAGCAGTACGCCCAGCTCACCAAGGGCTAAGCCGCGCGGCACCGGGGGACCGTGATCATGCCGGTGTACTCATCGGTATCACCGACGCGGCCAGCGTGGTGCTGGCCGATCGTTACCGTACAACGCAGCTGCTGACCCCTCGACCAGCAGCACTTCCGGCGCCTCAGGCCGCTGTGGGGAGCCGGCCATTTCTCGTTGCTGCCTTACGACCTGTGAGAAAGCGCGGAGATTGCTGGCGCCTGGTTAGGGTTGACGGGGATCAGCCACCGTCGCGGCAGGCGACGATCTGGCGGATGGCGCGTTCCAGCGCGTAGGGCGCGCTTGCGCCCTCGCCCTTGACCTGGGCGTCGGCCTCGGCGACCGCCTGCAGGGCATGGGCCACGCCGTCGGGGGTCCAGCCGTTGAGCTGGCGGCGGACGCGGTCGATCTTCCAGGGTGGCATGCCCAGCTCCCCGGCCAGGGCGTCGCTGCTGCGGCCGCGCGGGGCGCCGCCGACCTTGCCGAGGGCACGGACGCCCTGGGCCAGGGCGCTGCTGATCAGCACCGGGGCCACCCCGGTGGCCAGGGCCCAGCGAAGCTGCTCCAAGGCGCCGCCGAGCTTGCCTTCGACCGCGCGGTCGGCCACGGTGAAGCCGCTCGCCTCCGCTCTGCCCCGGTAGTAGCGGGCCACGGTCGCCTCGTCGATGGCGCCGGTGACGTCGTCGGCGAGCTGGGCGCAGGCGGCGGCCAGCTCGCTCAGGTCGTTCCCGACGGCGTCGATCAGCGCCCGCACGCTGGCCTGGCCGGCCTTGCGGCCGAGCCGGCGGAACTCGCCACGGACGAACTCGATGCGCTCGCCGTCCCGGGTGATCTTGGGGCAGCGGATGACCCGGATGCCGGTCTTGGTCAGCGCGGTCAGCAGTGCCTTCCCCTTGGCGGCGCCGGCGTGGGTGAGCACGAGCACCGTGTCCGGCTCGGGCGCCGCGGCGTAGCGCTCCAGGACGGCCGCCAGTTCCTTGCTCGCATCCTGGATGCCCCGGATGACGACGGCCTGTCCCCCACCGAACAGTGATGGGGATACCAGGGACGCGAACTCGCCGGGTCCGAGCCCGGCAGCGGCGACGTCACTGGGCCGGGCCGTGCTGTTGTCCTGCACCGGGTTGCCCCCCGGCGCGGTCGCCCCGGCCAGCAGGGTGGCGACGGCCCGGTCGACGAGCAGTTCCTCTTCGCCAACGACGAGGCTGACGGTGGACGCGGCGGCCGGTGAGTCGTTCACCGGCTTAGCTTAAGCGGACCGGGATGGGGATTGGCCGCGTCCACCGGGCGGTTGCGGAGTTTCTTTTCGCCAACCAAAACGGGCCGGCCAGCGTCTTGAGTTGCGTAGGCCGCGTCCGCTCCGCGGAGGGCGTTTGACGGGCTTGCCGTCAGGAAGGGTTGAGGAAGCATGGTGAACCCACGTTGGCTCTCGGGCCGCAGGACGGCGCGGATTCTCGCGTCGGTCAGCGCAGCAGTGCTGCTGTCCAGCATGACCGCCGGCGCCGCCGTGGCCCAGCCCGGCGGGGCGGCCCGGGTCCGGCCGGCCGACGGCCCGTCGGGATTCTGGGAGGGAACCGACAGCTGGCCGATCACGATCGGCGGATCGCCGCCGTATCACGAGCCCGCGATCGGCGGAGATTACGGCGGCTACATCGGGATGACCGGAAACTGGGCCTACCGGCTGGGCTGTCACGGCCGGATCGCATTCTCGAATACCAACGCAGCCCAGGCGTACACCAACTTCACCACGTATCACATGGGCATTGGCACCGGCGTGTACTGGTTCATGGGTGGGCCGGGCGTCGACCCGCATTACAACGGCACCACCACCGAGGCCTACAACTTTGGCGCGGAGCAGGCGTCATGGACGCTTGGTGACGTCGCCCACCTGAAATTGAACTATCCGGTGATCTTCGAAGATGTTGAGATACCCGGAATCGCGCCCGCTCCGGACAATGGCTGGAATTCGGTCTACACTTCGCCGTGCAGTGGCCGGGTTAGGATCGGTTCCATCTCGCCAGGCGTGGACCGGGCCGATTTCAACGGGTTCGCCGCCTACATCACCAGCCATTCTTCATACAAGGTCGGGGTGTACTCCGCTCCCGGCATTTGGGAGTCGATCTTCGGCACCGGGCCGGACTCGCTTATTCCGAACACCTACGAATGGACGTACACCGGCGATACGAGCAGCCTGGCGCATGTGCCCTATAGCTGGTGCCTGCAGGGTACGACCACGTGCGCCGGGTTCTTCGGCGGCCAGAATTCCGGCAGCAAGTACGCGCTGATGTGGCAATGGTCCGGCGGTGGCGGGACCTACAACGGATACGGCGACTTCGACCAGATCGACGCCAACAGGACGCCTTGAGAGACTTATTCAGAACACCATATGCGCGGCTAAATGCCCAATCAGGAGGTTTCGAACAAGCCTCTTAGACTCGGGCCGCCGTGCTGTCCGGCCGGGGTGTAGAGAGCCGAACGCTATGGGCAGCACGGCGGCCCGGCCATCCGTAAGCCGATGAGCCCGCAGGTCACAGTGAAGCCGGCCGGCGAAAATGACCGGCCACAGTGACCTGCGGGTCAGGGGTCTACGCGCTCGGCGCCGCGCCAGATCCGCAGTGGCTTGAGGCCGTAGGACCAGGCGAACGCGCCCTCGTGGTCCGCGTCCCAGAGCACCATGTCCGCGTACCGGCCCCGGACCAGCGCGCCACGGTCGGGCGCGCGCAGCGCCTGCGCCCCGCCGACCGTCGATGCCCGCAGCGCCTCGGTGACGCTCATGCCGAAGTTGGCGATGGCGAGCGCGATGACCAGCGGCATGGACGTGATGCCGTTGCCGCCGGGCGTGTGGTCGCTGCCCAGCGCCACGGCCACCCCCTTGTCCAGCAGGGACCGGACCGGCGGGGAGCGCCGGGCCTGCATTGATGCGCTCGGGCACACCACGGCGGCCACTCCGGCCTGGGCCAGGGCCGCCACGTCGTCATCGTCGGCCTCGTGCAGCAGATCCGCTGACGCGCAGCCGATCTCGGCGGCCAGCCTGGCCGCGCCGGTGTGCGACTGGCCGCAGGCGTGCAGCCTGGGCAGCAGGCCGGCGGCCCGTCCCGCGCCCAGCATCCAGCGCGCCTCGTGCTCGGTGAACCGGCCCTCTTCGCAGTAGACGTCGATGCTGTCCGCACCGGCCGCCTGCGCGTCGGCACACCACGAGCCCACGGCGTCGACATAGTCGTGACGGCGGCCGAAGTACTCAGGTGGCACCGAGTGGGCGGCGAGGAAGGTCACGTGGATGCGCGGCACCGCGACCTCACCCTCGAGCGAGCGCAGCAGCCGGACGTCGGCGAGTTCGCCGTCGCGGGTCAGGTGGTACCCGGTCTTCGCCTCGATGGTCGTGGTGCCGGACATCAGCCAGTCGCGCAGCCGTTCACGCACGCCGTTGCACAGGGTCCACGGGTCGGTCCCCCTGGTGACGGTGACCGTCGAGGCCATGCCGCCGCCAGCGGCGGCGATCTCGGTGGCCGACGAGCCGTTGGAGCGCATGGCCAGCTCGGCCCAGCGGTTGCCCGCGTAGACCGGATGCGTGTGCGCATCGATCAGGCCGGGCGTGACAAGCCCGCCGCCCAGGTTCTCGACATGATCGACATCGACGATGTCATCCACGACGCCGGGGATGCTTTCCGGCAGTTCGACGGCGGGGCCGACCCAGGTGATCCGCTCGTCATGGGTGAGAATGGCGGCATTGCTCAGGATCTCGGTGCCGGTCCACAGCCGGCCGATGTTCGTGAGCAGGCGTACGGTCACCGGAATACCATGCCTGGCGAACTGGGACCAGGATCAGGAGTCCTGTGCCTCATGAGATCACCTGCCATGGATCGTGCCTGTCGGGGACACCAACAGGCATCCAGTGAAGTGAATCGTACACGCGACGGGCATGCTGGCGGGTGACAGATGCGCGAGCCAACATATCAGTCCCGCTACCGTAATCCAGCATGAGCACTCTGTACAGTCCGAATGCACAGAAGAGGGGACCCAAATTCACGTTAAGGCCCGGACGATCCGGCAGCGCCCGCCCATCTGTTGCCGATCGTGACCGATGCGCTGCCCCTCCAATAGGTACTGACCGAAACTGCTTACTCACCGTGCTGGCCATCTGCGCATCCTAAACCATAGAGTGACTAGATAGTTACACTGTGCAATCGCACAGAAGAATCGGTGCCCGGCAATGGCGCCAGTAATTTCGCAAATAGAACCGTACATTCGGTTCGATACATGCCGTTACGGGCAGGAATTCTGGACGGTAGTCCAGCTACTGGCGATCCGGCAGCAGCGCGGCTGATTGCACATCGTCACTCTGCGTTATGTCACTGGCCGGGGCCGCGCCGATCCGTTCCAGCTCCGCGGCGAGCCACTGCGGCACCCGGGCCGTCAGCAGGGTGCCATCCGCACCGTGCCGCAGGTCGAGCACCTGGCCCTCCTCGTGCGCCCGGGCCAGCAGGTCGCCACGCTCGTAGGGCACGACCGCGCGCACCTCCCGGTCCCGGCGCGGCAGCACCCGCTCCAGGGTTGCCAGCAGGTCATCGACCCCGGCCCCGGTCCGGGCGGACACCACGGCACAACCCCGCTCACGCAACTGCAGCGCCTTCACCACGATCGGGTCGGCCACGTCCGACTTGTTGATCACCACGAGCTCGGGGACGTCGCCGGCGCCTATCTCGCGCAGCACCTCGCGCACGGCGCTGAGCTGCGCGAAGGGATCCGGGTCGCTGCCGTCGACCACATGCAGGATCAGGTCGGCCTGCGCGATCTCCTCCAGGGTGGCCCGGAACGCGTCGACGAGCTGATGCGGCAGGTGCCGGACGAACCCCACGGTGTCGGTCAGCGTGAACACCTGACCCGACGGCATCCGGGTGCGCCGCACCGCAGAATCCAGCGTGGCGAACAGCGAGTCGGCGACCAGCACGCCGGACCCGGTCAGCCGGTTGAGCAGGCTCGACTTGCCAGCGTTCGTGTAGCCCGCGATGGCCACCGACGGCACCTCGCGGCGCCTGCGCTGCCCGCGCCGCACCTCGCGGCCGGTGGCCATGCCGGCGATCTCCCGCCGCAGCTTGGCCGTCCGCGCCCGGATCCGGCGCCGGTCGGTCTCGATCTTCGTCTCGCCAGGACCACGGGTCCCGATGCCGCCACCGCCGGCCACCCGGCCGCCGGCCTGCCGGGACAGCGACTCACCCCAGCCGCGCAGCCTGGGCAGCAGGTATTCGAGCTGAGCCAGCTCGACCTGCGCCTTACCCTCCTTGCTGCGCGCGTGCTGGGCGAAGATGTCGAGGATCAGCGCGGTACGGTCGATGACCTTGACCCGCACCACCCCCTCAAGGCGGCGCAACTGGCTGGGGCTGAGCTCGCCGTCACAGATCACGGTGTCGGCCCCCGCGCTGGCCACGATCTCGGCCAGCTCCCTGGCCTTGCCCGCGCCGACGTAGGTCGCCGGGTCGGGCCTGCCACGGCGCTGGATGAGACCGTCGAGCACCTGCGAGCCCGCCGTCTCGGCGAGCTGCGACAGCTCACGCAGCGAGTTCTCCGCGCCGGCCAGGGTGCCCTCGGTCCACACGCCGATCAGGACGACCTTCTCGAGCCGCAGTTCGCGGTATTCGACCTCGGTGATGTCCTGCAGCTCGGTGGACAGCCCCGCCACCCGGCGCAGTGCCGCCCGGTCCTCCAGGTCGAGCTCGCCCGGATCTGGTGCCGCCGCCGGCACCAGCGCCGTGGGCGCTGCCGCTTGCTGCCCGGGCAGCCCGCGTGTTGACGCGGTCATTGTCCTCCAAACCGGGAACCCCCGCCGGGCACATTCACCGGCGCCTTCGCCCCCGATAGTCCCATGCTGCCGAATACCTTTCACCTCATTAACACGCGAGCCCCCCCGAATGTGCCCACCGGTCATCTGGTCATGCCCCCGATCACCCGCGCCACCTGGTCACCCGGCTGAAACCGGCTCACCCAGCTGACCGGGCCCCGGCTGAAACCGGCTCACCCAGCTGACCAAGCCCCGGCTGAAACCGGCTCACCCAGCTGACCAGGCCCCGGCTGAAACCGGCTCACCCAGCTGCTGGCAGGGTCTGTACCTGCGCCGCGGCGTGGCCTGCTTTCAGTGCGGCCTTGATGGTAGCGATCACTTCGGATCGCTCTGTCCGGATCTGCTTGGGCGTGAAGTGCAGTACCAGAATCCCGTGGGCACTCATCCTGGCGTGCCGTTGCAGCGTCCGCTCCCATTCCTCCGGCGACAGGTGCCACTCGCGCGAGTCGGCCTCAGCCGCCACCCCAGCCTCAGCCCACCAGGCATCAGCCACCGCGAGCAGCACGTCCCCCACGTACAACCGTGCGTTGAACACCGGCATCGGCAGCCCACCCTGTTTAATCAGATCCCGCAGATCCCCCTCGGCAACAGACCTGATCCCCTCGGCCACCTCCCCCAGCGCCCTCCGCAGCAGCGCCGACCCACCAACTGGCCCCTGGCCAAGCTCCCGCTGCAGCTCCGAGATCTTGCACAACCGCCGCTGCACCGAATCAGCCACCAGAGCCCGGACGTCGCGCCACTCCTCCAGCCACCGCGTCGCATCCGCCACAGCCCGCGCCGTCATAGCAAACCGGATCCCCCCACTGATACAAACCTGCTCCGGCATCCGGTTCGTGTGGATGACCCTGACGAACCCAGTGCTCTGACGCTCCTTCTTCCCCCGCACGAGAACATCGACCTGATCTGTGCGAGGCGCGCTCAGCCCGAGTCGCCGCAGCGCCGAGCAACCAGTGATTACGCTGCCAGGTCCGGCATAGAGCAACGCGGCCATGTCACGCTGGTCGATGGTCGGTGATCCAGTCGCGGCCAGATAAACACCGGGCAGCATCCGCTGCCAGGGACCAGCTGCCCGCAACCGATGCCGCAGCGCTTTGTCCGTCATCCCGCATATGGTTACCTGCCGCCAGGAAATCACGCTGTGCTGCTTGTGAAGGAATTCGGCCAGCATTGCGCGGTCAAGCTTCGTGGTAGCTGCCATGCCCGCAGCGTGTCAGCCCGTACCGACATTTCACGGCGAGCCTTGCCCGAGCATCCAGCTCAGCCACAAACCAGCAGCCGCCGAAGGCGGACGAACCCCGGACCGACACCCACCCAAGGCGGACGAACCCCGGACCGACCACCATGGCGGTCAGGAACCGGGAATCCGGCCACCCTGCCCCACCGCCCCAGCCAACCCCCCACAATGGCGGACGAACCCCGGACCGAC
>DATGGU010000093.1:0-3744 GCA_035308365.1 Streptosporangiaceae bacterium
GTCCAGCGGGGCAAGCTTGGCGAAAAACTCCTCGCGGTTCATCCTCTGCGCTGGCATGGGTCACAGACCGTCGTCCATGTCGAGTTCGTGGCGGAGCCAGGGTGTGTCGATGCCCTGCTCGCCGTTGGCGGCGAGCACCGCGGCCTCGTACTCGAACTGTCTGAGCTGCGCTTCCAGCAGGATTCGCTCGTCCACTGGGCCTGCGCGATCACTCGCGGCCGGCCGGCTGGGTCGCTGGCCTGCCGGAGAGCGTCGTCGAGCAGGCGTCGAGCCTGCGGCGCATCACCTCCCGCGTGGGCGGCACCCGCCGCGAACGTCAGGTAGGTCAGTGAGGGTGCACCGCCTGCGTCGTTCTGCTCCGCCTCGCGGAGCGCTTTGGTCACCTCCGCCAGCCGCCCGGGTGTGGCACCCTTGCTGACCAGCAGGCCGACCAGCCCGGGCACCACAGGAGCGCCGTCGCCCGCCAGCAGTTCGGCGACGTCCCCGGCGGGTGTCTGAGGATCGCAAAGCTGGTCCAGGAGCTTGTATGCCTCCGCCAGCACAGCCTGGGACAACTGCTCGCGCACCGCCGCGGCCTGCTTCCTGGCCGCCTTCGCCTGCCGGACAGCCCGGTCCCGTTTGCGTTGCCGCTTGCTCCTCGCCAAGGCCGCCGTTCTCCCTCCGGTGGGCTGTCCGTCGTGTCGTGCAGGGTACAGCGAACGGCAACCGGGGGGATGTGGGTCAGGTGGACACGGTGAGTTTGCTCGTGCCGGTGGCCGTTGGGTCGATCTCCAGGCGGATCTTGTAGGTGCCGGAGACGCGCAGCTTGACCGGGCCGAGACTGATCGGGTTGCCGTTGCCGCAGTTGGAGTTGCTGGTGACGGTGGTGCCGCCGGGGTCGGTGAGGGTGAGGGTTTCGCACCCGTTGTCGCTGGTGACGATCTGCTTGTCGACCGCGGTGATCTGCTGGCCCGCCTTGCCGGTGAAGGTTCGCTGGACTCCTTGGGCGACGCGGGTGACGTTCAGGGAGACGGCGGGTCCGTTGATCGTCACTGTGCCGACGGTGACCGGCGCCGAGAGCCAGAGTTTGCTGGTTCCGGTGGCGGTGTTGTCGATCTCCAGGCGGAGCGTGTAGGTCCCCGTCACGGTCAGGTCGACCGGGCCGATGCCGATGGGGTTGCCGTTGCCGCAGTTGGAGTTGCTGGTGACGACGCTGCCACTGGGGTCGATGAGGGTGAGGGTTTCGCAGCCGTTGTCGCTGGTGACGACCTGGGTGACCGCTGCGGCGATCCGCTGGCCGGTCTTGGCGGTGAACGTTCGCTGCACACCCTGTCCGACGCGGGAGACGTTCAGGGAGACGGCGGGTCCGTTGATCGTCACTGTGCCGACGGTGACGGGTGCGGAGACCCAGAGTTTGCTGGTGCCGGTGGCGGTGGTGTCTATTTCCAGGCGGATGGTGTAGGTGCCGGTGACGGTCAGGTCGACCGGGCCGATGCCGATGGGGTTGCCGTTGCCGCAGTTGGAGTTGCTGGTGACGGTGGCGCCGCCGGGGTCGGTGAGGGTGAGGGTTCCGCAGCCGTTGTCGCTGGTGACGACCTGGGTGACCGCTGCGGCGATCCGCTGGCCGGTCTTGGCGGTGAACGTTCGCTGCACACCCTGGCCGGCCCGGGAGACGTTGAGCGACGCCGACGGGCCGTTGACGGTCGCCGTCCCGACGGTGACCGGCGCCGATACCGTTAGCCTTCCGCTCCCTGTGGCGGTCGTATCCACCGCGAATTTCACCTTGTAGGTCCCGGTGATGGTCAGGTTGACCGGGCCGATGCCGACGGGGTTGCCGTTGCCGCAGTTGGAGTTGCTGGTGACGGTGGCGCCGCCGGGATCCACCAACGTGAGGGTGTCACAGCCGTTGTCGCTGGTGACGATCTTGGAGACCACGGCGCTGACCCGCTGGCCTGCCTTTCCGGCGAAGGTCTCCTTGACGGTCATGCCCGGCCGGGTCACCTTGACCGTCACGGCCGGGCCGTTGATGACGACGCTGCAGCAATGAGGCTGAGCAGCCGGTGCCTGCTGCGCCCAGCCCGGCTGGGCCGGTAGCAACAGGCAGACGGAGGCGGCCGTCGCGACGAGCAGGATGCTGCTGCGGCGGATCCATCTGATTGATGCATCATGCGTGATTTTCGCGAACGATGATGACATGACCATCCCCCCAAACCGGTCGCGCCTGGTCAATCCTCCATTCTGACCACATGTGCCCCAGTTAGACCAGGCCTGCACCCTAGGGCAGTGACCGGGGAAGGCCGAAGCGGGGGAAGACGGCGGTGTCGAATCGGGTGCAGGTGGTTACCTGACCGCGGCTCAGGGACACCGTAAGGAGGCCAATGGCATGCGACTCACCGCCGGCGTTGCGCAGGTAGCAGCCGAACGCGGGGGCGCTGTTGGCCCGGGTGGGCGCTAGGTGGTAGGTGCGTCCCTCGCGGAATACCACCGTGATGAGGAACTCAGCCACCAGGTCGCGGCCCTGGTATTCCAATGGCAGCGGGGGCATGGTCAGCCAGACGTCCTCGGCGAGCAGGGTGAGCAGGCGGTCCACGTCGGCGGTTTCCCAGGCCCGGGCGAACTGCTCGACCATGGCGGCTTCGGCAGGGGACTGCGGGGCGGGTGACAATGCCTCGCGGTCGGGGAGGCGCCCGGCCAGGGTGGCACGGGCCCGCTTGAGAGCACTGTTAACAGACTGCTCCGTAACGTCGAGAATCGTTGCTGCCTCGGCGGCGTGGAAGCCCAGCACATCGCGGAGCAGGAGGACGGCCCGCTGGCGGGCGGGCAGCAGTTGCAGCGCGGTGATGAAGGCGAGCGCCACGGATTCTCGCAGCTCGTAGCGGGCGTCGGGGCCAGGGGCGGTGTCGGCCAGTTCGTCCAGGAGCAGATCGGGGTAGGGCTCCAGCCAGACCACCTCACCGAGGCGGGTCGGCTCCGGGGGGACGACGGCCATGGTCCGCGAGGCGCGGCGGACGGAACGGCGGACGTTGAGGCAGCGCGTGGTGGCGATGCGATACAGCCAGGTGCGCAGCGACGCCCGGCCCTCGAAACCGGAGATGCCCTGCCAGGCGGCCAGCAGAGTCTCCTGCAGCGCGTCTTCCGCGTCCTGGGCAGAGCCGAGCATCCGGTAGCAGTGCACCTCGAGCTCACGCCGGTGTCCGTCCACCAGGCGCCCGAACGCATCCTGATCGCCCTGCTGGGCCCGCTCCAGCAGATCACTGCTCGCCATTCCTCACACCTTCTCTCCGTCCGGATCCCTCTCGCCGTACTGACACCGGCCCGGTCACGAAATGGGCGGCCGGACATCGCCCAGAATCCCACCCTCCCGGTGTCTGCCCAGCCGAGACAGTATCGGCCTGACCGAAGGGATTCCGCACCATGGCCACCTACCTGCTCATTTTCCGTTCACCCCACGATTACAAGCCATCACCGGAGACCGGAGCGGCCTGGTCCGCCTGGCATCAAGGTCTCGGCGCGCAGCTCAGGGACCGTGGAAATCCCGTGTTCCGCAGCCAGGTCCTCGGGGGCGAGGTGGGCGATACCGCGCTCGGTGGGTACTCCCTGATACGCGCCGCCGACCTGGACGCCGCCGTTGCCGTCGCCAAGACCTGCCCGGGCCTGGAATCCGGCATGACGGTGGAGGTCGGCGAGGTCACCAACTCCGACGACAGCTTCGACGCCTGGCTGGCCGCACACCCCAGCGGCTGACCAGCGTAATCGAGCCGCCCT
>DATGGU010000094.1:0-9869 GCA_035308365.1 Streptosporangiaceae bacterium
ACCCCCACCCAAGGCGGACAAACCCGGACCGACCGCCACCGAGACGGCGAAGACGATGACGCCGCAGACCCCCACCAAGGCGGACGAACCCCGGACCGACCTCCACCCAAGGCGGACGAACCCCGGACCGACCCCCACCAAGGCGGACGAACCCCGGACCGACCCCACCCAAGGGGGACGAACCCCGGGTCTGTTCCGGTTAGGCCTGGGTGGGGTGCACCCACTCGGTCATCCGGCTGGCCGGCTATGCCGAACGCCGGCTGCCCGACTGGGTGCACCTCATTTCACACGTCCACAACACCCCAACCTGACGGCAGCACGCTCCCACCTCCCGGCCCGCACACGATCATGCGCCGCCCGCAGGGGCCGGTGGGCTCGGCCAACCTCGGCGGACGCGGACCAGTGCGGCCGGGGGCAGGCCGGACAGGCGGACGGATTCGCGGGTCAGATGGGCCTGGTCGGCGTAACCCGCGTCGGCGGCTGCCTGGGCCAGGTCCATGCGGGTCCCGGCGGCATCCAGCTTCGAGACGAAGCGGCGGAAGCGGAGGATGCGGTGCAGGGTTTTGGGGCCGTAGCCGACCGCGTCCAGGCAGCGGCGGCGGAACTGGCGCTCGCTGACTCCGAGGCGGCTGGCCAGCTCGCCCGCGTGGTTGTCGGACGCGGCTAGCACCCGGGCCGCCCGGGTGACCAGTGGGTCAGGCGCCTGCTCGGCCGCGAGCCCGGTCACCATGGCGGTGAGCTGGGCCAGTGCCGCACCTGCCGACAGGTCGCCAGGCAGTCGCTTGGCGAACTCCGGCAGGATGCCGGCCAGGTCGACGCGCTGGTCACGCAGCTCAACGAGCGGCAATCCCAGCGCCGGGCCGCCAGCCCCTGGGCGTAGCCGAACCCCCACCAGCATCGTGCCTGCCGGGAGCGCAGACGAGAACGGGCCGGTATCCGGTCCCGCGACGAAGGCACCGGAGCCCTGCTGCCAGATGAGATCCGCGCAGGCGTCCGGCAGCACGATCGTTGGCTCCCCCGACCGGGCCACCGACGTCCACAGGCAGCTCACCAGTGGCCGCAGCTCGCGAGAGGGGGCCCACTCCCGGTATCCCGGTCGCAGCTCCATGGTGGCCATGCTTGCACCACCCGCTGACAATCAGCGGCCGGTGGCCGTTTCGTTCAAGACGCACCTGGCGGGTGGTGGTGTGATGACGCCCATGAGCATTCCAGACATTGACGCAGCAGAACAGTTCATCGCCAGCCATGGGCGGGTACTCGACCGGCGCAGGTTCGAGCGCCTGTTCCGCGAGGGTGAAGCGCAGCCGGTGCGCGACGCCGTGACGGCCTACCGCAATCCGGACGGCGGCTTCGGGCACGGCCTGGAGCCGGACGCGCGCAGCCCGGGCAGCCAGCCGGGCACCGTCGAATTCGCCCTGCGCACCCTGCACGAGGCGGACGCCTGGTCGCCGGAGCTGGCCCTGGCCGCCTGCGACTGGCTGCAGGCCACCGGGCCGGCCGAGGGCGGCGCCGGGTTCGTGGACCCGAGCGTCGAGGGCTGGCCGCACGCGCCCTGGTGGGTACCCCAGGAGGGCAATCCGGCCTCGCTCATCAGCACCGGGCAGATCGCGGGCACGCTGCACGCCAGAGGCGTGACGCACCCGTGGCTGGACCGGGCCACCGAGGTGATGTGGACCAGGATCGAGGGACTCACGGAGGCAGGTCCCTACGACATGCGCGGTGTGCTGCGCTTCCTCGACCATGTCCCGGACCGGGCCCGGGCGGAGCGCGCGTTCGAGCAGGCCGGGCCGCTCCTGTTCAAGCTGAACCTGGTCGCGCTCGACCCGGGCGCAACCGGCGAGGTGCACCTGCCGCTCGACTTCGCCCCGGTCCCTGGCTGCCTGGCCAGGCGGCTCTTCGACGATGCCACCATAGACGCCCACCTGGACCACCTGGCCCGGGCACAGCGCGAGGACGGCGGCTGGATGTTCAACTGGCTGTCCTGGTCACCGGCCGCCGAGTCGGACTGGCGCGGCAGCATCACCGTGGACGCGCTACGCACGCTGCGTGCCTACGGCCGCCTGTGACCCGTCGAGACCGTCCAGGGCGGCGCGGAGCTGGCCGGTCTCCGCGGCGCCCAAGGCGGTGAAAAGAGCGACAGCCTCCCGCCAGTGACGGCGGCACTGGTCACTGTCGCCGCAAGCGCGGAAGACGTGGCCGAGTCCCTGGTGGGCGCAGGCGTGCTGGTACTTGTCGCTGGTCGCGCTGGCCAGGGTCAGCGCGGCGGCGTGCTCGGCGCGGGCCTCATCCGGCTGGCCACCCGCGAGCAGCGCCTCACCGAGCCCGTTGCGGGCCTGTGCCTCGGCGAACAGATCACCGGTCTGGCGGCACAGCGCCAGCGCCTGCCCGAAGTAGCCGGCCGCCTGCTCGGGGCCATCGTGGCGCAGCGCCGCCTCGCCGAGGCCGGCCAGCGCGTACGCCTCGGTAGGGCGGTCGCCGGTCTGGCGGCACAGCTCCAGAGCCGAGCGGAGCTGGCCGGCCGCCTCCTGGCGGCAGCCCTGCCGCAGGGCGGTGACGCCGAGATAGATGAGCGCGTCGGCCGCACCAATCCTGTCCCCGGTCTGGCGGCACAGGGCCAGCGCGCGCTCGAACCGGCCGGCGGCCTCCGGGTAGCGGCCCTGCCGCAGGGCGATGATGCCGAGGATGCCGGTGGCCTCGGCTTCGCCGGACCGGTCACCGGCGCGGCGGTGCAGGGTCAGCGCTTGCTTGAGGTAGGCGGTGGCCCGCTGGTAGTGACCCTGTCGCCAGTCACCGCCGCCGAGGTTGCCCAGCGCCCTGGCTTCGCCGGGCCGGTCGCCGATCTCGCGGCATAGCAGCAGAGCCTGCTCGTGGTGGACCGCCGCTTGCCGGTAGCGGCCCTGCTGGAAGTCGACCAGGCCGAGGCGGTTCAGCGCCTGCGCTTCGCCGGATCGGTCACCGGTCTCGCGGCACAGCGCCAGGGCACGGCGGAAGCACGCGCTGGCCCTGGAGTAGCGGCCCTGCCGCCAGACCACGACGCCGAGGCTGTTCAGGGCGGCCGCCTGCGCGCCGCGATCGCCGGCCCGGCGGGCGGCGCGGCAGGCGCAGCCGTGGACGACGGTAGCCGCGGAGAAGTAGCCGCCGCTGTCGAGGTAGCGGAACAGCGTTCGGGACAGCCGGGTCGCATGGCTCGGCCAGCCGTGGCCGGCGGCCTGGGAAGCGACAGCGGTCAGGGTGGCCCGTTCGGCGTCCAGCCAGGCCCGTGCGGCGACGGGATCGGCTGGCCGCAGGCAGGCGGTGGCAGGCCGTGGGATGGGCGGCAGCCGGTGACGTTCGGCTGGGTACAGGGTGCTCACCGCGGCAACGGCGGTGTACAGGTAGTAATCGAACAGGCGGGTGATCGCCGCCCGGCATTCGTCCTGGCCGTCCACCTCGGCGGCCAGGCTGGCCGCGTAGCCGCGCAGCAGGTCGTGCATCCCATACCGGCCCGGGCCGGTGGGCTGGATCAGGTAACCGCGGGCCAGCCGGGCCAGCAGCCGGGTGGCCTCGGCGGCGGTGCCACCGGTGAGTGCGGCGAGGCCATGAGGGTCCAGGCCGGGGCCGGGATGCAGGCCAGCCAGCCGGAACGCCCGCGCGGCCGCGGCGTCCAGGTTGCGGCAGGACCAGGAGAACACCGCGCGTACCGCGGTCCGGGTGTCGCCGTCGGCGTCCAGCAGGTCCAGCCGCTGCCGCTGGCCGGCCAGTTCGGCCGTCAAACTGGCCAGGGAATCCGCCGGGCGTGCGGTGGCCAGTTCGGCGGCCACCCGCAGCGCCAGCGGCAGCCGGCAGCACTGGACGGCCAGCGCCGTCGTGGCATCGGGCTCGGCTTGCGCCCGGCGGCCGATCAGCATCCGCAGCAGCGCCGTCGCGTCCGGGAGCGGCAGCAGGCCCAGATCCACCCGGGCGGCGCCGTCCCTGGCCACCAGGCCGGACAGCCGGTCGCGGCTGGTCACCACCACGGCGCAGCCAGGACAGCCAGTTCACCGACAACTGCGGAGCTGGGCACATCGTGCAGGCCAAGCAGCTCTCCAGCACCGAATGGTGGGTTTACGCGGAGGCAAACTGCTACGGAGACTAGCGGGCACCGGGCGCTGACAGCGTTCCCGCTCAGCCGTAGAAGACCCGTTCCATGACCGACCTGGCCCGGCGGGCGGTGCGGCGGTAGTCCTCGAGCAGAGCGCTGGACTCAC
This sequence comes from Streptosporangiaceae bacterium, assembly GCA_035308365.1. GTDB lineage: Bacteria > Actinomycetota > Actinomycetes > Streptosporangiales > Streptosporangiaceae > PALSA-505. The sequence continues at coordinate 4,227 of DATGGU010000094.1, forward strand.
CGGGTTCGTAGCCGATGAGGCGGGCGACCGCGGACAGCTCCGGCTGCTTGGCCGGCAGCACGTCGGACGGGCGGCCGCGGACCAGCATGATCGTGTCGCGGATCCGGGCGGCCAGCCGCCAGGCACCGGCGAGGGTCTCGCCGTCACCTGCGGCGAGCAGCCCGGCCGCGACCGCCGCGGCCAGCGCGTCGAGGGTGCGGGTCGTCCGCAGTTGTTCCGTCGCGAAGGCATACCGGAGCTGGAGCAACTGGACGACCCACTCCACGTCGGCCAGGCCGCCGGGGCCGAGCTTGAGATGAAGGGCGGGGTCGGTGCCGCGCGGTATCCGCTCCGCCTCCATCCGCGCCTTCAGCCGCCTGATCTGAGTGATCGCTGCCTGGTCGATGCCGCCGTCCGGGTAGCGGAACTCGTCCGCCAGCGCGGTGAACTCGCGGCCGAGCGCCGGGTCGCCCGCGACCGGTTCGGCGCGCAGCAGCGCCTGCGCCTCCCAGGAGCCGGACCAGCGCCGGTAGTAGGCACGGTAGGACGCCAGGGTGCGGACCAGCGGCCCCTGGCGTCCCTCGGGCCGCAGGTCCGGGTCGATGAGCAGCGGCGGGTCCGGCGCGGGCAGGGCGAGCAGCCTGCGCAGTTCCTCGGCGACCGCGTGCGCCGTCCGGGAGGCGTCCTGTCCCGCCGCCGCCGTCAGCGGGTCGTGCACGAACATGACGTCGGCGTCGCTGGCGTAGCCGGTCTCGTGGCCGCCGAAACGGCCCATGGCGACGACGCAGATCCGGGTCGGCAGCGGGTGACGCAGCTCCAGTTCGACCTTCTTGACGGCGGCAGACAGGGCGGCATCGATGGTGACCGCGGCCAGGGTGGTCAGGGCCTGCCTGATCTGGGCAGGCTCGGCCAGCCCGAGCAGATCCGCGGCGGCGGTGCGCAGCAGTTCCCGGCGCCGGATCGAGCGGACCGCGGCCACCGCGCCCTCGGCGGTGTCGTGCCGCTGCAGCACGGCGGCCACCTCGGCCCACAGCAGCTCGCGAGATCTCGGGGCCAGCTCGTCATCGTTGCCGAGCATGGCGACGGCCGCGGGTGCCCGCAGCAGCAGGCCCGCGGCGTACCGGCTGGAGGACAGCAGCCGGGCCAGCCGCTGGGCCACCCTGGTGTCGTCGCGGAGCAGCCGCAGGTACCAATGCGTGTTGCCGAGGGCGTCGCTCACCTGGCGGAACGCGAGCAGCCCCGCGTCAGGCTCGGCGGAGCCCGCGAACCAGTCGAGCAGCACGGGCAGCAGCGTGCGCTGGATCGCCGCTCGCCGGGACACGCCGGAGGTCAGCGCCTCGATGTGCCGCAGCGCACCGGCCGGATCCACATAGCCGAGCGCCTCCAGCCTGGCCCGGGCCGCGTCCGGGGTCAGGGCGGCCGCCTCGCCGGGCAGCCGCGCCGCCGCCTGCAGCAGCGGGCGGTAGAAGAGTTTCTCGTGCAGCCGTCGCACTTCGATCGCGTGCCTGCGCCATTGAGCGGTGAACTCCGCAGCCGGGTCGCCGGGCCGCACCGGCGCCGGATGAAAACCGTCAAATCTAAAAAATTCCTGCATGGCCCGCCCGATCCGCCGTACCGTCACCGGATCGCCGGGGAGCGTGTGCGTGCGGCGGAGCTGATAGAGCTGGAGCAGGTGCTCCACCCGGCGCAGGAACCGGTAGGCGCTGGCCAGCGCGGCGGCATCGTCGCGGCCGACGTAGCCGCCGTGGCCCAGGGCGGCCAGGGCGGGCAGCGTGGCCGGGCTGCGCAGCGACTCGTCGGCCCGGCCGTGCACGAGCTGCAGTAGCTGCACGGTGAACTCGATGTCGCGCAGGCCGCCGGGGCCGAGCTTCAGCTCGCGGCCGGCCTGCTCGGCGGGCAGGGTCTGCTCCACCCGGCGGCGCATGGCCTGCACGTCCTCGACGAAGTTCTCGCGCTGGGCGGCCTGCCAGACGAGCGGGGCGAGGGTGTCGGCGTAAGCGCGGCCGAGGCTGAGGTCACCGGCCACCGGACGGGCCTTGAGCAGCGCCTGGAACTCCCAGGTCTTGGCCCAGCGCTCGTAGTACGCGCGGTGGCTGGCCAGCGTCCGGACCAGCGGGCCGCTGCGGCCTTCGGGGCGCAGGTTCGGGTCGACCGGGAAGATCACGCCTTCCCTTGTACTCTGCGAGCACACCTGGATCATGCCGGAGGCCAGCTTGGTGGCGGTGCGCAACGCGTCGTCCGTGCCGTCGGCTACAAAGATCACGTCGACGTCGCTGGCGTAGTTCAGCTCACGGCCGCCGCACTTGCCCATGCCGATGACCGCGAGCCTGCACGGCGGCGAGCCGGGCGGGAGCCGCGAGCGGGCCACGGCGAGCGCGGCTTCACAGGCGGCGGCGGCCAGGTCGGCCAGCTCGGCCGCGGTATCGTCCAGGGTGATCGCGCCGGTCAGATCCCTGGCGGCCAGGTGCAGCAGGGCCTGGTGGTAGGCCGCCGCGAGGCTGGCCGCGTCCCCGCCCTCGGCTACAGGGTCTTCGTCGCCTGGGCTGGCTCCGACGGCGCGCAGCAGACTGTCGCGCAGCTCGCTCGCTGATGGGCGGCGCAGCGCGGCGGGGCCTTGCAGGACGCGCCAACCGGCCGGATGACGGACCAGGTGATCGGCCAGCGCGGCGCTCGCGCCGAGAACAGCCACCAGCCGGGCGGCGAGGCCCGGATCGCCGGCCAGCGTCCCGGCGGTGACCTGGGTCAGCCGGGCCAGTCCGGTCAGGGCCAGATCGGGGTCGGCGGCGGCGCCGAACGTGGCGACGAGGTCCTGGCCGAGGCCCAGTTCGCCGATGATCTCCTCGGCGCGGGCGGGCTCGGCGAAGCCCATCCGGGCGAGCTGGGCACCCAGCGTGCTGCGCCGCGTCCCGGCGCCCTGATGGCTGCTCACGTTCCGCACGGTAGTGCAGGAACGGGCGCCCCGGTGTCCCGGGCCGGGCCTGGACACCGGGGCTGGGATCGCTGGTCATGCCGTCCGGCGGCGGAACAGCATGGCGCAGGCGGCGACGGATACGGCGAGGATGCCGCCGCACCAGGCGATGGCCTGCCACGGGCTGGTGCCGACCGGGGTGCGCAGGAGCAGACCACGCAACGTCTCGATGACCGGGGTGGCGGGCTGGTGGCCGGCGAACCCGTGCAGCCAGCTCGGCATCGTGCGGATCGGCACGAACGCGCTGCTGGCGTAGGTGATGAACATCAGCGCGAACATGCAGCCGCTGGCCGATTCCGGCGACCGGGCCAGCACGCCGACCGCCGCGCACAGCCAGGACACCGCAGCCAGGAACAGCAGCAGGATGCCGGCCGCACCGAACCAGCCGGCCAGGGTCGCGTGCGGCCGGAACCCGATGGCGAAGGCCACCCCAAACACCAGGATCGTCGAGGCGATGTTGCGGACGACGTTGGCCATCACATGGCCGCCCAGCACCGCCGCGCCGCCGGTGTCCATGGACCGGAACCGGTCGGCGATGCCGCCGGTCATGTCCTGACACACCGATACCGCCGTGCCGGCCGACCCGACCGCGGCGCACAGCAGCATGACGCCGGGGACGACGTAGGTGATGTACTTCGTGCCGGTGCTGATCGCGCCGCCGAACAGGTAGACGAAGACGATCATCAGCATGACCGGGAGCATCAGCGAGGTGAGCAGGGCGTCGATCTGGCGGCTTGACATCCGCAGGCCCCGGCCGGCCATGATCAGCAGGTCGGTGGCCGGGTTGGTGCGGCCCGGTATGGCGATCTCAGACACGAGTCTTCTCCTTAGCGTCGGCGGCCGGCGCTGCATGACCGGTCAGCGTGAGGAATACGTCGTCGAGGGTGGGTGTGTGCACGGCGAATCTGGCCAGCGTGGCGCGGCTCGGGTCCAGTTCGTCGAGCAGCTCCCTGACCTGGGCGGAGCTGCCGTCGGTGGCGACGCCGAGGGTCAGTTCGCCGGGGTCACTGCGCAGGACGCGGTCGCCCAGGTACCGCGCCAGCTTGCTGAAGTCGGCGGCGGTGCGCAGCACCAGATCCAGCCGTTCGCCGGCGACCCGCTGCTTGAGCTGGGCCGGGGTGCCCTCGGCCACCACCTTGCCGTCGTCGAGGACGCTGACCTTGTGCGCGACCCGGTCGGCTTCCTCCAAGTACTGGGTGGTCAGGAAAATCGTCACGCCGGCGCCGGCGAGGTCGCCGATGACCTGCCACATCTGCTGCCTGCTGCGCGGGTCGAGGCCGGTCGTCGGCTCGTCCAGGAAGATCACTTCGGGCTGCCCGACCAGGCTCGCCGCCAAGTCGAGGCGGCGGCGCATCCCGCCGGAGTAGGTCTGCGCCTGCTTGTCAGCGGCCGTGGTCAGGCCGAACCGGTCGAGAAGCCAGGCGGCGCGCTGCCGGGCCTGACGGCGGGACATCCCGGCCAGCCGGGCCATCATGCGCAGGTTCTCCGCGCCGGTCTGCAGGCCGTCCACAGCGGTGTACTGGCCGGTCAAACTGATGCTGAGCCGGACCTGACGGCGCTGGTGCCCGATGTCGAAACCGGCCACCCTGGCCTGTCCCGCGTCGGGCCGCAACAGCGTGGACAGGATGCGGACCGTGGTCGTCTTGCCCGCGCCGTTCGGTCCAAGCAGGGCGAAAATGCTGCCGCGCGGGACGCGGAGATCAACCCCCGCGAGAACGTGAGTCTTGCCGTAGGACTTCGCCAGGGCGGTCGCCTCGATGGCTAGTTCGTCGGTCACGGGATTGCCTCCGGATTCCGTTTTGCGTATTACATACACTGTAATGCGTAGACCATACGCAGTTCTAGGATGGGATGTCAACCGAATGGGAGCGGGATCATGGACGACGAGCGGATCAGCCCTTCTGCCGGATCCGGGGCAGAACCGCCGTGGGAGCTGCCGGCCAGCATCGCGGCGGCCTGGGGGCTGCGGGAACGGCCGCACAAGGGGCCCAAGCCGGGGCTGAGCCTGAAACGGGTCGTCGAGGCCGCTGTGCGGGTAGCCGAGTTGGAGGGGCTGGCCTCGGTGTCCATGAGCCGGGTGGCCACCGAACTCGGGGCCTCGACAATGTCCCTGTACCGCTACGTTTCGGCCAAGGATGAACTGCTCGACCTGATGGTGGACGCGGCGGCCGGCACTCCCCCGGCAGCTTCACCGGGTGACGGATGGCGGGAGGGCCTGTCCCGATGGGCCTGGGGGATGCGGGCCATGTACTACCGCAGCCCCTGGGTGCTGCGTATCCCGATCCGCGGGCTGCCCATTACGCCGAACCAGGTCGCCTGGTTCGAAAACGGGCTGAGCTGCATGGCCGCGACCGGCCTGACCGAGGACGAGAAGGCCTCGTCGGTGCTGCTGGTCAGTAACTACACCAGGTCCGAGGCGATGATGGGCGCCGACCTCGGCGCGGCCGTCCAGGCGTCGGGGACTTCACCGGATGAGTGGATAACCTACTACGGGCGGCTGCTCACCACGCTCGCCGACCCACAGCGCTATCCCGCGATCGGCAAACTGGTCGCGGAGGGAGTGTTCAACATGGCGGACGCTCCGGAGAAGGAGTTCAGCTTCGGGCTGGAGCGCGTCCTCGACGGGATCGAGGTGCTGGTACGGTCGCGGACGGCGGGCTGACTGGACGGTGCACCTCAGGCCGGGAGCCGGCGCA
>DATGGU010000095.1:0-90270 GCA_035308365.1 Streptosporangiaceae bacterium
GGCGATCACCGGGGCCGGGTCGCATGGGGCGATGTGCTCTGGGACGGCCCCGCTGTGCCACCCGCAGCAGCTTCCGGCCATGAGGCTGCGGTTCGCGACGGGCTCGCCAGCCTCGCAGATCGTTTCCAGGATGTTCCGGCCGCCGCTGGGGGAACTACGGTCTAGTTAGTGCGCAGCTCCCATTATGACCAGGCTTTGCTGTGTTGCTATAGGCCCGATGGCCCGGGCGCTCGTCGGGCTGAGGGCGGTCACGGACTTGACGACGTGGCGGACCTGCATGTATTCGCCAGTACAGCGCTAGCTGATCCGCTCTGAAAGCTGAACACGGCGGTGCGGCCTGACCAAGTCCCAGACCTCATGGACGGCGGTCGGCCTGCAGGCCAGCGTCGCCGTCTCGCCCTCGTGAGCTTCAATCTGCCTGAGCCTGCTAGTCCAGAGCTTGCCGCTGCCAAGGAGGCGCCCGGCGATGCCGACCCTGACGCTGTGGCGGCCGGGATCGACCGGGTACTGCTGGGTTTCCCCGGTGCGGACGCGCCCTACGGCCACCCGGTCGATCCACACGACGTATTCGAACGGACGGTCGCGCAGCACCGTAGTTTCTCTCACGATCCGGATCTCGGCCTGGCGTGGCCTATCTGCTTCCATGACTTCCTCCACTTACGCTTGATGCTTGCATGATTGGTTGCGCTGGTCTTGGGTCTTGTGTGCTGGCCTTGGCTCGCTGCGGCAGGAACAGGCAGAGAACTGTCGCGAAGGCCAGGAGCTTCGACAGCACGTTCAGCGCCGTGGGGATCGGGGTGGACGGGTAGGCGAACCCGAAGAGGCCCCAGACCGCGAATACCCCGAGCATCGACGCGAGGGAGAACAGCGCTCCCCTGGACAGCTTCACCATCGGAGACATCGTGAGCATCGACAGCGTGGTGACCTCGATGAGGAACAGCGGCAGGAAGAACAGGGCCCGGTAGAGCGCGGGATGCGGAGGGATCGCGGGAAAGGTCCTGGCCATCACGATCAGGTCGAACGGCAGCTCGAAGATCATCGGCGCGACTATGGCGCCGATGACAGCGCTTGCCAGCCTTGCCCCCGGGCCGTATGAGCCGCTGGCTATAAGGATGATGAAGAAGGTGACGGCTGCCGCGCACAGGGTCACGGGCAGGATGTGATCCACGATAACGCGGTGGGCCCCCGGATAATCAAGACGATACTGCAGGACGTAGACGGTTAGGCAGGCCAGGAATGCTGCTATCGCCAGGGCCCAGCTCACGAGCATGGTAGTCATTGCCGCCCGGCCGGGCCTGGCGGCCTGGGCCGGAAGAGGCAACCGGGTTCCGGCGTAGGCCACGCCTCCCGCGGCGGCCAGCAGGACGATAGCGAGCTCGATCCTGGCGATGCCGCCGTAGCTGACCCACAAATTTCCCGGTTGATTCATGGTCATGTACCTGCCTTCAGGAGGCGCGTGCCCGGGTTGCGGGTCTGCTCCCCGGACACGAGCCGTTTAGTTTGTGGTTCAAAGCTAGTTTGCTTTGAACCACAAAGTCAAGGCGGGGACGGGGCTGTGCGCGGCCCGAGGCTGCCTTGCGGCGATTGCGTCGCCCGGCTCCCCAGCGACTCGCTCCAGGCCGCGCGGGCCATCCAGTTGGCCCCGGGCCGTGGAGTAAACTAGCTTTGTACTGCAAAGTCAGCAGTCAGGCGGCGGGAAAACACACATGAGGGGACCGGCATGACAGACGGCGCGGACGAGGAAATGGGGATGGACCTGCAAGAAGCGTCGGCAATCCTGCAAGAGACACGGGACAGGGCCAGGCGTGCGCTGGTAGTCAGGCGCCCGGTCCTGCTGGCCGTCTGGGGAGCGGCCTGGCTGGTTTCCGATGGCGCGATCTGGCTGTCGGTCCGCGGGCAGCGGCCCTATAACGGGCCGACGCCTGCGGCGTTGATGACGCTGAGCGCGGCCATCGCGGCAGCCACGGTCTTCGCGGTCATTTACCTCGGCCGGGCGGGCAGCGGCGTCGGTGGCTTGTCGGTGCTACAGCGGCGCGTCCTCCTGCTGTCGTACCTCGGGGGGTACGTTGCCCTCTTCACGCTTGAGGCCGCAATCGACCACGCTGGCGCCAGCCGGGCCGTCATCGGCGTATATGGTGCTGCCGCGCCCGTTCTCCTGGTGGCCCTGATCATCGCCGCCAGCGCCGCCGTCTTCCTGAACTGGTCCCTGCTCGGCCTTGGCCTCTGGCTGCTGGCGGTGGCGGCAGGCAGCGGATTCGCGGGCCCGGTGACGGTCTGGGCGGTCAGCGCGCTGGCGGGAGGCGGCGCGCTGCTGGTAATGGCGGTGATCGGGCTGCGGCGAGACCGTTCATGAGCATTGACGGGCTCGACCCGGTGATCCACGGGCCCGCGAGGCTTCGGATCATGGTGACGCTGGCGACGCTGCCCGAGGGCGACGACCTGTCCTTCAGCAGGCTGCAGGATCTGCTCGGCCTGACGCCAGGCAACCTGATCACGCACCTGCGAAAGCTGGAGGACGCCGGCTACGTGATCACAGTGAAATCCGGTGCGGGGGTTAACGCGCGGACTTCCGTCTCGCTCACCTACGACGGCCGGGTCGCACTGGATCGCTATACCGCCGTATTGCGACAACTGCTCGACGCGGCCGCCTCACCGCCGCCCTCCTCGACGTGACTAGCCGTCTTTTGCTCACCAGTGCTGTCGAACCGGGCAGCCCCGCTGCATGGCCGCCCGGAAACCAGCCCAGCGCCGTTCCCGGTACTCCGGGGGCAACCTGGCAGCGACGCCCCGGTGCGCGTGCGACAATCGGCGCATGCTGGAACGACTCGAAGTGCAGCGGGCGGTCGCCGCCCCGGCTGGTGAGATCTTCGCGGTGCTGACCGATCCACGCGGGCATGTTGCCATCGACAGTTCCGGCATGCTGATGGAGGCCAGCGGGGACGTCGTCACCAAGGTGGGCGACACCTTCGTGGTGCACATGGACCGCGAGGCACTCAACGACTATCCCCTCGGCCTATATGACGTCACCGTCGAAATCGTCACGTTCGAGCCGGACCAGGAGATTGCCTGGACCGTGCACGGCCAGCTCAACCTCGGCCATGTGTACGGCTACCGGCTGGACCCGATCGAGGACGGAACCCTCGTCACGTCCTATTATGACTGGTCAGGTGCCGAGCAGGAGTGGAAGGACGCCGCCATCTTCCCGGTGATCCCGGAAGGCGCGCTGCGGGCCACGCTGGGCATCCTGGCCCGCACCGTCGCCCCCGGCAAGCCCCGCCCCACCCTCTCAGCCCAGTGACCGGGATCGCCATCGAAGACGCCGTTGTGCCGGGGACGTGCTGGGCCCGGCGCCGGCGACGGCCAGCCACCCACCGCGCCGGTCATCTACCAGGTGCACGCCACCGCCGCCTGGGTCATCTGGGCGGTATGGCCGTTCAGCCGGCTCGTACACGCCTGGAGCTACCCGCTGTGGTACCTGTGGCGGCCCTACATCGTCTACCGCAGCCGCCGGGCCGTCCCACCCGCCGAGCCCGGCACCAGCGGCCGGCGGTGGCGTAAGATCGGCGTCCCCTACTAGGCCGCCGCCCAGCAATGGCACGCAGGACAACCGCGCCCATGAGCCCGGACGCTGCCACCGGCCCGGCCTGGCTCCCCGGCCGGGCAGCGACGGCCGCCCGGAACCTCCACCCCGGCTACTTCGCGTTCGTCATGGCCACCGGGATCATCTCGACCGGGACATTCCTGTCCGGGCCCCCCTGGCTGTCCCGCGGGCTGCTGATCGCCGCCGCGGCCGGGCTGGTCGTGCTGACCGCCGCGCTGGCGGTCCGGGTGACCTTCTTCAGGTCCAGCCTGGTGGCCGACATCAAGGCCGCTGACCGGGTGTTCGGCTTCTTCACCATCGTCGCGGGCCTTGATGTGCTCGCCGTGCGCCTGGCCGCCGCGGGCCATCCGCTGGCCACCGCGATCCTGTCCGGGCTGGCCGCCGCGGTATGGCTGCTGCTGACCTACGGCGTGCCCGCCAGCCTGCTGCTCACCCGGGCGCACGACTCGGTCCTCGGTGGCGTCAATGGCACCTGGCTGCTGTGGGTGGTCGGCACCCAGTCCCTGTCGATCGCCGCATCGGTCCTGATTCCGGCATGGCCGTCGCAATCGGGACTGCTGGGACCGGTCGCGGTCGGGCTGTGGTGCATCGGGCTCGTGCTGTACCTGCTGCTCGTCTCCCTCATCCTGCTGCGCTGGCTGACCGTGGCCATGACACCGGAGGCTCTCGGCCCTCCGTACTGGATCCTGATGGGGGCGACCGCGATCACCGTGTTCGCCGGCGCCCGGATTCTGGGCCTGCCGGCCACGCTTGCGGTCACCCGGGCAACCCGCGGCTTCGTCGAAGGGTTCTCCTTCGCCCTGTGGGCGTTCGGCACCTGGTGGATCCCGCTGCTCATCGTGCTCGGCCTGTGGCGGCACGTGCGCCACCACTGGCCGCTCAGCTACGAGCCTCCCCTGTGGAGCGTCGTCTTCCCGCTCGGCATGTACAGCGTCGCCACGCTGGCCTACGGCCAGGCCGCCCACCTGCCGTTCATGCCACCCCTGGCCCACGTCATGCTCTGGGTGGCCGTCGCCGCGTGGGTCCTGGTCGCCGCCACGTTCGCGGCCCGGCTCGCCCGTCTGCCCGGCACACCGAACTCCGGCACGAGCCCAGAAAGGAAACAGCCATGACCCCGCTCTTACCTCATGGCCAGGCCAGATCTGGTCAAGCGGCGTAGCCAGAGCAGGCCGAAGACGGGAAGGACCAGCGGGACAAAGCCGTAACCGCTGCCATAGCCGGACCACACCGTGGCATCGGGGAAGCTGGCCGGGTCGGCCAGGCTCCAGGTGCCGACCGCCAGCACGCCGGCGAGTTCGACCGAGCAGGACAGGACGGCGATCCGGCGCGCCGCTGGACTGCCGACGGCCAGGGTGACCGTGGCGAGGATGTAGACCCCGGCGGCGAAGGCCGACAACACGTAGGCGACCGGGGCGTTGCCGAACTTCGTCGCGATCTGCACCCCGGCCCGGGCGGAGGCGGCGAGCGCGAACAGCGCGTAAACGGCGATCAGCACCCGGCCCGGGCCGGTCCTGGCCGAACCCGGCGGCGATGCCGCAGACTCCGGCGATGCCGCAGACTCCGGCGATGCCGCAGGCTCTGGCGATGCGGCAGGCTCTGGCGATGCCATCGGCTCAGACATGGATAGCCGGCCAGATCTCATTCAGCCGGACCATCAGCACGGCCGCGACGAGCCCGGCCACGGCGATGACCGCCGGGCCCCACCGTGACCGCTCCAGCGCCCCCCAGAACGCCGCCGCCACCGGGACGAACGGCATCGCGATCAGGTATCCGATGAGCGTGGCCAGCCCGGCCGGGCGCCCACCGCCGGCGAGTCTGGCCACGATCATGCCGACCTCGGCAAGCAGCAGGATCTCAAGGACGCCAAGCGCGACGAGCAAGCTGGTGCCCATTCGCCGGTTCCGGGCGGTCATCAGCAGCGCGTACCCGGCCAGCGCGAGACCGGCGACGATGATCGTCGTGGGGACGGCGCCGTTCACGCAGGACATGTTACTACGTGTCGTAGTAACTAGCGCTGGGCCGGGCCGGCCGGGACGGCGAGGCCCACCACGCCTACCGCCGCGCGCTCGGCCTCGCACAGACCGAACCCGAGCAACGCTTCCTCGCCGGCCGGCTAGCCGAGACCACACCCGCCACTCCCAGCCGGCCCGGCTGAGGATGCGCAGGAGAGAATACGTCTGAGACCACTGGAGCTTCCCGGGAGGATCAATGGCGGTGACGGCTCCGTCCACGCGTCCGGGCATGGGGTCGGTTCCCTTCCCCGGCGGCGTGACTTTCCGGGTGTGGGCGCCTGACGCGAGCGCTGCCGCGGTTGTGCTCGCGCAGCCTGGCGGGGGATCGAGTTCGGTGCCGCTGGCGGCCGAGGCGGGTGGGATCTGGTCCGCAGACGTTGACGGAGTGGGCACCGGCCAGCAGTACCAGTATGTGCTGACGACTTCTGCGGTGCCGCTGACGAGGGTGGATCCGTACGCGCGCAATGTGGTCGAGGGAGGAAGCGGGGACGCGGGTGCGGCGGTTGTCTATGACGAGCAGGCCTTCGATTGGGGCACGGCCGGCTGGAACTCGCCGGGGTGGACCGAGCTGGTGATCTACGAATTGCATGTGGGGAGCTTCAGCGTGCAGCCCGGGGCGGCCGTTGGCACCTTCGCCGACGTCATCGCCAGGCTCCCGTACCTGCAGTCGCTGGGGATCAATGCGATAGAACTGCTGCCGGTCGCCGAGTTCGAGGGCACGTACGGCTGGGGCTATGACCCCGGGGCGCCGTTCGCCGTCGCAGTCGGCTACGGCGGCCCGGACGGTCTGAAGAACCTCGTGCGCGCCGCGCACGAGGCGGGAATCGCGGTGATCCTCGATGTCGTGTACAACCACTTCGGCCCTCCGGGCTCGATCTTGTGGGTGTTTGATGGTCAGGGCCCGGGCTGGGAGGGCGGGATCTATTTCTACGGGACGAGGTGGCCCGGCGATGGCCGTCCGCAGGCTGGCGGCTGGGGTTCCCGCCCGGATTACGGGCGCCCCGAAGTTCGCCAGTTCATCCGCGACAATGCGCTCGCCTGGCTGCAGGATTACCGCGTCGACGGACTGCGCTTCGACGCCACAGCCTGGATCCGCTCGATCGACGGCAGCGGCAGCGCCGATCAGGCGATCCCCGACGGCAGTCTCCTGCTGCAAGAGGTCAATGGCGACATTGACCTGGCCCAGCCGTGGAAGCTGACGATCGCCGAGGACCTGCGCGGTGACGCGTCGATCACCGCGCCCGTGTCCCGCGGCGGGTCGGGCTTTGACTCCCAGTGGGACAGCGACTTCCTGTGGGCCGTGCGGCAAACAGCCGAGGCCACGAGCGACGATCAGCGGGACATGAACCTGATCGCGGCACAGTTGCAGCGGCGCTTTGGCGCCGCTGCCAGCACCCGGGTCATCTACACCGAATCCCACGACGCCGACGGCAACGGCCGCACCCGCCTGCCGGCCGAGATCGACCCCGCACAGCCAGACAGCTGGTGGTCGAAGAAGCGCTCGACGCTCGCCGCCGCGCTGGTCTTCACCGCCCCCGGAATCCCGATGATCTTCCAGGGTCAGGAGTTCCTCGACCAGGACCCGTTCGTGCAGGAACCCATCCCTCCGCTCGACTGGGCGGACGCCACCAAGTACGCGGGCATCGTCCAGCTCTACCGCGACCTGATCCAGCTACGGCGGGACTGGCATGACACGACCCGCGGCCTGAAAGGCGACGGGCTGAACGTGTTCCACATCAACAACACCGGCAAGCTCATCGCCTACCACCGATGGTCGCAGGGTGGCCCGCTGGACGACGTCGTGGTCGCGCTGAACTTTGCCAACCGCGGTTACAGCAGCTACACGATCGGGCTCCCGCGCACCGGCCGCTGGCGCGTCCGGTTCAACAGCGACTGGGCCGGCTATGACCCCTCGTTTGGGAACTGGCCCGGCTATGACACCGACACCGACCAGGGCGCCATCGACGGCCTGCCGGCCGCGGCGAACATTGGGATCGGCCCCTACACTGCGCTCATCCTCAGCCAGGACCCATAGCTACGCAGCGGCCGCGCCGGGCGCAACGCCGCAACGAGCTGCCGTGCCGGCGCCCCGGTAAAGCAGATCAGGTCGATCACCACGTCCGGGCGCAGCGCCGCGATCCGCTCTCCGAAGGTTCCGGCCGCATCCTCGGCCTCCCGATCGGCCCTCACCTGGGTCACCGCGTCCCACTCCGGGCTCGACCGCCAAGCTCGGAACGCACCTCCAGGTCACCTACCACGGACAGCGGCTGTACACGTTCACCGGCGACAGCGGGCACAGCGTGAACGGCAACGGTTTGGCCGGGTTCGTGGTGGCGAAGGTGACCAAAGCCTGCCCGTAAGGCTGGCCGCACCCATGGGGAACCCGGCACCGGCGACTGGTCAGGTCATCGTGAGCTTCATGCTGCCGGTGGAGGCGTCATAGGGAACCAGCTGGACCGTCCAGGTACCGGACAGGGGCGTGGTGACGTCGCACGAGCCGTCGCCGCCATAGAAGCAGGAGGTGTAGGAGCTGGTGTTATTGGGCTCATAGAAATACAGGTAGAACGAGCCAGGATTTGTGCCATCGTTGAAGTTGAACTGCGTCACGTCGAAGGTCTTCGTGCCGCCTGCGTGGGCGGCGAAGGTGTACCCGGCGTGCTGACCCTCGAATTTGATGGTCGTGCTCACAGCTGTTCCGGAGGTCAGCGCCTTGGTGGCGACGTCATTGGCGAAGGTCAGCACCATGCTGCCGGTGGAGGCGTCGTAGGGCACCAGCTGCACGGTCCAGGTACCGGTCAGCGGAGGGGTGAAGTCATACCAGCCGTTATCACCAAAGAAGTTGGAGGTGTACGCGCTCCTGCTGCCCGGCTCATAGAAATACAAGTAGAACGAGCCGGGATTGGCGCCGTCGGCGAAGTTGAACTGGGTGACCTGGAACGTGACATGACTGTTCGCCGTGGCCGCGAAGGTGTACCCGGCGTGCTGACCCTCGAACTTGATCGTGGTGGTTATGGGAGTTCCGGAGGTCAGCGCCTTGGTGGCGACATCATTGGCGAAGGTCAGGGTCATACTGCCGACGGATGAGGAGTAAGGGACCAGCTTGACCGTCCAGGTCCCGGTGGCCGGCGTATTGAAGTCATACCAGCCGTTATCGCCGAAGAAGTTGGAGGTGTACGCGCTGCTGCTGGATGGCTTGTAGAAGTACAGGTAGAACGAGCCTGGGTTGGTGCCGTCGGAGAAGTTGAAGTTCGTGACCTGGAACGTGACGTGATGGTGCGCTGTCGCGGCGAAGGCGTACGTGATCTTCTGACCGGGCTTCGAAACGACGGCCTTCACCGGCTTTCCGCTGGTGAGCTGAATAGGGGTCCGGGTAGCCGCCTGCGCACCTGCTGGGATTAAGAACCCGAGCGCTGTGATGAGAATCAGACCGGAGATTGAGATCCATCGCTTCAAGGTGTCAAGCCCCCCTCACACTGAGCTAAGTCCCCGTTCTCGTCCGCGCGGACCGGACGGACACACCCGAGCAGATCATGAATCTGGCGATCCATCAACCCCCGGCCTGCGTCACTGACCAGTGGCAAGATCGTCCCTATGGGTGCTCTCACCGGCCTGGGCCATGAGGTGGGCCACTGGGCTGCGGGGCGGCGATGAGCCGGGGCCGGGCTCTTAGCCTGCGGCCGGCGGAGTCAGGGGATGTGCCCAGTGTCGCGCCGAACCGGGTGATCCGTACGCCGCTATGCGCGTGGTCCGGCGGCCGGCCAACGTCCGGATCTGCGCCGCTGTGGGTGTGGTTGCGAACTGGCGCTTCTGGCGCCATAATGGCGCCATGCCCAGTGTGCAGATCAAGGACGTCCCGGAACAGACCCACGCTGTCTTGCGCCAGCGCGCCGCGGCCGCACACCAGTCCCTCCAGGAATACTTGCGCGCCAGGCTGATCGAGGAAGCGAGCCAGCCAACCCTGGAGGAGGTCCTTGACCGGGCAGGTGGCCGCTCCGGCGGTTCGGTGCCGCTGAAGACCGCGGTATCGACGCTGCGGGCAGACCGTGATCGTCGTTGATGCCAGCGTCGTGGCGGTAGCTCTCGCTGACGACGGCCACGACGGCGATCACGCACGTAACCGGTTGCGCGGTGAACGGCTGACCGCGCCAGAGCTGATCGATCCCGAGACCGCCTCGGTCTGGCGGCGGCAGGTGCGGGAAGGCTTCATGGACGCCCGCCGCGCCGCGCTGGCCCTGGCTGACCTCGCGGCGCTGCCGCTGCGGCGGGCACCGCACCGCGTCCTGCTCAGCCGCTGCTGGGAACTTCGCGAGAATGTGACAATCTACGACGCGACGTATGTCGCGCTCGCCGAGGCGCTGGGCGTGACCCTGCTCACCGGTGACCACAGGCTGGCACGAGCCACCGGCCCACGCTGCCATATCGAAGTATTGCGCTCATCACCCTGAGACGCGTCGGCCGGCGGGATTGCCCGCATGACCACCTCCGGCACCTTCTCGGTGGCGTGGAAAGGCGCCAGCTACCCCGGTGCCATCACGACCGGGCCCGATGGCAACCTGTGGTTCACCGTCCCGTATTCGGACGAGGCAGGGCGGCTGACCCCCAGCGGCGCGATCACCGCGATCACCGTGCCGCACAACGGAAACTTCGGCGCAATCGCACAAGCGCCCAACGGCGCCATGTGGTTCACCGACCTCGCCAACGGCCTGCTGGCCAGGATCCCCGGCTCGTAACCGAGCTAGGCCAGAACCAAAGACGCCGGCGAGTGCTCGAACGTGCTGGACCCCACACACCAGCCGGCATCGTCGTGGCACACCGGCAGCACCGGACAGGAAACGGGCAGGTTCAGCCGCACCAGCGCCACCAGGCCTGCTGCCCCGGGTCTGACCGCGACGGCGCAAACTCCCCTGCGGACGCGTGATCCGTCACCCGGAATACCCTGTCGGGGTATACCTACCGTGGGTGGCCGGAAACTGGCCGATGAAGGGATGCCGATGCGGGCGGTCCTGCACGCCCTGTCCATCACGGGGTCGATGACCTGGGAGATCACCTGGGCGCTGATCCTGGGCTTCGCGCTGTCGGCGGTGATCCAGGCGGTGGTGCGCAGGTCCACGGTCGTCCGGCTGCTGGGCGACAGCCGGCCCCGCACGCTCGCGCTCGCGGCCGGGCTGGGCGCCGCGTCCTCGTCATGCTCATACGCCGCCGTCGCGCTGGCCCGGGCGCTGTTCCGCAAGGGCGCGGATTTCACCGCCGCGGCGCTGGCCGTCCGGTTCATCCGCACCGGCGGCGCGCCGATGCTGAAGATGATGGGCGGCGCACCCGATCCGGCCGGCCAGGACAACGGATCACCGAGCGGATGACGCGGTGACAGCGGCCCGGGTGCGCTGGGCCGCTGTCACCGTGGTGAGCTGTCTGCTCAACGGCGCGCGGGCTGTTGTGTCATCCGGCGGTGAGCAGTTCGAAGCTGCCGTTGCTGCGGTCGGCAGTGCCGAAGTCGCTGGTGGTGTCCAGGACCCGGTGATAGGACCCACTGCTGTAGGCGTCGGTGTGCACCTCGACGGTGCCGGAGCCGGTGTTCGCGGTCTTCACGTAGCCGAGCTGGGGCTGGCCGTTGACCTGGCCGAACAGCTCGAAGGTGCCGTTGGCCGGGTCGCTGGAGCTGAAGTCGCTGGTGGTGTCAAGGACGCGGTGATAGGACCCACTGCTGTAGATGTCGACGTGCACCTCCGGCTTGCCGGTCCCGGTGTTGGCGGTCTTGATGTAGCCGAGTTCGGGCTGGCCGTTGACGCTGCCGAACAACACGAAGGTGCCGTTGGCCGGGTCGGTGGAGCTGAAGTCGGTGCTGGCGTCCAGGACCCGGTGATAGGAACCACTGCTGTAGGCGTCGACGTGTACCTCGGGCCTGCCGGACCCGGTGTTCGCGGTCTTCACGAAGCCGAGCTGGGGCTGGCCGTTGGCGTTGCCGAACAGCATGAAGATGCCGTTGGCGCGGTCGGCGGGGCTGAAGTCGCTGGTGGTGTCCAGGACCCGGTGATAGGAACCACTGCTGTAGGCGTCGATGTGCACCTCGGGCTTTCCCGTTGCGGTGCTGGCGGTCTTCACGAAGCCAAGCAGTGGAGCGGGCGGGGGTGGGATCGGGCTGGACAGCACGCAGCCGTTGGCGGCGTTGCTCCACAACGGCTGGACGGCGAAGCTTCCCCCGGTCGTGGTGAGGTTGGCCAGGCCGGTCCAGGCGCACTTGTCGCCGATCTCATTCCCGCTGGCGTCATACCAGGCGTTCAGCAGCGGGTCGGTGATGGCCTCGGCCAGCTCGTGCCCTTCCACGATGCTGACCCCGTCCAGCAGGCCACTGGAGCCGTTCACCGAGTCTTCCCCGCAGGCCGTCCCGGCGTCGGTCATGTACGGCAGGTCGGTGTAGGTCACGTTCGGGTCCGCGCTGACCGCGCCGTGGTAGGCACAGAACTGGGTGCCGAACCCCGGAGTGGAGTGCCCGGTCGGAGTGGCCACCACGATCTGCACATTGACCGAGTTGCCGGTGCCGAAGTGATTGGCCGCCGCCACAGCCTCGGCCTGGATCTGCGCATCGCTCGGGCTCGTGGGCACGCTCGCGGGATCCGACCAGGTGCCCGCGAGCACATCCCCGCTCCACCCGCCGCCGTACTGGCCGAGCGTGGCCAGCCAGGAGGTACCGCCGGCCGCCGACAAGAACCGCTGCAGGTAGGGTTGCTCACCGCTGGGATCCGAGGTCCACCCCCAGAAGTCCACATACACCCGCGGCGCGGACTGCACCGGCCCGCCATGGTTGATCAACGCCCCCGTGATCACGGCCGGCCTGGCAGCACGCGGCCGCATCCGGTGCGGGCCCGCCATCCGGTGCGGCCCCGCCACCCGGTGCGGGCCTGCCGTCTGCACCGAGACAGCCCCGGCGGCGGGAACCGTCCCCGCGGCCAGTCCCGCCGCCAGCGCCGCCGCAGCCAGCCCGCCACACACACGCCTGCGGTGATTCCGAACTAAATGAAGCATCACCATCTCATCCTTTCCCAGATCACCAGCCGCCTCACCGGCTACACCCCGAGCATGACAGCCCCGCGGGAAATGTCGAGAGTTCTCCGGCTGGCCGCGGCACCCGCGCAGCAGGTTCAAAATGACCGGCGTCCGTCAATGCGGGAGGTGGGTGGCTGCCAGCCCTCGGGGCACGGGCCGGCTCTGACGCTGGCGGGGTGGTCAGCCTGGCGGACGGGGATGTTTCGCCGTCCGCTGGCGAGGAAGAGACAGGCATGCGGTCAATAGCAAGTGCGCGCCTGACCACGAGAGCCAGGCGCGCATCCGGGAGCCCGGCGGCGAAGACTCTTGCCAGGGCCGGCCTGACGGCCCGCGGGGTCATCTACATCCTCATCGGCTGGGTGGCGATCCTGGTTGCCATCGGGCACAGCAAGCAGCAGGTTGACCAGCAGGGGGCGCTGCAACTGCTGGCGGGCCAGCCGTTCGGCCGGGTCCTGCTGTGGCTGCTGGGCATCGGGTTCGCCGGCTATGCGCTGTGGCGGCTGTCTGAGGCCGCGTTCGGCGTGAGCGGCGTGGGGCGCAAGGCCGGGCCGCGGCTGAGATCGCTGGGCCGGGCGGTCATCTATGCCGCGCTGGCCGCCATGGCGTTCCAGGTGATCTCCGGTTCCTCCGGCAACCAGACCAGGAAGCAGCAGGACTTCACCGCCTCGATCATGCGTCACCCGGGTGGCCAGGTGCTGACCGGCCTGATCGGCGCGGTCATCGCCATCGCGGGTGTGGTGCTGGTTATTGAGGGCTACCGCCGCACGTTCATGAAGGACATGCGGCGGGGCGAGATGAGCCCACGCACCCGCCGCGTGGTGGAATGGCTGGGTATGGCCGGCTCGATGGCCCGGGGCGTGGTGGTCGCGCTGGTGGGCGTCCTGGTGATCGACGCCGCGGTCAGCTATCACCCGTCGAAGGCCGGTGGCGTGGACACGGCGCTGCTGACGCTGCGCAACCAGCCGTTCGGTGAGGTGCTGCTCATCCTCGCCGCGCTCGGCCTGATCACCTTCGGCATCTACGGTCTGTGCGAGGCCCGCTGGCGCCGGGTGTAGGCACGGTTGCGGGATTGTTCGCCGCGCTGGCCAGCACGGCCTGCTTCGCGCGGCGGCGGTTGTGGACCTGGCCACCGCCGCGATCGCCACGGTGACGCTTGCCGCGGCACCGATGTACACCTGGCCAGAAAGTTTTGAAAGACATCCGGAAAGCGGTGTCGGATCTGGGCAGAGCTGTTCGTAGCAGGGGTGAGAGGCTGCCCACGAAGGGCACCCCGGACCACGGGAGATGATCCGAGATGCAGTACCTGGTTTCCGTGATCGACGACACGGCCGGCCTTGCCACCCCCGACGAGGAGGCGGCGATCGACGCGTTCAACGACCGGCTCCAGGCGGAGGGTCACTGGGTCTTCGCCGGTGGCCTGGCGGCACCCAGCACGGCGACCGTCATCGACAACCGGGGCGGGGAGGCGTTGTTCACCGACGGGCCCTTCGTGGAGTCGAAGGAGTATCTGGCTGGTTTCTGGGTCTTGGAGGCTGCCGACCTGGACGCGGCGCTCAAGCTGGCCGCCGAGGGGTCCAAGGCCTGCAACCGGAAGGTCGAGGTGCGGCCGTTCCTGTGAGCGTGGCCGGCGCCGGGGCGGCGATCACCCGCGTCCATCAGCAGGAGTGGGCCCGGGTGGTCGCCGCATTGGCCAGGCGTTTCGGTGACCTCGACATCGCCGAGGAAGCGGCGGCCGAGGCGTTCGCGGCCGCCGTGGAGCGCTGGCCGGCCGGCGGCCTGCCTCCCAATCCCGGCGGCTGGCTGACCACCACCGCCACCCGCAAGGCCATCGACCGGATCCGGCGCGAGAACAAGCGCGCCGGCATTCAGAAGGAGGCCCTGCTGGTGCACGATGACCACCCGCCCGGGCCGCCCGGCGTCATCGGCGATGAGCGGCTGCGGCTGATCTTCACCTGCTGTCACCCGGCGCTGTCCTCGCAGGCCCGGGTGGCGCTGACGCTGCGCCTGGTCGCCGGCCTGACGGTGGCCGAGATCGCCCGCGCCTTCCTGGTCCAGGAGGCCGCGGTAGGGCAGCGGATCACCCGCGCGAAGGCCAAGATCAAGGCGGCCCGCATCCCCTACCGGGTACCGTCCACGGAGGACCTCCCGGCCCGCGTGTCCGGCGTTCTGACCGTCCTGTTCCTCGTCTTCAACGAGGGCTACCTGGCAACCGGCCCGGGCACCGACCCGGTCCGTGCCGACCTGACCGCCGAGGCGATCCGGCTCACCCGCCTGATCCGCGCCCTCCTGCCCGGCGACGGTGAGGTGACCGGGCTGCTGGCGCTGATGCTGCTGATCGAGGCCCGCCGCACCGCCCGGGTCTCGCCCAGCGGCGAACTGATCCCCCTCGGCGAGCAGGACCGTGCGGCCTGGGACGCGGCGCTGATCGCCGAAGGTCACCAACTGGTGCGCGAGCGCCTGGCCGCTGCCGCCGCCGGGGTGGCTCCGGGCCGCTACCAGATCCTCGCCGCCATCAACGCCGTGCACACCACCGCCCGCGACGCACGCGCCACCGACTGGTCACAAGTCCTCGCCCTCTACGACCAGCTCGCCCGCCTCGACCCCTCGCCGATCATCGCCCTCAACCGGGCCATCGCGATCGCCGAGCTCGACGGCCCGCAGGTAGCACTGGCAGCCGTCGACCGTCTTGAGCACACGTTGGCCGGCTACCACCCTTACCACGCCACCCGCGCCGACCTGCTGCGCCGGCTAGGCCACAGCCAGGAATCGCGCGCGGCCTACGACAAGGCCATCGAACTGGCAGGCAACACCGCCGAGATCGCCTACCTGACACGCCGCCGCGACCAACTCCGGTAGCGCCTGACCCGCCGCCGCGGCCCGCCGGGGTAGCGCTCGGGCACAATCGTGCTGCTGGTCTCGCAGTGTCGCGCTCGGGCAGGGCGGGGAAGATCGTTGCATGACTCGTCACCAGCTCGACCCGTCACCGTCGACGACAGCATGTGTGTTCTCCCGGGATCTGCCGCCGGTGCTGACCGTCGATCCCGGTGACACGGTCGTGCTGCGCTCGCTGAACGCCTCCGGGCACCTGCGGCCGCAGATGTTCCCTGGCGAGAAGGTGCCGGCGATGGCCAGCAAGGGGCGCAGCGGCCATTGCCTGACCGGGCCGGTCGCTGTTCGCGGTGCGGTGCCGGGACAGGTGCTTGCGGTGCGCTTCATCTCGCTGCGGCCCGATCCCTGGGGCTACACCGTCGCCGCGGGCCGCGACACGCCGCTGACCCGGCGGCTGGGCCTGCACGAGGGTCCGCCTGCCTGGCTGTTGTGGCAGATTGACACCGGCGCGGGAGTAGCGACCAGCGACCGGGGGCACACGGTGCCGATAGCCCCGTTCTGTGGCGTGACGGGCGTCGCCTGGGACGAGCCAGGCGAGCATTCGACCATCCCGCCGAGGCCGGCCGGCGGCGGCAACATCGACTGCAGGGAACTGGTCGCCGGATCGGTCCTGTACCTGCCGGTGGCCGTGCCTGGTGCGCTGGTGAGCATCGGCGACGGCCACGCCGCCCAGGGCGACGGGGAAGTGGCGGGCACCGCTATCGAGTGCGGTATGACGACCGAGCTTCAGCTCGATCTGGTCACGGCCCGGCCGGTTCCGGGAGTGCACGCGGAAACGCCGGCCGGCCAGGTCACCTTTGGCTTCAGCCCGGATCTCAATGCGGCCATGGGCGATGCGCTGGAGGCGATGCTGACCTGGCTGCAGGCCAGCTACAACGTGGACAAGGCAACGGCGCTGGCGCTGGCCAGCCCGGTGCTCGACCTGAGGGTCACCCAGGTGGCGAACCAGTCCTGGGGCGTTCATGCGCTGCTTCCGGCGGGCGCGATCAGCTCTGGCCGCCGATGAGGCGATGACCAGCGACGGCTCTTGACACAGCAATACGGTTGTGATTCCGTAAAATCTATCAATCGATTGATTGACCAGCTCGCTCGATTGTGAGGAGTCGCTGCGTGTCTGGCCTGGAAGCGGTTCGGCGGGCGGCGGTCCGGCTGTTCGCCGAGCGGGGTTTCGCCGCCACCGGGATCCGGGACATCGCGCGGGCGGCCGGCCTGAATTCGGCCACGCTGTATCACTACGTGGGGAGCAAGGAAGACCTGCTGACCGGGATGCTGCGGGAAAGCCAGGAAGATCTGCTCCGGGCCGGGCGTGAAGCCTTCGCGGGCAGCGCCGATCCGGCCGTCCAGCTGGCCCGCATGGTGCGGGCACACGTCGCGACCGAGGCCGTCAATCCGCTGACCTCACGGGTATCCGACCACGAGGTGCATTCCCTGACCGGGCCTGGCCGGGCAGTGATCGTGGGGCTGCGCGACGACTACGAGTCGTTGTTCCACAAGGCGCTGGCCCGCGGCGCGCGGACCGGGCAGTTCCTGATCACCGACCTTCCGGTGGCCAGGTATGCGCTGATCGAGATGTGCAATGGCGTAGCCGACTGGTACCGGCCAGATGGCCGCCTGTCAGTGGCTGAACTGCAGGACCGGTTCAGCGAGCTGGCCTGCCGGATGGTGGGCGGCCGGCTGGTGCGGCGGGCCGAATGCGATCCACCGGTCGCCATCACGCGGCTTAGCTGGGAGCCGCTGACCCCGGCAGGCCCGGAACAGGCCTCCGCGTGAGCGGCGTCCTGTTCGACCGCGCCAGTTCTGGCCCGGAGCCGCCATGGGCCACGATCGGCGACCTGGTCTCGGACGCGGCGAGGATGTTCCACGGCCGGGAGTTCCTTCGCTGCCCGGATGGATCTCTGACGTTCGCCGAAGCCGACGAGCTCAGCAGCCGGCTGGCCAGCGTGATCGCCGCGCATGGCATCCAGCCCGGGCAGCGGGTGGCGGTCATGCTGGGCAACAGCACCGAATGGCCGCTGAGCTGGTTCGCGATTCTGAAGGCAGGCGCGATAACGGTCCCGGTCAACACGCGTTACGGGACTTCCGACCTGGCGTTCGTCCTGGCCGACTCCGGCGCGGAGCTGGTGCTGACGTCGAAGGAGCAGGCCGGCCTCGTGGGCGCGGTCGCGGCCGAGGTTGGCACGGTACGGGAGGTGCGGACCGTCGCGGATCTGATGCCCGAGGCGGCCGGTGCCCGCACGGCCGTCCCCCGGCCCGCTCAGTCCCCGTCCAGCATCGCGAATTTCCAGTACACGTCGGGAACAACCGGGTTCCCGAAGGCGTGCATGCTGTCGCACGACTACTGGCTGCGGACCGCATGGCTGACCGCGATCGAAGCCGAGTTCACCGCCCGCGACGTCATGCTGATGGCACAGGCCTTCTCCTACATGGACCCGCAGTGGGCGACGGTGATGTGCCTGATGGGCGGCCGCCCGCTGGTGGTGCTTCCCCGGTTCTCAGCCTCCGGTTTCTGGGCGTCCGCCCGGCAGCACGATGCGACGCTCACCTACGTGCTCGGCGCCATGCCGGGACTGATGTTCGCGCAGCCGCCCGGTCCGCTGGAGCGCACCAGCCAGATGCGCCTGGTGCTGTGCTCGGGGATCATCCCGGAGTTGCACGAGAAGTTCGAAGAACGCTGGGGCGCGCCCTGGCGGGAGCTCTACGGATCGACAGAGAGCGGCCTGGACCTGGCCGTCCCGCCAGGGGCCGCGCAGACCGTCGGAACCGGGGCGATGGGCAGGCCGCCGCCGGGCAAGCAGGTCGTGATCGCGGACGAAGCCGGCCACCCGCTGCCGGATGGTGAGGTGGGCGAGATCGTCATCAGCGGCAAGCCGATGATGAGCGGGTACTGGAATCACCAGGACAGCACGGAGCGGGCCTTCCGGGGCGGCTGGTACCACTCCGGAGACCTGGGCTACCGCGACGCCGCTGGCTGGATCCACCACGCGGGCCGCCTGAAGGACATCATCCGGCGGGGCGGAGAGAACATATCCGCCGCCGAGGTGGAAAACGTGCTGGCGTTGCACCCCGCGGTATCCGCCGTGGCTGTGGTGCCCATTCCGGATGAGGTCTTCGGCGAGGTACCGAAGGCATTCGTGCAGCTCAGCCCCGGCCACCAGGCGAGCAGGCGGACCGCTGTCAGCTTGGCCGATCATCTGCGCGGAAGACTGGCCCGGTTCAAGATCCCCGCCTTCGTGGAGTTCGTCGAGACCTTCCCCATGACGCCGTCGGCGCGAATCCGCAAGAGCCAGCTCCTGGAACACCACCGCGACCAGCGAACCGGAGCCTTCGACGTGACGGCAAGCTAGCAGCTACGAAAGAGGGAACGATGGCACGCTGGGGCGCCGAATCCGGCCACATCGCCGTGACGGTCCGCGACGACGTGGCGGTGGTCACACTGGAGCGGCCAGAGAAACTGAACGCGCTCACCGTCGCCATGCGCACAGAACTCGCCGCGATCCTCCGTTATTTTGGCGGCGGCGGCTCCGGAGTGCGGGGGATCGCGCTGACCGGCGCCGGCCGGGCGTTCTCGGCAGGAGAGGACCTGTACGCCGTGGCCGCTCTCCCGCCCGGCGGCATGACCGCCGGAATCGAATCGTTCCAGGACATCACCAGGGCCGCGCTGACGGCGCGGGTGCCCGTGGTCGCGGCCATCAACGGGATAGCCGCCGGCGGTGCGGGCGAGATCACCTTGTGCTTCGACGCGCGCACCGGAACTGACGCCGCGGAGTTCTTCTTCCCGGAAAACGGCATCGGCCTGACGGTTTCCAACGCGGCGAGCATGCTGCTGCCCAGGCTGGCCGGGCACAGGGCGATGCGCCTGGTCATGGAATCCGCCCGGATCAGCGCCCGGGAGGCCCTGGCCTTCGGGCTGCTCGACGAGATCGTCGATCAGCCAATGCTGATCAGCGCCGCCATCCAGACCATCCACCGGTGGACCCGGCCCGGCGCGGCCACAGCCGAACACCTGCGGCTGCTGCGGCCGCCCACCGGCGACGTCGAACGGGCCATGGCGGCCGAGACCGAGGCCATCCGCCGCGCCGAGCAGGCCGGCCTCACGCGCGCCGGAATCAGCCGGTTCACCAGCCGGCGGGCTCCCGGCGATCATGTCTAGTCCCGCCATGCCAGCGCCGCCGGGCGGCCCCGGCGGCGCTTAGCTGGGTTACTGACCGTGAGCGGTGATTAGATGCCCGGCCCGCTGGTCTGGGTGGCGTAGTCGGTGTGGTCGCAGGCGGAGGTGTTGTTTTGCGCCATGGTGCATTCGCCGGAGTTGGCCGTGCCGGTGTTGTCGGCGTATTGATCGTCGCTGTAGGTGATCGAGGCCATTCCGGTCGCCGGGCTGGCGGCGATGCCGAAGTCGTCGTACAGGTCACGGTTGTCGTTGCCGCTGGAGGTGCAGGTGACCCCGCCCTGGCACACGCCGCCGTAGTGGACCACCGGCGTGGCCTTGGACTGGGACCAGGTCCCGCCGCCCAGCACGTTGCTGTTCTGGGTGAAGAACACCGACCACGGCTCGTTCTGGCAGGTGTAGGTGCCGGTCTGCCCGCAGGTTTGGTAGTTGGCGGCGGCCGGTGTCCCGTAGAACACCAGATCCACGTGCCCGGGATGACCGGCGGCCAGCCAGGGGTAGATGGCGGTCCTGGCCGCACTGCCGTGGCTGACCTTGCCCGGGGCGCTCCACTGCTGACCGTGGTCGGTGGAGTAGGCCAGGTACACGTTCTGGTCATTGGACCAGGTGGCATAGACGTTGCCCGCGGAGTCGACCGCGACAGCGGGGAAGTTGTTGTCAAACCCGGCCGAGGCGTTGGGTGACTGGTAGATCACGTAGTCGGTGAACGTCAGCGTGGTGACGCCGCCGGTGGTGGAGGGCACGCCGACGGCCATGTAGGCGGTGTTGAACGCCGAGCAGCTTTCCACCGCCGTTGGGCTGGGCGGGCAGCCGACGAAGATCTGGTAGACGTCGCCGGTCGCCGGGTCCACGGCGATGTTGCCGATCTCGTTGTCCGCCTCGGTACCCAGGTAGATGTCGGTCTGGGCGGGGTTGATGGCGTCGTAGGTCTGGACCGTGGTGGGCTGCCCGGATACGACCTGGCCCTGGTTGACGATGATCTGATCCCCGGTGCCGATCGAGTGGTAGGACAGGTAGAAGCCACTGGCCCCGGCGGCGGCGATCCATTCCCTGTCGTCCCCTGGCACCTTGGCCGAGGTGACGTCGTTCGCCCAGGTGTGTCCCCCGTCCTGGGACAGGCTGACCGTGACGCTGCCGAGTGTCAGGCTGGCCACGTACACGTTGTAGCCTCCTGAGCTGTTCTTGGCTTGGGCTGTGGCCAGGTCGGTGTCACCACCGCCCGGAGCGAACCCCGTGGTCCCACCGGAGGTTGAGGATTCCTCGTTCGGCTGCGGCAACGCCGCGTAGGTGTGCCCTCCGTCGGTGGATGACCAGGCGTCGGTGCCCGCGCCCAGCCCGTTCTCCGAGGAGATGTAGAAGTTACCCGCCAGGTCCGCCCTGATCTGCGGCTCCGCTGCCTGGTTATTTTGCGACGTCGACCCAGGCGGCGGGGGCGGCAGAACGCCATGGATGAATGTTGGGCCGCTGGCCGCCGCGGCCGGCGCGGCCAGCGGCACCGACAACGCGGCCACGCCGAGTGCCGCCATGACGGCACGAGTCACTGATGCTCTCACAGCACTTCTCCTTCCCCCCCGTGCCCGCATCCGTCAGCGAATGCCGAAGTAGGCTGCCCCGGCGCCTGGATTCAAAACATGCCTGGCCGGGCTCATGCTCCGGACTGCCTGCAGAAATACTCCAGAATTCCTCCAGCCTGTGGCCGGCCGGCGAAGTGAACTGGGCCAGCAACACCGGCTGGGACAACCTGGCCACCCTGCTCAAGGCCGGCGTGGCCGGCGCCGAGGCCGGCAACCCGCGCGGGCACAAGCTGCTCGTCATGATGCACTTCGACGAGGGCGGCAACAACGCGGACAGCACGGAGTTCTACCAGAACCTCATCTCCCGCGGCGTACCGTTCGACGTGATCGGCCTGTCCTACTATCCGTTCTTCCACGGTCCCATTTCGGCCATGCGGGCCAACGTGGACGCGCTGGCCACCCAGTTCGGCAAGCCGATCGTGATCGCCGAGACCCAGTACGCCTGGACACTGGCCAACGGCAACAGTGCGATCGGTGACAGCACCGGTGACTTCGTCTGGCAGCCCAGCCAGCTTTCCGCGGGCTATCCGGCAACCGCCGGCGGCCAGCTCTCGTTCGTATCCGACGAGCTGTCCATCCTCGCCCAGGTGCCGGACCACCTGGGCCTGGGGCTGTTCTACTGGTCCCCGGACTGGATCCCCGGTGTGCCGTGGGAGCCGGGCACCGGAATCGGCTCGCCGAACGTCAACCTGACCCTCTTCAACTTCCAGGGCACCGCGCTGCCTTCGATCGGGATCTTCCGTGACCCGGGCGCGGTCTGCGCCAGCTACGACCCCTACGACGTGCCCTGCACGATCGGGTAACCGTTCCCGGCCGGTCAGCGGGGCTCGTCCGGATCCCGGGCCGGCAGGACGGCGGTGGCCTCGGCGAAGTGGCAGGCCACCGGGTGGCCTTGGCCGCGGTCGGTCAGCTCGGGCTCCTGCGCGGCGCAGATGTCCTGCGCCTTCCAGCAGCGCGTGCGGAACCGGCAACCGGACGGCGGCGCCGTCGCGCTCGGCACGTCACCGGCCAGCAGGATCCGGCGGCGCCGGCGCTCCACCTCCGGGTCGGGCACCGGCACCGCGGACAGCAGCCCCTGGGTGTACGGATGCGACGGCGCGTCGTACACCTGGCTCCTGGTGCCGGTCTCCACGATCTTGCCCAGGTACATGACCGCGACCTGGTCGCAGATGTGCCGGACCACCGACAGGTCGTGCGCGATGAACAGGTACGACAGGCCCAGGCGGTCCTGCAGCTCCTCCAGCAGGTTCACTATGCCGGCCTGGATCGAGACGTCGAGCGCGGACACCGGCTCGTCCAGTACCAGGACCTTCGGTTCAAGGGCGAGGGCCCGCGCGATGCCCACCCGCTGGCGCTGGCCGCCGGAGAACTCGTGCGGGTACCGGTTGCGGTGCTCGGGATTGAGCCCGACCAGCCGGAACAGCTCCGCCACCCGGGCCGGCCCGGCGCCGCGGTCCCATCGCTCGTGTACCCGCAGCGGTTCGGCCACGATCTCACCGACCGGCATCCTCGGGTCGAGCGAGGCGAACGGGTCCTGGAAGACGATCTGGATGTCCTGCCGGAGCGGGCGGAGCTCACGCCGGTTCTGGCTGGTCAGCTCCTGGCCCTCGAACCGGACCGAACCGGACGTGGCGCGCACGAGCTGCAGGATGGTCCGTGCCATGGTGGACTTCCCGCAGCCCGACTCGCCGACCAGGCCGAGGGTCTCCCGGCGGTTCAGATGCAGGGACACGCCACAGACCGCGTGGGCCTCCCCCACCTGGCGGCGCACCAGCCTGCCTCCCCGGATGGGGAAGTGCTTGACCAGGCCGGTTACCTCGATCACGGGCTGCCCGGATGCCTGGGGCACGGGGAGCGGGACGACTCGCGCCGACCGTCGCGCCAATGGGTCTTTGCCATCGCCATTGCCGGTATCCACCCAGGTGGGTGCGAAGATCGGCGCGCCCGCGGCGAGCTCGGCGCCGCGGTGGCAGGCGGACCTGTGCCCGGCGGCGACGTCAATCAGGACAGGTTCCTCGGCCCGGCAGCGGTCATAGACGACCGGGCAGCGCGGCGCGAACGGGCAGCCGGGCGGCAGGCCGATCAGCGACGGTGGCGCGCCGGGAATGGGGAGCAACGGGGCGCTACTGCCGGAGTCCAGCCGCGGCAGCGAGCCGAGCAGGCCCAGCGTGTACGGCATCCGGGAGCGGAAGAAGATTTCGTCCACCGCACCGGTCTCCACCGGCTTGCCCGCGTACATGACCATGACCCGGTCCGCCATGCCGGCCACGATGCCCAGGTCGTGGGTGATCAGGATCATCGATGCGCCGGTCTGCTCGCGGGCGGCCTTGAGCGCCTCCAGCACCTGAGCCTGGATCGTCACATCGAGCGCCGTGGTCGGCTCGTCGGCGATGATGATGTCCGGGTCGTTGGCCATCGCGATCGCGATCACGGCCCGCTGCCGCATGCCGCCGGAGAACTCGTGCGGGTAGCGCCGCGCCTGCTCGGCAGGCCGCGGTATGCCGACCGCCGCCAGCAGTTCCGTCGCCCGGCGGTGCGCGGCCTCCTTGCCGATGCCCTGCCGGATCCAGATCGGCTCCGCCACCTGCCAGCCGACGGTGAACGAGGGATTCAGCGAGCTGAGCGGGTCTTGCGGCACATAGGCGATCGTGCCGCCGCGGACCGCCGCCAGGTCATGCTCCCGCAGGCCGAGAAGCTGGCGGCCGAGCACGCTCACCGAGCCGGTGACATGCGCGTTCTTCGGCAACAGGCCGAGGATCGCCAGCGCGACCGTGGATTTGCCCGAGCCCGACTCGCCGACGATCCCGAGGGTTTCCCCCCGGCCTAGCTCGCAGGTCAGGTTCCGGACCGCGTGGACGTCGCCGTCCCGGGTGCGGAACGTCACGTCCAGGCCCTGGACCTCCAGCAAAGGGTTCACCGATGCACCCGCTGGGCCGGATCGAACGCGTCGCGCAGGCCATCACCGATGAAGTTGACCGAGAGAATCGTGATCACCAGGAGTCCCGCGGGGAAGAAGAACAGCCAGGGCAGCGTCGCCGCCGCGTCCTGGCCGCTGGCGATCAGGCTGCCCAGGGACACCTCGGGCGGCTGGATGCCCAGGCCGAGGAAGGACAGCACCGCCTCGATGAGGATTGCCAGCGCGACCGTCAAGGTGGCGCTGACGATGATCGGGCCGATCGCGTTCGGGATCATGTGCCGGAAGATGATCCGGCGGTCACTGGCGCCGATCGCATGTTCGGCCTCCACGAACTCCCGTTCCCGCAGCGACAGGAACGCACCGCGGACCTGGCGGGCCAGATTCGTCCACAGCACGAAGCCCAGGATGAGCGCGATCCAGAGCCAGCTTCCCGCCTGCTTGCTCAGCTTGTTGGCCAGCACCAGCAAGACGGCCAGCAGCGGCACCGCCAGGATGAGGTCGGTGAACCGCATCAGCAACGCGTCGGCCAGCTTGCCGTAGTAGCCCGCCACGGCCCCGACCACGGTGCCGATCGCGGTCGCTATCACCGCGACCAGGACCGCCGTCTTGACCGAGGTCGCCTCGGCCTCCATCACCTGCGCGAACAAGTCATGCCCGATCAGGTCGGTGCCGAACGGATGCTGCGCCGACGGGCCGGTGGCGAACTGATTGGTGATCGCCGTGTAGCTGTAATGCCAGAACAACGGCCCGATGGTGGACATCAGCAGGAGAAGGACGAAGACGATCAGGCTGGCCAGGGCCAGCCGGTGGCGCACGAAGCGCTCCAGGGCCAGCCGGAACTGGCCGTGCGACTCGATTGTCAGGCCGCCGGAGGCATCGCTGACCGGCGCGAGCACGCTGGGGGCCGGGGTCAGGCCGGGTGCTGGCTCAGGCATAGCGCACCCTCGGGTCGAGCAGGCCGTAGAGCAGGTCGGCGAGGATGCTGAACAGGATCACCGCGGTGCCGACCACCATCAGCCAGCCCTGCACCGCGTAGACGTCCGGGCTTTCGGCGCCGGTCAGCCCGTTGAGCAGGTACTGGCCCATACCGTCCCAGCTGAATACGATCTCGGTCACCACCGCGCCGCCCATCAGCGCGGCGAAGTCGATGGCGACGATGGTGACGACCGGGATCAGCGCGTTGCGCAGCGCGTGCACGAACAGCACCCGGCGCGGCGACAGGCCCTTGGCCCGGGCCAGCCTGATGTAGTCGGAGTTGAGCACGTCGAGCATGGCGGCCCGCTGGAACCGGCTCCAGGTCGCGTATGTGATCAGCGTGAGGGTGAGCACCGGCAGGACCGCGTGCTGCACCTCGTTGACGAACACGTTCCAGCCGCCGGTGATCCCCGGCGAGCTCTCACCCACGGTGAACAGCACGGTGTGGCCAGCCGCGTTGTTCAGGTCGACCGCGAGGAAGTCCTTGAGCAGCAGGCCGAGGACGAAGACGGGGGTGGAGAAGAACAGGTATGCCAGGCCGGTGGAGACGTGATCGACCGGCTTGTACTGCCGGACCGCGCTGACCACGCCGACGACGACACCGAGCAGCAGCGACAAGATGACCGCGGGTACCACGAGCTTCAGCGTCACGGTCAGCCGCTGCGCGATCTGGGAGCCGACCGGCTGGCCGGTGTAGCTGGTGCCCAGGCTGCCGTGCAGCAGCAGCCCGGTCAGCCAGCCCCAGTACCGCTCGACCAGCGGCTGGTTAAGGTGCAGCTGGGCCGCGGCCGCCGCGATCGTCGCGGGCGAGACCTGCGGGTTCGCCCGTAGCTGCGCCAGCGGGTCGCCGGACAGCGCGACCAGCAGGAACACGCCGAAGCTGAGCACCAGGAGCACCAGGAGCCCGGCGGCCACCCGGCGCAGCAGGTAAGCCCACACCTGCGGCGCCTTCGTCCGGCGCGGCCTGCGTCACCTGACACCCCACTGGTTGGCGTTCCACGGGATGCCGACGTTGCTGGTGTTCGGGATGATGTTGCCGTAGTTGGATGACCAGCCGTACAGGTCGGGGGCCTGGAACAGCGGCAGCGTCGCCATGTCCGACCACAGCAGCCCGTCGATCTGGTTGTACAGCGCCAGCGCCTGCGTATGGTTGAGCGTGCTCAGCGCGCGGGAGAACAGCGAGTCCACCTTCGGGTCCGCATAGTGGTCCCAGTTGTTCTGGCAGTTCGCGGTGTTGGTGTAGGAGCAGTAGATGGACTGCTGGGTGGCCTTGAACGGCGAGATCACCCAGGCGAACTCGATGATGTCGAACTCGCCCTTCGGGCCGATGGTGCCGAACAGCGTGTTCGCGGAGTAGTTCTGGATGTTGATCTTGAGGCCGATGGCCTTCATGTCCGCCTGGAACAGCTGCTCGATCTCCGACCGGACCTCGACGCCGCTGGTGGTGGAAACGTTGAGGGTGAAATCCTGGCCTTTCTCCGGGCCGAACTTCGGGTGGAAGTAGCCATCCGAGCCCATCGTCATGCCCGCCTGTTGCAGCAGGTGCTTCGCCTTCCCCGGGTCGAAGGCGCCGTAGCCGTTGCTGGTGTCGGCATAGCCGGCCTCGGTCGGCATGATTATCCGGTTCTCCAGCGGCTTGATCGCGGTGGTCAGCGGCGTCACGATCCGGCTGACCATCTCCTGCCGGTTGGTGCCGTAGGCGATCGCATGCCGGACGCTGGCCAGGGACAGGTACGGGTTGGCCTCGTTGAAGTCAAAGTGCTGGAACTCCAGCGACGGCTGGACGGAGACCGTGAAGTTCGGTATCGACTTGACCGTGTCATAGAACGGGATCGAGGCGATCACCGGGTTGACCATGTTTGCCTCGCCGTTCTGCACGGCGGGAGGCTGCTGGCTGTCGCTCAGGATGAACCGGAACACGATCTTGCTGAGCTTGCCGGCCGGGCCCCAGTAGCGCGGGTTGCGGACCTCGACCAGGTCCTCGCCCTTGGTATAGCTCTGGATCTCGTACGGCCCCCCGGATACCTGGACCGCCGGGCCGAAATTCTGGAAGCCGGAGTCGAAGCCGGCCTTCGCCGCGATGTGCGCCGGGAGCAGCGGGGCGTTCTGGCTGAACAGCGACTGCCAGTCGCCATACGGCTTGCTGAACACGACCGTGACGGTCTTACCGCCGTTGGAGCCGGTGATCGACTTGATCTGGCTGTACCCTGAGGTGCTCACGGGCAGGTAAGCCTTGCCGCCGACGTCCTTGTACGCCGGGTTCCCGCTCTGCGCGTGCCAGTTGTAGATGAAGTCGGCGGCGCTGATCGCAACCCCGTCAGACCACACCGCCTTCGGGTTGATCTTGTATACGATCGTTTGCGGGTTCGTCTTCGTCACCGCGGCACTGGTCACGAACGTGGTGTTGAGCGCGGGTTTGAGGTTCGGCTGGACGGTGAACACCCGTGGCAGCGTCTGGTCCAGCATCTCGGTGAGGACGAACTCGTTGTCCCCCTCGAGCAGCGAGTTGAAGCCGGACACGTCCTCGTCGAGGGCGTAGGTCAGCGTGCCGCCGCTTTTGACCGGGCCGGTCCTCGAATGGGATGAAGGAGCGCTCGAGCCGCAGCCCGCCGCGATCAGCGCCGCCGCGGTCACCATTAAGGCGGTGCGCCACCAGCTTCGCTGGCTCCTCAGGCCTGGTGTGAGACGGTTGATCCTGAATGGTCCCATTGGTGACCTCCGCGGGTTCAGGTTCCCCCGGTAACGGTCTCCCCTACCTCTCCAGTCAGCGTCAGGCGACGGAAATTGTCCAGCAAATGACGCAAACCGTAGCCGAGACGTGACACAAAGTTGTTCTTGTGTCACGTGAGGGTCCGGGGATTATTGTTCCGAAGCCATTGGCCGCTGCTGGTCGCGGGGCCGGTTGCTGGCATGGCTGGCAGCTGGCCGCTAGCGAGCGTCCCGAAGGACGGCTTCCCCGGCTGGATCACCCCGCTCGGCCATCAGGGTGAAGCGCCCGGCCGCCTCGATCAGGCCGACCTTCCGTGAACCGGCCTCGGTCAGCACCCACGCCTCCCCGCCGGGTTCGTACTGGTACCAGATCGGCAGGGTCAGCGGGCCGCGGTCCGGCCGACACCGACAAAGCCGCGATGTGCGGCTCGGCCAGGAACAGCTCACGGTCGCGCACGGACAGCCTGTTGTCCACCACACCCCAGAGCTTAGGCACAAGCTCCGGCGATCTGGCCGGCTCGTTTTACCCGCCCTGCGGCGGCCGGTTTTCACCTGCCCCGGGCCGATGTTCGATGATCGCGTCCGGACCCGGGAACACCAGGCTGGTATGACCGTCGTCGAAGCGAACCAGATAGGGCGGTGCCCCGCCCGCTCCGCGAACCTCGATGATCTCTCCCGTCCGCTCTGGCTTGCCCACGATGCTGCCATGCACGCAGAACCGGTCTCCGATGACTGCCTGCATCAGCCCACCTCCTCGTCCGCGCCTGCGCACCACCCGTGCACCATCCGTGCGCCGCAGCGGCACGCTCATGGTGTGCCACGTCACTATGGCCAGTATCCACCTCGCGTCGCCGGTTGAACCGGCGCACCTGCGGTGCAGCCGTCCCGGTGCAGCCCGCGACCGGACCCCGCCGGTCATGATTTCTCCCCGTGACTTCGTCAGTTGACACCTTCGTCACCACGATCGGCGCATGGTGGCCGGTGCAGCCGTTCCCGGCTGGGAAGGCCAGGGTGCGTGACATCACGGTGGAGCACCGCCTGGCGGGTACAACTCCGGGGCCTGCTCCCAGGCTGGAAGACGATCTTGGCCTGCCTGGCCGGAGCGGTTGCCGATGGCGCCAGCCCGGCGGTGAGCCGTCCGGAATAGCTCCGGTATCGGCTACCGCCGGGGTGGCAGCCCTGGTCAGGATCCTTTCTTACGTGGCGTCAGCCGTGAACGGTGAAGTCGGCACTGAGGCTGGCCGGTGTGCCGATCTGCACCTGGTAGTCGCCGAGTTCGACCGCCGGAGCGGCGTCGCCGTTGATGTCGCCAGGTGTCACGGCGAGTTCCGGCACGGGGAAGGAAACCCGCACCGTCTTGACCTGCCCTGGGTTCAGCGTCACCCTGGTGAACCCGACCAGCCTTTGGTCGGGGACGAGGACGGCGCTCACCGGCTGGTGGACGTAGACCGGCACGATGTCCGTGCCCGCCCGGCTGCCGGTGTTGGACACGGTGAAGCTGGCGGTGACGGTTCCGTCCCGGCTTACGCTGTTCGTGGCCGACAGCCCGGCGACGTTGAACGTTGTGTAGGACAGCCCATAGGCGAACGGGTAAAGCGGGTTGTAGCCACTGCCCTGACCCGAGCCGGTGTATGGGAGCTGGTCGAAGACCTTTGGCTGGTCGCCGAGCGGGGATGGGGCCGTGGTCTGGAAGTCCCCGCCCACCGTTGGGGCGTCCGACGGCCATGTCACCGGCAGCTTGCCGCTCGGGTCCACCTTGCCGAAGATGACGTCGGCCACGGCCTGGCCCGCCTCGGTGCTGCCCTGATAGGCCATCAGGATGGCGTTTGCCTGCTCGGCCGGGCCGAGCCCGAGCGGCCGGCCCGCGACCACCACCACGATCACCGGCTTGCCCGTGGCTTCCAGTGCGCTGACCAGGCTCTTCTGGCTCGGCGTGAGCTGCGGCGCGGGATTGTCGCCGAGTCCTTCGGCGTACGCCTTCTCACCGACGGCGACGACCACGGCGTCCGCCGACGCCGCGGCGGCAACCGCGGCCGCCTTGCCGGGTGCGTAGACCACGTTCGGGTCTTCGCTCTTCAGGCCCTTGAGGACCGTGGTGCCGGGGGGAATCTGTCCTTTCGGTCCCTCACAGCACACGTGGCCACTGGTGTACGGGCCCTGCCAGCTCACGCTCCAGCCGCCGACCTGATAGGCCATGTCGTTAGCGTTCGGGCCGGTCACCACCAGCTTGCTGGCCGGTGACAGCGGCAGGATGCTGTTCTCGTTGCGCAGCAGCGTGATCGACTCGCGCGCCGCCTGCAAGGTCGCGGTCCGCCCCGATTCCACCGCGGCGTCCGCCTTGCTGGCGTTGACCAGCGGATGATCGAACAGCCCGAGCTGGAACTTCAGCGTGAGGATCCGCTGGACCGCCTGGTTGATCGTCGCCACGGAGATGCTGTGGTTCGACACGTCCTGCTGCACGGCGGCCTGCCACTGGTCGGCGTTGAACGGCAGCATGGCCACATCGACGCCCGCGTTGATGGCGAGCGCAGCGGCGCCGGCCAGGTCGGAGGCCATGTGATAGGTGCTGGCCAGGGCCGGCACGTCACCGTAGTCGCTGATCACCACGCCCTGGAAGCCGAGCCGCTGGCGCAGTTCCGTGGTGAGCAGGAAGTGCGACGCGGTCGCGGGGATCCCGTTGACCGACCCGGAATCCACCATGACCGTGCCCGCTCCGGCGTTGATCGCGCCCGCGTAGGAGGGAAGGAACGTGTCTTGCAGGTAGCGGAGCGGAAGCTCGGCCTGCACCCGGTCGTGCCCGTTGATCGACTCGGAATAGCCGGCGAAGTGCTTCACGGTGGCGGTCACGTTCAGCCCGCTGCCGGAGATGCTTTGCAGCCCGCGGACGAACGCACCGCCCATCGCGGCGGAGAGCGCGGGTTCCTCGGCATACGTCTCGTAGTAGCGGCCCCACCTGTTGTCCCTTGCTATGTCCTGGACCGGGGCGAAGTCCCACACCCACCCGGTAGAACGCAAAGCATTGGCGGTTACTTCGCCGCCCGTCTGCGCGGCGGACGGGTCCCAGGTGGCGCCCATCCCGATGGACTGCGGGAACAGCGGCGCCTGCCACGGGTGCCCGAACCCGTGCACGGCGTCCACGCCGAAGATGACCGGTATGTGCAGCCGCGAGTGCGCCATCGCGTAGGACTGCATGATGTTGTACTCGTTCGCCCAGTCCAGCCCCGTGTTGCCGGTGCCACCGTGGCCGGTGGTGTCCGGCGGGATGTCGGTCCCGCCAGCGAGGATCGAGCCGACGTTGTCATTGACGAAGATCTGCTGCTCGCACACGGGGTTCGGCATGTTGAACCCGCCTGTGCTGGTGCAGTTGCTGGTTGGGTCGGTGACCTGGGTCGCCTCGATCTGCACCATCTGGCCGATCTTTTCAGGCAACGTCATCCGGTGCAGCAGGTCGGTGACCCGCGCCTGGACCGGAAGATGCGGGTCGAGGTAGGCCGGGCGGCCGGATGCCGACGCGGACTGCGCCGTCACCGCAGAGGCGGACAGGCCGACCGCCAGCGTCACCGCGGCCATAGCCACCGGAAACGCCCTGCGGTGTACTGGTTTACGCCGGAGCATGATCCGCCCTCTCCTGCCGAAATCGGACAAGCGCAATGTCATCGCTCACTCCTTCACTCCGAAATGGTGACCCGAGTAAGCGCGCCAGCACCGCGGACACCGTCATGGTCCAGGGCTGATCACCACGGCAGCGCGACGGAGCGCACCGGCTGGCAATCCGCTCATCGCATGACCTCCGGGCAGCCGGGCACCGACGCTCTCTGCGCCTTAACCTAAGACGCTAGAGATCAATGAACTATGAATATTCCGCGCTGGCCATCAATAATCCGTGAATGGTGCCGGCCGGCTGGCCTTTTTCAGAGCCGCCAATGAGTAAATCATTCAGCGCGGGATCGCGCGCACCAGCCTGGACGAGGTGCTGGCCGCCGCGGGCGCGGGCAAGGGCGCACCCGAAGTGATCAGAGCACGGCCAGCTTCCGGCGCAGGTAGGCCCGTTCCCCGCTGGTTGGCAGCGGTCAGGTGGGTTCGCAGCACGTCTGCCACCCCCGCCATGACGTGACCTTTCAATTCTGGCCTAAAGGATCGCACCCGGTCCCCGGCGCGGGCACGCTGGTGGCGGCAACTGTTACCCAGGAGGTCGGAAATGAGATTGCGTCACATCGTCGGCGGCCTGGCCGTGACCATCGTGGCCGCGGCCGGGGTGCCCGCCGTGGCCAGCGCAGCCACGGTCAGTCCCCTCTCCCGGCCGGTCCCGAAGACGAGCCAGTGGCACGTAGCGCCCACCGCGGGCGGTGCCGCCACCGCCAGCTCCATTCCCTGGAAGCCCTACCGGACGAAACCGTGGCATGACGCGCCGGGCAAGGTCTGCAGGTTCGGCGTGAACGTCACCATCGTCCGCCAGCACGAGCAGTACCGGACGCTGTCGAGCTACCCGAACGGCAACCCGCGCCTCCAGGAATTCCGCGGGCCGCTGTTCGCCCGGTACACCAACACGAGCACCGGCAAGTCCGTGGTGGGCAACCTGTCGGGTTACGGCTGGTTCTACTACCCGGCCAGCGGAGGACTCGACGTGTACATCCCCAACCACATTGACGTCACGGTTCCCGTCGGCAACCGCGGGTTCCCGGCCGGCGAGTGGATAGTCTCCGGCCGGTCCCTGGTGATCATCGACAGCACCGGCGCGATCAATATCGTGCTCATCCACGCCACCACCGAGAACATCTGCCGCACGCTCTCCTGACCCACGGCCAGCAGCACACCGCTCCTGACCCCGGCCAGAGGGTGTGACTACTGCCAAGCCGGGAAATCGGTGCCGATGACCTCGAAAGCCAGCACTGCCGCAGGCCGGCCCGGTTCCGGCCGGCCTGCTGGGCACATTTCCGGGAGACTGTCGTATCCGGCGGTGCGCCGATCGTCATATTGGAAGGGGACGCGGCGGCAGCGGAGCGGCCAAGGAGGTGCACTGCGGTGCTGAGTGAAGACAACAAGCGGGCAGCCTACCGGGCCCTGCAGGACCGGATCCTGAACGGAGAGGGCAGCGCGTCGCCGGAGCAGCGAGCCCGCGCGTTCGGCAACGATGGCCTGTCCCCGCCGCTGGATGAGCTGCTCGGCAAGGTCGCTGCGAGGCCGGTGCAGGTCACGGACGCGGACTTCGCGGCCGCACGGGCCGCGGGCTTCAGCGAAGACCAGCTCTTCGAGCTGGTGATATGCGCTGCGGTCGGACAGTCCACCCGGCTGTATGACGCGGGTCTGGCGGCCCTGGCCGAAGCCGTCGCCGGTGAGGAGGACGGGTAATGCGCCTCGAGGTCCTCAACCGCGGCTACGGCCCCGTTACCAAGCTGCTGTTCGCGCTCATCCGGCTGTTCTCCGGGTACCCGGTACCGGACGCCGCCAAGCTGGTCTTCTACCGGCCCGATTTCTACGGCGCCCGGGCGAAGAGGTTCACCCATGAGGCGATGCGCGGGCCTTCCGCCTGGCCGGCAGGCGACCGGGAGCTGATGGCGGCGTACGTGTCGCAGGCGAACGAGTGCGCGTTCTGCATCGGCGCGCACAGCGCGACCGCACGGCGGGCATACCAGGACGGGCCGAAGGTCGCGGCCGTGCTGGCCGACCTGGAATCGGCCCCGGTCCCCGGCGGGCTCCGGGCGACGCTGCGGATGCTCGGCAAGCTGACCAGGGAGGGAAAGGTGGATGCCGAGGACATGCGGCAGGTGCTGTCCGCCGGTGTCTCACGCCAGCAGGTCCAGGACGCGCTGGCGGTCTGCGCCGCGTTCAACACGACCAACCGGCTCGCCGATGCCTTCGGCTTTGAGGTGCTCAGCCCTGAGGGCTTCGAGGCAGGAGCCAAGTACCTGCTCAAGCGGGGCTACCGCTGAGGCGTCCAGCTTCCCCCCTGTGGCCTGGCCGCAACTCCGCCAGCGAGCTATCCGCCGGGCGATCCCGGTGGTGTACGGCGCCTACGCCGGCCTGGCCGCCGCGCTGTTCGCCATCATGCTCGTGATGAATTCCGGGCCCGGAGCCGTCGCCGCGCTCAACGTGATTCGCGGCTGACCAGCAGCGTGCGGCAGGTTCCCAGGTGGTCGTGACCAGCTGGCGGGTGAAGGAGTAGCTTCTTCGCAGGTGCTCTCCGTATTCGCCGGGGAGCGTGGCATCCCGGGGGGCAGTGATGGGTGTAGGTGGCCGGGCCGGCCGGCTTGCCGGGCTCACCATGATCAGCGTTCTTTCAGTCGCGGGCAACGCCTGCAACCCGGCCTGGGCCAACGGTGCGCCGTCAGCGTCATCGGTCACCGGATGGGTGATCGATGATCAGCCAACGGCGCCGAACTTCACTCCGCCCGGCAATCTGCAGTACAACAGCACCGGGCAGGCCAACACCATCCAGCGCACCGGGACCGGCGCCTACACCATCGAGTTCCCCGGCCTCCAGTTTCATGGCGGTTCGGTATCGGTGACCCCCACCGGCCAGGCCGCGGCCGTCTGCGAAGTCGTCACCTGGGTCAAGACACTGACCGGCCAGCAGGTGCAGGTCGCCTGTTTCGGCTCAACCGGGTCACCGGCCGATTCGAGGTTCGCCGCCGCCTACACCGGCATGCCCGGCACCACTTCGCCAACGGGAACGGTGGCGTACGTCAAGATCGACACGCCCACGGCCAAGGAGCACTTCCCTGACCAGGACGACTGGTACGCCACATTCACCAGCACTGGCCCGGCCGTGACTCACGTGGGCACCGGCCGCTACCGCATCCTGTTCCCCGGCCTCGATCTCCATGGCGGCACCGTCGCCGTTACCGCATGGGGCAGCAACGCCGTCACCTGCCGCATCATCAAGTGGAGCGGAACCTCACAAGGCGAAGTCTTCAATATCGCCTGCACCGGCCCCGGCGGGACGCCACGGGACACCAAATCCGACATCAGCTTCTCCCAGGGAAACGACTATCTGGGCATCAACAACACCCAAGAGGGGTACGCCTTCGCTGACCGGAGCAAGGCCTCGTCGTACACTCCCCCGCCGGCCTACACCGAGGACAAGGTCCGCACCGGAACTCCACAAGTAACGATTACCAGGCAGGGTGTGGGCAGATACCGGGCCGATTTCGCCGCAGCCGCCGATCCCGGCGGATACGCACAGGTCACCGCCCAGGGCTCCACCACCAACGTATGCCAGGCAGCCACCTGGGGGCAGTCGGGTACCGGCGAGCTCGTGAACGTCAAATGCCGGACCACCGCTGGTGCCCCAGCCGACACCAAGTTCACCATCCAGTTCGTTGGCACGCCGTATCCGGCAGCGATCGGGGTACCTGCGCAGGCTGCGGTGCGCCGGGTGTTTGGATGTATGCATGACACCTGACCAGACGCCGCGCGTGGTCAGCGCCAGCCGCGAGATCGCGGCCGAGCCAGGCCGGATCTTCGAGCTGATCGCCGATCCGGCGCAGCAGCCCCGCTGGGACGGCAACGCCAACCTGGCCTGGGCGCCGGCCGGGCAGCGCGTCCACCGCAGCGGTGATGTGTTCAGCATGACGCTCACCGTGGATGGCAGCGTCCGGGAGAACCACGTGACCGAGTTCGAAGAGGGCCGCCGGATCGCCTGGATGCCCGCCGAGGTGGGAAAGCCCCGGCCCGGGCACCTGTGGCGCTGGGAACTCGCGCCGGCCGGGCCGTCCCGCACCCGGGTCACCTGCACCTACGACTGGACCCGGCTGACCGATGAGAACCGTTTCGCGCGAGCCCGGGCGACCACACCCGACCGCCTGCAGGCCTCACTGGACCGGCTCGCAGCCCTGGCTGAGGGAACCTGACCGGCCGGGCCGAGATGTGCCGCTGGTATGGCCGGATAGCCGCGACCGTGCACACGCGATCGTCGGCCCGCCCATGGAGCCGGTCAATGGCCGGCCCCGGCCCGAGCCGGCTGACGTGGTGCTTCCGGGTTGACCCGGCCGAAAGTTACATCACCGGGCACCAGACCCTGGCAATGTGACGCCGACCGGGTTGGCGAGGGCCAGAGTCTGTTTCACCCGGGAGTGCCGGCGGCCGGCTTCCGGCGGACGGCCGGGACCAGCACCGCCGCGATCGCCACTGACGCCGCGGCGCAGACCGCGCCGACGGTGAAGGCATGGGTGAAGTCGTGGCTGGCCAGGTGCGTCGCGACCAGGCCGGCTCCGGCGGCGCTGGATAGAACGGCGACACCGGCCGCACCGCCGAGTTCGTGGAAGGTGTTGACCAGCGCTGACCGCAGGCCCGCCTCGGTGGGGGCGACGTCGGTGAGCGAGGCGGTGAAGGCGGTGACGAACGTCGCCCCGATACCGAGCGCGGCAATGCTCAGCCCGGTCACCATTGTGGCGGGCTGGGGCCAGTTGGCAGCGATGGCGTATCCGGCGGCTGCGAGGGCGAGGCCGGTGACCGCGACGGCCCTGGTGTTGACGCGGGCCAGCACCCGGCTGCCGGCCTGCGCTCCGGCGATGATCGCCAGGGCGGTCGGCAGGAAGGCCAGGCCTACGTGCACGGCGCTGTAGTGGTGTGCACGCTGCAGCGCGAAGGAGGCCACGAAGAAGCCGCCGACCAGCAGCCCGGTAGCGGCCAGCATCAGGAAGCTGCCGGCCAGGACGGCCCGCTGACCGAGCAGGCCCACGGTGAGCAGCGGACGCCGGGCCCGGCGCTCAACCATCGCGAAGAAAGCCCAGATCACGGCGGCCAGCACGAGCGGCAGCACGGTGGAGGCGGCTGCCCAGCCGTGGCTGCCGGCATTGATCAGGCCGTAGATGGCCGCACCGGTTCCCGCGGTGACCAGCACCCCACCAGGGATATCGAGAGCGCGCTCCGCCACGCTGGGCTGCTGCCGGGCCGGCACGGCCAGCGGTATCACGGTGAGCAGGGCAATGCCGATCGGCACGTTGATCGCGAACACCCACCGCCAGCCCGCGCCGGAGGTGAGCACGCCACCGAGGATGACGCCCAGGGCCGATCCGGCGCCGGCCAGCGCCGACCACACACCCAGCGCCTTGCCGCGGCCGGCGCCGGGGAACAGCGTCATGACGGTGGCCAGGGCGGCGGGCGACATCAGCGCCGCGCTGAGGCCCTGCAATGCACGCCCGGCGAGCAGCATTGCGGCGTCCTGCGAGAGTGCGCACAGCAAAGATGACGCGGTGAACATGGCCAGCCCGGCCAGGGTCAGCCGCCGGGAGCCGAACAGGTCGGCGATCCGCCCGCCCAGCAGCATCAGGCCGCCGAAGAACAGGGTGTAGCTGGTCATCACCCACGGCAGTTCGCCGCGCTGCAGGTGCAGGGCCGCGCCGATGTCCGGCAGCGCCACATTCACCACCGTGACATCCAGGACCAGCATCAGCTGTGCGGATGCGACCAGGGCCAGGGCCACCCAGGGCGACGGGCCGGACCGGGTAGCTGGCGGGTGTGGGGCACGCGGCCCGGCTGCGGTCATCGCAACCGATCCCCGTCTCCGGATTCTGGATCTGCGGTCCAGGTCCTGCATGACGATCTCCTTCTCGGGCCGGATCTGAGCTAACGTGTACAGGCATGTACGAGTTACGGCTCACAGGCTAACTCGTACACTGGTGTTCGGGAAAGGGGATTTCCGGGATGTCTTCCAGCGGTGCCCGCGCGGCGGCCCCGCGGGCGCAGCGGGCCGATGCGCGCCGCAACATCGCCGCGATCCTGGACGCGGCCACAGACTGCCTAGCGCGCGACCCAGAAATGAGCATCGCCGATATCGCGGCGGCAGCGGGGGTCGGGCGCATCACGCTCTACGGGCACTTCAAAACCCGCGCCGAACTCGTGGACGCCGTGATGGCCCGGACCATCGAGCACGCCGACGCGGTCCTCGACGCCACCGACACCGGCGGCGACCCCGCCGACGCGCTCGCCCGGCTGGTCGCCGCCTCCTGGCAGATCGTCCACCAGTTCCGCAACATCCTGCTGGCCGCACAGCGGGAACTCCCCGCCGAGCGCATCCGGGGCGTCCATGACCCACTCCTGCGCCGGGTGCATTCCCTCATCGAGCGAGGACAGCGCGCCGGGACTTTCCGTACCGACCTGCCGGAACAATGGCTGATCACCACTGCGTTCAGCCTCATGCATGCCGCGGCCGAAGACGCCACGGCCGGCCGCCTCCAGGCTGACGACGCCGCCCGGCTGATCACCGCCACCCTGCTCGCAGCCTTCACCCCACCCGTAGAAAGCCGCCAGCCCTGACCGGCGCCGTCCGCTTTTTTACGGCCGAAGAAGCCCCCGTCACCAGCCTCGCCCACCCGCCTCCGGGGATCTGCCTCCTCCCATCCATCCGGTGTCACATTGTGCCTGGCTGGGGTGTCAATGAGGGGAGCGGAACCCGGGACCGCCGCTGGTCACCGTCAGGCAGTCCACCCTGGCCACCGATCTCACTCATAGTGATGAACCACTTACAAGGACGTTGCCGTTATACGGGCGGCCCCGCCAGCCCCAAACTGTCCAGGGAGTAATCGTGAGAAGTTTCAAGATGATGGCCGCACTGGCTGCAGCGGTGGCCATGACGGCGGCGGGCACGGCTACCGCCGCCGCGGCGGGTGGCCAGGAGAGCACCCTTGAGGCCGCCTTCCTGGCGATCGTCGACCCGGCGCCGCCGAGCACCATCGTGGCCCGGTTCACCGTCCCGGCCGTGAACTGCACCAGCACTTCAGGAATCGAGGACGCGACCGCCCAGGTGGGGGCGCTGCCCGGGGCCGGCCGGGATCGCCACGCGGATGCCGGCACCGGCTCGGGTGCCATGGCCATCCCAGGCTCTGTGACCGCGCGCGCGGACGTCATGGGGAGCTGCGCCGGGGGTTCGGCCCTCTACCAGGCGCAGGCCCTCGGGGCACCGCTGGCCATGACCGTCAGCCCGGGCGACAAGGTGCTGCTGACGGCATCCTTCGACCCGGGCACCCAACGGCGGACGGGCACCGTCGATGACCTCACCACCGGGGTGACCCTCACCCGGTCACACCTGGACAAGGGTGCGTTCGCCCCGTTCTCGGACTTCGCTGGCGTCCAGCGCGTCCGGCGGGATCCGATCCCCGGCTTCGGCACCATTCGCTGGTCCGGCGTGCGGATCAACGGCGCTCCCGTCGGCACCGCCCAGGCGCTGTTCGGCTTCAGCCTGATAGCCAGCATTGCCCACCCCCGGGTACTGATCAGGACATCGCCGTTGTCCAAGGCCGGGGATGCCTACACCAACACCTGGGTCGCAGGCAGCTAAGCACCGCCAGGCGCTTCATGACAGGTTTCGACGCCGTTGTCCTGGGCGTTGTCCTTGGTGGTCAGC
Source organism: Streptosporangiaceae bacterium (assembly GCA_035308365.1). Lineage (GTDB taxonomy): Bacteria > Actinomycetota > Actinomycetes > Streptosporangiales > Streptosporangiaceae > PALSA-505. Next base: position 39,228 of record DATGGU010000095.1, read on the forward strand.
CGGATCGGCCGAGGCGGGGCGGCCGATCCGGCTGCGCCGGTTACGGGTAGGTGACGACGTCGCTTGGGCCGCCGAAGCTGGAGTTCACGGCCTTGCCGGTGCCGTTGATGACCGATTGGATGCCGCCGGAGCCGTTGAGGAACACGGTCAGGATGTCGTTGAACCGGACGCCGGAGGTATCAGGCGACTGGAAGGCCATGGCGTTCTCGATGGCCACCCCCTGATTGAAATAGGAGTAGCTGCCCATGCCATAGCCGGTGAACGAGGTCACGCTGGCCGGGACGTAGAAGGCCGGGTAACCGTCCTGGGTGGCGCTGGACATCCAGACCGGCTGGCTGGGTACCTCGTACGGGTTCTCGTTCTGGAAGAACAGGTCGGTGCCGCCCTGGCCGTTCCAGATCGTCTCGTACTGCTGGAAGTGCTCGACGGCCAGGCCGTTGGCGGTGACGTTGTTCCCGTTGACCGCCAGCCCGGTCGCCGAAGGATCGCCGGACCAGGTGCCGGCGCCCGCGCCGTGGTCGGCCCGCCAGATCCAGACATCGTCGATGATCGAATTGTTGCTGTTGTCCACGAAGGCGGTGGCCGCCGAGCCTGCTTCGGCGCCACCGACCCGGAAGAACACGTCATCCATGCTGTCCGGGTTCGAGGCGTTGTTCGCCGTCGACCCCTCAACGCCGACTTGCAGCAGGGCCGAGGACTGGGTGGGCCCGGCGTCGAAGATGAGACCGGAAATGCTGACGCCGGGCACACCGGCCACGTTCATCGTGATGTTGCCAGCGGTAGGGATCAGCGTGGCGAAGCCGAGGCCGACGATCTTGGTGTTCGGGTTGGTGACGTTGATCGTCTGGTTGTACTGGTAGACACCCGGGGTGAACAGCAGGTTGTCGCCGGCCCCGAGCGCCGCGTTGATCTGCGCAACGGTGCTGGACGAGTTGACCACGTAGAAGGTGTTCAGCGACAGCGAGGTGCCCGGCGTGTTCCCGTTGGCCCAGGCCGGGCCGCGCGAATTGGTTTGCGGCGAGGGAACGAACACGTTGTAGCCGCCTGAGGAATTGACATACAGGTAAGGCTCTTCCTGGGTCACCGGGCAGTTGGCCAGCGTCGTGTAGGGCGGGGGGCCGCCGCTGTCGCCGGAGTTGGACGCGAAGCTCTGCGGCGGGGCGCCGGGATCGCCGCAGAACACCTGGTTCCAGACCCCGTTGCTCCAGCTGTCGATGTTGCTGTTACGGGTGAAGAACTGCTGCTGCGAGCCGTTGGTTACCTTGCCGCCATTGAACGCGGAGTCGGCGATGAACCCGCCGCTGGCCCAGTCCGGGCTGCCGTCGCAGTAGTCCATCAGCGTCAGGTTGCCGTTGATATCGACCCGGCGCAGCGGGGCGCCCTGCGAGACGGCCCACACGTCTGTGCCGCTGAAGCAGCCGGTCATGCCGGTGACGTTGATCGTCAGGTTGGAGATCGACCGCCAGAAGTTGGTGGTTGCGTAGCACTGCGACTGGTTGCCGTTCGTGCACTGGTTATAGGAGTTGATCGCGCCGTTGATCACCACCTGACTGGGATTGTGGCCCAGGCCCGCGACGCTCTCGTAGTAGCCGACGGTGAACACCAGCGGGTTGGATGACGACCCGTAGGTGCCGGGCTGGAACAGGATCTCGTACCGCTGCGAGCCAAACTGGTTCGGTACCTGGGCGCTGGAGATCGAGTTCAGCGTGGACAGGATCGAGCTCACCGGCATGCCGGGGTTGAACACATACACGCTGGGACCGAGGCTGCCGCCGGTGGGGGGCGGCGGCGCTGAGCCGGTGGACTGGTTCTCGTTGTAGGCCGTGAAGTTGGTCATGGACCACCAGTTGGTGGCGGACGATGCCGTCAGCAGGATGCGGATGTACTGCGCGGACTGCTGCGAGAACGTGGCGGTCTCCGGGGACGAGGAACCGGACGCGAAGTAGACCGGGGTGAACTTCACGCCGTCGTTGGAGACCTCCACGTCGAAGCCCCGGGCGTAGTCACCGGTATTGCCGCCGGAGTCCAGCTCGACCTGGTTGAAGGTCTGGACCGAGCCCATGTTGACCTGCCACCACATGCCCGGGGCCTGGTCGGCATCGGAGCTGAACCGGGCGCCGGTGTTACCGCTGATCGCGTTCTGGGGTGAGTCACCCGGCGAGGAATTCGTGTTCGAGCTGGCCGTCCAGCCGGACTCGCTGAGCTGCGTCTCGGTCTGCGCTCTCACCGTGTGCGCTGGCGCGGTCCGCGCCGAGGCCGCCGCGGGCTGGCCGAGGCCCGGTGCGGCAAGCAGGAGGCCGCCGAGGGTGACTGCGGCGACCAGGATATGGCTGGCCCGGTGGGGGCCGCGCAGGCCGGCGAGGATGGCCATGGCTTCCTCCTACGAGTTAAACTAAAGCCTGAACTAACCTGTGTGTAACTCGGTGACGTGGCAGTGACAAGCCGTCACGAGTGACAGTGTTATGTAACCCCTTACATATGGCTGATCAGCCCGTACCAACGCCGGGGTTCCTGTCTGCGGGCGCTTCTTCCGTTCACATATGGCTGATCAGCCCGTGCCAATGCCAGGGTTTCCTGCCTGCGGGGCGCTTCTTCATTGAGCGTTTCGGGTGGGTGCGGCAAGTGGGTCAGCCCGCCGCCAGGGCTGCATGCCCGTCCGGTGGCCGGGTCAGCCTGCCGCGCGGTGCCCTGCGGCGGGCATCGGGTTGCTCAGTGTGCCGCTGAGGAAGCGCTCCATCGGGAGGGTTGCGGCGCCGAGGGCGACCGCGTCCGGGCCGAGCTGGCCGAGTTCCATGGTGGTCTGGGCGAACCGGTGGGTGAGGGAATGCTGGCGGGCCGCCTCGCGGATGTCAGGGAGCAGCCGCTCGCCGAGCAGCAGCCCGGCCCAGCCGCCAAGGATGACGCGCTCCGGGCCGAACAGGTTGATCAGCCCGGCGATACCGGCGCCCAGATACGCCGCGGTCTCCCGGAGCGTCTCGACCGCCCGGGCGGAGGTGGAGGCGATCAGGGCGGCCAGCGCGGATTCCTCGTCCGGGCCGGGCAGTGGCTGCCCGTAGCGGTCCAGGATCGCCTCGGCGCCGACGTAGGCCTCCAGGCAGCCGCGCGCTCCGCAGCGGCAGGCCCGGCCGCCTAGCTGGATCACGGTATGACCCCACTCGGCCGCCACCGAGCTGCCGCCCTGGCCGGGTGACCCGCTGGTGATGATGCTGGCTCCCAGGCCCGAGCCGATCAGGCAGACCACGGCCTGCCGGGCGCCGCGCCCGGCGCCGAACCACAGCTCGGCCTGGCCCATGGTCTTGGCACCGTTGTCGATGTACAGCGGGAAGCCGGCGGCCGGCCGGAGCAGGCGTCCTAGCGGGACGGCGTCCCAGCCGTAGGTCTGGCCGTGTACCAGCACCTCGTCGCCCTGCTCCACGACGCCCGGCACCCCGACGCCGACGCCGAGCACGGCGGAGGGGCCGGCGCCGCCGCCGGCCAGCACGCTGGCCAGGCCGGCCGAGATCCGGTCGACCACCACGCCGACACCGTGGGCGCGGGGATCCAGGGGATAGTCTGCCCTGGCCAGGACTGCCATGGTCGCGTCGAACATCTCGACCCGGACCCGCGTCTCGCCGACATCGACCCCGATCACATATCCATAGCCGGGGTTCATCCGCAGCAGCACCCGGGGCCGCCCGCCGTCGGAGTCGGCCGAGCCTGCCTCGGTCACGATGCCGTCGCTGATCAGTTCGCGGATGACGTTGCTGACCGAAGCCGCGCTCAGGCCGGTCGCCGCCCCGAGATCCTGGCGGCTGCACGGCTGGCCGCAGAACAGGGACCACAGGAGGACCGCCCGGTTGTCCCGGCGCAGATCCCGCACCGTCCAGCGCTTCCGCTCCGCCACTGCTCCCCTTGTGTCGTGTCCCGGCGCGGATCCCGGACTGTCCGGCGCCGCCGCTCCCCTGCCCCTTATGTCGCACCTTATATCAAGTAAACGATGTAACTCGGCAGGCGTGGCCGCAGGCTCGGTAGCTCAGCCGTCAGCGCACGCTGACCTGGACCGGGCCGCCTGCGGGGTTCACCTGGGAGCGCCACGATGCGCCGAGGTGTGCTGGGCGGCCGGGGATCAGGCGCTGCGGGCAGGACCGGGCGGGCAACTGGCAGTCCTGGCGTACTTCCAGCCGGGCCAGGCTGCGGAAGACGGCGCTGCGCAGTACGAACCGGCCCAGCGGTGGCGGGGTCGCGGCCGAGATCGCGTTGGGGCGAGATCCACAGGAGCGGCGGGGCGGCGTGCACGAGGATCCGCGGCTCCCCCGCGGCCCCGGCTCCGGCATCGGCCCCGGCTCCAGTTCCGCTCCGGTGAGCTGTCCGCGGCCGGTTATCCGCCGCACGGCAGCCGACGTCCAGACCGGAGTCCGCCAGCGGAGCGCCGCGCCGGCCCGGAACGCGGCGTAGCTCTGGTGCCGCCGGTGCCCGGTCACCAGCGCCAGCACGTTGGAACCCGCGTGGGCGAGGTCAGCATCGCCGAGAAGCTGACGTGTTCAGAGGTTGGAACGGTAACCTGTTCTCCCGTCAGGTCACCGTGGGAAGCCAGAAGACAACAGGCAGGCGCTGATGTCCAAGGGTGCCAGGAACAGAGCCCAGGCCCGGGAGAAGGTCGCCCAGATGCGGGCACAGCAGCGCCGGGCCGAGCGGCGCCGCAACCTGATGTGGGCCGGCGTCATCGTGGTCGCCGCGGGCGCGCTGATTGGCGCCGTCGTCGCCGCGCTCCCCTCCGGTAGCAGCGGCAGCGGCAGGGAGGTCATCCCGGCGGCGGTGACCGGCTCAAGCCCGGTGGTGCAGCCCGCCCCGCTGGTGGTGCCCAACCCTTCCGGCATCAGCGGTGTGGTCGCCTACGACACCACGGGCTGGCCTGCCAGCAGCCACAACGGCCCGGCTGCCCGCGCGCTGGGGCACAACCATGTTCCCGGGCCGGTGACCTACGCGGTCACCCCTCCGGTGGGCGGTGACCATAACGCGGTGTGGATGAACTGCGGCATCTACGACAAGCCGGTGCCGAACGAGCACGCGGTGCACAACCTCGAGCACGGCGCCGTATGGATCACCTACCGGCCGTCGCTGGCAAAGAGCGAGGTGAACGCGCTGCGCGCCTTCGTGGAACGCCAGAGTGTCCTGTCACCCGGCGGTCAGGGCAGCTCGCGGTACATGGATCTGACTCCCTACCCGGGACTGCCTGCCCCGATCGTCGTGACCTCGTGGGGATTCCAGCTTCGGCTCACCTCGCCCACCGACCCGCGGCTGCAGGAGTTCGTCAACAAGTTCCGCGTGTCCAAGACCTACACACCCGAGTACGGCGGGCCGTGCACCGGCGGGGTCGGCACCCCGCTGGAAAAGTAGCCTCGCCCGGCTATCCGGACGTGCCGCCGCAGGCCGGCCGCCCGGCCTGGTCACGCAGGTGACTGGCGATCGGTGTGCGGGCAACTGGCCGCCGGAATGCTCGAAGCAGAGGGTGTAGCCCATGGCACTGGCATTCCGCAATCTGAACATCACGCCGGACACTCCTGTGTGGCAGTGGCCGACCGAGGCCGTGCAGACCGCGCTCGAACGCGGCGACCTCGCGGACTGGCACCGGATCGTGGCCGAAATACGGGCCGCCCCCTGGGGAAGGACCGCGAGGCAGGTGGAAGAGGTACTCAGCCACTCGCGCCCCTACGGCATCGCCGACGCCATGGAGACGGTTGTGTCCCGTGCGCGCGAACGGGCCGAGGCAAGCGAACGCGCGGCCGTCGCCGCGGATATCCGGGAAGCCGTCCGGCGTTCGGGACTGAGCCAGGCGGAGTTCGCCTCCTGGATCGGCACCTCCGCCTCGCGGCTGTCCACATACGCCTCGGGCAAGGTGACCCCCCCGGCCACGCTCATGCTGCGAATCCGCCAGGTAGCCGGCCGGCTCTCGGGCGATGCGCCGGTCACGCCGCCGTGACGGGGGCTCCAGCAAGATTTGCCTGAGACTTCTGCATCGACGGCAGCTACTGAAGCTGATCACCGTCACCTGGGAGAGTGGTTATCTTGGCGGGTGAATGCTCCGCAACGGATGCTGTCCGCGACTTCTACGAACAGCTCACGGACCTGATGGCCGAGGCAATGGGCGGCTGCCTGCATGGCTGCTACTTCGGTGGGCCCGACCCGGCGTCGTCCATGGAAGAGGCCAGTGACCGGCTGACCGATCTGGTGGCGGAGCGATGCCGCCTGACCGCCGGGCAGCGCGTGCTCGACGTGGGCTCCGGCAACGGGAAGGCGAGCCTGCGGATAGCGGCCGCGCACCAGGTGCGGGTCACCGGTATAACCCTCAGCGACTACCAGGTCCGGGTATCCAGGGAGCTTGCCGCCGGCCGGGCGATGGCCGAGGCGGCTGATTTCCGGGTGGCCGACCTGCACAACATGCCGTTCCGCGATGGAACCTTCGATGCCGCATTCGCCCTCGAGTCCTTCTGCCACGTCATCGACCGGACATCGGCCTTCAAAGAGATCGGCAGGGTGTTGCGGCCCGGTGGGCGGGTCGTTGTCACCGACTTCTTTGTGCGGGGGCCGATCGTGGATGCCTGGGCAAAGGAGATCGTCGCCGCGAACGACAGCGTGTTCGAGAGTGGGCCGATTCTGACCAGGCAGGACTACGAATCGGCGATCCAGGCGGCCGGCCTGACGGTGACCGAGTTCACCGACATCGGAAACGAGGTGATGCCGTCATTCATCACCGCCGCCCGCAACATGCGACAGGCCAGGGAAAAGATACGGGGGCTCATGAGCGACGAGGACTTCTGCCGGATGACCGACTCCCTCGAGCGCTTCGCGGCGGTCCCCGAGATTGGTTACGTGCTGGCCGTCGCCGGGAAGCCGGCCTGAGCGCCGGGGCGGCCGCCGTCCTCGATCCGCGTACAGGCGGCGAGGGCAGCGACGTTGTCGGCGGCGAAGGCCCGGGCGGCCGTCACGATGTCGGCGACGCGGGGATCGGCCACCCGGTAGTAGGCGAACCGCCCCTCCCGCCGTACCTGCACATACCCGCAACTGGCCAGGCAGGACAGGTGGGTCGAGACCCTTCCCTGGGAAAGCCCGATGTGCCTCACGCACTCGCCGACCGTGTGCTCGTCATTCAGCAGGTACTCCAGCAGCCGCAACCTGGTGACGTCCCCAAGCACCTGGAGCGACCTGGCCACCACGGAAATCCCGGCACGATCGGCAGGCAGCAGGCCGGCGGCTGCGCTCGCGGGCGCGTGAGTCATCATCCGTGTCCTTCCCTGGCATCGTTCTTCACTGGCACATCCGGCTGACCTGCCGCGGGAATGCCTGACTGCCGAGCAGCCGCCGGAGGCTCTCCGATGGCTCCAGCCCCATCTCATCGCGCAGCACGGCACAGTAACGCTGGTACTGCCGGCGCGCTTCGAACTTGTTTCCCTCGGCGAGCTGGGCCTTGACCAGCAGGCGGCAGGCGCTCTCCCGGAACGGGTCGGCGCGCAGGGCGCCAAGCGCGGCATCGACGGCCGCGCCGAACCAGCCGGCGTCGGTGAGTTGTTCGGCCAGCGCTTCCAGCGCGTGCAGTCGCATCTGCTGATGGCGTTCCCGCTCGGCTGACAGCCACGGCTCGTCTGCGAGCCGGGGCAGGACATCATCCTGGAGGTTGCACCGCAGCGCCTGGTGCAGCTCGCTGGGGCTGAGACGGCTGGAGCGGTCGAGCAGCCGCCGGGCCATGGCGCGGACGCCCTCCAGGTCGATCGTCACCGCGTCGGTGAGCCAGAAGTCCATGAACGTGCTGTCCACCACGTCCGGGCAGGCCCGCTGCAGCCGCCACAGCGCCGAGCGCAGGTTGGCGTTGGCCCGCGGGGCGGGCACATCGGGCCAGAGCAAGCCCGCGGCCTGCACCCGGTTGAGCTGGCGTTCCCGTATCGCCAGCAGAGCCAGCAGCCGCTGGCAGCTCGCGCCCACGCTGATCGAGCGCGATCCCACGATCAGGTCGAACCTGCCGAGAACCCGCACCTGGATGCTGCCGTCTTCCGGCGGAGCGCTATCCCGTGAGTCTGTGTGACGGGACGTCACTGACTGAACCGGCACAAGATCACCCCTCGTCAGGTGGCATATATCGGCTAATCCGGAAGCGTGGCAGCAAGAAAACTACATGTCCAGTCGGCAGCGGCGGTGCACAACTTCACTTACCCACGGTTGGCTCTAACTTCATGTATAAGCTGCTGGTAGATGCACGCTGGTAAGACTGGACTTACCACTTCGTTAGACTTCGTTCTAGTCCGCACTTCAGCGGCCTGAGTGACGCTGGCGCGACGGCCGCGCGACGCCCGCCAAAGGGTGGCGATATGACAGAGCTGTCGCAGAACAGCGGCCATGTCACATCGATGACGTTGGGGCGGAGGGTTCTCAGGCGTCACAAGCTTCTCAGTAGGCGACTTACAGCGTAAGTTTTAGGTTAGTGTAAAGTTCTAAGTCCGGCCTGCGGGTGCAGGTCAGGACCGGAGGTGACATGCCGGCGGCAACGAGTACCCAGCGACCACCACCGCGAGCCCGGCTCTCCAGGGAGCGAGTGCTCCGTACGGCGCTGGACTATGTGGACACGCATGGGCTGGCGGCGCTGAGCATGCAGAAGCTCGGCGCCGAACTCAGCGTGCGGGGCATGTCCTTGTACAACTACGTCGAAAGCAAGGACGCGCTGCTCGACGGCATCGTCGAGATCATGTCGCAGGAGATGGAACTGCCCCCTGCCGACATGCCCTGGCGCGAGGCCCTGCGCTTTCACGCGAACTCGATACGCGCCCTGATCCGTCACCACCCGGCCGCCGCACCGCTGCTCGTCAGCCGCTCGGTGATGCCCACCCGCCGTCTCGAGGTGCTCAGCGCCTTCCAGCAACTGCTGCTGAAGGCCGGGTTCGGCGAGGACAGGGCGATCGAGGCGCTGCGCACCGTGGTCGTCTACGCCCAGGGCTATGCGCTCACCGAGGTGTGCTACAGCTCGTCGTCCCGCGAGCCCGGCTGGCCGGCCGACGAGCTCAGCCGGATCCGGCGGGTGTCTGAGATGGTCCCCCGGGACGCCCCCGACCACCTGCTCCGGATCGCGATGATGTTCTGCGGCCACTGCGACCTGGACGAACAATTCCAGACCGGCCTTGACCTGCTGATCCGCGGGCTGGAATCCCAGTCAGCGAGATAACCCCGCAGAGCACCCGCACGGTTACCGGCACGCGATGCTGCCTGCCCGGGAGCGGGACGGCCGCATCGCGCCCTGGCGACGGGGCTATGACGGGCGGCGCCGGTACGCCCAGGATTTCACCATCTTCGGCGGGTCCCTCGGCGAGGCGCAGCGCAAGCACGGCAACCCGCCGATGTGATGGCGAGCCCTACCCGGCGGCTCGCAATGTGCCGTCGCGCACGAGCCGCCGGAGGGAATCTGACGGCCCCAGCCCCATCTCCCCCCGCAGCACGGCGCAATACCGCTGGTACTGCCGTCGCGCCTCGAGCTGGTTCCCCTCGGCAAGGTGCGCCTTGACCAGCAACTGGCACGCGCTTTCCCGGAAGGGATCGGCGCGCAGCGCGCCGAGCGCGGCCTCGACGGCCGCACCCAGCCAGCCCACCTCGATGAGCTGTTCGGCCAGCGCTTCCAGCGCATGCAGGCGCAACTGCCGGTGCCGCTCGGCCTCGGGGTCAAGCCACTCCATGCCATCAAGGCCGGGGAGAATGTCGGCATACAGGTTGCAGTTCAGCGCTTGCCGGAGCTCATCGCGGCTGAGGCGGCTGGAACGGTCCAGCAGCCGCCGCGCGGTGGCCTGGACATCGTCCAGATCGGTGACGACGTCGCTGGCCAACCAGAGATCCATGAACGTTCTGTTCATCACCTCCGGGCAGCGTCGCTGCAGCCGCCAGAGGACCGAGCGCAGGTTGGCGTTGGCCCGCGGACCGGTCACATCCGGCCAGAGCAGTCCCGCGGCCTGCACGCGGTTCACCTGACCGCCGCGCATCGCCATGAGGGCGAGCAGCCGCTGGCAGCTCGTGCCCACCGGGATCGAACGTGACCGCACGACGAGTTCAAACCTGCCAAGGATCCGCAGGTAGATGGTGCTTGCATGGGAAAGCTCAGTCTTCATCCCCGGCCGCTGGCCGATCAGCGCTGGCTGGCCCGTCACAAGATCACCCCCAGTTCATGGCGCGGCCACCGGCCGACATATTCGTTAATCCGGAAGTGTGTCAGCAGTGGCCGTCCATGTCCAGATGGCCGCGACAGATGCGTAACGCTGTTGCGACGCTCAGTGACTTCGCCGTGATGCGACGTGTGCGCGACGGCTCGCCGCCCTGGAAACCACGGAACATCCGCGCCTGTGGTGCGTCACGGCGGGGTACGGGAAAGCCGTCACGAGGCTCACCTCCCGCATGCCGCACTGTGGGGACTCGGCCGGGTGATCGCCGGTGAGTGCCCGGAACTGTGGGGCGGGACGATCGACCTCGACCCGCAGCGGTGGCCACCGAAATGCGGCTGCCGGTGCCCGAAATCGATCCGCGCCGGGCCGCTGACCGAACAGGGACTGGACTCGGTCATGACCGTCATTGTCCGCCGCCGCCTCGAGCGGCGGTTCGGGCAAAGCCTCCCAGCCACCCTGCTGTGGAATCAGCCGGCTCTCACAGCGATCGCCGAGCACATAATGGGCCTCCTTGTGCGACAGGCCGGTGACGCTCTGCCAGGCACCATGGGGTCGTTGCCCAGAAGCACTACGGGATGAGGATGCTGGCACAAGCCGTTCAGCGATGGCCGATCGCGGGCCTGGGCGCGATCGCCAGTAACGCCTCGGGCGCGGCCCCGCTGTTCGAGGCGCTGTGTGCGGGACACAGCGGCCTGTCGCCCCTGTACGGATTCGACGCCGGCCGCTTCCGCACCAGGCACGCGTACGAGATCGACGACCGGCCAGCCGGGGCGGATGTGCCGGGCCGGGCCACCCAATGGCTGTGCGAGGCCGTGGCCGAAGCCGTTCACGATGCCGGTATCGGGGCGGACCTTTCCGGGATACCGGTGCTCATCGGCACCGGGCTGCGCGAGCTTCGCTCGATCGAGATGCGGTGGACGGACGCCGCCGATTTCCCGCTGTCGCGGCTGCACTTCGGTCCGGCGCTGCGCGAACGGTTCGGTGCCGAGACCACCTACACCGTCAGCAACGCCTGCTCCGCGTCGCTCTACACGCTGGGGATGGGAGCGGACCTGCTGGCCGGCGGGGCCGGGGACACCGTGATCATCGCGGGCACCGATTCGATCTCGATGAGCATGTTCGGCCTCATGGACCGGGTCCAGCCGGGAGCCGTCGACCGGGTGCGGCCGTTCGACCGCAACCGGCGCGGGGTGCTGATGGGCGATGGCGCGGCCGCGGTCGTCCTGCGGCGCGACGGCCCGGCCAGGGCATGGCTGCGGTCGGTCGCGCTGAACTGCGATGCGCGGAGCGAGACCGCGCCGGACCTGGCCGGCATCACGGCGGCCATCGCGGACGCGCACACGCGGGCAGGCATCGAGCCCGCCGACGTCGACGTGGTGTTCGCGCACGGCACCGGCACCGCCCTCAACGACGAGGCCGAGGCCGCGGCGCTCGCCAAGACGTTCACCGGCACCGGCGCGCGCCCGCTGGTCACGGCGATCAAGTCGATGACGGGGCACACTTCGGGCGCCTCGGGCCTGATGAGCCTCGTAGTGGCGGCTCAGGCGCTGGGTACCGGCCGGATTCCACCGATCGCCGGGCTGACCGACCCGGCCGGGGAGGCACAGGACCTGCGGCTGGTCACCAGCCTGGAGCTGTGCCCGGATGCGGTACTGGCGCAGATCCAGGCCTTTGGATTCGGCGGCGTCAACGCCGTCGCGATCGTGGAGAAGGGCGATCGGTGACAGGCGTGGCGGTTGTCGGCGCGGGAGTGGCCTCGCCCATGCTCGGCTCCCCCGCCGACCTGCTACGGCCGCCGGCCGGCCGGGTGGCCGGGTTCGACCCCGCCGCCCTGCTCGGCGGGCGGGGCCTGCGGTACAAGGACCGGGCCACCCGGCTCGGGCTGCTCGCGGCCGCCCGCGCACTCGAAGACGCCGGGCTGCTGGATCCGGCCACGACGGCCGGCCCGCTCGTTCCGCCCGCGGGCACCGGCGTGGTGGTCAGCTCCAACCTGGGCAACCTCGACACCGTGTGCCGCACGGCTGGCGCGATCGCGGCCGGAACGGTGGCCGGCGCCTCCCCGATCGACCTCCCCAATGCCTCGAGCAACGTCATCGCCTCATCCATCGCCATCCGGTTCGGCCTGCGCGGCCCGAACGTCATGGTGTGCAACGGCGCCTCCTCCGGCCTGGACGCCGCCTTTCTGGCCGCCTCTCTCATCGGCGCGGGCCGTGTCCGCGCAGTCGTGCTGGTCGGCGTGGAGCCGGTGAACGAGGTGGTGGAGAACCTTGCCCGCACCCCGGCACGGGAGCTGTTCGACGGAGCCGCCGCGGTGGTGCTCGAACCGGAGGCGTCCGCCCGGGCGCGCGGAGCCGTACCCCGGGCCCGCCTCGGCCACTATGCCCGGCGTGCCTCGGCGGCCGGCTCGGCCGGCCGCGCGCTCGGCCATGGCGGGCCGCCCGGACTCTGGCTGGCCGGCCGGACCACGGCGGCGCCGCCGGCGCTCGTGCACGTCCACAGGGAGGACCTGGAAGCCAGGCTCGGCGCCGCGTCCGGCGCGCTCGGAGTCCTGCAGGTGGTGGCCGGCGCCTGCTGGCTCGGCGATGAAAGGGACGGGCCCGTCCTCGCTACGGCGGGGGCCGCGGCGGATGGGGTGTCCTCGCTGCTGCTCACATCACTGGGAGGTTGACTCATGCAATCGGTGGATACCGGTAATGCCGTGCCCGGCGAACTGCACGCGCATGCGCAGTTGCTTGTCGAGAGCAAGAGCCCGCCGGGACCCGGCACCGTGAGCCGCTTCCTGCGCGCCGCGCGGCACCTCGCCGCAACGGGGACGCAGACCGGCGTCTACCTGATCGACGACGGGGTCGACTATGCCGTCAGCGCTCAGGGCGAGGTGGCCTGGGTGCTCGGCGCGGGCGGACGTGTCTGGGCCGACGAGGTGTCGCTGTCCGAGCGCGGTATCAAGACCGGCCAGCTCGCTCCCGGTGTCGTGGTCGCCGGCCTGGACGCGATCGCCGAGCAGTTGTTCGATCCCGCCGTCCGGGTCGTGTGGCACTGATGGACGGCCAGACCGGCCCCCGGTGGGATCTCCTGCTGGTCGTGACCAGCGACCAGTACGGTTCGGTCCGGTTCGGCACCGTACGGCGGCTGATCGACACGGCGCTGCGCAGCGGCCACTCGATCCAGGTATGGGCGTGCGGCGAGGCGAACGGGCTCACCGAACTCGGGCCGGCCGGGGCGGGTCACAGCCCGGGCGAGGGGTCACCGGCCGCCGGTTCGCGCAGCCGCGGCGGGAAGCGGCCGGCCGCCGAGCAGATCGGCGCCCTGGCCGCCGGTAACGTGGGCCGCTTCACCTGGCTGGCCTGCCAGACATGCAGCGGTGAACGCGGGGCGGGCGAGCACGTTCCTGGTCTGCCGACGCCGTCATTCTCGGACCTGCGCGACTACGTCGCGCAGGCGGCGAAGACCGTATTCATCGGCGGCGCCTGATGCCCGCGCACGTGCTCGCGGTGATCGACCACGACTGCCCGGGCACCGAGGACATGCACGACCCGCTCTACTTCTGCGTCGGCCTGCGGCTCCAGTTCGGCGGCATCGACCTGGTGCTGCGCGGGCCCGCGGTGTCCAGCGCGCTCGTCGCGGCGGATGGGCCCGCGCCCCCGGAGGGCAACGGCGCGCGGCTGCCGAATCCCCAGCGTTACGTGCGCTCTCTTGTCCGGGCCGGGGTCCGGGTCTGGGTGGATGACGCTGATCTGGCCGGCCTGCGCCGCGACGGCCAGGTCCTCATCGATGGCGTGCGCACCGCGGATACGGACGCGATGGCCGCTCGATGGAATGAATACGAGGAAGTGTGGTTCCTATGAGCGCGCTGGCGGTACCTGCGCGATTCGCCATGCTCACCGAGAACGTGCAAGTGACCGAATACGAACGAGACGCGGAGGGAGGCGTTCGCATCACCGCGCGGGTCACGATAGACCCGGGCAACCCGGTCTTTCCCGGTCACTTCCCGGGTCTTCCCGTCTTCCCCGGCGTCTGCCAGATCGACTGTGTGCACCGTACGGTGCTCGTCGCGGCTCAGGTGGAGGGCGTCGCGCCGGTGCTCTCCAACGTCTCGACGGCCCGTTTCCTGCGCATGGTCTGCCCGCGTGACGAAATCCGGATCGATACCCGGATCGCGAGGGTCAACGGGGAGTGGAAGGTCACCGGGGTGCTGCACGGACCGGGCGGGCCCGTCGCGAAGGTGAGCCTGCGCTACCGCCTGTCACGGGGAGGCACCCCATGACCGGGGTTGCCGAGATCATGGCCAAGCTGCCGCACCGGTGCCCGATGCTGCTGGTCGACCGGCTGGCCGAGTTCGTGCCAGGAGAGCGCCTCACCGGGGTGAAGACGGTCACGGCAAGCGAACCGTGGTTCCAGGACCTCCAGCCGGGCGCCCCCGCGGTCTTTCCGCCCGGCCTGCTGATCGAGTCCTGGTGCCAGGCGGCCGCTCTGCTGACCCTCTGGGACACGCCCAGGCCCAGCGTGCTCGACGGGGAGGTGCCGCTCCTTGGCTCGCTGTCCGACGTGACGATCGAGGGGCTGGTCGAGCCCGGCTCCGTCGTCCTGCATCACGCACGCCTGGTCCGCGACCTCGGCGCCACCCTCATCCTCGAGGGAACCAGCACCGTTGACGGCCGTCCGGTGCTGCGGATCGGAAGGATGATCATGGTCATCCGCCCGTCGGGGGCCGAAGTAGCCGCACCCGTACCGGGAGCATCGTCATGAGCCCGAATCCCCGCCCGGTGGCCCTGGTGAGTGGAGGTTCCCGTGGCATCGGACGGGCCGTAGTGGGCAAACTCGCGGAGCAGGGGTATGATGTCGCGCTTTGTCACCGGTCCCAGCCACAGGCGGCCGGGGAAGTGGCCGAGCAGGCGAGCCGGGCCGGGGCCCGCACCCTCGTCAAGCGAGCGGACGTCACCGATGTGCAGGAAGTGCGGGCCTTTGTCGCCCAGGTCGAAAGCGAACTCGGGCCGCTCGCCACGGTTGTCACGTCCGCGGGCATCACCCGCGACAAGAGCCTGCCCGCGATGGGCGATGATGACTGGAACATGGTGCTGGAGACCAACCTGACCGGCACGTTCAACATCTGCCGGGCCGCGATCTTCCCGATGCTGAAACGGAAACGCGGCAGCATCATCACCATTTCCTCGGTCGCCGGAGTGCATGGGAACGCCGGCCAGACCAACTACAGCGCGTCCAAGGCGGGGATCATCGGGTTCGCGAAGTCGCTGGCCCGCGAGGTCGGCCGGTATGGCATCCGGGTGAACGTGGTGACACCCGGGTTCATCAACACCGACATGACACGTGGCATGAGCGACAAGGCGCGCGATGAAATGCTGCGCCAGATCCCCCTTGGCCGCTGGGGAGAGGCCGCCGAAGTGGCCGAACTGGTGGCTTTCCTCAGCTCGGACCGGGCCTCATACATCACCGCCGGTGTTTTTCCTGTGGACGGCGGTATCAGGCTATGAGATGGCCCTGGAGCAGGTCATGGCGGTAGGCCCCGCGTCCCGGCCACGCATGTACTTCAACCTGCGCAGCCCGTACTCGTGGCTCGCCCTGCACGACCTGACGGCGCATCATCCCGGCCTGCTCGAGGTCATCGAGTGGCGGCCGTACTGGGAACCGGACCCGGCCACGGAAGCCTTGCTCAATGCGGCGGGTGGCCGGTTCATCTACACGCAGATGTCGCGGGAGAAGCACTTCTATGTGCTGGGCGATGTCCGCCGCCTGGCGCGTGACCGCGGCCTTCGGGTGACGTGGCCGATCGACCGTTCGCCGCGCTGGGAGGTGTCCCATCTGGCGTATCTGGAGGCCGCCCGGTGCTCGCGCGGGGCGGAGTTCGCCATCGCCGTCTCCCGCGCCCGCTGGGAGCACGGCCGGGACATCTCGGATCCGGCGGCCGTCGCGGAGATCGGCGCGGCCATCGGCCTGGACCCGGAGCGCCTGGCCCGGGCGGCCGGCGACCCCGGGCTGATCGCCGCCGGCACCAGGGCGCTCATGGACGTTTACCGGGACGGGGTCTTCGGAGTGCCGTTCTTCATGCACGGCCGGGAGAAGTTCTGGGGTCTGGACCGGCTCGGCATCTTCGTAACGAGCGTTCAGTGCGCGAAACCGGCCGGCCAGGAGAAAGAGCAAATTCCAGGGACTGTGGCGCGGGCGGTCAGCGACGACGGCCATGCAGGTGGATGTGGTTGACGGTGCCACCGGCGCAGGTGTGCACCGTAAGGAAGGAAAAAGGTTGTGGACCTGAGCCTGAAGGGGAAGATCGCCGTCGTCACCGGCGGCAGCAAGGGCATCGGGCTGGCCATCGTGCGCGCGCTGGTTGCCGAGGGCGTCGAGGTCACCGTGGCCGCTCGCACCGAATTCCCGGAACTGGCCGAGCTGGGCGATGCGGTCACCTGGGCGGGTGTGGATCTCACGACCCGGCGTGGTGCCGAGCAGCTCGCCGGGCGGGTGGGTGAGGTCGACATCCTGGTGAACAACCTTGGCGGGGCGATCGAGCCCAGCCTGCGCGCCGCGGGTTTTCCCGGCATCGACGACGACGCCTGGCAGCAGACCTTCGAGCTGAACCTGTTCAGCGCCGTGCGGGTCACCCGCAGCCTGCTGTCACGCCTGCTGCGGCGGCGTGGGGTGGTCATCAACATCTCTTCGGTCTCCGGCCGGGAGTTGTGCGGGCCGGCCGACTACGGTGCCGCCAAGGCGGCGCTGACCTACCTGGGCAAGGCGCTGGCGGAACAATACGGCGGGCAGGGCCTTCGCGCGCTGACCGTGACCCCCGGCATCGTCGCGACGCCGAGGGTGACCGATCCGGGCGGTCTGTTCGGTCCGGGCGCTCGCGCGGCCGGCGAGGATTTCGCGGAGTTCATGGCCAAGCTCCCGGAGCGGATGGGCATCACGGTCGGCCGCCTCGCCGAGCCGGAAGAAATCGCCGCATTGGTGACGTTCCTCGCCTCACCGCTGGCCGGGACCTTGACCGGCGCCGAGTACCTCGCCGATGGCGGCATCCTCAAGACCGTCTGAGCCACCGCGGGGGTGATGGGTGCACACGTCCGGCATCTTCATCAAAGGGCCCGGAGGGGTGGAGCTGAAAATTGACGAGGCCACTCCACTGCAGCAGCTAGGCATTCTCAATTCGCTGAGGACGGCCATCCTGATGAACTACATGCGGGATGAGCTGAACATCTCGGTACCGGTCGGCAAGCTAAGCGCCAGAAGCTTTGAAAGCGTAGCAGCTATTGTCACCCTGATTGAGGATACCTGGCCGTCACAGTGACGTCGCGCGCGACGCTCCGGTGACGTGAAGCCGGGCACCATGGCCTGGTCCGGGAAAGGCTTAAGAAGGGAGCTCTCATGGCGGATATCACCGAGCAGCAGAAAGAGACGATTAAGGCGATTATCTGCGATGTGCTGGAACTCGAGCCGGAGGAACTTTCGAAGACCAGCCTGTTTGTCGAGGACCACGGCGCGGATTCGCTCCGCGCCATCGAGATTCTCGCCGAGCTCGAGCGCGCGCTCGGGGTGACCCTCGCCCAGGAGGAACTGGGCCGGATGACGACGTTGCAGAACGTTTACCAGGTCGTGGGCGAGGCCGCCGCGCGGGTGTGACCGCGCCGCGATCGATGACGGGAGCAGCATGACGGCCAGGGCAAAAGAGGCGGTCCCGGGTTTGCGCCGCCCGGCCGTGGCCGGTCACCCACGGCCGCCGGGCGTGCTGCTGCTGCACGGGATGGGCGGCGGCCCGGGTGACTGGGACTCGCTGGCGCTGCACCTCCCGGCACATCTGGAACTCTGGGATGTCAAGATGCCCTGGTCCTTCACCGGTGACCCGTCCTGGGCGGCGGAGGGACGCCCGGTAACGCAATTCGTGTCGGCTCCCATCGGCCATCTCAGGCATACGCTCGGCAGAGCACCCGATGTTGTCATTGCGCACTCGTTCGCGGCCAATGTGGTTCTGGAACTGCTGGCCGAAGCGAATCCGGCTCCCGCTGCGCTCGCCGTGCTGATTTCCCCGTTCTACCGCACCGACGACAGTATGGAGTGGGCATCGATCATCCCGGCCTTGACGGAATGCTATTCAAAGCTCGGCGACGAGATCCGGGCACGGCGCAGATCACGGATGAGCGATGAGCTCAGGCAGGCCATCCTGCGGCGGGCCGTCGAGCTCATGGGTGACAGCGCAGCGCTCCGGTTCTACGAGACGTATCAGCGCACCCCGCAGCTGAAGCTCGAATCGGTCACCACACCGGTGCTGCTGATCGCCGGCGGTGATGACGTCGCATCGGTGGTGCGCGGAACTCCTGCCCTGGGCGGCCGGATTCCACGCGCGAGCCTGGCGATCCTCGATAGCTGCGGCCACTTTCCCATGATCGAGCGGGCCCGGGAGGTAGCAGGTCTCATCGAAACCTTTGCCAGCCGGGCCACCAGCGACACGGAGGCGCCGCAATGACTGCACGGGCATCATCGGCCCTGCTTGGCAGCGAGACCGTCGCCGAACTCAGGCCGAGCTACGAAGGCTCGAATATCGGCTCCTGGATCGGCTTCAAGCACATCAACTATCTCGCCGAGGAAGCGGTCCTCCAGCACTTCCGCGCCGTCGGCCTTCCCTCGCGCTCGCTCTACGAGAATTTCGGCCTGTGCCTCGAACTCGTCGATCTCGACACCCGGATCCTCTCCGGCTTTCACCTGGACGATGAGGTGAAGGCCGTTGTCCGGCCCAGCACCGAGGAAGGTTCCGGGGAACTGGCGTTCAAAGTGAGCCTGTCCGTCCAGCACAGAACCGGCCGGACGAAGGCGGCGCGGTCAATGGTCCGGGTGCTTCTCCGGCGCGACACGAGCCTCGGCGCAGCCGAGCCTGCCCCCAGCGAATTGATTCCGTTCACCACGGCCAGGATCCGGCGAAGCAGCCATGACCCGGCCCCGATACCGAGCCTGCCGGGTCCCTATTCGGCCGGCCGGGGCACAACCGGCGGCGACCCGGTGCTGGGCGAGCTGACGCGGCACGTCAACGCGTTCGCCTGGCGCTGGCGTATCCCGTACCCTTACTGCCATTTCACCGAGCGCATGCAGATGTCCGGCTACCTCCGCCAGATGGAGGAAGTGGTCGATCTCTTCCTCGCCGACCATGGCATATCGATCAAGCGGCTGCTGGATGAACGGCGGTGGATTCCCGTCGTGCCGCGTTCTTCCATTGCGATGCTCGACGAGGCGATCATGGAGGAGGAACTCTACACCGTATTCACGGTGCAGAACATCTTCAAGAACTTCAGTTTCCGGGCCCGGATGGATGCCTACGTGATGCGGGAAGGGGAACTGCTTCGCACGGCGGCCGGGTGGATCACCCATGGATACGCGCAGATCAAGAACCGCCGCGAGTTCAGCCTGGTTGAACTTGACGACCGGATGCTTGCCGCGCTGGGTGGGTGACATCGATGAGCGCCCCGCTTGCGGTGACGGGATGGTCCGCGGTCAGCGCTCTGGGCATCGGCGCCGGGACATTCAGCGACGGTATCATCGCCGGCCGCACGGCCGGCCAGGGCGCTGAGCGCGATGACACGGCGCCTGCACCCGGACTGGAGGGCAGCGTGCCGGGTTTCGATATCAGGCGGTTGCTCGGCCGGAAGAACACCAGGGCGATGGACCGGATCACCGGCTTGACGGTGCTGACCGTCGGCAGGCTGCTCGATGCGGAACAGGCTGCCGGGCACGAGTTCAGCGGTCACGAGACCGGTTTCGTGCTCGGCACCACGACCGGCAGCGTGCAGTCGATGATGGATTTCAGCCGGGATTCGTTCATCCAGGACCGGCCCTACCTGGTCGACCCTGCCCGTTTTCCCTATGCGGTGATGAATTGCGCCGCCGGTCACAGTGCCATCTGGCACGGGTTGCGCGGCCCGAACGCAACGGTCGCCAGCGGGCAGGTGGCCGGCCTGTCCGCGTTGCGCTACGCGGCCCGGCTTCGCCATTCCGGTCATGCCCGCAGCGTGCTCTGCGGAGCCGTGGAAGAACTCACCCCGCAGCGGGTGTGGCTGGAGCAGCAGCGCGGCGAAGAAGGCGGCTGCCGGAGGCCAGGCGAGGGCTGCGCGGTGTTTCGTCTCGAGTCACTGGATGACGTAGCCACGGGAAACCGGCCCGCTCTTGGCTACCTGCTGGCCACGGCGTTCCGGGTCTTCCCCGACGCCGCTGCCGTCCCGCAACTGCTCGCGGACTGCGTCCGGTCGGTCCTCAAGGCCGCTGGTGCCACACCCGCGGAAGTCTGGGCGATCGCGGCTGATCTTCCCGACCCGCAGTACGCGGGCCTCAGCGAAATGGCCGGCGGCCGGCCGCGCCGGATCAGCCTGGCCGGCCGGCTCGGTGACACGGGGGCGGCATCGGCGGCCCTGCTGCTGGCCGCCATCCTGTCCCATGCCGCCGTGGACCGGGCTTCCGGCGGGCGGGTGGCTCTGCTCGCGTCGGCCGACCGTGAGGGGCTGCTCGGCGCTGCCGCGTTCCGTCTGCCGCATCACAACGGAGCGAAGGGGCCGGTGAGCAACGGTGTCCGGTTACAGCGTGGCCGATAAGGTGATCTTGGTCTGCGGCGGCACGTCCGGGATCGGCGAGGCAACCGCGCGGCGTCTGGCGGCAGCCGGGGCCCATGTCATGCTCGCCGGGCGCCGTCAGGCGCTCGGCGAGGCAATTGCCGCAGACCTCCGGCAGGCCGGTCACCAGGCAGACTTCCTGGCTGCCGACATGACCGTGGACTGCGACGCCGAGCGCCTGGTGGACCGGGTGATGTCCATGCACGGGCGGCTGGATGGTGCGGTCAACACGGCCGGATCCTTCGACGCGGCCGGCCCGCTGACCGAGCTGGATGTCAAGGCGTGGCGCACCGAGCTGGACACGAACTTGACCAGCGTCTTCCTTGGCCTGAAGTACCAGCTCAGGGCGATGTTGCAGGCGGGCGTGCAGGGATCGGTGGTCAACAATGCCGCCGTCGGCGGGACCAGCGGATTCGCCGGGATGTCCGCCTACTGCGCGGCCAAGCATGGGGTGATCGGGCTCACCCGGTCGGCCGCCCTCGAGGTCGCCGATCGCGGCGTACGGATCAACGCCCTGGTCATCGGCACCGTCGACACCCCGATGCTGCGCAAGGGGCAGGGCCTGGGGCCCAGTGACCCACTCCCCAGCGCCAAGCCGGTCCCGGCCGGCCGGATAGCAAGCGCCGGCGAGATCGCCGGCTTCACACAATTCCTGCTCAGCGACGACGCCGGTTACATTACCGGCGCCGCGCTGCCCATTGACGGCGGCCTTTCGGCTCAGTGTCTCCCGGCCCGGTAATAACGGGCGTCAGCCGTCCCGAGTCGTCGAGTTGCGGGTTGGGCAGGGTCTTGAAGAGCCGTTCCACCTCGCCGAGCGGAAGTTCAGCCGCTTCCGCTATCTGGGCCATCTCAGCCGGCTTCCACTGAACAAGCAGGCGAAGTAGCACCGGAAACATCTGAAGACCTCGAATTGGGTCATCAGTTCGGTCATATATTTGGCCGTGTCAATAGCTTCGAGATCGGGGCTTCGGGATCGGGGGCTTCGGGATCTGGTGCCGGGTTATGCCGGTCGAGGCCACGATGACACCCTCCGTTCCAGGTCGGCGAGTGAAGCGGTCGGACGGTCAGGATTGTCCAGCATCCCTCGTCACCTCAACGTCACACGAGTGTGGCCTTTCTGGAGTGCGGGGTACGGGCCGGCGCGTGACAGCTTCCTGTCATGCGGTCCAGCACCGGCTTTCCATTGTCTATCATGCCCATTGAATAGCGCTCCTAAGGCCAGGGATTGGGTTGTGGAACTTCATGACATTCCAGACGGTTAATACGCATCAGAATGAGGCGTGGAACGGCTACGAGGGCCGGCACTGGGCCGATGAGCACGAGCGCTGGTCGGTCACGCTGGCCGCCGTCAACGAGCCGCTGTTCGCCGCGGCGCAGATCGATGCCGCCGACCGGGTGCTTGACATCGGGTGTGGCGCCGGTGAGACGACCCGGCTGGCCGCGAGAAAGGCGGCGCGGGGATCGGTGCTTGGCGTGGACATCTCCGAGCCGATGCTGCGGCGGGCCAGGGAACTCAGCTCCGCCGAGGGCCTGCGCAACGTGGCCTACGAGCGCTGTGACGCGCAGATCTTCCCGTTCGAGGCGCAGGCGTACGACGTGGCGATCAGCCGTAACGGGGTGATGTTCTTCGGGGATCCGGTCGCGGCCTTCGCCAACATCCGGCGCGCACTGCGGCCGGGCGGGCGGCTGGCCTTCACCTGCGCCGGCACGCTGGACAACGACTCGGAGATGACCGCCGTGATGCGCGCACTCGCCGAGGCGGCGCCGAGACCCGGGCCACCGGCCGGGGAAAGCGGCACACAGCTCGTCGATTCCCTGGGCGACCCGGGCCGCACCCGGCGCGTGCTTCAGGACGCCGGCTTCCGGGACATCACCGTGGAACCCTTCCTTGGCAGCTTCGACATCGGCAGCGATGCCGATGACGCCGCCGCCTTCGTCGTGGGGTGGGGACAGTCGCGCTATCACCTGGAGCAGGCCGGGGTCCGTGATACCGCCCGGGTACAGCAGGCCATGGCCAAGGCATTGCGCTGCTACGTCCGCGGCGGGCGGGTGAGGCTGCGTCTGACCTGGCTGACGGTGCGCGCTGGCAATCCGGCCGAGCCCCAATGAGGCAGAACGGCCCTGGTCGGGCCGGCTGGTTATGGTTGTTCGCTTCTGGTGAGCTCATTGGCACCGGCGAGGATGAGGTCGAGCAGGAAGGTGAAGTTGGTGCCGGGCTCGCAGGTGCAGATCGCGTAGGCGGTGCGGACGAGGTGGGGTGGGGTGCCGGGTGGGAGCAGCTGGGACAGTGCGATCAGCGCGTCGGGGCCGGAAGGGGTGCCGGATGCACCGGTGATGCACCGGTAGGCGAGCGCGGTGAAGGCGTCGGTGCAGGCGGCCGTGAGGGCCGCGGTCAGGATCTGGACGGCGCGGTCATCGTCGTAACCGGCGTCGCGGATGTTGCTGAGCAGGATGTCGTATGCCTCGAGCGGCCGGCGCACCAGGCCGTGCCGGGTCAGCAGCAGAGCCGCGGTGCGGGGGTGGTTGGTGATGAGGGCGCGCAGCCCGAAGGCGAATGCGCGCAGCGGCTCCTTCCAGTCACCGTGATGCCGGGCAGGGAGCGGGACCTCGTCCCAGAGCTTTTCGGCGACGCCGCCGAGCAGTGCGTCCTTGTTATCCACGTGCCGGTAGAGGGCCATCGGGTCGACGCCGAGTTCGGTGGCGACCCGGCGCATCGTCAGTGCCTCGGGACCGTGGCTGTCGGCGATGCGCAGCGCAGCGGCGAGGATCTGGCCACGGCTGAGGGTGCCACGCCTGCCGCGGCGTGCCCCGGTGACCGTCGATGGCGCCATTGGTTCTCCTTCGCAGCGGCGACGACGGCGCGACGCACCCGATGACGGTGTGCGCGGCACCATGCCACTCAGTCTACTTAATAGACTTCGATGGAGTTATCTGACCGCTGGACGCTGCGCGACAGGTAGGTGACGCCTTGCGGAGCAGCATAGGCGTCGTGGAAGGCACGCAAGGCGTACGCACCCTGGACCGGGAATCCCGGGAGGCCGGCACGCGGGACGGCGCCGGGGTGGCGATGGTCGAGCTGCACTCGGCCGCGAAGTTCGAGGACAGATGTCCCATCCTCCTGGCCCGGGCGCGCGATGAGATCTTTTTTGCCAGCGCTCCGGTCATCGCTGGGGTGCGTGCTCCGCTCACGAGCTCCAGGGAGCCGCTTCTCGCCGCGCTGCGCCGCCATGTGCGGGTCGCTTTTCTGGAGGATTCCGAATCGCTGGAGGCATCCGGGCGTAAACAGTTCCTGCATGAGCTGAGGTCCCGGGGGGCCAGTGTGCGGGTCACCGGTTCCGGTGTGATCGGCATGGTCATCGTTGACCGGCGGTGGGCGCTGGTCTGCAACAACCCGGCCGGTGACCGCCAGTGCTGCGTATCGACCTGCTCGGCCGCGATCGTTGCCGTGCTTCAGCAACTGGCCGACCGCACCTGGCGGGCATCGTGGGACCTGGATCTGCTCCCGCTGATCGAGCGGCGGGACTGGCCGGTCCTGCTGGCGGTCATGAGAGTGCTGGGCGCTGGGTACAAGGACGAGCTCGGCGCGCGGCTGCTGGGCATATCCCTGCGTAGCTACCGGCGCCATGTCGCGGACCTGCTGCATATTCTCGGCGCCGACTCGCGGTTCGAGGCCGGGGCTCGCGCGGCAAGGCTCGGACTGCTGCCATGACTCCGCTTGGATAGTCAGCCGTCCGGGCGGCGCGCTCCGCGCCGTGGCCAGCACGGCACCGCCGGCGGGTAACGTAGCTGACTATTAGACTATGCCGTAGACTACAAGCGCCACAGCGCCCGGTACACCGCTAGACCGCTTCCGCCTCGACCAGGGGTACCTCGTCCATCGTGGCAGTCGTCCGCCATCCGGCCTCGGCGATGAGGTTCCGCATGTCCGCCACGGTCCGCTCCTTTCCACCGGTGACCGCACGGCATACGAGGCTGAGCAGATGGAGCGGTGAGCTCAGGCCGGCGGTGACCGGGGTGGGAGCGGGCGGAGGGCTGGGAAGCATCCCGCCGGCGATAAGGAGGTGTGCCCCCGGGCCGCAGGCCCGCCGGCAATTCTCCAGAACCTGGAGTGCATGCGCATCGTCCCAGTCGCACAGCACCCTCTTCAGCACGTAGAGATCGCCGTCGCCCGGTATTTCCTCGAAAAAGCTTCCGCCGACGATCTCAACCCGCTCGCCGAGACCATGAGAAGCGATAATACCGGCGGCGTTGCGGACCGTCTCGGGGCGGTCGAAGAGCACGCCCGACGCGGCCGGGACGGCGGCCAGTATCGCGCACAGCAAATCCCCGCGGCTCCCCCCGACATCCACGATTCGCTTGAACCTGGAAAAATCGTAGTTGCCCACCACGTCGGCGATACCCCCGGCGGTATCCTCGCTCAGGCCCGCCGCAAGGAAGGCTTCCTCTTCGGGATGCGCCTTGTAGAAATCCCAGACATTCATGCCGAGGGCGCTTCCTGCCGCTGACGCGCCGGTCATAATCGTTTCGATGAGCCGCCCCATCGGCAGCCAGAACGCCGGGCCGGTATAGGTGATTGCCAGATTCCTGACGGAGTCACCTTCACCACCTGACCGGAGCGAACCGCCGGCCGGGGTGAGCGCATACACACCCGGCTTTTCCTCGGCCAGGAGCCCGGCCGCGACGCAAGCGCAGAGGAAGCGCTGCCCGTCTTCGGGGTGCGCGCCCATGGCCCGCACCAGGTCTGCGCCGGATTTCGGCCCGGACGCCAGGTGATCGGCCATTCCCAGCCGGGCGGCGACACCGATAACCTGGGCCGTGACCATCGCCTCGACCGCACGCGCCGCAGGATTGAAATCATTAACCGTCGCCGAACCGCCAGCCGGATTAATCGTCGCTGTCCCGCCATCCGGCTGGCCCATGATAACTCCCTGCTGAGGCAGTATTTGCATATCCTTCGCCAGGCCTGGAGGTACCTGGTGGTTTCAACTGTATGAGCGGGCCGTCACGCTACCGTCGCGCGACGGTGACGTAACGGTGGGCTCCTACAGTTGAACAGTGAGGCACCTGCAGGCCCGCTGATCTCATAAAGCGAGAATGGGAGACGTAAATGGGCGCGGATAACCAGGAGGGAACCGAGCACTGGGTGCTCACCTGCAATGGGCTTCCGCCGACCGCCACGGCGCCCCGGCCGGTGCACCGGATACCGGACGGGAACGACGGTGGCGGGACCGGGCACTGGGTGCTCACCCGCCACGCGGACGTCACCGCGGCACTGACCGACCCGAGGCTGAGCATCACGAACACCAATGTCGCCCAGCCGCCCGAGATCCGGACATATGACATGCATCGCTACGACCATACGGTGCTGGATCTTGAACCGCCGGACCACACGAGGCTGCGCAGACTCGTCGTCCGGCGGTTCAGCGCCAGGGAAGTGGACGCGCTCCGGCCGCGGATCCAGCAGATCGTCGACGAGGTGCTCGGCAACGCCGCGGACAATCAGGCCGACCTGGTCGCGACCGTCGCCTTTGAGGTCCCGATCCGGGTCATCTGTGCGGTACTGGGCATCCCCGGCGATGCATGTGAGGAGATCATCCGGAAGACGGACCGGTCCGCGTTCCCGCCAGAGCCTCCCATGAAACTCGTATATGCCACGCTGGCCGGCCTGATCGAGGTCCGGCGCGGGCGGCCGGCCGGCGATCTGATCAGCGAACTGGCCGCCGCCCACGCGGCAGGCAAACTCACCGATATCGAACTTCTCCATTTCGGCGGCATGCTCTTCTCCGCGACGACCAAGGCCGCGGAGCACGTGATCCGCAACGGCATGCACGTGCTCCTGCGCCATCCCGGCCAGCTCGCCGAGCTTCGCAACGACGCCACCCTGCTGTCGGCTGCGGTGGACGAGATGCTCCGGCATGTTGGGCCGTCGAGCGCCATAGCCAGGTTCGCGCTCGAGGATGTCGAGATCGGTGGCGTGACGATTCCCAAGGGAAGCCGCGTCACTCTCGGGCTCACCGCCGCGAACCACGATCCGGACGCATTCGCCGCTCCGGACAGCTTCGATATTCACCGCGCGGGTGGACCGGGCCTCGCCTTTGGCCACGGCATCCATATCTGCGTCGGCGCACGCCTGGCCAAGGTGCAGACCGAGATCACGATCGGCACATTGCTGCGCCGGTTCCCCCGGCGGATCCTTGACTGGTCGGCGGCCGCCACGCACGTCCGTCACGACCGGGTGACCTGGATGAGGCGGGCGATATGAGGCTGGGGCCGGTCCGCCGGGTCGCGGCGGCGGCGCAGAGCCCGGACGGCATCGAACGATGGGTTGTTACCGGCTATGCCGAGGCGGTCGCGGCGCTGTCCGACCCGCGGCTGAGCACCCAGCGGGCCTACGAAGCCGGCGCTGGATCCCAGGTGAACTGCGCCGACGCCGGAACCCAGGCAACCGACGGCAACAGGATGCGCCAGACCATGCTGACCGCCGGCCCGCCGGACCACACCCGGCTGCGCAAGATCGTGGTCCGGGCGTTCAGCGCCACCCGGATCGAGGCGCTCCGCCCGCGGGTCCAGCAGATCGCCGGCGAACTGCTCGATGCGCTCGCCGCTCGCGATGAAGATCCCGTGGACCTGGTCGAGACGTTCGCACTCCCGCTGCCGGTACGGGTGATCTGCGAGATCCTCGGCGTCCCCCGGGACCAGTGCGACCGGCTGCTCAAATCGGCAGGCCTGCCCGGCCCGCACCGGGGAATAGTGGTGCCCGTGGATGCGATATCCGCCACCTTGGCCGAGCTGATCGCCGCGCGCCGCAGACAGCCCGCCGATGACCTGCTCAGTACCCTGACCGCGGCGCACGAGCAGGGGCGGCTCAGCGATACCGAGCTGATCAACACCGCTGTCCTGCTGTTCGCCGCCGCCCATCACAATACGGCCATCCTCATCACCCGCGGCGTGCTGACACTGCTCCAGCACCCGCAGCAGCTCGCCGAGGTGCGCAGCGGTGCCACGCACGTGTCGTCGGCCGTCGATGAACTGCTCCGCCACCACCCGCCGGCGGTCGCTGTGCCCCGGCACGCACTCGAAGACGTCGAGATCGGCGGCGTCGCCATTCCCGGCGGAAGCTACGTCCAGATCGTGCTGGCGGCCGGGAACCGCGATCCGGCAGTGTTCACCGCTCCGGACAGTTTCGATATTCACCGCGCCGGCGGCGAGGGTCTCGCCTTCGGGCACGGCATCCACTCCTGCCTTGGCACCCGGCTGGCCAAGCTGGAGGGCGAGGTCGCCATCGGCACGCTCCTTCGCCGCTTCCCCGGCCTGGCCATCGCCGCCACACCGGACGGAGGCAGCGAACCCCCGAAGCCGGTATCGCACGGCGACGGCTGGCTGCTCCCGGTGCACCTGAACAAGGCGCCCGCCATCGCATAACGAAGCCCCCTCTGCTTTGAAAAGGTTTCTAATAGCGGCTGAGGGAACCGCGACGTTTGGCGATCTTTTCGCCGGCCCGGAAGGCGAGGATTCCAGCCGCCAGGTAGACGGCTGTGACGATCAGCATCCAGACGAGGCCGCCGGGCCCCCACGGCGTGGTGACGCTCCGGCCCTGGAACAGCACGCCGTACAGGTTCGTGAGGACGACGTTCACGGGGAAGAGCCGGCCGAGGGCATCCCACCAGCCCGGCATGGTCACCACCGGGATCGCGCTGACGCTGCCGAGAAATATCAGGATGAGGATGCCCTCGACGATCATCGGGATGCGCCGCCATACCAGGGTGAGCCCGGCGATGATCAGCGAGACGCCGATGCTGACCAGGATGATCAGCGCCAACGGCAGCAGCACGGATGGTGTCAGGTGGAAGTGCAACGGGACCAACGCGCGCACGCCGGCGAACAGGAGACCAGCCACGATGATGCTCTCCGTCAGCACGGCAATACCCCGTCCGGCGACGGTGACCAGCCAGCTGGGCAGTGGGGACAGATAGACCTGCTCCAGGGTGCCCGATTGAATCTCGCCGAGCAGCCGCCAGAACATCTTGGTGACCTGCAGTTGGAGCAGCAGGTACGGGGCGAACCAGACGAACAGGATCGATGAGGTATGGCTGCTCAGCGACCAGTTCAGGGTGCCGGTGCTGATGATCCGGTGGCCCTGGCCCAGCATCGGGCCCAGCAGGAGGGTGAACACGATGAACATCGGCACCTCGATGATGAGCTGCACCCGTTCGGACCATGCGACGCGCATGGCCTTGTAGATCTCGTTGCCCACGGCGTTCAGGTAGCTCAGCTTGCCCACGGCGGTTGGGTAGCTCATTGTCGTCATCGGGGGCTCAGTCCTCCCTCGCGGCGCGCGCGGCGCATGAAAGTGACGTAGATGGCCCAGCCCAGGGTGAGCAAGACGATGACGTGCACGATCAGCCAGGGCAGGGTGCCGTTGTTCCAGGCGGCGGACAGCGGGTGACCGGACAGGATGGTGTTGCTGACCTGTGTGCCGAGCGTGGTAGGGACGAACCGGGCGAAGATCTCGACGCCATGCGGGAATGCCGTGGACGGCACCAGCATGCCGCCGAAGAATACGATCGCCATGTTGAGCACGTGCACGGTGGCGCCGGTGCTGGATATCCGCACGGTCAGCGCGGTCATGATCAGGCCGTAGCCGAGCGCGTCGGCCACGGTGAGCAGCGCGGGGATCAGCACGGCCGGATTCAGGTGGAAATGGAGCCGGAAGGCGAGGGCAAACCCGGCCCCGAGCGCGGCCGCCATGACCAGCCCTTCGACCGCGAGTGCGGCCAGGCGGCCGGCGATGTGCACGCTGTGTGGCGCCGGGCCGAGCTGGGACTGCTCGAGGGTGCCGCCATTGATCTCTTCGGCGATGCCGCCGACGCCTTGCAGCGCGGCCGTCTGGGCGATGGCCACGGCCATCAGCTCGGGCAGGGTGAGGGCCATCAGCGGCCGGTCGAAACCGCCGCCGACCACGATGCTGAACCCCATGAAGACGAGGGCGAGCCCGGCCGCGGCGACGAGGGCGCTTCGCCACCGCCCCTGCAGCAACCGCAGGCCCTTCGTGGTCTCGTTGGCGGTCAGCCTGGCCTGAAGCTTGGTAGTGGCCCAAGGCCCGCCCAGCGGGGATGGGATCGCCGTCACAGCGCACCTCCCGGGGCGGTGGCACCTACCGTGGCGCCTGCCTCGACTGCGGGCATACCGCCGTCGCGGATCAGCCGGATGAAGATCTCCTCCAGGTCAGGCTGGGCTTTGGTCACCGAGATCAGCGGCACCTGGGCCGCCTCGAGCTGGCCGAGGAACTTATGGAGCGCGCCGGTGTCGGCTCCGGGCAGGGTCACCCGGGTGACCTCGCCATCCGGCGCCACCTCCGCACCGGACGGCAGCGCGGCCCGTAGCCCGTTGAGCGGGCCGGCCACCACGATCTGGAACTGGTCCTCGGCGTAGCTGGCCAGCAGTTCAGCCGTGGGCAGATCGGCGATGATCTTCCCGGATCTGATCACGGCGATCCGGTTGGCCAGTTCCTGGGTGACCGCGAGCTGGTGGGTGGTCAGCACCACGGTCTTACCCTCGGCGGCCAGGCGGCGGATCCATTCCTTGACGGTGCGGGCGGCCTCCACGTCCAGGCCCAGCGTCGGCTCGTCCAGCAAGATGATCGGCGGATCGGTGATCAGCGCGACCGCGATCGCGACCTTTTGCTGCATGCCCCGGGAGAACGTGCCAACCGTCTGGTTGCGCCGCTCCCACAGGCCCAGCTCGGTGAGCAGCCGCTCGGCTCGCGGCTTGATCTGTGGGCCGGGCAGGCCTTTGAGCCGGCCGAAGTACATCAGGTTCTGCCACGGTGACATCGTCCAGTACACGTTGCGCGAGCCCTCCAGCACCGCGCCGATCTGCAGGACCGCGCAGGAGCGCTGCCTGGACACGTCGAACCCGTTCAGCCTGGCCCTCCCGGAGGTGGGTTCGATCAGGCTGGCCATCATCTTGATCGTGGTGGTCTTGCCCGCCCCGTTGGGGCCCAGCAGCCCGATCACCTGTCCCTCGGGGACACTCAGCGTCACCGAGTCCACGGCGGTGAGCGCATCCTGGCCGCGTCCGTAGACCTTGCTGAGCCCGACGAGCTCGATCGCGGAGTCGCGTTCCACGATAGCTCTCCTTACGTTAGCGCCTTTCTTCTTTTCCTTATATAGTAAGGAGAGGTTACAAGTCTTGGGCCACATGTGCAAGGGGTGGATCGGTGACCGGGATCGGCAGACGCGATGACTGAGCCGGGCGCCGCCCGCCGGCCGCCGGCGCGGGCACGGCTGACCAGGGAACACGTGCTGCAGGCAGCGTTGGACTACGTCGATGGCCATGGGCTTGAGGCGCTGAGCATGAACAAGCTCGGCGCCGGGCTCGGTGTCAGGGGCATGTCCCTGTACAGCCACGTGGACAGCAAGGACGCACTGCTCGACGGGATCGTCGAAGCCATGTGGGCTGAAGTGGGGCTACCGGTCACCACCGGCATGACCTGGCCCGAGGCGGTGCGCTGTTACGCACATTCGCTGCGCGACATGATCGTGCGCCATCCGGCGGCGGCGCCCCTGCTGAACCGGGGGCTGATGCCGGCCAGATCGCTGGAGTATCTCGACGCTTGCCGCCAGGTGCTGCTGCGCGACGGGTTCACCCAGCACCGGGTCATGCAAGCCCTGCGCGCGGTGTACGTATACGCGACCGGGTACGGGCTGGCCGAGGTGACCTGGTGGCGAGACGCCGCAGGACGCCATCGGCCGGACGACCTGGGCGTGCTGCGGCGGGTGACGGAACTGGTACCCCGCACCGTGCCCGACCACCTGCTCAGGCTCGCCGTCGAATTCTGCTGCGACAGCCAGCAGGCCACCGGGCAGACCGACCACTTCCGGTCCGGGCTCGACCTGATGGTGCAAGGCCTGGCCGGCTGGAAGTAACCGGCACGATCTCAGCGCAGCTCGGCGATCACCGGTGCGAAAGCCTCCATCGACGGTTCGAGCACGGTGATATAGGAGAAGCCGTACCGCTCACGGTGACGCTCCAGTTGCTCGGCCATGGCGCGGGGCGAGCCGGCCAGCAGGGTGGGCAGTTCCAGCA
This sequence comes from Streptosporangiaceae bacterium, assembly GCA_035308365.1. Classification (GTDB taxonomy): domain Bacteria; phylum Actinomycetota; class Actinomycetes; order Streptosporangiales; family Streptosporangiaceae; genus PALSA-505. The sequence goes on from DATGGU010000095.1 coordinate 71,080, forward strand.
GTTCGGCCGGGCTCAGATCCGGGCGGTAGTGGCTCAGCTGCCCGGCGGCCGCTCGCCGGTCGCTGGCCGGCACCACCGAGTACAGCAGGATGTTTTTCTCGATCTTGCGTCCTGCGGCATGCCGGTCGACCAGGGCCACCTGCCCGGCGACTTCGCTGGCATCCGCCAGGACCGGCCGGCCGTCAGGTGCGGGTCTGGTGCCGGCGAACGCCACCACGTCGGCGTGGGTGGCGGCCAGCCGGAGCACCCGCGGCCCGGCACCGCCGATCACCAGGGGTGGCACCGGGTCAGCGGGCGCATCGGGCCCGGAAGCGTCCGGCAGCGCCGGTGTACAGCTACCCAACGGCACGAACCGCAGCGGTGGACCCGACAGCAGCCGGGAGACCTCGGCCACGGTGTGCTCCAGCCGGTCCACCCGGGCTCCGGCCGTCTCCCAGGGCAGCCCGGCCTTCTCCAGCTCGGATCTGGCGTAACCGGCACCCAGCCCCAGTTCCAGCCGCCCGCCGGTGAGCTGGTGTGCCGAGGCGGCCTCGCGCGCCAGCAGGGTGGGATTCCAGAAGGCGACGTTGATCATGAAAGTGCCTACCCGGAGGCTCGGAGCCGCCTGGGCGGCCACGACCAAAGACGAGAACGGTGCCAGCAATCCCAGGTGGTCGGAGACCAGCAGCACATCGAAGCCGAGATCCGCAGCCCGGCGGCAGTTGCCGATCCAGTTGGCAGGAGAGGCCGGCCCGATCAGGTTCACCCCGAAGCGGAAATCAGGCATACAGCCTCCCCGAAATGGCGATCCATGAACGTACTGTCCACCACCTCGGGGCCGCATTGCCAATAACGCGACGGACCCACAACGGCACCGCAACGCAGTCGAAAGGAAGCTAATGGCATGTGGGCACCCGAAGCGATCGAAGGGCGCCGGGTTGTGGTAACCGGACTCGGTGCGGTTACCAGTGTGGGAATCGGGGCCGGCGAGTTCCTGGCCGCGTTGCGGGCAGGGCGCCAGGGGATAAAGCCGATTCAGGCGTTCGACACCGCGGGCTTCGCCCATTCCCTCGGCTGCGAGGTGACGGACTTCGACCCCCGGCCCTGGATCCACACGTTGCCCGTTGAGGAACTAGGGCGGGCGACGCAGTTTTCCGTGGCGGCCGCTCGCATGGCCGTGGATGATTCGGGCCTTGACCCAGCCCGGCTGCGCGACCTGACCGGCGTCGTAGCCGCCGGCAGCACCGACGGTGAGTCACGGGATCTGGACCGGCTCGTTCAGGCGCAGGTCGAGGGCCGCGCCGATGCGGCCGGGCCGGTTGTGGCCCGCAGGGTGCCAGCCCCCAGGCTGTCCGTTTGCGTGGCCCGGGAGCTGGGCCTGACCGATGTGGAGGCGGTGACGATTCCTACCGCCTGCGCGGCAGGGAACTACGCCGTCGGGTACGGCGCCGACGCGGTGCGAGCCGGTGAAGCGGAATTTGCCATCGTCGGCGGCGCCGATGCGGTATGCCGCAAGACCTTCGCCGGCTTCTACCGGGTGGGGACGATCGCCCCGCAGCGATGCCAGCCATTCGATGTCAACCGGAAAGGCCTGCTCACCGGCGAGGGCGGCGGGATGCTGTTCCTGGAAAGCCTCGATTCCGCGCTTGCCCGTGGCGCGCTGATCTATGCCGAGATTCTCGGCTATGCGCTGAACTGCGATGCCGACCATCCGGTCGCGCCGAACCTGGACAGTATCGCCCGGTGCATGCAACTCGCCCACCGCAACGCTGCCGTCAAACCCGGGGATATCGACCTCATCTCCGCGCACGGCACCGGCACCCGGTCCAACGACGTCACCGAGGCCGCGGCGATCCACAAGGTGTTCGGCGCGCAGCCGCCGCCCACCATCGGCACCAAGTCGATGATCGGGCACACGATGGGTGCGGCGAGCGCGCTGGCCGCAATCGCCTGTGCGCTGGCGATCCGCCATCAGTTCATCCCGCCGACCGTCAATCACGAGCAAACAGACCCGGAATGTGATCTGGACTGCGTGCCTAACAAGGCGCGGGCCGCACACCTCCGGGTGGTGCAGAACAACGCACTCGCGTTCGGGGGAAACAACGCCGTCCTCATCCTGGGGAGATGCCCGGAGGTGGAGCACAGATGACCGCGGCAGTCATTGAGCAGGATCTCGCCTCGTTCGTACGGGAAATCCGTAAGCCGGAATGCTGGCGAGATCCCTACGCCCATTACCACCGGCTGCGCCAGCACGGCCCGATCATAAGGACGGCCGACGACAAATTCGTCGTGCTCAGCCACCGGCTGTGCAGCGCCATACTCAAGAATCCGCGCTGGGAGCATTTCCCCGAACTGCTCTGCATGTCCAGTCAGATATTCGAGAAGAAGGCGCGCGGCACGAGCCCGCACGCGCCCATCCGCCCGGAGATCCTCGATGCGATTCCCGACCGGTCGGGCCTGCGTGGGCGGCTTGCGCGCGAGTTCCGGCCGCGGCTGATGCGTACCCTGCGGCCGCGGATCGGGGAAATCGCCGATGCCCTGCTTGATGAGGTACAGAGCGTGGACTTCACCGATCTCATCGAATCGCTCGTGATCCCGTTCACGTCAACCGCGATGGGGGAGTCGTTCGGCGTCCCCCCGATGGACCGCCATCTCTTCCGGAAGTGGTCCAAAACCCTGCGCGGAGCCGCCGAGGCGAGCTTCGTCCCCGCCGGGGCCAGGGCCTCGACCACGCGGGCCGAGGTGGATGAGGTGAGCCACGAGGTAGCTGCCTACATGAAGGGCCTGGTCAGCGAACGCCGCCGGGCACCGAACGGTGACCTGCTGAGCGCGCTGGTATCCGGTCCACGTGATCAGAACCAATGGAGTGACGACGAGATCGTTTCGACCATCGTCTCGATCATCGTCGTCGGCCATCACACCACGAGCGCGTTCGTCGGCAACGGGATCGTGGCGCTGCTCAACCATCCCGGTCAATTCGCCAAACTGCGCGAGAACCCACAGATCGCCCGTGAGGCCGTCGCGGAACTGCTCCGGTATGACGCGCCCGCGCAGTTGATCAGCCGGTTCGCGCTCGAGGAAATGCGGCTCGGCGATCAGCCGATCGTGCCCGGCGACATCGCGCTCATGCTCATCGGCGCCGCCAACCGCGATCCCGAAGCCTTCGCCGAGCCGGACCGGCTCGACCTGACCAGGTCACCCAACGATCATCTGGCGTTCAGCGCCGGCCACGCGGCCTGCTTCGGCGCACCGCTGGCGGACGTGGCCGGGCAGATCCTGTTCCCCAAGCTCGCCCAGCGGCTGCCCGGGCTCACGTTCGCCGCAGAGCCCGTGCAATTCGACACCATCGGCCTGCGCGGCATCGCCGAACTCCCGGTGCGCACCGGCTGAGGCCGGCCTGCGCACCGGGAGTTCGGTCAGCGAGCGACGCGGGGATAGCGGTCGTCGGGCAGGGCCTGGCCCGGTTCCATGGGCAGCGGGTCATTGTTGGGGAATGGCTGGTAGGTGGCTTCCGCATCAGTGAACGTAATGGTCATCGAGATGCGGGCTTCGCCGGTGGAGTTAGCGCCGGCCAGGTGTGCGATACGGCTGTGATGGAAGGTGGCATCGCCGGCCCGGAGCGGGATGATGACACGCGGACTCCACCGCAGATCCGGCCAGTGCTGGAGCATGTAGTGGTTGATGTTGTGCTCAAATTCGCCGGCATCGACTCGCAAGGGCTGGCCGCGGCGATGCGAACCTGGCAGAAAGCCCAGGCTGCCGCGCTCCACCGGCACGTCGACCAGTGCGACCCAGCAGGTCAGGGTCAGCCGGGAATTCAGCAGCTCGTTGGTGAAGTCGTCGTGCAGTGGTGTGGGAGTGGTCTGGCCCGCGGGCTTGATGAGTACCTCACCGCCCCATACCCGCAGCGGCAGGCCGGCCAGCCGCTCGGCGATCGCGCCGATGCCCGGATGCAGGGCGAAGCTGCGGAGCGTGGCATTCTTCTCCCAGCCGTCCTCGCTGGAGACGATACCGGTGCGATCCATGAACCTGCGAGTCAGGTAGGTGTCCTCGGCGTGCGCCGCGAGCGCCGCCGCGCGAAACCGGGCCACCTCTTGCTGGGTGATGATATTCGGAATATGCACGAACCCTTGCTCATGGAATTTGCCGACGATCCGGTCGGACAATGTATCCAGCGTGGCAGTCATAATCTAACGATAGGCACAGGCCAGTGCGCCGCAGCCGGACTGGCAGGAAGCTGCAATCATCAATTCGGGAGGATCCCGATGGCCAGTGACTTGACGTTCTCCGATGATTCGGCCGCGGCTGGGCAGACCTGGTCATCCGGGTCGAGCGAATTGAGGCGCTTTATGTGCTGACCGGGCTGACCCGGCTGGGAGAGCCCCGGTGACCGTCCGGCAACTGGCCGCCGCCCTTGACCGGCCCGGGGAGGAGGCGATCGAACTGGCCTGGAAGGCCGCACGGGTCCGGCCGGAAAACGGCCGGACCCGGATGGAGACCATCTGGCCAGGAGCGTCGCCGCGGCGGAAGCTGCACGTCGATGGCATCCCGGCGGCCGCACCTTCCCGGTGCGGGGACATGGTTCGCCGGCCCTTCGCCGAGCGCGCCCGCGACATGTGGCGCCCACGCGTCCTCGCTAACACGGCGTGAACAGGGCGTCAGATGCGTTCGAGCAACACCACGGGGAACTCACGCTTGGTGCATCGCTGGCAGCGAATGTACCGAGGCCAGATCTTGGTCATGATCGGCCACAGCCCGGCCTTTTCCTCGGGCGTGGCCGTGCGGGCGCGTGCGTCGAAGTGCTCGCCCTTGATCTGAACGTGCACCTTGGGGTCTTTCCGTAGGTTGAGGTACCAGTTCGGATGGACGTCCAGGCCACCGTTCGACGCGACGACCACATGATGGCCGCCGTGCTGCTGGTAGATCAGCGCCGCTGTCCGGGGCAGGCCGCTCCGCCGCCCGGTCGTGGTCAGCAGGAGGATGGTCGCACCTTCCCAGTCGTGCCCGTGCTCGCCGTCAGTGTCCCGGTACAGCTTGATGTGTTCCTCACCGAAAAGCGGATAACACATTGTGGTTCCCCTTCACCGGGTGATGGACGGCGGCGCCCCGGGCGGCATTGGCAGCGGTCAACCCAAGATTCGCTCAACCGGTGTCGCGCGATCGTGACGGTGTCGTCACGGTGCCTACGGCCGCGGCGAGGGCTCCGGGGGGATGCGGACGCAGTCGGCGAGCACCGCGGCGTTGTCGGCAGCCAGCGACCTGGCCAGCATGACCAGGTCGGCGACCCGTGGGTCGGCCACCTTGTACCAGGCGAACCGGCCGGAGCGGCGGACCTGGACATATCCGCAGTCCGCCAGGCAGGCCAGGTGGGCCGAGACCCGCCCCTGGGACAGGCCGATGTGCTGCACGCACTCGGACACGGTGTGCTCGGCGGGCAGCAGAAACTCCAGCAGCCGCAGCCGGGCCCGGTCGCCAAGCGCCCGGAAGAACTTGGCCACGAGCTCCACGCCGTCGGCCGCAGTGGGCAGCAGCGCCCGGTCAGCAACCGGATCCGCGGTTGGCATGGCCGGTTGCCGGGCAGCCGCCGGGCGTGTGGGTGGCACGGCCGGTTGCCCGTCGGCCACTGGATCCGCCGTGAGTGCCTGCTCAGCCATGGAGCCACCTCCCCCGTCATCATATTGGAATATTCACGTAGGCGAATGCGTATAGTCTCTGTACCTGCACATATTCGCTCTAGCAAATTTATCGGCGGGTCCCGGCACGAGGCACGCCGAGGCGGAGGGACGATCATGCGGTACGACCTGGCGATTACCGGATCGGGGGGCGCGGCGTTCGCCGCCGCGATCACCGCACGAGACGCTGGCGCCTCGGTGGTGATGATCGAGCGCGGCACCGTCGGCGGCACGTGCGTGAACACCGGGTGCGTGCCGTCCAAGTCGCTGCTGGCCGCCGCCGCGGCCCGGCACGGCGCCGCCAGCCAGCGGTTCCCAGGGATCACCACGCAGGCCGGCCCGGCCGGCATGGCGGCGCTGACCGGCGGCAAAGACGACCTGGTCGCGGCGATGCGGGCCAGTAAGTACGCCGGCCTGGCCGCGGACTATGGCTGGCAGATCATCGCCGGGACATCGCGGTTCGCCGGCGGCCCGGACGCGCCGGTGCTGCGGGTGCGGCGAGCCGATGGCGATGCCGCGACGATCGAGGCCAGGCACTACCTGGTGGCGACCGGGGCGGAGCCGTGGATTCCACCCATCCCGGGCCTGGAGCGGGCCGGGTACCTGACCTCGGCGACAGCGATGGAGCTCACCGAGCTGCCGGAATCGATGCTGGTGATCGGCGGCAACGCGGTGGGCCTGGAAATGGCGCAACTGTTCACCCGGCTGGGAGTCCGGGTGACGATCGCCGAGGCGCTGGACCGGCTCGCGCCGTTCGGCGAGCCCGAGGTGTCCGCTGCTGTCGAGGACGTTTTCACCGGGGAAGGCATCAGCATCCGCACCGCCGCGACGGTCATCTCCGTGTCCGGCGGCACCACCGGCCGTTCGGCCATCATCAGAACGGCGGGCGGGGAGAAGGAGCTGGCGTACCGGCAGATCCTGGTCGCGGCCGGCCGCCGCCCGGTCATCGCCGGCCTGAACCTGGAGGGCGCCGGAGTCAAGACGGGAGTGCGCGGGGAGATCATCACCGACGAGTTCCAGCGGACGGCGAACCCGCGGATCTGGGCGGCCGGTGACGTCACCGGAGGCCCGCAGTTCGTCTACACCGCCGCGGCCCAGGGCGGCCACGCCGCCGCCAACGCCCTGCTCGATGCCGGGCGGACGGTGGACTACGCAGCGCTCCCCCAGGTCACCTTCACCAGCCCGGCGATCGCCTCGGCCGGGCCCACCGAGGCCGAGCTCACCGGTCAGGGGGTGGCGTGCGACTGCCGGGTGCTGCCGCTGTCGGCTGTGCCCCGCGCGATCGTCGGCAGGGACACCCGCGGCGTGGTCAAACTGGTCGCCGAGGCCGGAACCGGACGCGTCCGCGGTGTGCACGCCGTCGCCGATGGCGCCGGTGAGATGATCACCGCCGCCTCCTACGCCATCCGCGCCAAGATGACCGTCACCGACCTGGCGCAGACATGGGCCCCCTACCTGACCATGTCCGAGAGCCTCCGGCTGGCCGCCCAGGCGTTCAGCCGCGACGTGTCCCGCCTGTCGTGCTGCGCTGCCTGAAACACCGGACAGGGTCCGCCGTATACCGGTCAGCCTTGACCTTCGGGCCGGCCCCATCCGTAACCAAGGGGCCGGGTGGCCGCTGTGACCGGGGAGCAGGCCGCCCGGCCCGGATCTCGGGCCGGCCCCATCCGTAACCAAGGAGCCGGGTCCCGCGGCCGGGTGACGGCACCCCTGTACTAATCGGTCCATTTGCTGTTAACCTCCATACTGTACTGATTAGTACAGTCTGGCAGAAGGAGCAATCAGCATGGACATCACCATCTTCGGCGCCTCCGGCGGCATCGGCAGCCAGGTCGTTGCCCTCGCCGCCGAGCGCGGTCACCAGGTCCGGGCCGTCTACCGCAGCGCGCCGCCCGGACCGCCGCCGGGCCGGGCCGAGGTCCTCATCACCCCGGACATCTTCGACCCGGACTTCGCCGCACGGGCCATCCACGGCGCCGATGTGGTGGTCACCGCCGTCGGCCCGAACTTCGCCACCCGCCACAACCCCCGGACCAGCATGATCTCACCGGCCGACCTGCACCAGCGGCTGGCCCGCACCGTCGTCACGGCGATGAAGGAGTCCGCCGCGCCCGCCCGGCTGATAGCGGTCAGCACCGCCAGCATGGGCCCCGCCGACCAGGTCATGGGCCCCGGGCCGCGGCTGCTGTTCCGCTTCTTGCGCACCGCGGCGGTCCCCAACCTCGGCCGCGTCGGCAAGGACCTGCAGGCCATGGAGGACGTACTGGCCGCCAGCGGCCTCGACTGGTACGCGCTGCGGCCGGTCAAGCTCACCGACGGCCCACTGACCGGCAACGTCAGGGCCAGCGACAGCTTCACCATGAAGACCATCTCCCGCGCCGACGTGGCCTGGCAGATCCTCGCCCTCGCCGGGGACCGCGCACCCCGGCCGTCGCGGACCCCGGTCATCACCAGCGGCTCCGGCCGGAAGTCTCGCCCGGCCGTGATCGCAGACCAGCCCGTCCGGCCGGACGGCGTCAGGCCGGACGGCGTCAGCCGCCCAGGACCGTGATGAAGTCGCGGGTCCAGCCGTACAGGTACTGCCCTGCCGGGCGGTTCTGGCCGGGGATGGCGGCCCGGAGGGGCCGGCCCGGCCCGCGGGCCACGTCCAGCTGCACCCATTCCGGATTGATGTCCAGTTCCATGGCCACGCGTGCGCCGGCGTGCACGAGCGCCGCCGCCAGGGCGGCCGGTGATGCGGACATGCTGCCGGCGAAGATGAGATCGCCGGCCGCGTTCTGGCCGAGCGCGCTGCGTGCCACGTACTCACCGCCGCCGAGCGTCGCACCCCAGGCCGTCCAGTCGGTGGCGGCCGGGGCGACACGCCCGGACCGCACCAGCGGCTGGAGGTTCTGCCGCACGCTGTAGACGGCTTCGCCGGGCCGCGGCAGGCCAGCGCCCCAGACGCCGATGTGCGCGGCTCCGGACCGGTCGATGACCAGGCTCGCCAGCCCGTTCCTGAGCCGTGCGATCACGTGACCCTCTTGCTCATAGCCGCCGGCTCCCGCCGACAGCAGGAACCCGCCGTTGAACGCGGCAAGCAGGTGACGGCGCTCGGCTGCGCCGATTCTGGGCCCGGCCCGCACGACGGACAGCGCCGCCTGGCCGGGATCGTCGCTGCCGGCGTGCAGCCGGTAGGTGACCGTGCCGCTGAACCGGGCGAGCGTCACCCGCGAGCCGTCCGCCGCCCGGAAGTGTGAGACGGTCACTCTCCCAGGAGGCGGCGCAGGCGGCGCAGATGAGCGGGTGGCCGGCGCTGTTGGGCTCGTGAGCGGCGCGGAGGGGCTGCCGCCGGCGCTGCGATGCCCGGCCACTGCCGCCGGCGAGCAGGCCGCCGCGGCGAGCGAGGCGGCTACCGCGATCGGCGGCAGAAAGCGGCGCACGGCTCCCCCGGTCACTGCGCTGGCGGACGCCCGGGGCGCTGGCCCGTCACGATAGCGGCCTCGGCCACGATCGTGGCCGAGGTCACCTGGGTGAAGCCGCTATCGGTCAGCATGCTCATCCAGGCATCCACCGAGACCGGGCGCTCATGCACCCGCACCAGATAGCGGGCGGCGTTCTTGGCGATCCGCCACCAGCCCCCCGGCCCCTTCCTGGCCAGGGCCGCGACCTTGGACCTGATGATGGTCCGGTCCCGGCTCGACATGCCACGTCCGAACATCATGTCGGCGATCACGAGCCTGCCGCCGGGCGCAAGCCAGCCGAAGGCGGCCGACACCAGCCGCGCCTTGTCCGCGTCACGCAGATGGTGCAGGGCGTAGCTGGAGACGATGAGATCGACACTCTGCTGCGGCAGCACAAGTTCCTCGATCGGCATGGCCAGGCCATCCAGGCCTTCCAGGCCGGCCCGGCTGGCCTCGGCCCGCAACCGCTTGATCATCGCCGGGCTCACGTCCACCGCGAAGACGCGTGCACCCGCACGGGCCAGCGGCAGGCTGACCTGCCCGGTCCCGCATCCCAGATCGACGACCCTGGCACCGGGGCTGACATCGGCGGCGTCGAGGACGGCGGCGGTCACCTGAACCAGACCGGCCGAGCCGTGCTGGTCCCAGCTTGCCACCCGGCCTGACCAGACCCGGCGCTGACGGCGGACCGTGTGCCCGGTCGCGAACCGGGCGAGCGATTCCCTGTCCCCGGCTGGCTTCCCCCGGCGTGTGTCAAATATCCTTCGCTGGATTGAATTCACTCCTGCATGCTATTCACGATCGCGGCCTTCAGGCCCGTTGACGGGTCAATTACCATCGTAAATTATAACCTTCATGAAATCTTCATTAAGAAATGGCAGAAGCCGTCGACTTCCCAATTGTCATAACCCTAAACATTGGCTCCCGGCAATTTTCGCAGCGGCTTCGCTCCGGTCCGGGCGTGACCGGCGGTACCCTGCTGGCGTGAAGCGTGGCGCTGGCACGAGCGGGGCGGGCGGCAGGGTACCGCGCCGGCGCCGCCGGGTGGCGGCCGGCGCCGTTGCCGTCGCCGCCGTTATCGGCGGCGCTTACGCGGCCGCCACGGCCGCGGCCGGCACGCCTGCCGGGCACCCGGGCCAGACAGCGGCAGACGGCCACTCCCCCAGCCCGTCACCGCGGCACACGCCGCCCAGGCGGCTGCCGTTCGGGACCATTGGCCGTTACGCCGTGGCCGGCCGGTCGTTCGTCCTGGTGGACCGGTCCCGGGTGAAGACCGCGGGCATCCGGGTTCTGCACACGTTCGTCCGCTATCCCGTCATCCCGGCCAGCGCGGCGGCCGGCGGCCCGCTGGCCCGCGGGCTGTTCCCCCTGCTGGTCTTCGCCCCGGGGTACATTCAGTGCGACAGCAGTTACGGGGCCCTGCTGAACTCGTGGGCCAGCGCGGGGTATGTCGTCGCCGCGGTCGAGTTTCCGCGCACGAACTGCCACCTCCGCGACCCGGACGAGGCCGACCTGGTCAACCAGCCCGGCGACGTTTCCTTTGTGATCAGCCAGATGACGGCGATGAGCGATCAGCAACGCGGCGTGCTGCCGGGTCTGATCAACCCCGCGCAGATCGCCGTGGCCGGCCAATCCGACGGCGGCGACACCGTGGTCGCCGTCGCGGCCAACACCTGCTGCGCCGACCACCGGGTGAAAGCGGCGCTGATCCTGTCCGGCGCGCAATGGCCGCCGCTCGGCGGCTCCTGGTTCCCGAAGCGAACCCCGCCCATCCTGTTCGTCCAGGGCGACGCCGACACCATCAACCCGCCGGCCGCCAGCCTGCAGATGTACCAGGCGGACCGGGCCGGCCCCCGGTTCTACCTGGACCTTTTCGGCGCCACGCATCTTCCCCCGTACGAGGGCCACCGGCCGCCGGAACCCACCGTCGCACGGGTGACGACCGCATTCCTGGACAGGTACGTGGCCGGGCAACTCCCTGCCGCCGCCGTCATGACGCGCGCGGGCCATGTCCCCGGGCTGGCGGATCTTGTGAGCGGCGGGCGGCTGCCACCCTGAACCCAGGGCGTGCCCACCCTGGCACCCGCCCACGATCACCGTCTGCCACGCTCGCACAGCGCGGGTGGGGCTCCGGGTGCTTGTCTGGACTGAGATAACACAAATTTGTGTTATCTCAGTCTTATCTGTACTCTGTGGGCTATGCCTACTGATGCAGAGATCACATTCGCCGATCACGCGGGCCGCCTGTATGCCCGCCGCTACGGCATGGCGCCCATGGTGGGCCGGCTGCTGGGCTACCTGGCGATCTGCGACCCGCGCGAGCAGAGCATCGCGGAGCTGGCCGAGGCGTTGCTGGCCAGCCGCAGCGCGATCGCCGGCGCGGTCAAGACGCTGGACACCCTCGGCCTGATCCGTCGCTCCCGGTCCGCCGGTGAGCGGATGGACCGCATCCGGATCGACATGTCCAGTACCCAGGCGACCGGCTTCGACGTGACCGAATACCGGGAGCAGGGCGACCTGGCCCGCGAGGGCCTGGCGGTGCTGGCCGGCGCGCCGCCCGAGCGGCGGGCGGTGCTGCTGGAGTGGGCGGCGTTCGCCGACTTCCTGGTGGCGCGGCTGCCGGCGCTGGAGAAGGACTGGAAGACCCACCGCGAGGCGCTGCGCGCCGCTGGTGAACTCCCCGACGACTCAGATCGCTGAAAGCGAGGAAACCCGTGACGATCAGCCTGGACGCGCCGGCCATCAGCGCCCGCGCAGTGTGCAAATCCTTCGGCGAGCACATCGTGCTCGACGGGGTGGACCTCACGGTTACCGAAGGCACGATCTACTCCCTGCTCGGGCCCAACGGGGCCGGGAAAACGACGATGGTGCGCATCCTGTCCACCTTGATCGCGGCCGACGGCGGCGAGATCCGGGTGGGCGGGCATGACGTGGCCACCAACCCGGCCGCGGTGCGCGCCCTGATCGGGGTCACCGGCCAGTTCTCCGCGGTGGACAACTATCTCACCGGCGAGGAGAACCTGCGCCTGATGGCCGACCTGCGCCACCTCGGCCGCGACGCGGGCCGGCGCCGGATCGCGGAACTGCTCGAGCGGTTCGACCTGACCAACGCCGCGCGCAAGCCGCTATCGACCTACTCCGGTGGGATGCGGCGCCGGCTGGACCTGGCGATGACCCTGGTCGGCAACCCGTCAGTGATCTTTCTCGACGAGCCCACCACGGGGCTGGACCCGCGCAGCCGCCGCACCATGTGGCAGATCATCCGCGAGCTGGTCACCGAGGGTGTGACGATCTTCCTCACCACCCAGTACCTCGACGAGGCCGACGAGCTGGCCGACCATGTCGCGGTACTGGATCACGGGCGGATCGTCGCCGAAGGCACCCCGGCCGAACTCAAGCGCCGAATCCCCGGCGGGCACATCCAGCTCCAGTTCGCCGGGCCGGACGCCCTGCGCACGGCAGCCGGCCTGATCCCGGACGCCACCCCGGACGACGATCAGCTGATCCTGCAGGTCCCCGGCGACGGCAGCATCGCCTCGCTGCGCCGGATGCTCAACGAGCTTGACGGTGCCGGCATCGACGTCGAGCACCTGTCGATCCACACCCCCGACCTTGACGACGTGTTCTTCGCCGTCACCGGCCACGCCGCCACCGAACCCACCACCCGCCAGGAAGAGGAAGCCCTCCAGTCATGACATCCCTCGCCTATACGCTTGCCGATTCGGCGACGATGCTGCGCCGCAACCTCAAACACCAGCTCCGCTACCCGTCGCTGACGCTCATGCTGGCCGGGATCCCGATCGTGTTCCTGCTGCTGTTCGTCTACGTCTTCGGCGGCCAGCTCGGCCACGGTCTCGGCGAGCACGGAACCGGTGACCGCGGCGCCTACCTCAGCTACGTGGTGCCCGGCATCCTGATCATGACCGTGGCATCCGCCGCCCTTGGCACCGCGATCTCCGTGGCCAGCGACATGACCGGCGGCATCATCGACCGCTTCCGTACCATGGCCATCGCCCGCGCCGCCGTTCTCACCGGCCATGTGATCGGCAGCCTGCTGCAAACCCTCGGCGTCCTCGTTATCGTGGCCGGCGTTGCCCTGGCCATGGGCTTCCGGTCCAGCGCCAGCGCCCTTGGATGGCTGGCCGCCGCGGGCGTGCTCGCGCTGTTCGCGCTCGCACTCATCTGGCTGTCAGCCGCGCTCGGCCTGGCCGCCAAGAGCGTCGAAACCGCCAGCAACACCCCCATGTTCCTCACCCTGCTGCCGTTCCTGTCCAGCGGGTTCGTCCCCACCGCCAGCATGCCGGCCGGGCTACGCCAATTCGCCGAATACGAGCCCTTCACCCCGGTCACCCAGGCCGTCCGCGGCCTGCTCACCGGCGGCCCCGTCGGCGGGCACGCCATGGCCGCCGTCGCCTGGAGCGTCGGCATCGCCCTGGCCAGTTACTTCTGGTCGGTCCGTCTCTACAACCGCCGCCGGGCAGCCACCCCGAACTGACGGCGGATACGGTCCTGGGACGTGTGGCATACCGGGGCCGGGGCCCGGGTCACGGTGTCTGGCCACTTGCCTGACGGCTGCGAACTGGACTTCCGGCACACCGGAATCGCACCTGAGCTGGTGGCGGAGGGGTGGGATCACTTCCTGGCCAGCCTGGCCGGCTACGCCGAGCGCGGCGAGGGCAGCCCATTCGGGTGATGCCAACGGGCATCATGATGCCGCCGTCGACCTGAGCCAGCCAGGCGCGGGCAGGCCGGACTGATCTGTCCGTCCGGCCGGGAAGTGCGTAGCATTCCTGGGGACACCTCTTCGTGTCGATGAGGTCGTGATCTGTATGCGTATCGCGGGAGACCGGGTCGGGCCGCGCGGCCTGCTGGTGCTGGGGATCGCCGGGCTGGCCGGCATCGCGCTGGCGGTCCATGGCTGGTCGGTGCGTCATGCGGTCATCGCTCCCGGCTCGCTGGCTGGCGGCTCGCCGTCCGCGGCCGCTTCCAGCCCGGGCCACGGCGGGTCGTCGGCGCCGGGTCCCACGGCCAGTACTGGTGGGCCGGCCAGCCCTGGCGCCACCGCTTCCCCTGGGCCGTTGCTGCGGTCTCAGTCGTTCGCGTCGTACTCGTTCCTCGTCTGGCCGGGCAACCCGGACGCTGCCGCCAAGGCCGCGATGACGGGGCTTTCGATCTCGGTCCACCGATCCGGATCCGGCCTCTCGGTCGCCGCCGGGGTGACCGGTCAGCCACCGCAGGCTCCCCATGTCTACCAGGGTGGCGCGAAGGTGTACGTGATCGAGGCCTCGCTCGGCGATGACGCGAACAACAGCGACTACAACCTGGGTGACGATGGCCTGGTCGTGACCGATTCGGCCGGGCGGATCATACAGTGAACCGGCCGCGGCAACGACCTGGCGCCGTGCCGGTGAAGCCCCGGCCACGGCAGCGCGCGCAGCTGGCCGGGATCGGGGAGATTGCCAGGGCGGGAGCGAAGCAAGCCGGCGAGTGGGGGCCGACCGCGGCCCGGCTGCTGCTTGGCCTGGTGCTGGCCTGGTTTGGCTACCACGAGCTGGTGCAGCCATCGTTGTGGACGGGGTATGTGCCCGTTGTCGCGGCCACGTCATCTCTGGCCACCCTGGCCGTTCTGGTGCACGGCTGGTTGCTCCTGGTACTGGCGGTGGCGCTGATCGCGGGTGTGGCCGTACGGGCGGCCAGCGGCCTGGCGGCGCTGCTGGTGCTGGAGATAGTGATCTCGCTGACGGTCAACGGCGGGCTGTCCGACCTGACCATGCGCGACGTCGGGGTGCTGGGCCTGGCTGTCCTGCTCAGTTCCGGCACCAGGCAGCGGCTCACCCTCACCAGGTAAGCCCGGGTAGGTCCGCCGGGAATATTGGTCCCAATTTTCCCGAACGAATTGGACCTTAACCCCAGGGCCAATTCCTGCCAGGGTCGTCCCCAGGGCACCGGCAAAGTCGCTTATCATTTCATGATCGTGCGGAGGGATCGGCCGGGTCATCGTGGCCCTCGCCGGTGACTCGTAGCCCATGACCCTTAGCGGCCGGGCACTGGCGATGACTTGGGGCCTGGTGGACGGTCCTTACTGGGGGCGGGCAAGGCGGCAAGGGTCTCGCTCGCGGTGAAGCAACGTATCAGGAGGTCAGTGTGTCGCAGGTGCGGGTGCACAATTTCTCGGTGTCGCTGGATGGGTTCGGCACCGGCGAGGGGCAGAGCCTGGACGCCCCGTTCGGGCACGCGGGTACCCGGCTGCACGAATGGTTCTTCCCGACCCGCACGTTCCGCGCCATGCAGGGCCAGGATGGCGGCAGCGGCGGCGTCGATGACGCCTTTGCCAGCGCCTGGGGCCCGGGCGTCGGCGCCGAGATCATGGGGCGGGGGAAGTTCGGGCCGCACCACGGCCCGTGGACGGACCTGGAGTGGAACGGATGGTGGGGAGACAACCCGCCGTTCCATACCCCGGTCTTTGTTCTTACCCATCATCCCCGGCCCCCGGTCCAGATGAACGGCGGCACCACGTTTCACTTCCTCGACGCCGGCCCCGCCGAGGCACTGGCCCAGGCCCGCCAGGCTGCCGCTGGCGGGGACGTCCGCATCGGCGGCGGCCCGTCCACTGTCCGCGAGTTCCTGGCCGCCGACCTGATCGACTACCTGCACATCGTCGTGGTGCCCATCGTGCTGGGCCGTGGGGAGCGGCTGTGGGATGGGCTGGAGGGGCTCGAAGACCGCTTCCGGATCGAGGCCGTGGCCAGCCCCAGCGGGGTCACCCACGTCACCTTCAGCCGGCGGTAACAGGCGGATGATCCGGCAGGTGCGGGAACCGCCATGATCACCACGAGGGCCGTGCCCGCGCTACCGGGCTCATGACCGGCATGCCGCCCAGCCCAGCGCCAGCCCGGACCGGGGTAGCGCGATATCCGGTACGCGCCCTGCCAGGGGTGCGGCGCGCAAGCCTGGGACGGTTGTGTCCCGGGATGGGCGCCCGATGTCTTGACAAGTTTGTTTGGAAAGAATACGAACTAATTGGAGATTCAAGCGGGGCTCCGGTCTGTCGATGAACGGAGGCTTCCGTGAGAGTACGCATCCTCGCCAGGCCCGCCCTCTGGCCGGTGTTCGCTTCGGCGGCGGCCGTAGCCCTGGCCGCAGCAACGTCCTGGCTGACCCCGGCCGCCGCTGCGACCTACACTCCCCTGCCGGCCCACGTCTACGCTCCGTACTACGAGACCTACCTCGCCCCGAACACCCCGAGCCTCACGGCAACCGCCCAGGCCTCCGGCGCCAGATACTTCACGCTGGCGTTCCTGCAGTCCACCGGAAAGAGCTCATGCACGCTGGACTGGAACGGCCTGGCGTCCCAGCCGCTGAACTACTACGCATCCGATATTGCATCACTGCGCGCGATGGGCGGCGACGTGATCCCGTCATTCGGCGGATACAGCGCCGACCATGGCGGCACCGAGATCGCCGACTCGTGCACGAACGTACAGGCGATCGCGGCCGACTATGAGCAGGTGATCACCACACTCGGGGTCACCAGGCTCGACATGGACGTCGAGTCCAGCTCGCTGAATGACACCGCCGGGATCACCCGCCGCAACCAGGCGATCGCCCTGACCGAGCAGTGGGCCGCCGCCAGCAACATCCCGCTGCAGATCCAGTACACGCTCCCGGTCGAGCAGTATGGCCTGGACGCCAACGGCGAGTCGGTGCTGCAGAACGCCGTCACCGAGGGCGCCACGGTGAGTTCGGTCAACATCATGGTCTTCGACTACTACATCGCCCAGGAGGGCGTGGTGGAAATGGGCCAAGCGGCGGTAAACGCGGCCACCAACACCCACACCCAGCTGCAATCCATTTTCCCGGCCTTGAGTTCGGCGCAGATCTGGAACATGGAAGCCATGACGATGCTGCCCGGTATCGACGACCTGAAGAAAAAGACCGAGGTCACCTACGAACCCGACGCGTCGACAATGCTCAGCTTCGCCCAGTCCAACAGCATGAACTTTTTGTCCATCTGGGCGATCCAGCGCGACAACGGCGGCTGCCCCGGCACCGCCGACAGCAATACCTGCTCCGGAATCACCCAGAACACCTGGGACTTCAGCCACATACTCGAACCATTCACCGGCTGACCCGAATGCTCCGGGCACACGGCGGTTTCAGAAGCCTATGGCTTGGCGGAGCAGCAGGACGGTGCCGCGCCCAGCTTCGGGTTCAGCGTTGAGGATGAGAACGCGGTTGACGGCACTGGGCTGCCCGTAGACCTTCATGGCGCGGTCGCTTTCCAGCGGGAGGCAGTGCTCTTCGACGCGGCGCAGCGCGGCGGGCAGGTCGGGCACCACCTTCTGCGCCCCGACGACCCAGATCACCCGAGCGGCGGCGCCGGCATAGCCGGGTAGCTGGCTTCCGCTGGCCGAGGCGGCCACAAGGGAGCCGGTTTCGGTGACCGCGGCGACGCTGCCCACAATGACGTCGGGGGTGGACAGCGCCCGCCAGATCTCGTCCCTTTGGGCGGCCCGGTCCATGGCCTTGCCGCGTGACCGGACGGCATCGTACCGCCCGCTGGCATTGATGTCCTCATCGATGCCGGACAGGCGGAGGGTCTCACTGGCCCCGGTGAACACGCTGGCGCCCTCGGGTATCAGATCTTTGATGCGGGCTCGCGCAGCGGCGGCGTCGTCGAGGATTTCGACGGTGAAGCCGTGGGACGTCAGGGCGGCGGCCGCCCGCTCCAGGCGCTGCGCGGGCGCCGGGCCGGTGAACAGGGTTGCCGCAGTCGTGGGGGTCATAGTGCCTCCTGGTGGCATCGGGCTGTCTCAGCAGTACGACAACGCAACCCCGCGGAATGTGAGGCGGCACCCTCGCCTCACATTCCGGTGCGCTGTCTTGTCGAACCGGTGAGGCAGATACGACCGAGGGAGCCGCCGGCACCATGAGCACCCGACCCGGGCCAGGAGGTAACCGGCCCGATCCGGGCCTGGACGCGATCATGAGCGAGCGGCGTCACCTGATCAATCTCGCCTACCGGCTGCTCGGCTCACTGACCGAGGCCGAAGACGCCGTCCAGGAGACCTACGCCCGCTGGTACGCCATGTCCCGGCAGCAGCAGGATGCCATCGAATCCCCCGGCGCCTGGCTGGCCAGGGTCGCCAGCCGCATCTGCCTCAACCTGCTCGGCTCGGCACGGGCCCGGCGGGAAACCTACGTGGGCGAATGGATCCCCGAGCCGCTGCCCGATCACACTGAGTGGGCCGGCGGCACCGGCATCGACCCGGCCGACCGGGTCACCCTCGACGAGTCGGTCAACATGGCCTTCCTCGTCGTGCTCGAATCGATGACCCCGGCCGAGCGCGTCGCGTTCATCCTGCACGATGTCTTCCGCTACTCTTTCGCCGAAGTGGCCCGGATCGTCGGCCGCACCCCGGCGGCGTGCCGCCAACTGGCATCCTCAGCCCGCCGCCGGATTCGCGCGTCGCAGGCTTCCGTCAGCCCGGCCGCCCGGCAGGCCGGCATCGTGCGGGCCTTCAAGGCGGCATGGGAAGCCAAGGACATCGAAGCCCTGATCGCCCTGCTCGATCCGGGCGCCACGGCGATAGCCGACGGCGGCGGCCTCGCCGTTACCTTCCTGCACCCCATCGAAGGCGGCGAGCAGATCGCGCGCGCCTGGGCCGAAATCGCCAACCGGGTGCCCGGCAACATGAAGTTCCTGGAACGCACGGTCAACGGCCGGGCCGGTCTGATAGCTCAGCAGGACGGCATCACCGTGACGGTGTTCGCCTTCGAGGTCGCGGGCGACCGGATCAAGCACATCTGGGTCGTACGCAATCCCGAGAAACTCCATTCCTGGACGACGGGCTGACACGCGTCTGGAATACCTGGGCCGAACTCAGCGGAGCCGTCTGCCTTAAATATCATCCCCCGGCCGTCTGCGAGATTTAGATGTCATCCCCCGGCCGTCCCCGAGGTGATGTGGGTGGTGAGGGGCAGGTCGCGGGATGAGCGGCCGATGTGGAGGGTGTACTGGCCGCCGGGCCAGATCCAGCGGGCCAGGTCTTGGTTGTAGCGGGCGAAGGCGCGGGCGGGGATCCGCAGCCGGGCCT
>DATGGU010000096.1:0-4055 GCA_035308365.1 Streptosporangiaceae bacterium
GGTGAATGCTGGCAGCCGCCGAGGTCCGGGGCCTCGCCGACCGGGCCGCCACGGTGGCGCGAGCCGGGACGCGGTCTCCTTGACGCTGCGACACGGTCAACCGGTGCCCGGCCAGCCCGTCCCGCGGCCACCTTCGTGGTCTACGGCTTGAACACCGCAAGATCATCTGAGGTCCCGCCCTCCCGTCAAGCCGGTAAAGCGGTCCGGCCAGGCACGACGCCGGTGACAGGGCGGTCGACATCAGCCGGTGGAATGGGATGCAAGGGGTGCGGCAAGGCGCTTATGGAGGTTTTGGGCCAGGCGGGTGTGAGTCCAGGCAGGTGGAAGGGCGTGGGTGCAGGTGGCATGGGGCAGTTGGCGGGAAATCTGTTGAATTTTGTTGCTGCGCCGGGGGACGCTGGATGGCATGACCGTGCATCTGACGCACTGGGGGACGTTCGAGGCTGTCAGCGATGGTGAGCGGCTGACTGAGGTGCGTCCGTGGCGCGGGGACCCGGAGCCGCTGCCGCTGATCGGCAACGTCGCCTCCGCGCAGCATCATCCCGCCCGCATCGCGCAGCCGCACGTGCGCAAGGGCTGGCTGGATCACGGGCCGGGTGCGCCGGACCGTGCTGCAAAGGGCCGTGGCGGCGAGCCGTTCGTGCCGGTGACGTGGGACACCGCGCTCGACCTGCTGTCCGGGGAACTGCGGCGGGTCTACCGCGACTACGGGGCCGAAGCGGTGTACGGCGGCTCCTACGGCTGGGCCAGCGCGGGCCGGTTCCACCACGCGCAGAGCCAGGTTCACCGGTTTCTGAACTGCCTCGGCGGCTACGTGCGGCACGTCAACAGCTACAGCCTCGGCACCTCCACCGTGCTGCTGCCCTATGTGATCGCCGACGTGAACGTGCTGCTCACCCAGGCCACAGCCAAGTCCGTGGTCGCAGGGCACAGCGAGCTGGTGGTCGCCTTCGGCGGGCTGTCACCGAAGAACGCGGCGGTGTCACCGGGCGGGGTGTCCCGGCACAATGCCCGCGGCTGGATGAGCGCCGCCCGGGCCCGGGGCTGCCGGTTCGTCTCGGTGAGCCCGATACGCGACGACACGCCTGCCGAGGCGCAGGCCGAGTGGATCGCGCCGCGGCCTGGCACCGACGCCGCGCTGATGCTCGCGCTGGCGCAGGTGCTCGACGCTGACGGCCTGGCCGACACCGGCTTTCTGGACCGTTACACGGTCGGTTACCCGCGGTTCGCCCGTTACCTTCGCGGCGATGCGGATGGCGTCGTTAAGGATCCCCCGTGGGCTGAGGCGATCACCGGGGTGCCGGCGGCGCGCATCCGGGAACTCGCGCACGAGATGGCCGCGGCGCGCACGCTGGTGACCGTCAGCTGGTCGCTGCAGCGTGCCCGGCACGGGGAGCAGCCGCTGTGGCTCGGTGTGGTGCTCGCGGCCATGCTCGGCCAGATCGGGCTGCCGGGCGGCGGCTTCGGCCACGGTTACGGGTCGGCGGCCCTGGTCGGTGAGCCGGAGCCCCAGGTGGGATTGCCGCGGCTGCCGCAGGGCCGCAACGCCGTCTCCACGTACATCCCGGTGGCCCGGATAGCCGACATGCTGCTGAATCCGGGGGCCGGCTATGACTACAACGGCCAGCGGCTGACCTACCCGGACATCCGGCTGGTGTACTGGTGCGGCGGTAACCCGTTCCATCACCACCAGGACCTGGCCCGGCTGCGCGAGGCGTTCACCCGCCCGCAGACGGTAGTGGTGCATGACCCGTTCTGGACGGCGACGGCCCGGCATGCCGACATCGTGCTGCCGGTCACCATGACCATCGAACGCGACGACTACGGCGCCGGGCAGAACGACCGGATGTTCTTCCCGATGCGGGCGCTGACCCGGCCGCACGGCGAAGCCCGCGACGACTACACCATTTTCGCCGATCTAGCGGAAAGGCTCGGCGTCGGCAAGGATTTCACCGAGGGCCGCACTGCGATGGACTGGCTGCGCTACCTGTATGAACAGTGGCTGGGCGAACTGGCTGAGCAGGGGCGGGCGGTCCCGGGTTTTGAGGAGTTCTGGGCAAGCGATGGCCTCGAACTGCCGGTGGCCAGCGAACCGCAGGTGGCGTTCGCCGATTTCCGCGCCGACCCGGAGGGGCACCCGCTCACCACGCCGACCGGGAAGATCGAAATCTTCTCTGCGACCATTGACGGCTACCGGTACCCAGACTGTCCTGGCCACCCGGTCTGGCGCGAACCGGGCGAATGGCTCGGCTCCCCCGCTGCCGAGCGCTTCGGCCTGCAACTGGTCGCCAACCAGCCGCGGTCGCGACTGCACAGCCAGCTGGATGTCGGCGCGCACAGCCAGTCGGTCAAGATCGCCGGGCGTGAGCCGGTGCGGATGCACCCTTCCGACGCGCAGGCGCGCGGGCTGCGCGACGGTGACCTCGTGCGGATCTTCAACGACCGGGGTGCGTGCCTGGCCGGGCTTTCTGTAGACGGTGCGGTGCGTCCCGGGGTCATCCAGCTGTCCACCGGGGCCTGGTACGACCCGGACCCGGCCGATCCGCGGTTTTGCCGGCATGGCAATCCCAACGTGCTTACTGCCGACCTTCCGTCCTCAAGCCTCAGCCAGGGATGTACGGGGCAGTTGGCACTCGTGGAGGTGGAGGCATATCGCGGGACTCCGCCGGAACTATCGGTTACCCGGCCGCCCGCCACCGCCTGAAGCGGAGCCGCTCGACCGCGTGCCAGCCCAGGTAGATCAGCGCGGTCAGGACGAAGCCGACCTCGAACGTCAGATCCCCGACTGCCGGGAAGTGCTTGGGCACCACGCCGACGTATTCGCTCTGGTTGGAGAACAGCAGGATCGACACGCCCATGCCCACCAGCATGGCGACCGGGCCCGCCCAGTCGGTGTGCCCGCGGTCGAACAGCAGGTCCTCGACGCGACCACGGCGGATCCATTGGTCGCAGAACACGACGGCGAGCCAGGGAGCGATCCAGTAGGCGATGATCAGCAGGAAGTTCTCGTACTTGGTCGCGGCGTCGTGCAGGCCGGTCAGTGCCACGATGAAGCCGATGACCCCGAAGGTCAGGGCCACGATGGCGCGGCGCAGCCGCAGCGGCAGCCTGATGCCGAGCGCGGTGAACGACAGCGCGCCCGAGTAGATGTTCAGGACGTTCGCCGCGACTGCCCCGAGCGCGATGGCGAGCAGGGTCGCGTCGGCGAGCGCGGTGGGCAGGTGGCTGGTGAAGGCGCCGGTGGGCGTGGCGTTCGGGCTGCCGGTCAGCGTCGCGGACGCGGCCCCGGCGACCTCGAGCAGAACACACGAGAGGAAGACGCCGAACCCCGACCACCAGGCGATGGCCGCCTTGCTGGTGTCCGGCCGGAAGTACCTCGTGTAGTCGGCGGCGTAGGGATTCCAGCCGACCGCATATCCGAACGCCGCGCCCGCCGCCAGCAGGAATCCCCCGCTCGTGCCGCTCGGGCCCGGTGACACGTGCAGGCCGGGATGCGCTTTGGCGAGGATCACCACCGTCGTGATCAGGAAGATGATCCCGAGCACGGGGAAGGCGTACCGCTCGAAGGTGTGTACCAGGTTGTGGCCGAAGAATGCGACCACCACCTGGGCCACCACGATGATCAGCAGGCAGAGTGGCTTCGGCCAGTGCAGCAGCGTGTTCAGTGCGAACGTGCCGCTGACGCTGTTGACCGCGAACCAGCCGATGCCGGCCGTGAGCGCGTTCAGCCCGGCGGGCAGCACGTTGCCCCAGTAACCGAAGCCGAGCCTGCTCAGCACCATCTGCGGCACGCCGTGCGCGGGCCCGCGCGCCGACAGCAGGCCCTGGGTGATGGATCCGGCGGCCGTCCCGACGACGATGGCCAGCACCGACTGCCAGAAGTTGAGCCCGAAAAACTCGATGGCAATGACGCCCACGAAGATCGTGGCGAACTCCAGGTTTGGCGAGGTCCACGTCCAGAACAGCTGCAGTGGCCTGCCATGCCGCTCGTTCAGCGGGATGAACTCCGCGCCACCGGGCTCGACGGTGGCCACCTTCTCGCCATAGCTGCCCTC
>DATGGU010000097.1:0-70259 GCA_035308365.1 Streptosporangiaceae bacterium
TGATCTCGCTGGCTTCGGCCCGGGCGTGCTCGCGGGCGGCCTTGGCTTCCTCGCGGCGGCTGTCGACCTGGCCGGTGAGCGCCTCCAGACGGGCCCGCAGGCCGTCCAGATCGCCGACGGCCCTGGCCTCCTTGACGCTCAGCAGCAGCCGCTCGATGGTCGACTGCGCCTGGGCCGGTGACAGATCCGTGGTCACGAACCGCTGCTCGAGCAGCGCGACCTCGGTCTCCAGCGCGGCAAACTTGCGCTTGAAGAAGTCGAGCGCCTCTTCCGGGCTGCCCGCCTGCCACGAGCCGACCTCCCGCTCGCCCTCGGCGGTCCGGACAAACACCGTCCCGCTCTCGTCAACCCGGCCCCACGGATCGTTGGCGGTGCTCACCCGCGACCTCCTGCCCGCTGGCTATGCGGTTGGCCGACTACCCGGCCCGCTCCCGGCTCAGTAACTACCTATTTTGACGCTTTCGATCGTGACCTTCTCGTTCGGCTGGCCACCGCCCGCTGGGTTGCTGTTGTTGTTGCCAGCCTTGGCTACATTCCTGACGATATCCAGACCTTTGACCACGACGCCAAACGGTGTATAGCTCGGTGAAAGGCCGCCGCCGGCGTAGCAGATGAAGAACTGGCTGCCGTTGGTGTCCGTTCCGCCCGAATTCGCCATGGCCA
Source organism: Streptosporangiaceae bacterium (assembly GCA_035308365.1). GTDB lineage: Bacteria > Actinomycetota > Actinomycetes > Streptosporangiales > Streptosporangiaceae > PALSA-505. The sequence goes on from DATGGU010000097.1 coordinate 664, forward strand.
CGGTGCCCGCTGGGTAGGTGGCTCCGGTCGTGTTCTCGTTGGCGAACTTGTACCCCGGGCCCCCGCTGCCGGTGCCGGTCGGGTCACCGCACTGCAGCACGTAGATGCCGCTGTCGGTGATGCGCGGGCACGGCGTGTTGTTGTAGAACGCCTTGTCCGCCAGGTACACGAACGAGTTGACCGTGCACGGCGCCCGGTTGTTCAGCAGGTCGATGACGATCGTGCCCAGGTTGGTCACGATGGTCGCCTGGCTCTTGCCCGAGGAATCCGGCTTGGACGGCGGCATTCCGACCTTGCGGGCGGCCGTCCCGTTCGGCGTGTAGGTGCAGTGCGACGCGGGAGCCACCGAGGGTGCGCCGGTGGGCACGGTGGCCGCCGGGGTGGCCGGCGGCAGGCTCGGCGGGGCCGTGGTCGAAGGGCTGGGCGTGGGCGTGGTCCTGGCCGACGCGGACGCGGCCGGCTTGGAAGCCCCGAACAGGAAGTAGGACCCGACGGCGATGGCGATGACCGCAGCGACCGATCCGCCGATGGCGGTCCGCTGCCGGATCTTGTGCGCCCGCTCGATCCGCCGTGCCTGCTGGCGCTCGTAGCGCTCACGCGCCAGCTTGCGCTGACGCTCCTTCTTGCCCGTCACCAGTGCTGCCTTCCTGAGTCGGTGCCCGGTCATTACCAGAAATCTGTGAGACCGAGCGAATGGTACCTGGGCCGGGACGGAATCGGCGGTTTCGTTATCGGTTCGGTAACCTGGCAGCGGTGCGCGTGGGCACCCGCCCGTATTGTGCCGCGCGCGGTGCGCATGCCCGGGCAGACCCCGCCGGGCGCCCTATCAGAGAGGACGACCGTGCTCGTCGCCGGGTTCCCCGCTGGATCGTTCGGGACGAACTGTTTTATCGCCGCCCCGGCGCCGGGCGAGGAATGCGTCATCATCGACCCGGGCCAGGACGCCACCGGCGGGGTCGAGGAAATCCTCCGGCAGCACCGGCTCCGCCCGGTCGCCGTGCTCCTGACCCACGGGCACATCGACCACATCTGGTCGGTGGTGCCGGTCTGCGGCGCGAAGAACATCCCGGCTTACATCCACCCGGACGACCGGGAGATGCTCAGCGACCCGCTGCGGGGCTTCCCCGCCGGGGTGGGCGAGCAGTTGTTCGGCGGGATCACGTTCACCGAGCCGGACGACGTCGCCGAGCTCACCGACGGCGCCAGGCTGAACCTGGCCGGCCTGGAGTTCACCGTGGACCATGCGCCCGGCCACACCCCGGGCTCGGTCACGTTCCGGCTGCCCGCCAGGCAGGGCGAGCCCGCCGCGGCCACGATCGGCGGCGCCGGCCAGCCCGTCCTGTTCTCTGGCGACCTGCTGTTCGCCGGGTCGATCGGCCGCACCGACCTGCCCGGCGGGGACTACCCGGCGATCCTGGCCAGCCTGGCCCGGGTGTGCCTGCCGCTGCCGGACGAGACCATCGTGCTGTCCGGGCACGGCCCGGCGACTACGATCGGCGCCGAGCGCACGTCCAACCCGTTCCTCGTCCCGCTGACCGAGCGAGCTTGACTGCCCGCGTGGGCGAGCCGGACGGGACGACGGTCAGCTACCGAAACCTTAGGAAGGGCTGAGATCTGGATGATCCGCACGCACGAGGCCGGTGAACTGCGGGCGTCGGACGCCGGGCATCAGGTGACGCTGGCAGGCTGGGTGGCCCGCCGCCGTGACCACGGCGGGGTGGTCTTCATCGACCTGCGCGACGCCAGCGGGGTGGCCCAGGTGGTCCTCCGCGAGGAGGACCTCGCGCACGACCTGCGGGCCGAGTTCTGCATCCGGGTGACCGGCAAGGTGAGCCGCAGGCCCGAGGGCAACGAGAACCCCGAACTGCCCACCGGCGAGATCGAGGTCAACGCGACCGAGGTGGAGGTGCTCAGCGAGTCCGCGCCGCTGCCGTTCCCGATCGAAGGATCCACGGAGCTGAATGAGGACGTCCGGCTGCGCTACCGCTATCTGGACATCAGGCGCGCCGAGATGGCACACGGGCTCAAGGTCCGCTCCCAGGCCGCCTACCTGACCGCCGAGGTGATGCGCGAGCACCGCTTCGTTCAGGTGGAAACCCCCTACCTGACCCGCTCCACCCCCGAGGGAGCCCGCGACTTCCTGGTGCCGGTACGGCTGCGCCCGGGCAACTGGTACGCGCTGCCCCAGTCGCCGCAGCTCTTCAAGCAGCTCCTCATGGTCGGCGGGCTCGAACGCTACTACCAGCTCGCCCGCTGCTTCAGGGACGAGGACTTCCGGGCCGACCGGCAGCCGGAGTTCACCCAGATCGACATCGAGATGAGCTTCGTCACCCGGGATGACGTGCTTTCGCTGGCCGAGGACCTGGTCGGGAGGCTCTGGTCCGAGATCGCCGGTTACCAGGTTCCCAGGCCCATCCCGCGGATGACCTATGCCGACGCGATGAGCCGCTACGGCTCGGACAAGCCGGACCTGCGCTTCGGCAACGAGCTGACCGACCTGACGAGTTTCTTCGACGGCACCGGCTTCGGCGTGTTCCAGGCGCCGCATGTCGGCGCCGTGGTCATGCCGGGCGGCGCCACGCAGACCAGGCGCGAGCTGGACGGCTGGCAGGAGTGGGCCCGCTCGCGCGGCGCCCGCGGCCTGGCCTACGTGCTCATCGATGCCGGCCGGCAGGTCTCCTCGTCCGGCCCGGTCGCCCGGCACCTGTCCGAAGCCGAGCGGGCCGGGCTGCCCGAGGCCACCGGCGCGGCCCCCGGCGACTGCGTCTTCTTCGCGGCGGGCACCCCGGCCGCCGCCCGCTCGCTGCTGGGCGCGGCCCGCCTGGAGATTGGCCACCGCTGCGGCCTGATCGACCAGTCGGCCTGGGCGTTCACCTGGGTCGTGGACGCGCCGATGTTCGAGGATGACGGTTCGGGCGGCTGGACCGCCGTGCACCATCCGTTCACCGCGCCGCTGCCAGAATGGGCGGACAAGTTCGACAGCTCACCGGAGAACGCGCTGGCCGACGCCTACGACATCGTCTGCAACGGCAACGAGATCGGCGGCGGCTCGATCCGTATCCACCGGGCCGACATGCAGCGCAAGGTCTTCGACGTCATCGGGCTGTCAGCCGGGGAAGCCGCCGCGCAGTTCGGGTTCCTGCTGGAGGCGTTCAAGTACGGGCCACCGCCGCACGGCGGGATCGCGTTCGGCTGGGACCGGATCATGGCGCTGCTGGCGCGCAAGGAGACCATCCGGGATGTGATCGCCTTCCCGAAGGCGGCCTCGGGGCTGGATCCGCTGACCGGGGCGCCGACGGCGATCACGGCCGAGCAGCGGCGCGAAGCTGGGATTGACTCCAAGCCGGTCACCAGTTAGGCCGGCTGGGGCGGACAGAAAACCTGTGGCGCCGGGCCGGGCTGGCGGGCTTTCCTTGGGGAATGCGTTTTGAGCAGTTCGATGTGACGGACCAGGCGAACATCCGGGTCTGGCACGAAATGTATCTGACGGCAAAGGCCGTGGATGAGCCGCTGGGGCCGCCGGCGTCGCTGCGGGCGTTCATCGGGTGGTTCACCGAAGGTGGGGAGTACGTCCAGCGGGAGGGCTGGTTCGCCCCGGGGGAGCAGGGCGGCTGGGACGGGGCGTATGTGCTGGAGTTGCCGGCCAAGGACAACACGCACCGGGCGAAGATGGACCTGCTGGTGGGACTGGAGCGGCGGCGCCGTGGGACTGGAACGGCGCTGGCCCGTCACGCCATCGAGCGGGCCCAGGCCCATGGGCGGACGCTGCTGCGCAGCGGGGCGATGGAGGGCTCACCGGGGGTGGCGTTCGCGGCCGCGATGGGGGCGCGGCACGACGGGACCAACGTGCGTCGGGTACAGGATCTGGACGATGTGCCGGACGGGCGGCTGGCGGAGCTCCGGGCCGGGGCCGAGGCTGCCGCGGGGGGATACTCGCTGGTGTCCTGGACGGGTGCGACCCCGGACGAGCACGTCGACCAGGTGGCCGTGGTGAGCATGGCGCTGGAGGATGCGCCGCATACGACGGGGCACGAGCCGGTGCACATCGACGCGGCGCGGGTCCGCTTGGAGGATGAGCGGATCGCCGTTCAGGGACTGCGGTACTACTCGGTGGCGGCCCGGTGCGACGAAACCGGCGACCTGGCCGGGATCACGCAGGTGGGGGTGGACCCGGAGCAGCCTGACTGGGGATACCAGGAGCTGACGGCGGTGACCCGGCCGCACCGGGGACACCGGCTCGGCCTGCTGATGAAGGTCGCCATGCTGGAGTGGCTCGCCGGGGCCGAGCCGGCGGTGCGGCACATCATTACCGATAACGCCTTTGCCAACCGGCACATGATCTCAATCAATGAAGAACTCGGGTATCACGTGCTGGACCAGTGGCAGATCTGGCAGCTGGGCACCGGGGAGCAGGGGAGCGTGGCTGTCCCGGCCAGCTCGGCGGCCACGCTGCCCTGACCTGGGCGGTGTGCGGGTAATGTCAGGGCGTGGCACGGGCGCAGGATGGGCAGTCGAGCAGCTTGTTCGATGCTGCCGGGGAGGAGGCTGCGCTGGCCGCGGCGCCGTTGGCCGTGCGGATGCGGCCACGGAGCATTGACGAGGTTGCCGGGCAGCGGCACCTGACCGGCGAGGGGACGCCGCTGCGGAAGCTGGCCGACAACGACGCGCCGATGTCGCTGGTGCTGTGGGGGCCACCCGGGACCGGGAAGACGACGCTCGCGCATGTGGTGAGCCTGACGGCCAAGCGGGAGTTCGTTGAGCTGTCGGCGGTGATGGCCGGGGTCAAGGACGTCAGGGCGGCGATCGACGCGGCGCGGCGCAGGCTGGGGCTGACCGGGAAGCAGACGCTGCTGTTCATCGATGAGGTGCACCGGTTCAACAAGGCGCAGCAGGATGCGCTGCTGCCAGCGGTGGAGAACCGGTGGGTCTCGTTCATCGGGGCGACCACGGAGAACCCGTTCTTCTCGGTGGTCGGGCCGCTGATGTCCCGGTCACTGCTGCTGACGCTGGAGCCGCTGACCGAGGCGGACATGGTGGCGGTGATCGACCGGGCGCTGTCCGACGAGCGAGGGCTGGGCGGGACGGTGACGCTGCAGCCGGACGCGCGCGAGCACCTGGTGCGGCTGGCCGGCGGGGACGCGCGGCGGGCGCTGACCTACCTGGAGGCGGCGGCGCTCGGACTGCCCAGCGGCGGGTCCATCGATGTGCAGACGCTGGAGCGGGCGGTGGACCGGGCGGCGGTGCGGTACGACCGGGACGGCGACCAGCACTACGACGTGATCAGCGCGTTCATCAAGAGCATCCGGGGCAGCGACGCCGACGCCGCGCTGCACTACCTGGCCAGGATGATCGAGGCGGGCGAGGACCCGAGGTTCATCGCCCGGCGGCTGATCGTGCACGCGAGCGAGGACATCGGGCTGGCCGACCCGACCGCGCTGCAGGCCGCTGTCGCGGCGGCGCACGCGGTCGAGTTCGTCGGGCTGCCCGAGGCCCGGATCAACCTGGCCCAGGCCGTCATCCATCTGTCCCTCGCGCCGAAGTCCAACGCGGTGATCAAGGCGATCGGGGCGGCCGAGGGCGACGTCAAGGCGGGGCTGGGCGGGGCGGTGCCGGCGCACCTGCGGGACGCTCACTATGCGGGCGCGCAGCGGATCGGGCACGGGCATGGCTATGAGTACCCGCACGACTTCGAGGGCGGCATCGTGCGGCAGGCGTACGCGCCCGAGGCCGTGGCCGGGCGCCGCTACTACGAGCCGTCCCAGCATGGTGCCGAGGCCCGGTACGCCGAGCGCTCGCAGCGGATCCGGGCTGCTCTGGGTAAGGCCTCCGATTCCGGGCAGACCGGGCAGGCGCCGGGGGATGAGCCCGAAGCGGGCAGGATCCCGCCGTAGGGCGTGGTTCCGGCAAATTAGGCATCGTCCTGACCTGGTCATTCCCGACCCGGCGGTGACCCGGCCATATACACGGTAAGGTCGGGCGGGTGAAGGAGCAGGTGCGATGAACGCCGGGCAGGTAGCCGCGCTGATAGCCGCGGTCGCGTTCGCCGTGGGCGTGGGCGCCGCGATCTACGCCCTGCTCAAGCTGGCCAGGCTGGCCACCGAGGCGACCCGGTACCTCACCGGGATGCAGCAGCGCACCGGCGAGCTCATCGAGCAGGCGCACGCGGCCATCGACCGGGCCAACGAGCAGCTCACCAAGACCGAGGCCATCACCGCGAACGTCAACGAGGTGACCGCCAACGTCGCCGAGCTGACCGAGCACATGTCCGCGCTGGCCAGCCTCGGCCGGGCACTGGCCACCGGCCCGGTGGGCAAGGCCGCCGCGTTCGCCTACGGCGTGCGCCGGGCGGTCAGCCTGCGCCGGGACGGCGGTAACCGGGGGGCCGTGACCGCCACACCCGCTCCGCGCTCCGCTCTGGCGCCTGCCATGGGGCGGCTCTCCGGCGAACGAAGCACGGCCAGGCGGGGAATCGAGACGGGATCGGCCACCCGGGCGATCGGCAGGCCGCCGCGATGACCCACAGGCTTTTCTGGCTGACCGTCGGCGCCGGGCTCGGCATCTCCGGGTACCGCCGGGCGAACCGCTTGGTCAGGGGGTTCACCCGCCAGGTGGCGCCGCGCCCGCGGCTCCAGATCACCGGGCTGGCCGAGTTCGCCCGCGACGTCAGGGACGGCATGGACCTGTACCAGGAGCAGCAGCGGCTCAATATCGAGCGGCGCCGGGCTTGCGGAGGTCATACCCTCGATGTCCACCGGGGGAGTGACGCCGAGGGCGGCCGCGACGGTTCGCGGGCGCCTCGCGCGCACGGCTAGCACCCACACCGAACCACGACGAGAAGGACGGCCGCTAATGGAGTCGGCAGAGATCGCACGCCGCTTCCTGACCTATTTCGAGCAGCGAGGGCACACCGTGGTGCCGTCGGCCAGCCTCGTGTCGGAGGACCCGACGCTGCTGTTCGTCGTGGCCGGCATGGTGCCGTTCCTGCCCTACCTGCTCGGCCAGCAGGCCCCGCCCTACAAGCGGGCCGCCAGCGTGCAGAAGTGCCTGCGGACCATCGACATCGAAGAGGTCGGCAAGACCACCCGGCACGGCACGTTCTTCCAGATGCTGGGTAGCTGGTCGTTCGGTGACTACTTCAAGGCCGAGGCCATTCCGTGGGCCTGGGAGCTGCTCACCAAGCCCGAGCGGGACGGCGGCTTCGGCTTCCCCGAGGACAAGCTGTGGGCCACTGTCTACCTCGACGACGACGAGGCGTACGGCATCTGGCGGGACCAGGTCGGCCTGCCCGAGAACCGGATCCAGCGGATGGGCAAGGCCCAGAACTACTGGGACATGGGCGTACCAGGCCCGTGTGGCCCGGACTCGGAGATCTACTACGACCGCGGCCCCGATTACGGGCGCGAGGGCGGCCCGGAGGCGAACGAGGAACGCTATCTGGAGATCTGGAACCTCGTCTTCATGCAGTACGAGCGGGGCCCGGGCCGGGGGATCGACTACGAGATCATCGGTGACCTGCCGGCCAAGAACATCGACACCGGCATGGGCCTGGACCGGATGGCCGCGATCCTGCAGGGCGTGGACAACCTGTTCGAGATCGACACCACGTGGAAGGTGCTCGACCGGGCGGCGGAGCTGACCCGGCAGAAGTACGGCGCCGACCACCGGGCGGACGTGTCGCTGCGGGTCGTGGCCGACCACGTGGACAGCGCGGTCATGCTGGTGGCCGACGGCGTGCTGCCGTCCAACGAGGGCCGCGGTTACGTGCTGCGCCGGCTGCTGCGCCGCAGCATCCGCAACCTGCGGCTGCTGTCCGGCGGCCAGCGCGGCGGCAGCGACGAGCGGTTCATGCACGAGCTGGCCCGCACCGCCATCGAGGCGTACGGCCCGCAGTTTCCCAACCTGGTCAGGGACGCGGCCAACATCCAGACGGTGATCGAGGCCGAGGAAGCGGCGTTCCTGGCCACGCTGCGCACCGGCAGCACGATCTTCGACACGGCGGTCGCCGACGTCAAGCGCCGCGGCTCGGCCACGCTCGGCGGGGACAGGGCGTTCCAGCTCCACGACACCTACGGCTTCCCCATCGACCTGACCCTGGAGATGGCGGCCGAGCAGGGCCTGAAAGTGGACGAGGACGGCTTCCGCCGGCTGATGGCGCAGCAGCGGGAGCGCGCCCGCAAGGACTCCCTGGAGAAGAAGACGGGCAACGCCGACGTGTCGGTGTTCGCCGCGCTGCTCGAACAGCACGGCAGGGCCAGCTTCACCGGCTACGACCAGGTGACGGGCGAGGCGGTCGTCACCGGCCTGCTGGTGGACGGCGCGCCGGTCCCGGCGGCGGGAGCGGGCACCGAGGTCGGCGTCGTGCTGGACCGGACCCCGTTCTACGCCGAGGGCGGCGGCCAGCTCGCCGACACCGGCGTGATCAGGACGTCGAGCTCCGGCGGCGCTGACTCCCTGGTCGAGGTCTTCGACGTCCAGACGCCGCTGCCCGGCGTGATCGTGCACCACGGCCGGGTGCGGGCCGGCCAGATCGTGACCGGCGCGCCGGCCTACGCGGAGATCGACACCGAGCGGCGCCGGGCGATCTCCCGGTCGCACACCGCGACCCACCTGCTGCACCGCGCGTTCCGCGGGTCGCTGGGCGAGTCGGCGGCCCAGGCGGGCTCGGAGAACTCGCCCGGCCGGCTCCGGTTCGACTTCACCGCCGCGGGTGCGGTGCCCGCCTCGGTGCTCCGCGAGGTTGAGGACGAGGTCAACCGGGTGCTCGTCACCGACCTGGACGTGCGGGCGTACCACACCTCCATCGAGGACGCGCGGAACATGGGCGCGCTCGCGCTGTTCGGCGAGAAGTACGGTGACGAGGTCCGGGTGGTCGAGGTCGGCGAGTACTCCCGTGAGCTGTGTGGCGGCACACACGTGGCCAGATCCGGGCAGCTCGGCCTGATCAAGGTGCTCGGCGAGTCGTCCATCGGCGCCGGTGTGCGGCGGGTCGAGGCGCTGGTGGGAATGGACGCCTTCCGGTTCCTCGCCGCCGAAAGTGTGCTGGTCAACCAGCTCGGTGAGCAGCTCAAGGCGCGCCCCGAGGAACTGCCCGAGCGAATCTCCGGCCTGGTGACCAGGCTGCGCGACGCCCAGCGCGAGCTGGACAGGCTGCGCAGCGCGCAACTGCTCGCCTCCGGCCCTGAACTGGTCAGCGGCGCCCAGGACATCGCCGGGGTGAGCCTGGTGGCCAGCCGCCTGCCCGATGGCACGGCGGCGGACGGAATCCGCAAGCTGGCGCTCGACGTCCGCGGCCGGATGCAGGCGGGGCAGCCCGCCGTGGTGGTGCTGGCGGGCGTTTCCGAGGACCGGCCGGTGGTCGTGGTCGCGGTCAACGAGGCGGCGCGCGGCCTGGGCATCGCCGCGGGCAGGCTGGCCGGGATCGCGGCCAGGGCGCTCGGCGGCGGCGGCGGCGGCAAGGACGACGTCGCCCAGGGTGGCGGCGCGCCCATCGGCCAGCTCGGGCCGGACGCGATCGAGAGTGCGTTTGACGTGGTTCGCACCGCTCTGAGGGACACCGCAGGGGCCAGTGGCGTACGGTGATGCCGTGTCGTTGCCTACCAGTTGCGTGGCGGAACCCTTCACGCCGGACCTCGTGCGGGTGCCGGTGAGGAGGGGCGTGCGGCTGGCCATCGATGTCGGTTCGGCCCGCATCGGGGTGGCCCGCTGCGACCCCGGCGGCACCCTGGCCAGCCCGCTGACCACGGTGACCCGTGGCAAGGGCGACCTGGCCAGGCTGGCCGAACTGGCCGGGGAAACCGGCGCCGTCGAGGTCATCGTCGGGCTGCCCACCACCCTGTCCGGCCAGGACGGCAAGGCGGCGGCGGACGCCCGCGGGTTCGCCCGCAAGCTGGCCGCGCGGGTCGCTCCGGTCCCGGTGCGGCTGGTGGACGAGCGGTTCACCACGGTGACCGCGCACGACGCGCTGCGCGCCGCCGGGCGCGACTCCCGGGCCAGGCGCGGCGTGGTGGACCAGGCGGCCGCGGCGGTGCTGCTGCAGGCGGCCCTGGACGCGGAGCGCTCAACCGGCCACCCAGCCGGCGAGCCCGTATCATCGGCGGCCGGAGCCCGGAAATGAGCGACCGCAGGCGCCGGGGCGAGGACGAGTTCGCCGACGAGAGCCCCTGGCCGGACGATAACCCCAACGACTATCGCTGGGCACAGGACCTCGCCAGGGAAGCGAGGGAAGAAGCCAGGGAAGAAGCCAGGCAAGAGGAGCGGCGCGGCAGGCATTCGGCCGTCCACCGGGCCCAAGGCGACCCCTATCAGCAGCCACCCGGCTCGCAGTCGCCACAGGTACCACGCCCGCCCGCCCCCCGGGCACCCGTTGACCCGCGCACCGGGCACCCGTCCGGCCCGATGCCCACGGTGCCTGCCGAGACCTACAGCCGTGGTGCCCGGCGCGGCGGGGCGCCGGCCGATCCGCGTACCGGGCACCCGTCCGGCCCGATGCCCACGGTTCCGGCCGGGAGTTATGACCGCGGTGGGGTACCGGCCGATCCGCGTACCGGGCACGCGCCGGGCCCGGTGCCGACGGTGCCGTCTGAAACGTACGACCGCGATGCGCGGCGCGCGGGGCCGCCGCCGGCCGGCCGGTCACCGCGCGATCCGCTGTGGCGCGGCCAGTCCGGGCAGGACGGCGGCTATCCGCCGGAACGCGCTGGAAGTGGCCGGTCCCAGGGAAGGCAGGGCAGCCCACCGGCCGGTGATGATTACGGCGGGGGCCAGTCCGCTGCGGGCGGCGGGCGCGGCCGGCCCGGAGCCGGGTATGCCGGGCCGGGTGACCCGTACGCCGGCTCCCCGGATCCCTACGATTCGCCCCCGGGCCGGCGCTCGCGCCAGGATGCCCCCCGCGGCCGGCGAGGCGGCGATCCGCTGGGCCAGGCCCCTGGCGGCCCCGGTGGATACCCCGACCCTCCTGGCGGCCGCGGCCGTCCGGACCGGTATCCGGATGCCACGGCCGGCCGGGTGGACGCTCCGGACAGTCAGCAACCCGCCGGTCCCCGCGATCAGCGCCGTCGCCGCGGTGCGCGTGGCAGGCCGGCTGGTCAGCCCGGGGACGGCTGGGAGCGCGACAGCGAGGGCCGGTACGTATGGGCACCGGATCAGCCGGCCGGTCAGCGCCGCGGTGGCCGTGATGACTATGCCGGGCCGGCCGGCGGCCGGGGCGGGCCATCAGATCCGGGGCGGGTGGCCGGGGGTGGCTACGATGACCCGGCCGGGCAGTACGGTGGCAGGTCAGCCCGGCCGGGCCCGGGGCGCATGGCCGGGGCCGGGGGTGGCTACGATGACCCGGCCGGGCAGTACGGCGGCAGGTCAGCCCGGCCGGCGCCAGGTCCCGGGGGTGGCTACGACGACCCGGCCGCCGGGTACCACGACGACGCGGCCGGTGGCAGCGGGTTCTTCGATGGGCTGCGGGAAGACGGGCCGGCCGGTCCGGGCCGCGGCAGGGGCCGCCGGGGTGGCGGCGATGGCGGCTGGGACGACGGGCGCGGGCGCCCGAAGAAGCGCCGTGGTGGACGGGTGGGCGGACTGGCCGCGATCGTCATTCTGCTGATCATCGGGACCCCGCTGATCGTTGGCGGGTACTTCCTCTACCACGCATACGAGGCGCACTACAACCCGCCGAACTACAGCGGCAACGGCACCGGTGAGATCGTCTTCCAGGTCGTGCCGGGCGACACCGCGTTTTCGGTGGCGAACCGGCTGGTCACCGACGGGGTCGTCGCCAGCGCCAGGGCGCTGGAACTGGCCGCCGAGAAGGCCAACAACGGCGGCGGGCTCCAGCCTGGCTTCTACCGGCTGCACAAGCACATGAGCGCCGCCGCGGCCTGGGCCTTGCTGGTCAATCCCAAGGCACGCGTGCAGCTCACGGTCACGATCCCGGAGGGCTTGCGGGTCTCCCAGATCCTGGCCTTGCTCGGCAAGAACTCGGGCATCCCGCTCAGCGCCTACGAGTCGGCCGTCAAGAACACCTCCGCCCTCGGGCTGCCCTCCTACGCGAACAACAACCCGGAGGGGTATCTGTACCCGGCGACCTATCAGATCCAGCCGAACGCCACCGCGGTCAGCGTGCTGAAGCAGATGGTGGCCGCGTTCAACCAGGAAGCGGTCGGGGCCAGCCTGACGCAGGCGGCGAGGGCCGTCCACCTCACCCCGGCTCAGGTCATCGTCGTGGCCAGCCTGGCCCAGGCCGAGGCCGGCAAGAACTCCGACATGCCCAAGATCGCCCGGGTGGTCTACAACCGGCTGCAGCAGGGGATGCCGCTCGACTTCGACAGCACGGTGCTGTTCGCGCTGAACACCTACGGGATCCTCGCCTCGAACCAGCAGTTGCAGGTGAACTCGCCCTACAACACCTACACGCACAAGGGCCTGCCACCCGGGCCGATCGACTCCCCGGGCAACACGGCGATCCAGGCGGCGCTGCACCCGGCCAGTGGAAACTGGCTGTACTTCGTGGATGTGAACCCGAAGATCAAGGACACCGTCTTCACCAGCAGTGAGACCCAGTTCGAGCAGCTCAAGGCAGAGCTGGAACATAACCTGGGCCATTAATCATGAAGGCGGCGGTGCTCGGGAAGCCGGTTGGGCATTCGCTGTCCCCGGCGCTGCACCGGGCCGCATATGCCGCGCTCGGCCTCGACGGGTGGTCCTACGAGGCGATCGAATGCGATGAGGCTGGCCTGCCCGGTCTGCTGGACTCCTGCGGACCTGGCTGGGCCGGGCTTTCGCTCACCATGCCGCTCAAGCGGGCGGTGCTGCCGCTGCTCGGCTGGACCGACCCGGTCGCCGTCGCGACCGGGTGCGCGAACACGGTCGTGTTCACGCAGCACGCACCGCACGGCTACAACACCGACGTGGCCGGGCTGCTCACCGCCCTGACCGAGGCCGGGGTCAAGCCGCGCACGGCGACGATCCTGGGGGCCGGCGCGACCGCCTGCTCGGCGCTCGCCGCGCTGCGCGAGCTGGGGCTGGCCGAGGTGACCGCGGCCGTCCGCGATCCGGCCAGAGCGACTGGCCTGCTCGCTGCGGCATCGCGGCTTGGCCTGCGGGTCCAGTTGGCACCGTTCAAGATTGAAGGGCCTGAAAAACAGGACCCCGGGACGGATCTGCTCATCTCCACCGTTCCCGAAGGTGGCAGCGATTTTTTTAACGAACGGATGCGCCATGCCCAACGGCCCCCAGCGGCCGTCATGGACGTGGTGTACCACCCGTGGCCGACCTCGCTGGCTCAGACGGCACGGCGGGCGGGTTCGGCCGTGATCAGCGGATTCGAGCTGCTGCTGCATCAGGCGGCGCGGCAGGTCGAGCTGATGACCGGGCTGGCGGCGCCGGTGCCGCGGATGCGCGAGGCGGGCCTGGCCGAGCTGGCTAGCCGCGGTTCGTGATGAGCGTGAGGATGTGCCCGCCTTCGCTGAGCCAGCGGCCGGTGAAGCCAGCGATCGGTGCCTCGATGAGGATGCGCGCGGTGAACGTGCCGGTCTCGGCGAACTCGATGCGGGCCGACTCGAAGCCGAGCCAGCTGCGGGTGACCGGGAACCACGCCTTGTAGACGGCCTCCTTGGCGCAGAACAGCAGCCGGTCCCAGCACACTCCGGGGGAGCGCTGTGCCAGCGCGGCGACCTGCTCCTGTTCCTCCGGCAGGCACACCATCCGGTCCACCCCGTCCGGCAGCGGAAGGTTGGGCTCGGCGTCCAGGCCGATGGAGACGAAGTCCGCCGAGCGGGCCAGCACGCAGGCCCGGTAGCCGTCGCAGTGGGTCATGCTGCCGACGATTCCCTCGGGCCACTGTGGGGCGCCGCGCTCACCGGGCACCAGCGGGGCCGGGGGCTGGCCCAGTTCGGCCAGCGCCCGGCGGGCGCAGGCGCGGACCGAGGTGAACTCACGGCGCCGCTTGCCCACCGCGCGGGCGATCGCCGCCTCTTCCTCGGGGAACAGGTCGGTGGGCTCGTCGGCGAACAGTTCGGCGGCCACGGCTCCCGGCGGCAGCAGGCGCTCGATCATCCGCTGGCGCCCGCATCCGGGGCGGGCGGCCCGGGCAGCACCTCGCGGGGGATTGGGCGCTGGGTCGCCCGGGCCTGCCATTCGCGCGGGTACCCCAGCGAAACCTCCTCGAACCTGACCCCGTCGTGCCAGGTGGTGCGCGGGATGTGCAGGTGGCCGTAGACGACGGCGGCGGTGTGGAAGCGAAGGTGCCAGTCCGCGGTCGCCTCGGTGCCGCACCACTGCGCGAACTCCGGGTGGCGCAGCACCCGGGTCGGCTCGCGGATCAGCGGATAGTGGTTGACCATGATCAGCGGCACGGATGGGTCGCAGGCGGTGAGCCGCTGCTCGGTGGCCGCCACCCTGGCCTTGCACCAGTCTGCGCGGCTGGGGTAGGGATCGGGGTGCAGCAGGGCCTCATCGGCGCACACGATGCCGGTGTCGTAGGCGTAGGCCAGGCTTTCGGCGGCCGAATGCGTGCCGGGCGTGAGAAACGTGTAGTCGTAGAGCAGGAACAGCGGGGCGATCAGGGCGGGCCCGGCCGGCCCGGCAAAGATTTCATAAGGATCTTCGGGGGTGAGCACACCGGCCCGGCGGCACACATCGACCAGGTGCAGGTAGCGCTCCTCGCCGCGCAAGGCGACCGGATCGCTGGCGTGGGTCCACAGGTCATGGTTGCCCGGCACCCACACGACCCGGGCGAACCGGCTGGTCAGCAGCCGCAGCACCCACTCCAGATCGGAGACCCGCTCGCTCACGTCCCCGGCGATCAGCAGCCAGTCATCGGGGCCTACGGGCTTGATACGGTCGGCAATCTCCCGGTTCGCCCGGTATCCGAGGTGCAAGTCGCTAACGGCGAACAAGCGGCTAGGCGTCATATCCTTTTTGCTGAGCACATTAGGGGCCATTTCGGCGTTCAGGTTAACTCACATCTCACCAGCGAGAGGATCGCATGTGACCAAGCTCGCGGGCCAGCGCGGCTCACCGAGCCGGCCATCGGGAACGGCGGTGCTGGACCGGCCGGCCATCCGTACCGAGGACCTGCGCAAGACCTACAAGAGCTCCCGTGGGAACGTGGACGCGGTCCGCGGCATCGACCTGGACGTCGCCGCCGGTGAGTTCTTCGGCCTGCTGGGACCGAACGGCGCCGGCAAGTCAACCACGATCGGCATGCTCACCACGCTGGTGGTGCCGACCGGTGGCCGGGCCTGGGTGGCCGGCGTCGACGTGGTCGCCAACCCGGTCGGGGTCAAGCGCAAGATCGGCGTGGTGACCCAGAACAACACGCTTGACATGCAGCTCACCGTGGCGGAGAACCTGGAGTTCCGGAGCAGGTTCTTCGGCCTCGGGCTGCGCGACGCGGCCCGCAGGGCGGCTCAGTTGCTGGAAGCGTTCGGGCTGGCCGACCGGCGCAAGGCCATCGCCACCGACCTGTCCGGCGGGCAGGCCAAGCGGCTGCTGATCGCCCGCGCCCTGGTGCACCGGCCCGACGTGCTGTTCCTGGACGAGCCGACCGCCGGCCTGGACCCGCAGACCCGGGTGAACCTCTGGGACATCCTGCGCGAGCTGCACGCCAGCGGGCAGACGATCCTGCTCACCACGCACTACATGGAGGAGGCCGAGGCGCTCTGTGACCGGCTCGCGGTGGTCGACCACGGCAAGATCCTCGCGGCGGGCACCGTCGGTGAGCTGAAGGACGGCGCGGGCGCCGACACCGTGATCACCGTGCGGTACGAGGGCGGGATGCCCGATGAACTCGTGCTGCAGGCCCGGCTCGGTCAACGGCCGGCGATCACCAAGCTGGAAACCGATGGCGACATGGTCCGCGTGTTCACCCGCGAACCAGAGGGCGTGCTCGGTGACCTGGTCACGGCCGGCTCCGCGGCCGGGCTGACGGTCCGGGACGCCACCGAGCTGAAGCCGAGCCTGGAGACCGTGTTCCTCAACCTGACCGGACGGGAGTACCGCGAATGACGGCCACGACGGGTGTGCAGCGGACCGAAGCGCCGGCCCTGGCACCCGGTGGCGGCGCCGCCGCGATCATCACCGACGCGCCGGCGCCCCGCCCGACCCTGGTCAAGACGTTCGCCGCGATGATGGCCCGGGAGGGCCGGGTGCTGCGGCGCAACCTGGTCGCCACCTTCACCCGCTCGGTCATGCAGCCGCTGCTGTTCGTCTTCGTGTTCACCTACGTGATGCCCAAGATCGGCGGCGCCGGGGTCTTCGGCGCCGGGGTCACGGCTCGCGGGGTCACCTTCGCCACCATCCTGCTGCCCGGCCTGATGGCCTCCATGCTGTTCATGCAGGGCATCATGGCGACCACGTTCCCCCTGGTGATGGAGTTCTCCTGGCAGCGGACCATCGAGGACAGGGCGCTCGCCCCGGTGCCGCTCGAGGTGCTGGCCATGCAGAAGATCGTGGCCGGGGCGTTCCAGGCGTTCCTCGGCGCGCTGATCGTCTTCCCGATCGTGCTGCTGGTGCACGCGGCAGGCCAGTCGCCCAAGGTGACCGTGACCAACTGGGCGCTGCTCGCGGTCATGCTGATCTTCGGGGCGCTGCTCACCTCGGCGCTCGGGCTGCTGCTCGGCACCCTGATGGACCCGCGCAAGATGCAGATGCTGTTCGCCGCGATCCTGCTGCCGGCCACCATGCTGGGCTGCGTCTACTACCCGTGGTCAGCCCTGCACAGCATCCGCTGGCTGCAGATCGCCGTCCTGGTGAACCCAATGGTCTACATGTCCGAAGGGCTGCGCGCGGTGCTGACCCCGGCCACCGGTCACCTGCAGATGTGGGCGATCCTGCTGATGCTGGTCGGCGGCACGCTGATGCTCGGCTACCTCGGCACCAAGGCGTTCACCCGGCGGGTCTTGAATTGAGCCGACAGCAACGGTGTGCTGACCCTGCGGGAATACCGGGGCACCGGCAAATGCTGTTATCCTTGTTCGCCAACTGGCCTGGTGCATCCGCACCGGGCCCGCAAGCGGAGGACCACCTCCCACCTGGCCGGCCTGGCAGCGTTCAGGTCGGCGGGTCCGCCCGTAAGCTCCGGGCGCAACCGCGCATCCCGTGCGGTGGCGCCCTGGGAGTGTGGGCTGGAGCGCGTGCGGTGCCGTTCAGTGGCACCGGGCGGCGCCGTGGGTTGTGGTGCCTCGCATGCACATGACATGCGGGGCTTTTCTCATGAATACGTACATGGAGGTCACATCAGCGTCGAACCGCGTATCAACGAGCGCATACGCGTCCCCGAAGTCCGTCTTGTCGGCCCGAACGGTGAGCAGGTAGGCATCGTTTCCGTCAACGACGCACTCCGGCTGGCTCAGGAGGCCGATCTCGACCTGGTCGAGGTCGCGCCGACCGCACGGCCACCGGTCTGCAAGCTGATGGACTACGGGAAGTTCAAGTACGAGTCAGCGCTCAAGGCCAGGGAATCGCGCAAGAACCAGGCACAGACGATCATCAAGGAGATCAAGCTCCGGCCAAAGATCGACCCCCACGACTACGGCACCAAGAAGGGCCACGTGGAGCGGTTCCTCAAGGCCGGGGACAAGGTCAAAGTGACGATCATGTTCAGGGGCCGCGAGCAGTCCCGGCCGGAACTCGGCTTCCGGCTGCTGCAGCGGCTGGCCGGCGACGTCGAGGAACTCGGCTTCGTCGAGTCGCAGCCCAAGCAGGACGGGCGGAACATGATCATGGTGATCGGGCCGCACCGGAAGAAGAGCGACGCGAAGTCCGAGAGGTCGGCACAATCCGGCAGGCAGGTGCCCAGGCCCCGCGGTGGAGGCACGGACCGGGGTGCTGCGCCGGGCGGTAACGCCTCCAGCGGCGCCGGGTCGGGCAGTGCGGAGTCGGGTACTGCGGACACCGGGCCGGCGGCCAACGGGACGGCGAACCCGGGCCGGGCGGACTCCGGTCCCGCGGCGGAGCCGGTGGCATCTGCCGCCCGGAGCGCAGCGCCGGCCGGACCGGACGCCTGACAGCGGTCCAGCGCCAGTACAGTTCTTTGGCGGGCCAGTCTCTGGCATGACCACGAGCTGGCCGGTTGCCCTGGCGGTGAACGGTGCCTGTGGCACCCGGACAGGGGTGCCTTCGGCGCTCATGTAATGGTGCCCTTCGGCACAGGGTGTCAGTGCCTCTGGCACAGGCTTTGGTAAATGCGTGCGTGGCACGCAGAGGGAGGGACCGTGCCCGGGCACGGCAAGAGATGGAGGCGACGGCGATCATGCCGAAGATGAAGACGCACAGCGGAGCCAACAAGCGCTTCCGGCTGACCGGCTCGGGAAAGGTTATGCGCCGCCGCGCCAACCGAGGGCACCTGCTCGAGCACAAGTCGTCCAGGCGGACCCGCCGCCTGGCGGGCGATGTGATACTCGCCCCAGGTGACCTGAAGAAGGCCAAGAAGCTGCTGGGACTGTAGCCCGGCCACTAACGAGGAGTCACATCATGGCACGCGTGAAGCGGGCGCTCAACGCCCACAAGAAGCGCAGGGTCGTCCTCGAGCGGGCGAGCGGCTACCGTGGCCAGCGGTCACGTCTGTACCGCAAGGCCAAGGAGCAGATGCTCCACTCGATGACCTACGCGTACACCGGCCGCAAGGACCGCAAGGGCCAGTTCAGGCGGCTGTGGATCCAGCGGATCAACGCGGCGGCACGGGCCAACGGGATGACCTACAACCGGTTCGTGCAAGGCCTCAAGGCCGCCGGTGTCGAGGTCGACCGGCGGATGCTGGCCGAATTGGCGGTCGCCGACGAACCGGCCTTCGCGGCCCTCGTCGAGGTGGCCAAGAAGGCTTTGCCAGTGGCCGAGCCCCGGGCCGAAGCTGCTTAGCAGGGAGCCGGGGCCGGGGCGGCCAATGCTGCTCGCTGTCCTTCGGCCAGCTTCGCCGGGGCCCGCAGTGTTTGCCCGGGGGGCCGAGCCCCCCGGACCCCCACGAGGCAGCCAACCCTGCTCGCTGGCCTGCGGCCAGCTTCGCCGCAGCCCGCAGTGTTTGCCCGGGGGGCCGAGCCCCCCGGACCCCCACGAGCGGGGCTGGGGTCTGCCATTGGCGGGCAGACGGCTCCCCGGAACCCCCGTGACGGGGCGGCCAAGGCTGCTCGCTGGCCTGCGGCCAGCTTCGCCGGGGGCCGTAGTATTCGCCCGGAGGGGCCACCCCCCGGACCCCTACGGTCGGGGCTGGGGTTGGTTTTGTGGTTTGGGGTGGGACGGGACCATGGAACGCCCCGGTGGCGGGCTTTGCCTGGCGGGGCGGGGGTAGGCACGTGGCAGTGATGATGACGGCGAACCTGATGGGGATGGGGATTCGCTCGCCGAGGGTGCGGGCGGCGCGGGCGCTTACCAAGCGGGCGCTGCGGCAGCGTGCCCGCGCCTTCCTGGTCGAGGGGCCACAGGCGGTCGGCGAGGCACTTGAGTCGGGTGCCGCGCTGACCGAGCTGTTCGTGACCGGCGACCGCTACCAGCCACTTGCCGGCGAGGCGCAGCGGCGGGGCGCCACGGTGCACCTGGTCAGCGGCGAGGTGATGGCGAGCCTCGCCCAGACCGTGACGCCGCAGGGCCTGCTCGGCGTCTGCGGCTTCGTGGACGTGCCGCTGGCGTCGCTGACCGAGGCGCGGCCCCGGCTGGTGGTCGTGCTCAGTCATGTCCGCGATCCGGGTAACGCGGGCACCGTGCTGCGCACGGCCGACGCGGCCGGGGCGCAGGGCGTCGTGTTCTCCAGCGCGTCCGTCGACCCCTACAACGGTAAGTGCGTCCGGGCCTCGGCGGGCAGCCTGTTCCACCTGCCCGTCGTGACCGGGACGGGACCGGCCGAGACGGTGGCCGCGCTGCGGGCCGCGGGCCTGCGGATCCTGGCCGCTGACGGCCGCGGTGACCGCTCCCTGGACGAGGTTACCGAGGCCGGCGAGCTGGCCGGCCCCACGGCCTGGCTGTTCGGCAACGAGGCCTGGGGCCTGCCGGATGAATTGCTCGCCCTAGCCGACGAGGCGGTGGCGGTGCCGATCTATGGACGGGCCGAGAGCCTGAACCTGGCCGCCGCGGCCGCCGTATGCCTGTACGGATCGGCCCGCGCCCAGCGACGTCCATAACGCGCCGCTATTACCGCTGGTAATCATCACCTTTTACCAGCAATCCGCAACCAATTACTGAGAGTTCGCAACCGGTTGCGGCGTTAAAGGCCCGCAACCGATTACAGGCCATTAATGGCGCAACTGAGCCGTTGTCACATCTCCGCCACGGCACCCGGGTTCGCCGCCATGCCCCTGGCGTGCGGCGCGGTAACTCCACGCCGCCGTTCAGCGTGGATCCGCCGGCCGGCCGGCGGCGGCCAGAACGTGCCTAGACATTTTCTTTGTAATCACTTGACAGCGGAGCGCCTTCCGTTATGGTTTGTCGTGTTATGGCGGGCTTCGGGTTACTCAGGGACGGCTTATACGCATATCCAAAGCCGTCCTGGCTTAAGGGCGGTCCCGGTTGAGCGCCATAATTGTCGTCTGACCACTCACTCCCGGCGCTTGATGCGGTGATCGTAGTCAGCATCTTCGAGTTGGGGATGAGGGGTGGGATGACGAGCGGTCGGCCGGGCTCGGCAACGGTGCCGCGCTGGTTCAGGGAACCCGCGGGTCAGGCGGATGCCGCCTGCCTCCTGTTCTGCCTGCCGTACAGCGGCGGCGGGGCGAGTGCTTTCCGTTCGTGGCGAGGACTCCTGGCGCCCCAGGTCGGGGTGCTTCCGGTCTGCCTGCCCGGCCGGGAGGAGCGCATCGGCGAACCGCTGCGCATGCCCATAGCCGAGATTGCGGCGGCCATCGCGGCTCGCGCCGACCGTCCCTATGCCATCTACGGGCACAGCATGGGGGCGCGGCTCGGCTTCGAGGTGATAAGAGAGCTCGACCGGTGCGGAGCACCGCTGCCCGTGACGTTCTACCCCGCAGCGGCCCGGCCGCTCGACATCAGGGACCCGATCGCGGACAGCGTCCTGCTGCCAGACGACGAGTTCCTGGCCGCACTGATCGATCGCGTCGGCATGCCGGCCGAGGTCGCGCAGGTGCCCGAGTTGCGTGCCCTGCTGCTGCCCGTGCTGCGCGCCGACTTCCAGTGGATCTACCGGTACCGCTACCGGGCAGACCCGCCGCTGCGGGTGCCGGTGACCGCCCTGGCGGGCATTGCTGACGGCGAGGTCAGCGCGGATGTCATGCTCGGCTGGCAGCGCATGACGTCGGCCGGCTTCCGGTTGCACACCATCGACGGTGGTCACCTGTTCCTTCAGGACGCCGCCGCGCCGCAGCTGTGCGAGCTGCTGTCCGCTGACCTGCTCGCGCTGGCCGGCCGCCCGACCAAAAACGTCAGCGACAAGGTTCCCCAGCAGGCCGGATTAACGGATGACCTGCCCGCCCGGGCGACGCTGCGGGGTGGCCTGCCGCCAGGCGAGGCCAGGTCATGACGTCCACGGATCAGCGTCTCATCACGCTGCCTGGCACCGAATGGCAGGTCTGGCGCGACGCGGTGCTGCGCACCACCGGGTTCCCGGCCGATGGCCTGCTCCGCCTGTCCGCGCCGGATTGCGCAGCGGTGGCAGACGCCTGCCTCGACGGACAGGCCAGCGCGGAAGACTTTGACCGGGCGCTGGGAGAGACGGTCGCGCGCAGCTCCCGTGAGGTTTACTCGATCGCCACGGATCCCCTGTTCCGTACGGCGGTGACGTGGCAGAGCCCGTCGTCTCTCATCGCGCTCGACGGCATCGCCAAGGCAGGCCCGCAGCCCTGCCGCAACAGCAAGCAGCGCCAGCGTGAGACGGTCGTGGCCAGGTACTGGCAGCGGTACTGCGGCAAGACGGAGACGATCGGGTTCTTCGGGCCGGTGTGCTGGGTCACGGTTGACCCCGATCTGCCCACCGTCAGCGTTCAGGCCGGCCCAGACCTGGTCAGGGACCGCCGCGTCGTCTTCGAGCACTGGGTGCTGGCCGGCTATGCCGACTCGGTCGCGGCCGATCCGCGGGCGCGCCGGTGGCTGCCGCCCGCACTCCAGCCACACCTCACGGTCGCCGGAGGGCAGGTGCTCGACCCGGTCAGGCCGCCAGCCCCGCTGTCAATGGCCGAGCAGGCCGTACTCGCCTGGTGCGATGGCCACCGGCCGGCCCGCGACGTCGCGCAGGCGGTCCTTGCCCAGCCCGGCAGCCGGCTGCGCAAGGAAGAAGACGTCTATCTCCTGCTCGGCATGCTGGCCGAACGGGGGCTGCTGCGCTGGAACCTGGACCTGCCGATCAGCCACACCGCCGAGCGGGTGCTGTCCGAACGCATTGCCGCGATCGGCGACCCGCAGGTCAGGCAGCCAGCCATGACGGGCCTGACCCGGCTGCAGGCGGCCAGGGACACGGTGGCCGTCACTGCCGGGGACCCGGACAAGCTGGCCGCCGCGCTCGACGCGCTCGGGGCCGGCGTCGCGGACCTGACCGGCCTGGCCGCCACCCGCAAGCCCGGCGAGGCGTACGCCGGGCGGATGGTCTGCGTCGAGGACACCACCCGCGACCTGGATGTCACCATCGGCGCTGGCATCCTGGCGGCCATCGCCACGCCGCTCGGTATCTTCCTGCAGGCGGCGCGGTGGGTGACCACGGCAATGGCGCAGTCCTACCTAGCCGCGCTGGCCGGGCTGCACGCCGAGCTGGCCGCCGACCTCGGCACCCCCGAGGTGCCGCTCGGCCAGCTCTGGTTCCTGGCCCAGGGGCTGTTCTACGGCCCGCCGCCTCGCCCAGCCGACCAGGTCACGGCCGAATTCGGCCGCCGGCTGCGCGCTCTGTACGGCCTCGGCGCGCCCGGCGCGCCCGGCACACCCGGTACACCCGGCGCGCCCGGCGCGGCTCCGGTCAGCAGGCTGGAACTGCGCAGCGACGCCCTGCTCCCGCACGTCGCAGGGCTGTTCCCCGCCGAGCATCCGGGCTGGCCGGCCGCCCGCATTCACAGCCCGGACCTGCTGATCTGCGCACCAGACACGGACGCGCTGCGGCGCGGTGACTTCACCGTGGTGCTCAGCGAACTGCACATGGCGTGGGCGACGTGCGGATCGCAGGTGTTCGCTTCCGCTCACCCCGATCCGGCCAGGCTGCGTGCGGCCTACCGGGCCGACGTCGGCGGCGGCCGGGTCTACCCGCTGCTGCCGGCCGACTGGCCGCGGAACAGCCCCAGGCTGGCATTCGCCTTCGAAGGCCCCGGCGACATCCAGCTAGGCTTCGCGCCGGCGCCGGGCGCTGACCCGGAGCGGCTGCTGCCGGTCACCGCGGTGTCGGTGACCAGTTCCGGCGGCTCACTCCTGGCCAGGGGGCCGGGTGGCCGCACCTGGCCGCTGGCCGAGATGTTCGCCCGGCCACTCGCCGAGGTAACCGTCAACGCGCTCAAGCTCGCTCCGTTCTCCCGGCCGCAAACCCACCCCACGGCGCCTGGGGCGCACACGCCCAGGATCACCATCGACCGGGTGGTGGTGGCGCGGGAAGCCTGGCAGACCACGGTTGCGGCGGCCAGCTTCGCCCACGCGCGCACCGAACGCGAGCGCTATCTCGCAGCCCGCCGCTGGCGGCGCGAACTTGGGCTTCCTGAGCAGGTGTTCGTGACGATAGGGACGGAGACCAAGCCGGTGTTCACCGATCTCACCAGCCCGCTGTATATGGAGTCGCTCGGCGCGATGCTGCGGTCTGCCCGCCGGGACGGCGGGGATGAGGTCCCCGTCCTGGTGACCGAGATGCTGCCCACCTGTGACCAGGCATGGGTGCCCGGCGCGGCCGGCCGCCGGTACCTTTCCGAGCTCCGGCTGCATGTCACGGACCCGCGGCCCGCCCTTTCGGAAGACGCGTCATGACCGGGGAAACCCTCGACCAGCTGATCGTGGCGCAGGTGCGGCGCACGCCCGGCGCGGTGGCGGTGCGGCAGTGGGACAGCGTGCTGACCTATCGCGAACTGCTCGACGCGGCGCTGCCTCTCGCCGCGCGGCTGCGGGCGGCGGGCGCCAGACCAGAGGCATGCGTCGGCATCTGCACCCGCCGCACCGAAGGCATGATCGTCGCGGTGCTCGGCGTGCTGCTGAGCGGCGCCGCCTACGTCCCCCTCGACACCGATCACCCCAGGCAACGGCTCGCCGCGATCCTGGATGACGCGCAGGCCAGGCTGGTCGTGGCCGACGAGGCCGGCTGCGAGGCACTGGCCGGCACGGGCCGTACGCTGATCCCTCCTTACGGGGGACCGCCGGCCGCCGCGGGCGGCGAACCGCACGGGCAGTGGTCCGCCCGGCCGGGCAATGCGGCGTACGTGATGTACACCTCGGGCTCCACCGGCCACCCGAAGGGTGTCGTCGTCGCGCACCGCAACGTCATCGCCTATCTCAGCTACGCGCTCGAACTCCTCGGCATCGACGAGCGCTCTCACAGCATCGGCTTCGCCTCGCTCGGCTTCGACGCCTGCATCGCCGACATCTATGCCCCGCTCATCTGTGGCGGGTCGATCCAGCTCATCCCCGAAGAGGACCGGATCGACCCGGCGCGGCTGCAGCGGTTCCTCGAGCATCACGAGGTGACCTTCGGCTACATCCCGCCCGCCCTGCTGCCGCTGCTCGACCCGGACCGGCTGGTCAGCCTGACCGACGTCATCAGCTCGGGCGAGCCCGCTCCACCGGATCAGGTGGACCGCTGGTCACGGCCGCCACAGATGCGCTTCCACAACTGGTACGGGCCGACCGAGACCACCGTCAACGTGACCGGTGCCGAGTTCGAGGGCACCTGGGACCAGAAGCTGCCGATCGGCCGGCCGCTTCCCGGCGTGCGGGCCTACGTGCTGGACGAGCGGCTGCGGCCGTGCCCACCCGGCGAGCCGGGCGAACTGTGCATAGGCGGCCCCCAGGTGACCCGTGGATACCTGCGCATGCCCGGCCGCACCTCGGAGGTGTTCGTCGCCGACTGTGTCAGTGGCGAGCCCGGTGCGCGGCTGTATCGCACCGGCGACCGGGTCGCCTGGCAGCCCGACGGGATGCTGGCCTATCTCGGCCGGATCGACCGGCAGGTCAAGATCCACGGTCAGCGGATGGAGATCGGCGAGATCGAGACCGTGCTGGTCAGCCACCCGCGGGTCCGCCAGACCGTGGTGGACGTCGCCACCACCGCGACCGGGGTCAAGCAGCTCGTCGCCTACCTGGCGCCGGCCGACGCGCCCGGCTACGGCGAGATCCGCGAGTACTGCCTGCAGAAGCTGCCGGTCTACATGGTGCCGGCCCGGGTGGTCCGGGTGGACGCGCTGCCGCTGAACGTGTCCGGCAAGGTGGACATGCGCAAGCTCCGCGAGCTCGCCGCCGGGCAGCGCACGGAGCCTGCCGCCGCGCCGGACAGCACCGGCGGGCCGGCCGGCCAGGAACCCGCTCTGCTTGAAACGGTCAGCCGGGCCTGGGCCGAGGTGCTCGAAACCCCGGCACCGCGCCCTGACGATGACTTCTTCGCCTCGGGAGGCCACTCGATCCTGGCCATGCGGCTGGTCGCGACGCTGCTCGACCGCACCGGCCGCCAGGTCACGGTCGAAGACGTGTTCCTCGGCCAGACCGTGGCCGGGCTGGCCGAACGGCTCGCCGCCAGGCCGGCCGCCGGTGCCGCCGTCCCCGCCGTGCCGGCGGCGTCGCCGCCCGAGCTGTCGCCCGCTCAGCGGCGGATCTGGTTCGTGGAACAGATCACCCCCGGCACCGCCGCACACAACATCGCGCTCGCCGAACGGCTGCGCGGCGACATCGACATTGCGGCGCTGCGCCGCGCGCTGAGGGAAACCGCGGAGCGGCAAGAGGTGCTGCGCTGGCGGATCCGCCAGCGCGACGGCATCCCTGCGGTCGCCGTCGATCCGCCCGGTGAGGTGGCGCTGACCCTCGATGACCTCACCGCGGTGCCGGAGGCACGCCGGGAGGATGCGGCGCGCGCACTGCTCGATGCGGAGGCCCGCGCCCCGTTCGACCTGGCCGCGGGCTCGCTGTGGCGGGTGCGGCTGATCCGGCTCGGCGAAGCCGATCACGTGCTCGCCATCACCGTCCACCATGTGGTGTTCGACGGCACGTCCATCTCCGTGCTCTACCGCGACCTGGCCCGCAGCTACGCCGGCCACGCGGCCGAGCCGCTGGCCGCCACGTTCGCTGACTACGTGCGGTGGCTCCGGGAGCGCACGTCGGCCACGTCCGGCGACGAACTGGCCTGGTGGGCCGGCCACCTCGACGGCGTCCCTCCCGTCCTCGACCTGCCTCGCGACCACCCGCGGCCGCCGATCCAGACCTTCCACGGTGCAAGCCGCACCGCCAGGGTCGGCGCGGCCACCACGGAGCGGCTGCGGGAACTTGCCGCGGCGGCCGGCGCCACCTTGTACACGGCGCTGCTCGCCGCGTTCGGCCACCTGGCAGGCCGGCTCACCGGGGCCGGCGACCTGGTGGTCGGCACGCCGCTCGCGGACCGCAAGGAACTGGCGTTCGAGCAGGTGATCGGCGTCCTGCTGCACATCGTGCCGCTGCGGCTGCGGGTTGGCGGGCACGAGACGTTCGCCGGGCTGCTCGAACACTGCAGGGACGAGACGGCGGCCGCGTTCGCGCACGCGGACATGCCGTTCGAACGGATCGTCGAGTCCCTGGGCGGCAGGCGGGATCTGTCCCGCAACCCGCTGATCCAGGTGCTGTTCAACATGTACAACTTCGCCCAGGACAAGCTCTGCCTGGACGGCCTCACCGCCGAGCCGGTCCAGGCCGCGGTGACCGGATCCCTGTTCGACCTCACCATGTACGTGAGCGAGGACCCGGGCGGGCTCGCCCTGCAGGCCGTCTACAACCCCGGCCTGTTCGGCGCCGAGCGCATCGACGCCCTGCTCGCCAGCTACGCGCACCTGCTCGGCGAGTGCGCCACCCAGCCGGCCCGCCCGCTGCGGGAGATCTCCCTGCGGCCACCGGGCAGCGGGCTGCCCGGCTGGGATAGCGCGCTGCCGGCCTGGGACGGCGCGGGAATCGTGGAACGGGTACGGGAGGCCGCCGCCCGGCAGCCGGGCGAGGTCGCCGTCACCGGGCCCGGCGGGCCGCTGCGCTACCAGGACGTGGCAGCCATTCTCGGGCACGTCTGCGCGGCTGTCAGGGACACCGGCGTGGCGCCCGGCGACGCGGTCGCCGTGCTCGCGGCCAGGGACTGCCGGCTGCCCGCCACGCTGCTCGGCGTGCTGGCGTCCGGTGCCCGGTGGATGATCGCCGACCCCGCGCTGCCCGATCAGGTCCTCGCCCGCCAGGCCGCGGCCGTGCGGCCGCGTGCCGTGGTCTGCCTGGAACCCGGCAGCGCGGTCCCGGCCGCCCTGGCCGGCCTGCCGGTGCTGCACGCTCTGCCGTCGCCGACGGCGACCCCGGCGGCAGCCGCCAGCGCCCACCTGCCGGACGTACCGGCCGGGGAGCAGGGCTACCTCCTGCTCACCTCGGGCACCACGGGCGAACCCAAGGTGGTCCTCACGCCGGAACGGCCGCTCGCGCACTTCGCCGCGTGGTACCCGGCGGCGTTCGGGCTCACCCCGTCCGACCGGTTCGCCTTGCTCGGTGGCCTCGGGCACGACCCCGCGCTGCGGGATGCGTTCATCCCGCTCGTGCTCGGCGCCAGGCTGTGCGTGCCGCCCGAGGACCTGCTGCGCGACCCGGCCGGGCTCTTCGCCTGGCTACGGGACGAGCAGGTGACGGTCGCGCACCTCACTCCCCAGCTTGCCCGGCTGCTGGCGCTGGCCGTAGGGCGTGTTTCCGGCCAGGAAAGCGCTGCTGCCGGTAACGGCTCCGCTGCCGGTAACGGCGCTGCCGCCGGGGAGCGGCTCGCGCTCAGGCTGGCCGCACTCGGCGGCGACCAGGGCAGCGCCGAAGATGTGGCCACGCTGCGGGCCATGGCCCCCGGCGTCAGGGTGGTCAACTTTTACGGCACCACGGAGACGCCGCAGGCACAGTCGGTGTACGAGCCGCCCGCCGGGCCGCCCGGCACCGGCGGGCCGCTGCCCGCCGGCCGTGGCATCGACGGGGCGATGCTGCTCGTACTCGGCCCGGCCGGGCAGCCGGCCGCGGCCGGTGAGCTTGGCGAGGTTGCGATCAGGAGCCGCCACCTGGCAGCCTGCTACCTGGACCCGGAGCTTACCCGGCAAAAGTTCGGCACCGCCCCGGGCGGCGATCCGGGGGACCGCTTCTTCCGCACCGGCGATCTCGGCAGATACCGCCCGGACGGGGTGGTGGTACTGGCCGGCCGGGCCGACGGGCAGGTGAAGATCCGCGGCTACCGGGTGGAGACCGGGGAGGTCGAGGCCGCGCTGGCCGGGCTGGCGGACGTCAGGCAGGCGCACGTGGCGGCCTGTGGCAGCGGCCAGCGGCGCCGGCTGATCGCCTGCGCCGTCCCGGCGCGGTCCGCGGTCCGCGCCGCCGACCTGCTGGCCGCACTGCGGCTGCTGCTGCCCGAGTACGCCGTCCCCGCCGAGATCACGCTGCTGCCCAGGCTGCCGCTGACCCCGAACGGCAAGGTGGACACCGCCGCCGTGATCCGGGCGGCAATGCGGGACGCCGGGCAGGCCGCACGCCAGGACGGCCGCGGCGCGCTGTCCGGCCCCACCGAGCACATCATCGCCGGCGCCTGGCGCGAGGTGCTCGGCCTGCCCTCGGTCGGCCCGGCGGACAACTTCTTCGACATCGGCGGCCACTCGCTCGCGATGGCCACCGCCGCGGCCAGGCTCGCCGAGCGGATGGACCGGCAGGTCACCGTGCTCGACCTGTTCCGGCACCCCACCGTCAGGGAGCTTGCCGCCCACCTGGACGGACAAACGGCTGACCCAGTATTCGAACGTGCCGACTACCGCGCAGCGCAACGGCGGCGCCGGGCCCGGCCAATCCCGGTGCCCGCACCGGCGAAAGAGAAGGGAATCCAATGACGTGCCTGACCATCCCGCAGGTCCAGTCGTGAGCGCCGTCCCCGGAGCGATGGATGACACGGCGGTAGAGCCGATCGCGGTCATCGGGCTCGCCTGCCGGCTGCCGGGCGCGGGTGATGTCGCCGAGTACTGGAGCAACCTGACCGGCGGCGTCGAGTCGATCCGGCGCACGAGCCTGGAAGAGCAGGCCGAGGCCGGGGTCGCGCCGCACGTCCTCGAGGACCCGAACTTCGTCCCGGCCACCGCCGTGCTCGACGATTTCGAGTACCTCGACGCGTCGTTCTTCGGCATGTCCTCCCGTGAGGCCGAGCTGCGCGACCCGCAGCAACGGGTGTTCCTCGAACTCGCCTACACCGCGCTCGAAGACGCCGGCTACGACCCGTCCCGCTACCCGGGCGAGATCGGCGTGTACGCGGGGTCGGGCGAGGACGCCTACCAGTGGCGGTACACCAGGCGCAACGCGAAGATCTTCGCCGCGGCCGGCCCGGTCGGGGTGGCGATCAGCTCGCACCCCGACTACATGGCGACCTTCGTGTCCTACAAGCTGAACCTGAGGGGCCCCAGCCTCACCCTGCACACCGCCTGCTCGACCTCGCTGGTCGCGCTGCACGTGGCCTGCGAGGCGCTGCGCGGCGGGGAGTGCGACATGGCGCTGACCGGCGGGGTCAGCATCGACCTGCCGGCCCGCCGCGGCTACGTCTTCCAGGAAGGCGGGATTTACTCGCCCGACGGGCACTGCCGGACCTTCGACGCGCAGGCGGCCGGCACGATATGGAGCAGCGGCGGCGGCGTGGCCGTGCTGAAGCGGCTGGACGATGCGCTGCGCGACGGCGACCACATCCGGGCCGTGGTGCTCGGCAACGCCATCAACAACGACGGTTCGGCCAAGGCCGGCTTCACCGCGCCGAGCGAGCAGGGACAGGCCGCCGCCGTCGCCCAGGCACTCGCGGTGGCCGGTGTGGACGCCAGGACGATCAGCTACGTCGAGGCGCACGGCACCGGCACCGCGCTCGGCGACCCGATCGAGGTCGCCGCCCTGTCCAGCGCCTACCGCCGCTATTCGACGGACGTGGGCTGGTGTGCCATCGGCTCGGTGAAGACCAACATCGGCCACCTCGGCCCCGCGGCCGGCATCGCCGGGATCATCAAGACCGTGCTGGCGCTGGAGAACCGGCTGATCCCGCCCAGCCTGCACTACCAGGCGCCGAATCCCAAGATCGATTTTGACCGGAACCCGTTCTACGTCAACACCACCCTGTCCGTCTGGGAGCCGAACGGCACACCGCTGCGCGCCGGTGTCAGCTCCTTTGGCATGGGCGGCACCAACGGGCACGTCATCCTGCAGCAGGCACCGCCGGCCGTGCAGCCGGACGACGACGGCCGGCCGGTGCACCTGCTGCGGCTGAGCGCCAAGACGTCGGCCGCGCTCGAAGCGTCCGCGCAGCGGCTGGCCGCCCACCTCACCCAGGCGCAGGCCGGCCAGGGCGGCGCGCCCCGGCTCGCCGACGTGGCGTACACGCTGCGCGTGGGACGGCGCGAGCTGCCGCACCGCCTGGCCGTCGTCGCGGCCGGCCTGGCCGATGCCGCGGCCGCGCTGGCCGACCCGGCCAGGCGGATCACCGCGGTCGCGCGGAAGAAGCCGCCGAGGCTGGCGTTGCTGTTCTCCGGCCAGGGCGCGCAGTACGCGGGCATGGGCGCCGGGCTCTACCAGGCCGAGCCGGCCTTCCGCGACACTGTCGACGAGTGCGCGGATCTCCTCGGCGGCCGGCTGGCCGGCGTCATGGACCTGCGGGAGGTCATCTTCGGCCAGGACGAAGAGGCGCTGCGCCAGACCGCGATCACACAGCCCGCGATCTTCGTCCTGGAGTACGCGCTGGCCCGGCTGTGGCTGTCGTGGGGGGCCGAGCCGGACGCAATGGCCGGGCACAGCATCGGCGAGTACGTTGCGGCCACCCTTGCCGGGGTGTTCACCCTGCCCGACGCGCTGCACCTGGTCGCCGAGCGCGGGCGGCTCATGCAGAGCCTGCCGCCCGGCGCCATGCTCGCCGTGCAGCTCGGCGAGGACGACATCCGCAAGCGGCTGCCTGACGGCCTGGCCGTCGCGGCGGTCAACGGCCCGCGTGCGTGCGTGGTGTCCGGCCCTGCCGAGCTGGTGGCGGGCTTCGCCACGGAACTGGCCGGCGATCAGGTCGGCAGCAGGAAGCTCCGGACCTCGCACGCCTTCCACTCGCCCATGATGGAGCCCATCCTGGCCGAATTCCGCGCCACGGCCGGCTCGGTCCAGCGGCGCGCGCCGGAGCGGCCGTTCCTGTCCAACGTCACCGGCCAGTGGATCACCTCAGACGAAGCCACCGATCCCGGCTACTGGGCGCGCCACGTGCGCGAGGCCGTGCGGTTCAGCGACTGCATGGCCACCATGCTGAACACGGACAAGTGGCTCCTGATCGAATGCGGTCCGGGACGGCAGCTCTGCGGGCTGGCCAAGCTGCAGCCCGGCGCGGCCGATCAGATCACCGCCGTGCCGAGCCTGCCAGGCCGTGGCGAGGCCAAGACCGACGCGCAGGTTCTGTACACCGCGGCGGCCAAGGCGTGGACGGCGGGCGTTGACCTGAGCGCCGGAGCCCCGGGGCGCAGGACGCCGCTGCCGACCTATCCGTGGGAGCGCACCTACCACTACATCAAGCCGGATAACGGCGACGATGACGCCATCGACGTTCCCGATGCCGCCGACGAGACGCTGCCGGTGGAAGACTGGTTCGCGGTCCCCGTCTGGCGCCAGGTGCCGCCCGCGGCGGCCCGCCAGATCCCAGACCGCGTGCTGCTGTTCACCGGCCCGGCCTGCGCCGGGCTGGATGCCGACCTGGCCGCGGCCGGAGCCGAGGTGCTCACCGTCTCGCCGGGTGCGGAATTCAGCTGGGACGGCGGCATCGGCTACCGGGTGCGGCCCGGTGTCCGTGACGACTATGACGCCCTGATCTCCCACGTCAGCGCCGCAGGCGGCGTTCCCGCCCGGATCGTTCACGGCTGGGCGCTCGACGGGCGGCCCGCCAGCGGAGCCAGCCAGGTGTGGCAGGCGCAGGACGCCGGGTTCTTCAGCTTGCTGAACCTGGCCCAGGCGCTGGCCGCCACCCAGCCCGCCAGCGACGTTCACATCGACGTGCTGACCACCGGAACCGCCGATGTCACCGGATCCGATCTGGTCCGGCCTGAGCACGCGACCGTGGCCGGCATCGCCCTCGTGCTGCCGCCCGAGATGCCGTGGCTGACCGTCAGGCACATCGACACCGGGCCTGCCACCCCGGCGGCCGCACTGCTGGCCGAACTGCTCAGCCCGCCGGGGTCGCAGTTCATCGCGCTGCGCGGCGCCCGTCGCTGGCAGCGCGAGTTCAGCGACGTCCGGGTCCCCGCCGACGGTGGCGACCTGCCAGCCGGACCTGGGCTGCGCGAGCGCGGTGTCTACGTCATCACCGGCGGGCTCGGCGGCATCGGCATCACGCTGGCCGAAGACCTTGCCACCAAGCTGTCCGCGCGGCTGGTCCTCGTGTCCAGGTCCGCGCTGCCCGAGCGGTCTGACTGGGACACGTACCTGAGCAGCCACGGCACCACCGAGCGGGCCGGACGCGCGATCGCCGCCATCCGCCGGATGGAACGCGCGGGAGCGGAGGTGCTTGTGGTCGCCGCCGACGTCACCGACGAGGCCGGCGCCCGCCGGGTGCGCGACGAGGCGGTGGCGCGGTTCGGCGCGGTCGACGGGATCGTGCACGCGGCCGGCCTGCCCGGCGGCGGGATGGCGGAGGTCAAGGAGCGGGCCGCGGCCGAAGAGGTGATGCGGCCGAAGCTGACCGGGACGCTCGCGCTGCGCGACGCGTTCGCCGGCGACAGCCTGGATTTCGTCGTGCTCTGCTCGTCGGTCACCGGCGTGGCGGGCGGCTTCGGCCAGGTCGACTACTGTGCCGCCAACAGCTTCATGGACGCGCACGCCCGCGGGTCGCACGGCTGGCCCGGGCCGGTGGTGTCGGTCAACTGGGGTAGCTGGCGCGAGGTGGGCATGGCCGCCGAGGTGGCCGCGCCGGCGGCGTTCCGCGCCCTGCAGCGGGGCGAGCGGGTGACCCCGGTCAGCCACCCCGTGCTGACCGGCATGCACTCGGACGCCGACAGCCTGGACGAGCCGGGCTGGTGCCGCGGCATCATCTCGCCCGCTGCCCACTGGGTCCTGGCCGAGCACCGCATCTATGGGGTGCCCGTGCTGCCCGGAACCTGCTACCTGGAGGTGGCCCGTGCCGCCCTGGCAGCGGTCAGCGACCCGCCGTCGGCCGGCCATGTCGCCGAACTGAGGGACGTGGTCTTCATCGACCCGCTCGCGGTGCCCGACGAAACCACGGCCGAGCTGCGGGTGCTGTTCACCCAGGGCGCCGACGGGCTCGATTTCGAGGTGGTCACGCTGGCCGGCGGCCAGTCCCGGACGCACGCCCGCGGCACCGCCGCGTGGGTGGACCGGCCGGCCTCCGGCCAGGCCGGCCTGGCGGCCATCATGGACCGGTGCGTGCTCGCCGCGCACGACGTCGACGGGATCGCCATATCGGCCTCGGGCCTGCTGACCTTCGGGCCACGCTGGGGCAACATCAGCAAGATCTACGAAGGCCAGGGCGAGCAGCTCGCGCGGCTCGAGGCGAGCGGCCCCACCCCCGGCGACCTGGCCGACTGGGTGCTGCACCCGGCCATGCTGGACGAAGCGACGGCGTTCGGGTCGCTCAGCGGCGAAGACCTCTACCTGCCGCTCGGCTACGGCCAGGTCACGATCCGCGGCTCGCTGCCGGCCAGGCTGTGGAGCCATCTGCGTTACCGCGACACCGGCAGCACCGAGGTCGTCGTCGCCGACATATCGCTGTTCGGCGACGACGGCCGCGAGCTGGTGTCGATCAGCGATTTCACCCTGCGCAAGGTCCACGGTGACTCGATACACGCATCGGTCACCGGCGGCGCCGCTGGTATGGCACCAGGCGCACCCGCTTGCGAAGCGCCGGAGGCGGAGCCGGCCGGCGAACCGCTGGCCGACGATCCCGTCACCAGCGAACCGCTGGCCGGACCGGCCATGACCGGAGGCATCAGCCCGCGCGACGGCGCCGAGGCGTTCCGGCGGCTGATCGCCGCCGACCTCGGCCCGCAGGTGGTGATCTCGGCCACGCCCATCGCCCGGGTGATCGCCTCCGCGCGGCAGATAACGCAGGAGACCATCGAGGAGGCCATCAGCGGGCCGGAAGCCGCGGCCCGTCCCGAACGGCAGGCGGCCGACGGCTTCGTGGCGCCGCGCAGCAAGCTGGAGGCGACGATCGCAAGGCTGTGGAGCGAGGTGCTCGGCGTCGAGCAGCTCGGGGTGACCGACGACTTCTTCGAGGTCGGCGGCAACTCGCTGATCGCCGTGCAGCTCATCTCGATGCTGCGCAAGGAGGTCGGCGTCCGGCTGCCGATGCGGAGCCTGTTCGAGCGGTCCACGGTGGCCGGGACGGCCGAGCTGGTGACGGAGCTGCTCAGCGAGCAGGACTCCGGCGACAGGCAACCGGAGCCGGCCGGGACGGAACCGGCAGGCACCACCACGATCCGCCGCCTGACGCGGCAGCCGGGGTGACCGGCCGCCATGACCCCCGCTCAGGAACACCCCCCACCACCGGCCGTCGTCCTCGACGTGCCCGCGTCACCGGCCCAGCGCAGGCTCTGGGCCGTCGAGCAGAACGCCGGAGGCGCCGTCAACAACATCAACATGGAGGCCCCCAGCAAGGGCCCGGTCGACCCGGGCCTGCTCCGCCGCGCCCTGCACGACCTGGCCGACCGCCATGAGGCGCTGCGCACCCGCTTCCGGCTCGACGGCGGCACGCTGCGGCAGCAGGTGCTGGCATCCGGGCTCGGCATCCCCCTGGAGTTCGCCGACCTGTCCGGCCTGCCGCCGGACGCCGCGGACCGCGCTTACCGCGACATCCGCCAGCGGGTGGCCACGGCCCCTTTCGATCTGTCGGCCGCGCCGCTGATCAGGGTCGCCCAGGTGCGCCGCGGTGAGGGGGACATGCTGGTGATCGTCGTCCACCACATCGTGGCCGACGCCAGCTCCGCCAGGATCATCAATGACGACCTCGCCGCGGCATACCGGGCACGGCAGGCGGGAACGGCGCCGGGATGGCAGCCGGTCACCATCCAGTACGCCGACTTCAGCGTCTGGCAGCAAGAGCAGGCAGCCAGCCCGCGGGCAGCCCGCGACCTGGCCTACTGGCGGGACCACCTGGCCGGGCTGGACGAGCTTGACCTCACCTACGGGCAGCCGCGGCCCACGGTCCCGCCCGCCACCGGCGGCGTCATCCCGGTGGACCTCGGAACCGGGCTCACCACGAAGATCAACGAGCTGGCGAGGGCGGAGCGCGCGACACCGTTCATGGTGCTGCTCGCCGCCTACTGCACGGCGCTCAGCCGCGTATTCGGCAGCGACGACGTGGCGGTGGGCACGTCGCTCAGCACCAGGACGCTGCCCGAGGTCACCGGCACGGTCGGCCTGTTCGTCGAGCGGGCGGTGCTCCGCCTCGGCCTGCAGGGCCGTCCCGGCTTCGGTGAGCTCCTGCGGCGCGCGCGGCTGGAGGTTCTGGCCACCCACGAGCACGGCCAGGTGGGCTTCGACCGGATCGTGGAAGCCGTGGCTCCGGCCCGCCGTTACGGTGTCGAGCCGCTGGTGCAGGTATCGATCAACCTGCAGCCGCCCTGGCGGCACGGGCCCGGCGGGCAGTTCAGCAACGGCACCGTGCGGCACGACCTCGCCCTCGACCTCGCCGACGACACCTCCCGCTATCACGGCACCCTGGAGTTCCGCGATGGGGTCGTCCCGCCCGAGGCGGCGCGGCGGGTCGCCGCTGTCTTCAGCGGCGTGCTGCACGCCGCGGTGGCCGACCCCGGCCGGCCGGCCAGCGACGTGCCCGCAGTCACGGCGGACGAGCTCAGCCTGCTGCACTCCAGCCAGGACGGCGGCCCTGCCATCTGCCCGCCGGGATCGCGTACCGTGCTCGACCTGATCGGCCACTGGGCCACGCACACCCCGGACGCGACCGCCGTCGACGCGCCCGACGGCCGGCTCAGCTACCGTGAGCTGGCCGCGCGGGCGGCCGCCGTCGCCGCCACACTGCGCGAGTTCGGCACCGCCCGCGAAGAGCCGGTGCTGGTGGCACTGCCGCGGCGGGCCGCGCTGCCGGTGGCCCTGCTTGGCGTGCTGGCCGCAGGCGCGGCATACGTCCCGGTGGACCCCACCGCCCCCGCTGCCCGCCTGGCCACCATCGCCGGGGCGGTGGCGGCCAAGGTGGCACTCGTCATGCCCGGCAGCAGTGCCGCACTGCCCGGGCATCTGCCCGCCGTGCCCATCGACACCGGCGAGCCCGTACCCGAGGCACCGCTGGCCGTCAGCGTCCCCCACCCGGCGGCCGCCGCCTACATCATGTTCACCTCGGGTTCCACCGGCACTCCCAAGGGAGTCGTGGTCGAACACCGCAACCTGCTCGGCTACATCGGCGCCCTGACCGGCCTGATCTCGGCACCGCCGGGTGCCTCCCACCTGCTGGTGCAGGCTCCTACGTTCGACTCCTCCATCGGCACCCTGCTCGGATCGCTCGCCTCCGGCGGGGTGCTGCGGCTGGCCAGCGAGGACGACGCCCGCGACCCGGCCAGGCTCGCGGCGCTGCTCGACGGCCGGCCCGCCGACTACCTGAAGATCACCCCCTCGCACCTGGCCGCGCTCCTGCCCGGCGCCGGGCAGGAGGTGCTCAGGCCGCGACGCGGGCTGATCCTCGGCGGTGAGAGCGCACGGCACCAACTTGTCCAGCGGCTCATTCAAGCTGGCTGGAAGATTTACGGCCACTACGGACCCACCGAGACCACGATCGGCGTGCTGGCCGGCCCGCTCGGTGCGACATCGGCCGCGCCGTCGCAGACCGTGCCGCTCGGGCGGCCGCTGCCCGGCGTGCGTGTCTACCTGCTCGACAGCGCCGGCCAGCCGGTCCCGCCGGGCTGCCGTGGTGAACTCTATGTCGGCGGCGCACTCACCGCTCGCGGATATGCCGGCTCGGCCGCCGCGACCGCGGCCGCATTCGTGCCTGACCCATTCGCCGCCGAGCCGGGCGCCCGCATGTACCGCACCGGCGATCTGGTCCGCAGGCTGGATGACCGGTCCTTCGAGTTCTGCGGGCGCATCGACCGGCAGGTCAAGGTGCGCGGGCACCGGATCGAGCCCGCCGAGATCGAAACCGCACTCACGGCGCTGCCGGGGGTGGCGCAGGCGGCGGTCGTCCGGCACGGTGACTCTGGCCCGGGCCGGCTGGCTGGCTATGTGGTGCCGGCCGCGGGCTGCACCATCGACCCTCAGCGGCTGCTGGGCGAACTGTCCGGACGGTTGCCTGCGCACCTGCTGCCCGACGCGGTCGTCGTACTCGACCGGCTGCCGATGACGCCGTCGGGCAAGCTCGACGTGGCATCGCTGCCCGAGCCGGCGGCCACCAGTCAGCCCGGCGAAGAGTTCAGCGCGCCGGCCACGCCGGACGAAGAACTGCTGGCCGGCATCTGGCAGTCCGCGCTCGGCCTGGACCGGGTCAGCGCGACGGTTTCGTTCTTCGAAGCAGGCGGTGACTCGATCACGGCGATCCAGGTGGTCGCCGAGGCGCGCGCCCGTGGCCTTTCCTTCTCCGTCATCGAACTGTTCGAGCAGCGGACGATCCGCCGGCTCGCCGCGGTGGCCACCCGCGGCCCGGCCTCACGGCCTCCCGGCGGTGCGGAGCGGGCCCGCATCGGCGGCGCCGTCGCACCGGTCGTCGTCAAGCTGACCGTCCGCGATGCCGCCGCTGCCCGGGCGGCCCTTGACGGCCCCGCCGCGCCGGCCGGCTGGGACTGCCACGGCGGGGTCCAGGTGCGCTGGCAGGGCGACGAGGCGGAGCTGACCGCCGACCCGGCCCGATGTGACGACCGCAGCCTCGGCCGGCTGGCAACCTTCCTGGCCAATAGCGGCGGCGGTCCAGCCGTAGGGCATGTTTCCGGCCAAGAAGGTGCCGTGGGGCATGTTTCCGGCCAAGAAGGCGCCGTAAGGCATGTTTCCGGCCAAGGAAGTACAGCGCCCACATCCGGGCCGGGCGCTGTCTTTCCACCTGACGCCGTCCGGCTGCGGCTCAGCCAGGCTGCCGCCGCCAGCCAGGCCGAATTCCCCGGCCCCGACGCCACGGTGCACGACGCCTACGGCACCCGGCCGCTGGATCTCGCGGCGGCGGCGGTCTTCCGCGCGCTCGGCCAGGAAGGGAAACAGCCCGCGATCGTGCTGGCCGACTGCGGAGCCGGGCCGGTACCAGCCGAGGCGGGCCAGCACAGCATCCCCGTCCAAGCGAGCATCCCGGTCTGCGCCGAGGCGCCGGGAGAACTGCTCCAGGCCACGAAGGCCGCCCTGAGTGCGGCCGCGAAGGCTGCCGTCGGTGCGGCGGGGGCCACCACGGCAGGCCCGGCGGGGGCTTCCGCGAACGCCGACCCGGCCGGGGGTTCCGCGGACGCCGGCGGAGCTGGGGGTTCCGCGGACGCGGGCGGAGCTGGGGGTTCCGCGGACGCGGGCGGAGCTGGGGGTTCCGCGGGTGCGTGGGCGCAGATGCCGCGCATTACGCTGCGCTTGCTGCCGCTGCCGCCGGGCGCGGAGCTCGCCGATCCAGGCACCGGCCCGTTCCCGGACCGGACCGTGGTCGTACTGGCCGGCGCGGATTTGCTGGTCGTCCCCGCTGCCGCTGCGGGGGAGCCGTCAGATCCGGCCGCGGCCGTGGCGCAGTCGGCAGGCGCGGCCGCGGTTGTGGCGCAGTCGGCAGATCCGGCCGCGGCTGTGGCGCAGTCGGCAGGCGCGGCCGCGGCTGTGGGGAAGGCGTCCACTGCTGTCCGTGCCTTTGCCGAGCACATCCGCGACGCCCTGGAACTGCTCGCCGGTCACTGCGCGGCGAGCAGGCCCGTATACAGCCCAGGCGACTTCCCCGAGGCCGGTCTCGACGACGCGGCGCTGGCCCGGCTGCTCGACCGGATCGGCGGCGGCCAGTGACCGCCGCCTGCACGCTCCGGCAAGAGGTACGCACACTGCTGCGAGCCCCCGCCGCGCGCGCCGCCTGGGCCGCGCTGGCCGAGGCCGGACCGTGGGGTGAGAACGATCCCCGCCCGCTGTACCGGCTGCTCGGCTCGCACCGGCTGCTCGCGCCGTCATGGCCGCGGGCGTTCGGCGGGCGGGACCTTCCGATGGCCGATGCGGCGGTCGTCGTGGACGAGATGATCGCCGCTGGCGTTCCCGATACCTTGCACACCCTGTCCGTGCAGATCTGCGGGAACTTCCTGCTCGGGGCCGGCACCCCGGCGCATCGCGCGGCGCTGCTGCCCGCGCTGGCCGCGGGCAGCAGGTTCTGCACGGTCCTGTACACCGAGCCGGGCGCAGGGTCCGACCTGGCAGCGCTCGAAACCGAGGCCCGTCAGGACACCGGCGGAACGTGGCGGGTCAGCGGGCACAAGCTCTTCAGCGTGCGCACCCGCCTCGCCGACATCGGCCTGGTCGCGGCCAGGACGTCCCGGGAGCAGGCCAGGTACCGCGGGCTCACCCTGTTCCTCGTGCCGCTCACCGCGCCAGGTGTCACGATCGGCAAGCTCGGCTCGCTTGCCGATGAGGCGTTCGCCGACGTCCATCTCGACAACGTGCCCGTCGACGCCGCCTCGGTGGTGGGCGAGGTGGGCGAGGCCTGGGCGCTGATCACCGAGGCGCTGGCCCTCGAACGCACCGGCACCGACCATGCGGCGAAGGCCGCCGCGTGGCTGTCCGCCGCCGTCACAAGCCTCCGCGGCACCGGGGATACCGGCGCTTGGCGGGAACGGGCCGGGCAGCTGCGCACCCGGACAGCGGCAGCGCAGGCGATGTCCCGCCGCTGCGTGGGTGAGCTCGGCCGGGGCAGCCTTTCGCCGGTGCTCGCCGCCGCGACGAAGCTGTGGTGCAGCGAAACCGCGCGAGAGGTCGCGGAGTGGGCCGGGGAGGCCCTGGGTGAGGCCTCCCTGTGGCCTGCGGGCCAGCCGGGCGCCGTGGCGGACGGCCGGCTGGAGGCGGCCTACCGGGAGGCACCCGGCCTGGTCATCTCGGCGGGAACGTCGGAGATGATGCGCGAGCTGGTCGCCGGGGCAGGTCTGACCGCCGCGCTGCACGAGCAGCACAGCGGGCTACTGGCCGATCTGCGAGCCGCAGTACGGGCTGCCGTAGAGTCTGATTCCGGCCAGAAAAGTAGGGTGCCAACCACCGAAACCAGCGTGGCAGGCACGGCAGCCCGCGAAAATCACACGGCGGATACGGCGGCCCGCGAAACGCATGCGGCGGGTGCGGCAGTTCCTGGAACCGGCGTGGCAGGTACGGCGGCCCGGGAAAATCACACGGCGGGCCTTACGGCCGACGAAACCCGTGCGGCGGGCGCGGCGGTCCCCGGAACCGGGGTGGCAGGTACGGCGGCCCGCGAAACCCAGACGGCGGGCACTGCGGCCCTTGGGGCCGGTGCGGCCGAGGCGGCAGCCGCCGGAACCTGCTGGCGGGAATTGGCTGGGCTCGGCCTGTTCCGGCTGGGGGTCGACGCCGCTGCGGGAGGGCTTGGGCTGGGGCCGGTCGCGCTGATTGCGGCCTGTGAGGAAATCGGGCGCTGTGGTTACGACGGCGGCGTGCTTGACACGCTGACCGTTGCCGCCGCGCTGGCCGGCGCCGGGCCGGCGCATCCCTGCTGGCCCCGCCTGCCGGCGCTGCTCGACGGTTCGGCGCGCGGAGCGATCGTGCTGCCCGGCCGGCCGTCCAGGCCGCTCACTGACCCGGGGCCAGGCGGGCTGCTGCTCGTCGGCCACGCCTCCCGTCCCGGCGGCATCCCCGCCGGATGGTCGCTGCTCGCGGCGGACGCACCCGGCGTCGCCCGGCAGGTCCGGCGGACCATGGCCGGCGAGGTCAGCACACTCGAACTCGACGCCGGCACCGGCGGCCACGCCCTGAGTGACGGCGACGAGACGCTGCTCGCCGGTGACCTGCTGCGCCGGTCCGCCTGGCTGACCGGCGCCATCCTGGCCTGCCTGACAGCCACCGAGCAGCGGGCCAGGTCACGCCGCCAGTTCGGTCACGCGCTCGCAGACAATCAGGCCGTCGCGCACCGGCTCGCCGACCTCGCCGTCGGTGCGGAAGCGCTGCGCACCCTGCTCTACGACGAGGCGGCCCGTGGTGACGCGGCCGGGCTCGCGGGTCCCGCGGGACTGCTCGCCGAGTCCGGCCGGCTCGCCAGGCGTGCCGCGGCCGTGGGCGTCCATCTGCACGGCGCGGCCGGCATGCTGGCCGGCTCGCCGGTGGAGCGGGCGTTCAGGAAGATCCCGCTGGTGATCGCCGGTGGCCTGCCTCCGGCGCTGCTCGACCAGCTGGCCACCGGCGGTCCGGCGCCAGCGTAGGGGAGTAAAAATGACCGACGCCAAGCCGTTGATGCCGCCGCCCACCCCGGCGCCGGAACATGCCGGCCCGCGCGGTGGCGCGGCTGGCCTGTGGGTCCGGGTCACCAGGGGATCCGAGCTGTGGCAGCACGCCGACTTCCTGCGGCTGTGGGGAGGGCAGGCGATCTCCCAGGTCGGGTCCCAGATCACCCTGGTCGCGTTGCCGCTGATCGCGGTCGAGCGGCTGCACGCGACCGCTTCGGTGATGGGCGTGATCGGCGCGGTCGGCCGGCTGCCGTTCGTGCTGTACCTGGTCGCGGGTGTGTGGGTGGACCGGGTCAGGCGGCGGCGCGTGCTGCTCGGCGCCGATCTCGCCCGCGGCGCGCTGCTGCTGGTGATCCCGCTGTCGGCCGCGGCGCACGCGCTGTCCCTGTGGTTGCTCGGCGCCGTCCTGTTCGCGGTGATGACGCTCTCGGTGTGGTTCGACACGGCCTACATGTCCTACCTGCCGAGCCTGGTGGACAGGCGCCTGCTGATGCAGGGCAATTCGGTGATGGAGAGCACACGCTCGGGGGCCCAGGTGGTCGGCCCGAGCCTCGGCGGCATCCTGGTGGCGGCGCTCTCCGCTCCGGCCGCGATCGTCGCGGACGCCGTGTCTTTTTTCGTTTCGGCGTTCTCGCTGTGGCGGATCAGGCGCCCGGAACCCAAACCGGAGCCGGAGCGGTCGCTGGGGGTGGGCGGCATGTTCTCGGCGATCGGCGTGGGGCTGAAGTTCGTCGCCAAAGACCGGACCCTCGGACCGCTCGCCCTGGCCATCGGGGTCAGTAACCTCGTCTGGGCGGCCGAACTGGCGCTGTACATCATCTACCTGGCCAAGGGGCTTGGCCTGCCGGCGGAGCTGATCGGCCTGGCGCTGGCCGCGGCCGGGCCCGGTGCGCTGGCCGGCTCGGCGCTGGCCGGCAAGATTCAGCGCAAGATCGGCGTCAGCGGCGCGATCACCGGCGGGCTGGCGTTGTTCGCCGTGTCGGCACTGCTCATCCCGGCCGCCCCGGCGCACCACGAGGCGCTGGCCACCGGGATGCTGATGGTCGCCGGGTTGGGCATGTCCGCCGGTGGCCAGGTCTGCGTCGTCAACGTGATGACCACGCGCCAGATGATGACGCCCGACCATCTGCTCGGCCGGGTCAACGCCTCGTTCCGGTTCATCGGCCTGGGCGTGTCGCCGCTGGGCTCGCTGCTCGGCGGCGCCCTCGGCGCCATCCTCGGCCTGCGCCTTGGCCTGCTCGTGGCGGTCCTCGGCATGTTCCTCGCCCCCGTGATCGTGCTCGCGTCCCCGGTCCGGCGGGTGCGTGTGCTGCCATCCTCCCCGCCCGGCGAGGCAACCACCGGAAGCGGCCAGAGCTGACCACTCACCAACGGCAGAGCCTTTACCAACGGCAGAGCCTTTACCACCGGAGGGACCGGATATGGCGCGCGCGATGACCCGCGAGGTGCTGGACGTCTACCCGCTCACCCCGGCGCAGCAGGGCATCCTGGCAGAGACCCTGGCCAGCCAGGCCGCGCCGGCCTATCTCCAGCAGCATGTGCTGGAGATCACCGGGATCGCTGACCCGGAGGTACTGCGGCAGGCGTTCGCGGGACTGGTTGCCCGGCATGACGCGCTGCGCACGGCGTTCGTCTGGGACGTGGCCGACCAGCCACTGCAGGTCGTGCGGCACAGCGCCGAGGTAGCGCTCACCCTGGAAGATGTCCGCGGCGCCGGGGCCGGGGTGATCGCCGCCAGGCAGGCGCGGCTGCTGGCGGCGGAAACCAGGATCCCGTTCGACCTGCAACGGCCTCCGTTGCTGCGGGTCAGGGCGCTGCGTACCGGCGACGTGTGCTGGCTGCTGATCGTCACCCACCATCACCTGGTCCTCGACGGCTGGAGCGTCTCACTGCTGCATGGTGAGCTGGCCGAGATGCTCGCGGCCATCGGCGCAGGGCGCGAGCCGCGGTTGCCAGCGCCGCGGCCGTTCCGCGAGTTCGTGACCTGGCAGCGGGACAAGCGTGACGCCGACGCGGACGCCGCCTACCTCTGCGGGCTGCTGGGCAGCGTCACGTCCGCCACCCCCCTCGGAAGCGACCTTCCGCCCGCTGGCTGGCTGGCCGGCCAGGCGGGTACCACCGCCGGCCCGGTTACCGTGTTCCGCCCGATAACCGGCGACGACCACCCGGCCCTGGCCGCCCGGCGGGCGGGGGTGCGGCCGTCCGCGGTGGTGCACGCCGCCTGGGCGCTACTGCTCGCCCGCTGGTCCGGCCGCCAGGATGTGGTGTTCGGCACTGCGGTCGCCGGACGCCCCGGCGAGCTCGACGGGGCGGGCCAGCGGATCGGCATGTTCCTGAACACCGCCGTGCTTCGAGTCGGGACTAGCGGCGAGGCACCCGCTGGTGCCTGGCTGCGCCAGGTCCAGGAATCGCTGGACCGGTCCAGGAGGCACGAGCACGCGCCGCTGGCCCTGGCCGTGCGCAGCAGCGCCGTCCCGCCCGGCGCACCGCTGCTGACCAGCGTGCTGGCGTTCCAGAACTACTGGCGGCCAGAGCACGGCGACATCGCGGCCGGTGATCCGGCGGGTGCAGCGGTGCGACTGCGGGTCATCTCCAGAGCCGAGCAGCCTGGCCTGCCGCTCACCGTGGCCGTGGCGCTGCCGGACGAGGGCGTGTGGGTCCGCGTCGGCTACGACCCGGCGCAGGTCGGCCGCACGGCGGCGCAGAGCGTCGCGGAGACGTTCGCGAGCCTGGTCACGCGCCTCGCCGCCGTGGACCCCAGCACCCCGCTGGCAAGCATCCCGGCCGGCCCGTCCGCGCCGCCACCGCGGGACGAGCCACCAGCTCGCGAGCTGATGGACGCCATGGCCGCCAGGCTCGGCGGACAGCGAGCGGATGCGGTTGTCACCAGTGCCGCCGGCGCCCTGACCGGTCCCGATCTGCTGGCGGCAGTGCGCCGGACCGAGGCCCGGCTGCGGCCGGTGCTCAAGGGCCTGGCAGCCCCGGC
Source organism: Streptosporangiaceae bacterium (assembly GCA_035308365.1). GTDB lineage: Bacteria > Actinomycetota > Actinomycetes > Streptosporangiales > Streptosporangiaceae > PALSA-505. The sequence goes on from DATGGU010000097.1 coordinate 45,091, forward strand.
GGTCGCTGTCTGCGCGCCTCCTGGTCTCTCGCTGGTCACCGGCCTGCTGGCCACGCTGGCCTGCGGCGCTGTTCCCGTGCTCGCCGACCCGTATCTGCCTGCCGCCGAGCTGCCCGTGTGGCTGGCTGGCCGGCCGGTCCTGATACCCGAGGACGCCGTGCTCGCGGCCAGCCCCGCATCGCCGGTGGTGCGGATCGCCGGCCCGGCGGCCGGAGCCGAACCAGCTCCGGGTGGCCGGCCGGCGCTGGCGCATCCGGGGCAGCGGGCCCTCGCGTTCGGCGCGGAACTGATCCGCGGCAGCCTCCGGCTCACCGCTGACGATGTGGTGCTCGCCGTGCTCGTGGCCGAGGACCCGGTGCTTCCCTCGCTCGTCCTCGCCGCGATCGCCGCCGGATGCCGGCTGGAGCTGCGCGAGCCGGGGGCGGCTTCGGCGGGCCTGGCCGGTGAGCCTGTGGCAGTCCCGCCCGCACAGCTCCCGACCGTCCTGGTGGCGGCCGCCCCGACCGCGATCCGCCTGCTGGACGGCTGTGCGCCAGGCGCGCGGATTGTGCTGTCCGGCGAACCGCCGGCGCCGGATGCTGTCGAATGCGCGCTCGCCTCCGGCCGTGCCGTCTGGCGGCTGTGGGCCTCGGGCCGGACCGGCGGTGCGGATGCCTGCACCGAGTTGCGGCGGCCCGCCGAGGCGTTGCTGCTCGGACCCGTGCCAGGCGGCATGGCCGCCGATGACGCCGGCCAGCCGGTGCCACCAGGGGGGACCGGTGAGCTCGTGATCGTCCGCCCGGCGGGCCCATGCCAGGCTGGCATCAGGGTCCGCTCGGCCGGCCTCGATGGCGGGCTGGCGGTCCTTGAGCAGCTCGGCCGTGGCAGCGCCGGCGAGCTGGCGCTCACCGGCCACCTGCTGGGCCTGGACGGCGGTATCGCCGCGGCCACGGTGACCATGGGTCCCGGCGGCGAGCCGCACGCCTGGGTGGTTCCCGCGGGAGGTGCAGACGCGCTCGCGGCGGCGCGGGCCGCCGCAGCCGCACTGCCCGCCCGGGCGCGCCCCGTCGGCTACACCACCGTGCCGGAGCTGCCGATCGCACGTCACGGCGGCACGGACACCGATGCGCTGACCGCCGCGCTCCAGCCGGCCCGCCAGCCCGCGCCTGCGGCCCGCCGCGATCAGGTGCTGGCCCGCCTCGATGCACTGCCGCCTGAGATCCGCGAGGCCTTCACCAGCAAACTTCGCTCGCTCGCCGCCCGTACCCCGGCACCGGCCAGCCACGTCAGCCAGTCGGCCTGGCAGCGCGTGGCCGCCCATGACCAGGCGCGGGCCGAGCACCTGGCTTACTGGCGGCAGGTGCTCGACGGGGCGCAAGCCGCCGCCTGGCCAGTGCCCCCGTACCAGGCCGGCCCGGCGGAAACGGTCCAGCGGCCGGCGGCCGCCGCCACCGAATCCGAGTGGATCGCCGCGGCGGCCACCGCGCTCGCGCTCCTTTCCGGCACGGAAGACGTGCTGCTCGGGGTCGTGCTTGCGCCCGGCACAAGTAACGGTCCCGCCGTGAGCCAGGGCCTCGGCGGCCCACGCACGCTGCCACTGCGGGTGAGCGCCGGCGGCGGGCAACCATTCGCCGTGACCGTGGCCGCGGTGACCTCGGCACTGCGGGCCGCCCGCTCGCACGCCGACATCCCCGGGACGCTCCTCGACCCGCTGCTGCCCGGACCGTTCGCGCTTTCAGTGCTCCTGCACCAGCACGCAGACGGCCCGGCCCGCCACGACGAAGCCGCAATCGTGCTCAGCATCGCCCCCGGCGTGCTGACCGCCCGCCACACGCCCCACCTCGCTCACCACGTGGACGCCGGGCGGCTGGCCGATCTGACCGTCGGCATCGCCGAGGCCGGCACCGCCGGCCCCGAACGTAAGCTGCTGCCTGCGGACCTCACCGGAGCCGGGGCGCGGGCGGAACTGCTCCGGCTCGGTGACGGCGGCCAGGCAGACCACCGGGCACCGGTCACCGTCGGCGACGCGATCCTGGCCCGGGCCGCGGCCAGCCCCGAAGCGACGGCCGTGGAGGCACCGGACGGCGTGCTCAGCTACGGCGAGCTGGTTACGCGCGCCCGTGCCATGGCAGCCAGGCTGGGCGCCCTGGGCGTCGGGCCCGAAGACCGGGTCGCTGTGTGCCTGCCGCGGCAGGCGGCCATGGTCTGGGCGCCGCTGGCCGTCATGCTCGCCGGGGCCGCGTATGTGCCGCTCGACCCCGATCACCCCGACGAGCGGCTGCGGCTGGTGCTGGTGGATGCGTGTGTGCGTCACGTGCTCACCACGGCCACCGAGGCCGGACGGTTCCCGGCCGGCCTGACCGTTGTCGCGGTCGGCACCGAAGGCCAGGACGAGCTCCCGGCCGCCGAGGCGCCAGCCGCTCTCCCGCAGGCGGCCGCGTACGTGCTCTACACCTCGGGCAGCACCGGACAGCCAAAGGGAGTGCTCGTCGAGCAGCGCGCGGTCGCCAGTTTCTGCGCACACATCGCCCGCGCCTATCACATCGGCCCGGGCACCAGGCTGCTGGCGTTCGCCGCGCCGACGTTCGACGTCTCGGTGTTCGAACTGTGGGCGGGGCTGTCCGCCGGAGCCACGGTGGTGCTCGCGGGCAGCGAGGAGCGGCAATCTCCGGAGGCACTGCAGCGGCTGCTGGCCGGCAAGCGGGTCACCTGTGCGGAGCTGCCGCCGAGCATCATGCCCCTGCTCGATCCCGGATACCTCCCGGACCTGCGCCTGGTCTCCGTCGGCGGGGAGGCGCCCGCGGGAAACCTGGTGGACACCTGGGCCACCGGCGAGCGTGAGTTCTGGAACGGCTACGGCCCCACCGAGACGACCGTCGCGGTCACCCTGATGCGCTGCCATCCGCCATCGGGCGGGAGGGTGCCGCCCATCGGGCTGCCGATGGCAGGTCACCGCGCCTACGTGCTCGACGAATCCGGGCGGCTGGTCCCGCCCGGTGTGCCCGGCGAGCTGTGCGTCGCGGGACCTGGGCTGGCCCGGGGCTACCTGGGCATGCCGGGGCAGACCGCCACCAGCTTCGTGGCCGACCCGTACGGGCCGCCCGGGACACGCATGTACCGCACCGGCGACCTGGCCAGGTGGACCGCTTCGGGTGTGCTCGAATTCCTCGGCCGGGCCGACCGGCAGGTCAAGATCCGCGGTTTCCGGGTGGAGCCCGCCGAGGTGGAAGCCGCGCTCGCCGGCCATCCAGCGGTCCGGCAGGTCACGGTTCAGCCCTGGGACGCACCGGACGGCACCCGGCACCTGGCCGCCTACGTGGTGCCCGCGGACGGCCAGGACCCGCCGTCGCTTCCCGGGCTCCGGGCCACCGCGGCAGGCCGGCTGCCCGCGCACATGCTGCCGACCCGGCTGGCCGTCCTGCCCGGGCTGCCGCTCACCCCGGCCGGCAAGGTGGACAGGAAGGCACTGCCCGAGCCCGTGGCGGACAGCACACCGGCCAGCGACATGACCGAGTGGAGCCAGGCCGAGCGCATCCTCGCCCAGGACGTGATCGGCCCGCTGATCGGCGTGGCCAGCCCAGGCCGCGACGAGGGGTTCTTCGAGCTGGGCGGCAACTCCATCCAGGCGGCCCAGGTCACAGCCAGAGTGCGGGACACGTTCGGGACCGAGATCAGCCTGGTCGACTTCTTCCGCGAGCCAACGGTGGCCGGGCTGGCGAAGCTGGTCGACCGGGCCCGGCCAGGAGCCGCAGGGAGGAATTCTGGCCCAGAAGGCACCGGGTACCGGATGACCGACGGCGCCACCCTGCCGCTGTCCTACCCGCAGGCAACCCTGTACGCGGCCTGTCAGGCCGACGGCGACCTGCCGGGTTACCACGCGCCGATGGCACTGCGGCTGCGGGGTCCGCTCAACCTGAACGCCCTGCACGCCGCGTTCGGCTGGCTCACCGAGCGGCACGCTCCGCTGCGGGTGATCTTCACGGCAGGCGCCGGTGGCCCGGTGCAGACGGTCCGCCCGCCGGCCAGCCCCTCGTTCGAGGTGAGCGATGTGCCTGACGAGGCACCCGAGGCGCGTGAGCGCCTGCTGCGGCAGGCCGTCGGCGCGGCGGCCGCGCAGCCGTTCGACCTGGCCAATGGGCCACTGCTGCGGGTCAGGGTGCACCGGCTGGCCGACGGCGACCACGTGCTGCAGTGGACGATCCATCACCTCGTCACCGACGGCTGGTCGACCGGTGTCCAGCTGGACGAGATCGGGACCGCCTATCACGCCTTCGCGGCCGGGCAGCGGCCCGCGCTGCCGCCGCTGGTCCGCGACTACGGCGATTTCATCTCCTGGCACCGCGGCTACGTCGCCAGCCAGCGCTACGCTGCGGACCTGGACTGGTGGCGGCGCAACCTGGCCGGCTTGCCGGCCGACCTCAGGCTGGCCCGCCCACCCGGCACACCCGAGCCTGACTGCCCGGCGGTCACCCGGTTCCGGCACGGCTGGCGCAACCTGCGGCTGCCGGACGCCACCGCCACCGGGGTCAGGCAGTTCACCCGGGCGCACGGCGTCACACTGTTCATGACCTGCCTGGCCGTCCAGGCGATCCTGATCGGCGCGGAGACCGGCAGCGACGACGTCCTCGTCCTCACCCCCCATGCGCTGCGCGTGCGCTCCGAGTGGGAGCACCTCGTCGGCTGGTTCGCCAACCCCCTCGCGCTGCGGCTGCGGCTGCCTGCCGGCCAGACGTTCGCGGAGCTCACCGCCCACGCGAGGCAGGTATGTACAGCCGCCTTCGCCCACGGCCATGTCCCGTTCGAACTGCTGCGCGCCGAACTGGGCCTTCCGGCGGCCACGCTCACCGCCCAGTCGTCGGTGATGAACGCCCCGCCCCGGCTTCCGGGCTTCCGCGGGTTCGCCATAAGCGTCGCAGCCGACGACAGCGGGCGGGATTTCACCCCCGTCATGGAGGTCTACAGCCCGCCAGGAACGAGATACCAGTTCAGCGTCGTGCTCAGGGAACGCCACGACGGAACCATCGCCGGCGGCCTGGAATTCGACGCCTCCGCCGTCGCCCCCGCCGTGGCCGACCGCTGGCACGCCGCATTCCTGTCGGTCCTCGCCGCCGGGACGACGGCGCCAGGAACCGCCGTCGCCGGCCTGGCCCGGCTGGCCCGCGACCCGCGCGCCGTGGGGCGGGTGAGCTAGGTGACAGCGGATGCCGTAGCCGCGACCACCCACGCCCTGGCGTGCGTCAGTTGCGGCACGAGACAGGATGGCGCCGGCTACCACACGGCCTGCTCATGCTGCGGCGGGCTGCTCGACACGGTCTACGACCTGAGCCGGGCGGCAATCGGCGAGCCCAGTCTCGACCCGGTCAGCCGGTTCGCCGGCCTCCTGCCGGCCAGGCCCGCCGCATTTCCGCCGGGACACGGAGTCGTCAGCACACCGCTCATCCAGCTCGAAACCGGTGACGCCGTCCCGGTCACCACGTACGCGAAATGGGAAGGCGGCCAGCCGACCGGCAGCGCCAAGTATCCCATGGCCGTCGTCGCACTCACCTACATGCACGAACGTGGCGTACGCGGGTTCACGTTCAGCTCCACCGGCAACACCACCGCCGCGTTCGCGTCGGCCCTCCGCATGTGGCCGGGGATGACCGGGCACGTGTTCGCGCCAGCGGGCTTCCCCGTACCCACGGACGCGCCACCGAACCTCATCGTCTACGAAGTGCCCGGCGATTACGCGAAAGCCCATCACGTGGCCGCCGCCATGCGCTTCGACGGCGCCGTCGCCGAGGGCGGGTTCTTCAGCGTCGGCCGCCGCGAGGGCCTGAAGCTCGCCTACCTGGATGCGCTGCTCGCCGCCCCCCGCCCTCCGACCGTGGTCGTGCAGGCCGTCAGCAGCGGCATGGGCATCGTCGCCGCGGCAAAGGCAGCCGGCGAACTGGCCGCGATGGGCCTGATCGAACGCAAACCCCGGCTGGTGGCCGTACAGCAGGCAAGCTGCGCCCCGATGGCCGCCTCATTCCAGGCCGGCGCCGCGGCACTGCGCCCCGGTGATGTGATCCAGGCACCGCAGGGCCGGGCAATCGCCATCCTGCTGGGCGATCCCTCGGCCAGCTATCCATACGTCCGTGCGGCGGTGGCCAGCAGCGGCGGCACGGTTACCGAGGTACCCGACCCCGACATCACCGCCGCACTGCACTGCCTGCGGCGTCACAACCTGGATCCCTGCTGCTCTTCCGCGACCGCGCTCGGCGCCCTGGCCGGGCTGCGGCGCTCCGGCTGGATCACCGACGCCGACGTCGTCCTCGTCAACCTCACCGGAAGCGCCCGGTCCGCCGCCGGCCGGCAAGAAGCCACGAGGTAACCGGTCTTCAGCTCAGCCCATCAGCTCGGCGATGCGCTCGACCTGCTCGTAGCGCATCCTGGAACCCGGCGCCACCAAGCCGGCAATCAGCGTCCCCGTCCCGGCCGCCCGGTAGGCGCCGAACCGCTCCTTCACCTTGCCGGCCGGCCCACACACCGTCATCGCGTCCACCATCGCGTCCGGGATCGCCTCCAGCGCCTCGTCCAGCCGCCCGGCCAGGTAGGCGTCCTGCACCCGGGACGCGGCCTCGGCAAAGCCCAGCCGGCCGGCCAGCCGGTTGTAGAAGTTCGCCTGCCGCGTCCCCATGCCCCCCACGTAAAGCGCAAGCTGCGGGCGCATCATGTCCCTGGCGAGCTCCTCGTCCTCTTCCACCAGCGTGAGCACCATCGCGGCGATCTCGAAGCCGGTCAGCGTCCGCCCAGCCGCCGCAGCGCCCGCCTCCAGCCATGACCGGGCGCTCGCGATGAACTCCGGCGGGCAGTGGATGGCGAGCCAGCCATCGGCCAGCTCGCCGGCCAGGGCGACCATCTTGGGACCCAGGCCGGCCACGTACAGCGGAATCTGGCCACCACGGCCCGGCTGCATGAACGGCAATGACTGCCCCTGCCCGCCAGGCAACGGCAGCGTCAGCGTCTCCCCGGCATACTGCACCGGCTCGCCGGCCAGCGTCATCCGCAGCACGGTGATGTAGTCACGCATCCGGGTCAGCGGCCGATCGTAAGGCTGACCATGCCAGCCCTCGACCACCTGCGGCCCCGACGAGCCGATACCGAGCACGAACCGCCCGCCGGACAGCTGATTCAGCGTGGCCGCGGCCGCCGCCATGGCGACCGGGCTGCGGGCGGAGATCTGGAGCACGGCGGTGCCCAGCCTCATGTTCGTGGTCTGCCGGGCGAGCCAGCCGAGGAACCCGGCCGGGTCGGTGGCCGCGACCTCCGCCGACCACAGCGACTCGAAACCCAGCCGCTCCACCACGCGGGCGATGTCCCCGTGCACCGCCGGAGTGAGTCCCGTCCCGGCGAGCGAACCGAGGCTGTAGCCGAGCCGCACAGTGCGCCTCCTGTTTCCTGCGCCGCCCAAGGGAACCTGGGCTCTTACCGGGGCGAAGCGTTCTGTACTGGAGAGTAGCGATTCTTCCCTGGCCGGCGAGGGTTTCCGGGCCGCGCCACGCGGTAAAACCGGTCACTAGCCGCCTAAACCCGTACATGTGATACGAAATTAAGGGCTCCCGCTGGGTCGCTCCGACGCGCTAGAGTCTGATCGCGTTCTGTTACCCAGTGCGGGCCGCCGGTTCCCGTAGGCCGGACCGAAGGCACGCCAACGGCAGCAGCAGTCACATGGATGGGATCATGACGGGCACAACGCGCCGGGTCAGCGGCTATCGCGCGGAGGGTTACCGCGCGTCCCGCTATCCCGCCCTGGAGGCGGCCGGCGACGAGCCCGAGCCCTCCGATAGGTCCGCTGGCCCGGCTGGTGACCAGGACGGCACGCCGGCCAGCCTCGTCATTGCCGATGATCTTCCTGACGGCCTGGTGATCGCCGATCAGGGCGGCCGGGTCGAGGTGTTCAACGCAGCGGCGGCCCGGCTGACCGGCATCGCCGCCGCAGACGCGCTGGGCAAGGACATCCGCGACCTGCTCCCGCTGCACGACGCCGAGGGCCGTAGCTGGTGGGCGTGCACCGACCCCTACAACGGCCTGTGCACCAGGACCAGGCACCCAGAGGCGTCCCTGTACCTGCCGGATGGCACCGAGGTGCTGGCCACCATGGGCTACGTCCGGGACCGGCGGCGCGACCCGGGCGCCCCGCGGCCGGTGCGCCGGGTCATGGTCAGCCTGCGTGGCGCGCAGTCGCGGGCCAGGCTGGAGCGCAGCCGCGCCGATCTCGTCTCCACCGTCGCCCATGAGCTGCGTTCGCCGCTGACCAGTGTCAAGGGGTTCACCGCGACGCTGCTGGCGAAGTGGCACCGGTTCACCGACGACCAGAAGCGGGTCATGCTGGAGACGGTCAACGCCGACGCCGACCGGGTGACCAGGCTTATCACCGAACTGCTCGATGTGTCCAGGATCGAGTCAGGGCGCCTCGAGGTGCACCGGCAGGTGGTGGACATCCCCGCCCAGGCCAGCAGGATCATCGCCGGCCGGATCGCGGCGGGCGAAGATCCAGACCGGTTCCGGCTCGAGGTCAATGGAACGCTGCCGGAAACCTGGCTGGACCAGGACAAGGTCGACCAGATCATCGGCAACCTGGTGGAGAACGCGCTGCGGCACGGCGCTGGTACGGTAACGGTTGTGGTGGAGCCAGCGGGTCCGGACGAGGCCGGGCAGGCGATCGCCGTTGCCGTGCGCGACGAGGGCGAGGGTGTCGCGGCCGAGCTCGCGTCCCGCGTGTTCCGCCCGTTCTGGCGGGCTACCCGCCGCGGCGGCACCGGTCTGGGCCTGTTCATCGTGAAGGGCCTGGTCGAGGCGCATGGTGGCACGATCGCCGTGCTGCGCGCGCCCGGCGGCGGCGCCGAGTTCCGATTTACCATGCCCGCCGGGACGCCAGATTTCGTCTAGGTGCCGGGGTCCATCGATCGGCGGGCTGTTCACCCTAAGTTGATCTTTGTGTGGTGTGCCACATGAGGGGCGGGCGGCACATCGGTACGTGATGTGTTGGCAGGTATTGGGGAGCAGAGGGATGTCAGCAGGCAGTAAGCAGTACGACCCCGCCGTGGGGCGTCTTTCCGGCCAAGAAAGTGCCGTAGGGCGTCTTTCCGGCCAAGAAGGTACAGAGGTGGCCGCGCTCGCCCCCGAAGCGGTGAGCCGGGCGGTCGCCGACGCGCTGGCGGCCATCGCCGCGGCGGGCGACCTCGGCGAGCTGAAGGCGGCCCGGCTGGCGCACACCGGCGACCGGGCGCCGCTGACCGTGGCCGGCGCCGGGATCGGTGCGCTGCCGCCGGCCGCCAGGGCCGAGGCGGGCAAGCGGGTTGGCGCCGCCAGGGCGGAGGTCCGCCAGGCGCTGGACGAGCGGCAGATCGTGCTGGAAGCCGAGCGGGACGAGCGGATCCTGACCGCCGAGACCGTGGATGTGACGCTGCCGTCCGGCCGCGCGCCGCGCGGTGCCCGGCATGCCGACACCCTGGTTATGGAGCGGCTGTCCGATGTGTTCGTGGCCATGGGCTACGAGGTGGCCGAGGGCCCCGAGGTCGAGGCCGAGTGGTACAACTTCGACGCACTCAACTTCCCGCCGGACCACCCGGCCCGGGCGATGCAGGACACGCTGTTCGTGGCCGGGCCTGATGGCAAGCAGGGCTCGGGCATGGTGCTGCGCACGCACACCTCGCCGGTGCAGATCCGGGCGATGCTGACCAGGCAGTTGCCGCTGTATGTGGTCAGCCCGGGCAAGTGCTTCCGCACCGACGAGCTCGACGCCACGCACAGCCCGGTGTTCCACCAGATCGAGGGCCTGGCCGTCGATGAGGGGCTGACCATGGCCGACCTGCGCGGTGCCGTGCAGTCGTTCGTGGACGCCATGTTCGGCGAGGGGCTGCGGACCAGGTTCCGGCCCGACTTCTTCCCGTTTACCGAGCCGTCCGCGGATGTCTCGATGGAGTGCCACATCTGCCGTGGCCGGTCGGCCGAGCCCGGCGGCGGCCCCTGCCGGGTGTGCAAGTCCCAGGGCTGGATCGAGATAGCCGGCTGCGGCATGGTGAACCCCCGGGTGCTGGTCGCCTGCGGGGTCGACCCGGACAGGTACAGCGGGTTCGCCTTCGGGCTCGGCATCGAGCGGACCCTGATGCTCTCCTACGGGGTGTCGGACATCAGGGACACGATCGAAGGCGACGTGCGGTTCTCCGCTGCGTTCGGAATGGAGCTCTGAATGCGGATCCCGCTTTCCTGGGTGCGGGAGTACGCGCCCATCGACGATGCCACGGACCCTGCCGACGTAGCGCGGCGGCTCACCGCAGCCGGGCTCGAGGTCGAGTCCGCCGAACGGGCCGGCCACGATATCAGCGGCGTGGTGGTCGCACAGGTCACCGAGATCGAGGAGCTGGCCGGGTTCAAGAAGCCGATCAGGTTCTGCAGGCTGACCGCGGGGGACTCCGAATCCCACGGGGTGATCTGCGGCGCGGCCAACTTCTCGGCCGGCGACCGGGTGCCGCTCGCACTGCCCGGCGCCGAACTGCCCGGCGGCTTCCGGATCGAGGCCAAGCCCGCCTACGGGCGGCTGTCGGCCGGGATGATCTGCTCGGCCAGCGAGCTGGCCATCGGCGATGACCGCGGCGGGATCCTGGTGCTGCCCGCGGACGCACCGCTGGGCGCCGACTTCGTGACCTACGCCGGGCTGCGTGACGTGGTGCTCGACATCGCCGTCACGCCGGACCGTGGCTACGCCACGTCGGTCCGGGGGGTGGCGCGGGAGCTGGCCAGCGCGTTCGGTGTGCCGTTCACCGACCCGGCCGGGCCCGCCGTGCCGGAGGATGTGTCGCCGGACATCTACCCGGCCAGCATCGCCGACCCGGCCGCGTGCGACCGGTTCGTGCTGCGCGAGCTGCGCGGCCTGAACCCGGCCGCGGGCACGCCGCTGTGGATGCGGGTGCGGCTGGCCCGCTCCGGCATGCGCAGCGTGTCGCTGGCCGTGGATGTCACCAACTACCTGCTGCTCGAACTCGGCCAGCCGCTGCACGCCTTCGACCGGGCCAAGCTGAACGGGCCGATCGTGGTCCGGCGGGCGGAGCCGGGGGAGCGGCTGGAGACACTGGACCACACGGTGCGCGTCCTCGACCCCGATGACATCCTGATCACCGACTCCTCCGGCCCCATCTCCATGGCCGGCACCATGGGCGGCCTGGCCACCGAGATCGGCCCGGACTCCACCGACCTGGTCATCGAGGCGGCGCACTTCTCGCCCGAGGGAACCGCCCGGATGAGCCGGCGGCACAAGCTGAGCAGCGAGACGTCCTACCGCTTCGAGCGCGGCGTGGACCGCGAGCTGCCGCTGCGGGCCTCGGCCAAGGCCGTCTCGATGCTGGCCTCGTTCGGCGGCGCGAGCGTGCTGCCGGGCTGCACGCACGCCTGGGCCGAGGTGGAGCCGGTCACGATCGCGCTGCCGGTCAGCTACCCGGACGAGGTGGCCGGTGTGGTCTACGGGCGGGACACGGTCGTGCGGCGGCTGCGCGAGGTCGGCTGCGAGGTGCGGCAGACGGTGGGCGCCGGGGGCGCTGCGGCGGCCGGCCCGGCGCACACGGACGGCAGGCACCTGCGGCACGAGCACGGCCGGCACGACAGGTCCGCCGAGGAACTGCTGGTCATCCCGCCGTCCTGGCGGCCCGACCTGACCGATCCAAGCGACCTGGCCGAGGAGGTCATCCGGCTCGAAGGCTACGCGAACATCCCGGTCAGGATGCCGCGGGCGGTAGCCGGGCACGGGCTGACCGTCCGGCAGCGGATGCGCCGCACGGTCGGCCGGGCGCTGGCCGGGTCCGGCTACGTCGAGGTGCTGAGCTCGCCGTTCGGCTCGGCTGCCGACGCCGACTCGCTGCAACTGCCGCCCGAGGACACCCGCCGGGTCGCGGTCACCATCGCCAACCCGCTGAGCGAGGACGAGCCGCTGCTGCGCACCACGCTGCTGCCCGGCCTGCTCCGGGTGCTCGGCCGCAACGCCGGCCGCGGGTTCGCCGACGTCGCCTTGTATGAAACCGGGCTGGTGTTCCACCCAAGGCCCGGCGGCGACGGGGTCGCGCCCATCCTGCGGGTGGACCGGGCGCCCACCGTGGAAGAGCTTGGCCGGCTGCACGCCGCGCTGCCCGACCAGCCGCTCCGGGTAGCCGTGGTGCTGGCCGGGAACCGCGAGCCGGCCGGCTGGTGGGGCAGCCGGGGGCGGCCCGCCGACTGGGCCGACGCCGTGGAGGCTGCCCGCGAGGTGTGCCGGGCCTGCCGGGTGCCGGTGGAGATCCGGGCTGCGCAGCTTGCCCCCTGGCACCCTGGCCGATGCGCCGGGGTGTTCGTTCGCGCCGGGGAGGGTCACGAGTGGCTGGCCGGGCACGCCGGCGAGCTGCATCCCAGGGTGGTGCGGGCGTTCGGCCTGCCGGACCGTACCTGCGCGATGGAGATCGACCTGTCGGTGATCGAGACCGCGGCCGGTGCGGTGGGGTCGGTGCGGCCGCCGAGGCTGTCCGGCTACCCGGTGGCCACCCAGGACGTGGCGCTGACCGTGCCGGACAGTGTCCCGGCGGCCTCGGTCCAGGAGGCGCTGACCGCGGGGGTGGCGGCGGCCGGTGCGGGCGAGCTGCTCGAGGACGTCCGGCTGTTCGACCTGTACACCGGGGAGCAGACCGGAGCAGGCCGCAAGTCGCTGGCCTACACGCTGCGGTTCCGCGCGCCGGACCGGACGCTGACCGTGGAGGAGACGACCTCGCTTCGGGACGCGGCCGTGGCGGAGGCGGCGCGCCAGGTGGGTGCGGTGCTGCGCGGCGGCTGAGCCGTTGCGGTGCTGCGCGGCGGCTGCCGGGCCGGCGGCGGATGGCCCGGCTCGGCGTTATCCAGGCCCCGTCAGGAGTCCGGGCTCTTCGGGTTCCAGGACGCCGTCGGCGATGGGCTCGACCACCCGGCGGCTGCTGCCGCCGCCGGACAGCGCCGCGACCATGCTGTCCCGGTACACCTCGAACGAGTAACGGATCCCGTCGGCATTGGCGTGCTGCTGCGCCCAGTTGCGGATCGCCCGGATCTCGGCGCGGTCGTTGGCCGCCTGGCCCTCGGTCAGGCTGTCCGGGGCGCACATCTCGGACTGGATCATTTCGGGTGGCTCACTGCCCGTCGGCCAGATCCTGACCAGGTACTTGGTGACAACGTCCATCCGGAATCAGCCGCCGGACGTCGATCCTGAGGAGTTCCCCAGCTTCAGCACCGCGACGATCTCCGTTCCATTCTTGGTGCACGCCGACGCCTCGCCGTTTTGCACAGCCGTCGTGGTGTCCGCCCCCTGGCAGGTCCAGCCGTCCACCTTCACCGGCGCGCCGCCGCCGTTGCCAGGTACCTTGCCGGACCGGACCAGGGCTGTGTAGCTGTCCTGGATCTGCATGGCCACCTGGCAGGCGACGGATCCCTTCTCCACCTCCATGACGACCGGCACATCGGCCGCCGTGTGTGCGGTCCCGCAGATCGCGCGCGGCGGGGCGAGCTGGGTGGCGGCCGGGACGGGGCTGGAGGACCCGTGCGGTGACCCGCTGGACGAGCCGCATCCGGTGGCCAGCACAGCGATCGCGACGGCGACCGCTGCGGCGCCCACCAAGGCGAACCGCGAGCGACGCATGGGATGGCCTCCTTCCCGCGTCCCCATCATGCCGCCGGCGCCCTGGCAGGCGAAACCCGGCTCCCCGTCGCAACACTGCTGCGCAGCGTACCCAACCGGACTACGCAGCGTCCCCAACTCCCCAAGCCCGGCTCGATTTGAATATTTACTCGTTGGTGTGCATAATTCTTCAGAATGCTGGCCGCTGCGGAGGACCGGCAGAGGCGGGAAAATTTACGGAGGACGGACCGTGGGTGCGCGCGTGGCAGTGGCCGGAGGCAGTGGCTACGCCGGTGGTGAGCTGCTGCGGCTGCTGGCTGCCCATCCCGATCTGGAGATAGCGGCAATCGCCGCCGGGGCCAGCGCGGGCAAACCGGTGACCGCCGTCCACCCGCACCTCGTGCAACTGGCCGGGCATACCTTCGGGCCGGCCACGGCAGAGCAGCTCATCCCGGCCGACCTGGTGTTCCTGGCCCTCCCGGCCGGTGAGTCCGCAGCGCTGGCCGCGCGGCTGCCCGGCCAGGTGAAGGTCGTCGACCTGGGCCCGGACTTCCGCCTCGCCGGCGCCGCGCAGTGGGCCAGGTTCTACGCCACGCCATACGCCGGGCGCTGGCCCTACGGCCTGCCCGAGCTGCCCGGCGCCAGGGAGCTGATCAGGTCGGCCAGCCAGGTGGCGGCGCCGGGATGTTACGCCACCGCGGCGATCCTCGCGCTGGCGCCGCTGCTGGCGGCGGGCCTGGCCGAGCCGGACGACATCGTGATCGTCGCCGCATCCGGCACCTCGGGCGCCGGGAGGGCGGTCAGGCCCGGGCTGCTCGGCAGCGAGGTGATGGGCTCGGTGTCGGCCTACCAGGCCGGCGGCACCCACCGGCACACACCCGAGATCGAGCAGGCGCTGGCCGAGGCGGTATCGGGCGGCGCGGCGGCGGGCTCCGGCCCGGCGGGTGCCGGGGTGAGCGTGTCATTCACGCCGCTGCTGGCTCCGATGCCGCGGGGCATCCTCGCCACCTGCACGGCCAAGCTGGCCCACGGCGCCACCACCCAGGACCTGCGCGCCGCCCTGGCCGGCGCCTATGCCGGTGAGGCGTTCGTCCGCCTGCTGCCCGAGGGGTGCTGGCCCGCGACGGCAGCCACCATAGGCAGCAACGCTGTCCATCTGCAGACCGCCGCCGACGGCCAGGCCGGCCGGGCCGTCGTGGTGGCCGCGATCGACAACCTCGGCAAGGGCGCGGCCGGGCAGGCCGTGCAGAACGCCAACCTGATGCTCGGCCTGGACGAGGCCGCGGGCCTTACGGCGAACGGGGTAGCGCCGTGAGGGTTCGTCAAGACCGGCCAGCGAGGGCAGGCGATTTTTGCCTGCCCGAGTGCCGGTGCAGGTGGCAGCCACAGCACCGGAGTGGGTTTCTTGGAGAACCGCAACGTCAGTGAGGCAGGGTGCACATGGGAACCCAGCAACCGCCGTGGGTTTCTTGACGAACCCGGAACTTCATGGGAGGCAGGGTGAGCGTGACAGCACCGCTCGGCTTCCGCGCGGCCGGGGTTGCCGCCGGGCTCAAGGAAGCCGGGGCACGGGACGTGGCCGTCGTGGTGAACGACGGGCCGTCGCGGGCCGCCGCCGGCGTCTTCACCGCCAACCGTGTTCAGGCCGCGCCCGTCATGTGGACCCGCCAGGTGGTCAGCGGTGGCCGGGTCCGCGCCGTGGTGCTCAACTCCGGCGGTGCCAACGCGTGCACCGGCCCCGATGGCTTCGCCGACACCCACCGGACCGCCGAACGGCTGGCCGGCCGGCTCGGTGACTCGGCAGGCGAGATCGCGGTGTGCTCCACCGGCCTCATCGGCGAACGGCTGCCGATGGACCTGCTGCTGCCCGGGGTGGACACCGCGGTGGCCGAAGCCGCGCGCAGCGGCGGGCTGGCCGCCGCCGACGCGATCAGGACCACCGACTCGGTTGCCAAGATCGCCTTCCGCCGCGGCGGGGACACCAGCAGCCCGGGCGGCGGGTACACGATCGGCGGGATGGCCAAGGGTGCCGGAATGCTCGCGCCGTCCCTGGCCACGATGCTGTGCGTGCTGACCACCGACGCCGATCTGACCGCCGCCGAGCTGGACGCGGCGCTGCGCCACGCCACGGACGTGACCTTCGGCCGGCTGGACACCGACGGGTGCATGTCCACCAACGACACGGTGCTGCTGCTCGCCAGCGGGGTCTGCGGAGCCCGGCCTGACCTGGGCAGGTTCACCGGCGAGCTGACCACCGTCTGTGCCGGCCTGGCCCGGCAGCTTCAGCTCGACGCCGAGGGGGCCGGCAAGGCCATCGCCATCGAGGTCGTCGGCGCCGCCAGCGAGCGGGACGCGGTCACCGTCGGCCGCGCGGTGGCCCGCAGCGCCCTGCTGAAGTGCGCGATCGCCGGTGAGGACCCTAACTGGGGACGGGTGCTGGCCGCGGTCGGGACCACCGACGCGGTGTTCGAGCCCGACCAGCTCAACGTGGCCATCAATGGCATCTGGATCTGCCGCAACGGCTACGCCGCCGACGACCGCTCCAAGGTGGACCTGCGCCCCACAGACGTGTCGATCACCATCGACCTGGCCGCCGGGCCGGCCTGCGCGACCATCGCCACCACCGACCTGACCGTCGGCTACGTGCACGAGAACACGGCGTACTCGACATGACCGGCACCATCGAAGCCACTGTTTCCGGGCCGGAAAGACACCCCATGGCCGGCCGGGCCGGACAGGAGGCGATCGCCAAGGCGGCGACGCTGATCGAGGCGCTGCCGTGGCTGGACCGGTTCCACGGCCAGACGGTCGTCATCAAGTACGGCGGCCACGCCATGGCCGATGGGGAACTGCGCGCCGGGTTCGCCCAGGATGTCGTCTTCCTCCGCTACGCCGGGCTGCGCCCGGTGGTGGTCCATGGCGGCGGCCCGCAGATCACCGAGGAACTGGCCCGCTCCGGCGTGGCGAGCACGTTCACGGCGGGCCTGCGGGTCACCACCCCGGAGGCCATGGATGTGGTCAGAATGGTGCTGACCGGGCGGGTCAACCGGGACGTGGTCGGGCTGATCAACCGGCACGGCCCGTTCGCGGTCGGCCTGTCCGGCGAGGACGCCAACCTGTTCACCGCCGCCAGGACGCGCCCGCTCGTGGACGGCCAGCCGGTGGACGTCGGCCAGGTCGGCGAGATCACCGCGGTGAACCCGGGCGCGGTGCACGCCCTGCTGGCCGACGGCCGGATCCCGGTCGTGTCCAGCGTCGCCACCAGCGAGGGCGGCGAGGTCTACAACGTGAACGCCGACACGGCGGCCGGCGCGCTCGCGGTGGCGCTCGGCGCAGCCAAACTCGTCGTGCTCACCGATGTGGCCGGTCTTTACGCGGACTGGCCTGCGGTCGCGCCGCCTTCTTCCACCGGCGTCCCGCCGCCACCGTATGGAAGGCTGATCAGTCAGCTGACGGCGGCGGAACTCGAAGCAATGCTGCCCTCGCTGAGTGCCGGGATGATCCCCAAGATGACGGCCTGCCTGCACGCCGTCCGCGGCGGTGTGCCGCAGGCGCATGTGCTGGACGGCAGGCTGCCGCACGCGGTCCTGCTGGAAATCTTCACCGACTCGGGCATCGGCACCATGGTCATGCCGGACGGGAGTGCGGCATGACCGCAGGCCAGAAGCTGACCGGCCGGTACGCCGCGTCGATCATGCCGAACTACGGGCAGCCGCCGGTCGCGCTGGCGCGCGGCGAAGGCTGCTGGGTGTGGGACGCCGACGGCGAGCGGTATCTCGACCTGATCGGCGGCATCGCGGTCAGCGCGCTCGGCCACGGCCACCCGGCCATCGTCCAGGCGGTCACCCGGCAGGTCGCGACGCTGGCGCACACCAGCAACCTGTTTGTGCACGAGCCGGAGGTGGAGCTCGCCGAGCGGCTGCTTGGCCTGCTCGGAGCCGCTGGCGGCCGGGTGTTCTTCGCCAGCTCCGGTACTGAGGCCAACGAGGCTGCGCTCAAGGTCGTCCGGCGGTTCCAGGACAAGCATGGCGGCGCGGACCGCCATGTCATCGTCGCCGCCGAGCATGGTTTTCACGGACGGACCAGGGGTGCGCTCGCGCTGACCGGGAAGGCGTCCATCCGGGAGCCGTTCGGGCCGTTCGGGCTGACCGTGCGGTTCGTGCCCTACGGGGACGAGACCGCGCTGCGGGAGGCCACCGGCACCGATTGCGCGGCTGTCTTCCTGGAACCGTGCCAGGGCGAGGCCGGCGTCGTGCCGGCGCCCGGTGGGTACCTGCGGGCCGCACGGGCGGCGTGCGACTCGGCCGGTGCCCTGCTCGTGCTCGACGAGATCCAGAGCGGCATCGGGCGGACCGGTGCCTGGTTCGCCCACCAGCGCGAAGGCGTGCTACCCGACGTGCTGACGCTGGCCAAGGGCCTGGGTGGCGGGCTGCCGATCGGCGCCTGTATCGGCCTGGGGGAGTGCGGCACCGCGCTGGACAAGGGGGATCATGGCAGCACGTTCGGCGGGAACCCGGTCGCCTGCGCGGCGGCGCTCGCCGTGCTCGACACCATCGCCGCCGACGGCCTGCTCGACCACGTGGCCAGCCTGGGCAATCGGCTTGTGACCGGCATCGGCGCCATCGGCCACCCGCTGCTCACCGGGGTGCGCGGCCAGGGTCTCTGGCTGGCCATCACGCTGGCCGGGCCGGTCGCCGGGCGGGCCGAGGAAGCCTGCCGGAACGCCGGGTTCCTGGTCAACGCGGTCCAGCCGGACGCGATCAGGCTGGCGCCGCCGCTGATCCTCAGCAGCGCGCAGGCCGGGCTGTTCGCCCAGGCGCTGCCGGCCATCCTGACCGAGGCGGCGAGATGACCGCGGCGCACCCGGTGACCAAGGTGGCGCGGCAGGCACGGATCGCCGCGATCCTGGAGCACACCCAGGTCCGGTCCCAGGAGGAACTCGCCGAACTGCTGGCCGCGGACGGTACCCACGTCACCCAGGCCACGCTGTCGCGCGACCTGGAGGAGCTCGGCGCGGTGCGGCTGCGGGGGAGCGGCGGATCGCTGGTCTACGCGCTGCCCGGCGCTCCGGGCGGGCCCGGGTCGCGGCCCGGCGGGGTGCTGCAGGCCGGGCTGGCCGAGGGGCCGGGGGAGATGCCCGGTGAAGCGGCGAGCAGCAAGCTGGCCCGGGTGGCCGGCGAACTGCTGGCCTCGGCGGAGGCCAGCGCGAACCTGGTCGTGCTGCGCACCCCGGCCGGGGCCGCCCAGTACTTCGCCTCGGTCATCGATCACGCCGCCTGGCCGTCCATCCTCGGCACGGTCGCCGGGGATGACACGGTGCTGGTCATCACCAGGGATCCGACGGGTGGCAACGCCGTGGCCGAGGCCCTGCTGAAGCTGGCCGCGCGCCATTCCGTACGGGAGCGAACCAGCCCGGCTTGAGCCGGGGATCGCGGGCATCTGACGGAAGAGACAACAAGGACAGGACATGACGCAGCGCGTTGTACTCGCATATTCGGGCGGCCTCGACACCTCGGTCGCCATTGGCTGGATCGCCGAGCAGACCGGCGCCGAGGTGATCGCACTGGCCGCCGACGTCGGGCAGGGCGGGGAGGACCTGGAGACCATCCGCAAGCGCGCGCTCGCCTGCGGCGCCGCCGACGCCGTGGTGGTGGACGCGCGGGCGGAGTTCGGCGAGCAGTACTGCATGCCAGCCCTGCTCGCCAACGCCCTCTACATGGACTCCTACCCGCTGGTGTCGGCCCTGTCCCGGCCGCTCATCGTGGCGCACCTGGCCCGGGTCGCCAGGGAGTACGGCGCTTCGATGGTCGCCCACGGCTGCACCGGCAAGGGCAACGACCAGGTGCGGTTCGAGGTCGGGCTGACCACCCTGGAGCCCGGCCTGAAGGTGCTGGCTCCGGTCCGTGACTCGGGCATGACCAGGGACAAGGCCATCGCGTTCGCCGAGGAGAAGCACCTGCCCATCGACGTCACGTCGTCCTCGCCGTACTCCATCGACCAGAACCTGTGGGGCCGCTCGTGCGAGACCGGGCACCTGGAGGACATCTGGGAGGCGCCGCACGACGACGTGTACGGCTACACCTCGGATCCGGCGGTGCCGCGCGAGCCCGGCGAACTCGTGCTGAGCTTCACCGACGGCGTGCCCGTCGCCATCGATGGCGCCGCCAAGACGCCATGGGAGATCATCGCGGAGCTGAACACGCGGGCGGGAGCGCACGGCGTCGGCCGGATCGACATGGTGGAAGACCGGCTGGTCGGCATCAAGAGCCGGGAAATCTACGAGGCGCCGGGCGCGATGACGCTGATCGCCGCTCACCAGGAGCTGGAGAACGTCTGCCTGGAGCGCGACCTGGCCAGGTTCAAGCGGCTGGCGGACCAGCGCTGGACCGAGCTGGTCTACGACGGGCTGTGGTTCTCGCCGCTCAAGAACGCGCTCGACGCCTTCCTGGTCTCGGCGTCGAAGAACGTGACCGGCGACGTCCGGGTCAGGCTGCACGGCGGCAGGGCGGTCGTTACCGGGCGGCGGAGCCCGGCCTCGCTCTACGATTACAAGCTGGCCACGTACGACACAGGCGACGAGTTCGACCAGGCCCTGGCCAAGGGCTTCATCGAGCTGTGGGGCCTGCCGAGCAAGACCGCCGCGGTCCGGGATCGCCGGATCGGCGGGTAGTACCTGTCCACGGAGGGAGCCTGGTGGGAAGCGACGAGCCCGCGCCGCCGACCCGGCTGTGGGGCGGCCGGTTCGAGTCAGGTCCCGCCGAGGCGCTCGCCAGGCTCTCGGTGAGCGTGCAGTTCGACTGGCGGCTGGCCCCCTATGACCTGCTCGCCTCGCGCGCGCACGCCCGGGTACTGCACAAGGCCGGGCTGCTCACCGCCGCGGAACTGGACCGGATGCTGGCCGCCCTGGACGACCTGGACGGCGCCTGCAAGGACGGGCGGTTCCGGCCCGTGGCCGCCGACGAGGACGTGCACACCGCGCTGGAACGCGGGCTGCTGGAGCGGCTCGGCACCCTCGGCGGCAAACTGCGGGCCGGCCGCAGCCGCAACGATCAGGTCGCCACCGACCTGCGGCTGTACCTGCGCGACCACGTCCGGCTGCTGGTGTGCCGGATCGCCGAGCTGCAGACCGCGCTGATCGACCAGGCGGAGCGGCACATCGGCGTCCACGCGGCGGGGATGACGCATCTGCAGCACGCACAGCCGGTGCTGTTCAGCCACCAGTTGCTGGCCCATGCCCAGGCGCTGGCCAGGGATGCCGGCCGGCTGCGCGACTGGGACGTCCGGGCGGCGGTGTGCCCGCTGGGTGCAGGCGCCCTGGCCGGGTCCTCGCTGCGGCTCGACGCCGAAAGCGTGGCCGCCGAACTGGGCTTCACCCGGCCGGCCGCGAACTCGATGGACGCGGTGAGCGACCGGGATTTCGCCGCGGAGTTCTGCTTCGCCGCGGCGCTGACCGGGGTGCACCTGTCCCGGCTGGGCGAAGAGGTCGTGCTCTGGTCCTCGCAGGAGTTCGGCTGGGCCGAGATCGACGACGCCTACGCGACCGGGTCATCGATCATGCCGCAGAAGAAGAACCCGGACGTGGCCGAGCTGGCCCGGGGCAAGGCCGGCCGCCTGATCGGCGGCCTCACCGGCCTGCTGGTCACGCTGAAGGGGCTGCCGCTGGCCTACAACCGGGACCTGCAGGAGGACAAGGAGCCGGTGTTCGACGCCGTCGACACCCTGCTGCTGGTGCTGCCCGCCATGGCCGGCCTCATCTCCACGATGCGGCTGCACACCGAGCGGATCGAGGGAACCGCGACCTCGGGCTTCGCCCTGGCCACGGACCTCGCCGAACTGCTGGTGCGGCGCGGCGTGCCGTTCCGCGAGGCGCACGAGATCGTCGGCCACCTGGTTGTCTGGTGCCAGGTACACGAGCTGGACTTCGATCAGGTCAGCGACGCCGACCTGGCCCACGTGTCGCCGCACCTCACTCCTGACGTGCGGGAGGTGCTGTCGGCGTCCGGGGCGATCGCCGCCCGCGACTCGGCCGGCGGCACGGCCGGGGCACGGGTCGCCGGGCAACTCGCGGAGCTGCGCGCCCAGGTCGACCGGGACGCCGCCTGGGGCGGGCGGTAACGTCGCGGCGTGGCTGTGCTGCCCCCGGACCAGGCTGCGCCGGATCCGCCGTCGACGTTGCTGCCTCGCGAGTTCTTCTCCTGTACGGCCGTGGAGGTGGCGCCACGCCTGCTCGGCTGCGTCCTGGAATCGTGGTCGGCCGAGGGAGTGGTGGCCGTCGCGCTCACCGAGGTCGAGGCTTACGCGGGCGAAGCGGATCCCGCCTCCCACGCCTACCGCGGGCGGACGGCGCGCAACATGGTGATGTTCGGTGAACCTGGGCACGCCTATGTTTACTTCACCTACGGGATGCACTTCTGTGTGAACCTGGTCTGCCAGCCAGAGGGCACGGCGTCGGCCGTGCTGCTGCGTGCCGGTGCCGTGGTGGCCGGAGCCACTCTGGCACGCGTCAGGCGCGGCGCGGGCAGGCGGGCCGGGGCCGATGGGCTGGCCGACCGCGATCTCGCCCGTGGCCCGGCCCGGCTGTGCCAGGCACTCGGCATCGACCGCTCACTGGACGGTGCGGACGTATGCGATGCGGGGTCCGTGCTCCGGATCCGTACTGGGACCGCCGCGCCCGGCAGCGCCGTTCGCACCGGGCCCAGGGTCGGGGTGAGCAGCGCCGCCAGCGTGCCTTGGCGGTTCTGGCTGGCGGGTGAGCCGACGGTGTCGGTGTACCGCGCGCACGCGCCACGTCGCCGGTAGCCCGCCCCGCGTCCGCCGCGGCCGGTTTGTGCCCGCCGCCACACCAGGGCGGCGTGACATCGCCGGGCACCTGACACCGGCGATGTCACACCGACCGGATTCGGAGTGCCGCGCGGGTGGGGTGGGACCTCGCGGCGGGGGCCGGTTCGTGCCCGCGTCCGCCGCGGCCGGTTTGTGCCCGCGGCCGGTTTGTGCCCGCCGCCACACCAGGGCGGCATGACATCGCCGGGCACTTGACACCGGCGATGTCACAGCGACCGGATTCGCAGTGCCGCGCGGGTGGGGTGGGACCTCGCGGCGGGTAATCCCTTCGGCTCGGTTGTGACCAGGCCGCTACCCTGTCCGGTGAATGGAGCGGTGCGTGATCGGGCAGAGTTCGTTTCAAAATAAAGTTTCATGATCGTTTGCGGTTGGAAGTGGCAAGCCGGAGAGAGGGAGCAGTGGCGGACATTATTGACGAGCTGAGCTGGCGGGGCCTGCTCGCGCTATCCACCGACCTTGATGAGCTGCGCAACGCGCTCACGTCGGGGCGGGTCACCGTCTACATCGGCTTCGACCCGACCGCTGCCGGAATGCACATCGGGAACCTGGTCCAGTTGCTCACCCTGCGCCGCCTGCAGCTCGCCGGTCACCGGCCGATCGGCCTGGTGGGCGGGGCGACCGGCCTCATCGGGGATCCGAGCGGCAAGTCGGCCGAGCGGGTGCTGAACCCGCGCGAGGTCGTGGCGGAGTGGACGGAGCGGCTCAAGTCCGAGGTGGCCCGGATTCTCGACTTCACCCCGGGCCCGGCCGGCGCGCTGCTGGTCAGCAACCTGGACTGGACCCAGGACATGCCGGTCCTGGACTTCCTGCGGGACATTGGCAAGCACTTCCCGGTCAATCAGATGCTGGCCAGGGAGTCGGTGAAGGCCAGGCTCGACGGCGGCGGGATCAGCTACACCGAATTCAGTTACCAGCTTCTGCAGGCCATGGACTACCTGGAACTGCACCGGCGGCACGGCTGCACGCTGCAGGTCGGCGGCAGCGATCAGTGGGGCAACCTGGTCGCCGGGGTGGATCTTATCCGGCGGGTGGAGGGCGCCGCCGTGCACGCGCTCGCGACCCCGCTGATCACCAAACCGGATGGCACGAAATACGGGAAGACCGAGGGCGGGGCGATCTGGATCAGCCCGGACCTGATGAGCCCGTACGCGTTCTACCAGTTCTGGATCAACCGGTCGGACGCTGAAGTGGCCGGCCTGCTCAAGGTCTTTACCTTCCGTACCGAGCAGGAGATCGCCGAGCTGGAACGGACCACGGCCGAGCGGCCGGCCAGCCGGGAGGCGCAGCGGGTACTGGCGCAGGACGTGACGACGCTGGTCCACGGCGCCGCCGAGTACGAGAAGGTGGCCGCGGCCAGCCGTGCGCTGTTCGGCCAGGGTGACCTCGGCGCGCTCGATGAGACAACTCTCACAGCCGCCTTGGCCGAGGTGCCGTCGACCGTGGTTCAGATCAGCGGAAACGGCTCGGCGGAGGCCGGTTCCAGCCCAGCCGAAGGGGAGATACCGCCGGTCAGTGAGCTGATGGCGCGGGCCGGGATCGTGGCCAGCAGGTCGGCCGCCAGGCGCGCGATCGCCGAGGGCGGGGCCTACTTGAATAACAGAAAGGTGACGAACGAAACGGGCATTCCCACCGTCGGTGACCTCCTGCACGGGAAGTTTCTCGTGCTCAGGAGGGGTAAGCGCACCGTCGGCGGGGTAGAGGTAAGGGTCGGCGAGCCCTCCGGGGCCCGTCGTTCGATTTGACGACTGGCGGAGGACTGCTAATGTTCAACCTGCCCCGGGGAGAGCGGATCGCCTTACGGTGATCGGGACCCGGGGACCATCCAGCACCGTCGGCAGAGCACGCCGGGTTGTTGCGCGGTTTCGGACCGTGAACGGTCGGCTTGCTCGAACTGGTGACGTCCAGTCCCAGACCCGGCTATGCTGGAGGGACAGCCCGAAGGAAAAGCTCGGCCAAATGATTTGACGGAGCCCTGAACGGCTGGTAAGTTAGTAGGGTTGCCCCAGCGAAGGATGAGAGTCCTTCAACGGTGAGCGTCCGCTCCTTGAGAACTCAACAGCGTGCTAAAAGCCAGTGCATTAAGCACAACCTCGTCAATGGGGATCCATGGCCATTCTGGCTACGGTTCCCTGCGATGATTTGCCAAGATCGCTCCGGCTAGTCCGGAGCACTCCAAGTCAGCAGCCCATGCGGTTTCCGCATGGTTGCATATAGACATCTACGGAGAGTTTGATCCTGGCTCAGGACGAACGCTGGCGGCGTGCTTCACACATGCAAGTCGAGCGGAAAGGCCCTTCGGGGTACTCGAGCGGCGAACGGGTGAGTAACACGTGAGTAACCTGCCCTTAGCACCGGGATAGCTCCGGGAAACCGGAATTAATACCGGATACGACCACGGCCGGCATCGGCCATGGTGGAAAGGATTCTGGCTAAGGATGGACTCGCGGCCTATCAGCTAGTTGGTTGGGGTAACGGCCCACCAAGGCGACGACGGGTAGCCGGCCTGAGAGGGCGACCGGCCACACTGGGACTGAGACACGGCCCAGACTCCTACGGGAGGCAGCAGTGGGGAATATTGCGCAATGGGCGAAAGCCTGACGCAGCGACGCCGCGTGGGGGATGAAGGCCTTCGGGTTGTAAACCCCTTTCAGCAGGGACGAAGCGAAAGTGACGGTACCTGCAGAAGAAGCGCCGGCTAACTACGTGCCAGCAGCCGCGGTAA
>DATGGU010000098.1:0-51947 GCA_035308365.1 Streptosporangiaceae bacterium
TCGACCCCGGCCGCCGCCGCGCCCTCTACCACCGGATCCAGCAGATCGCCTACGAAGACGCCAAAGAGATCTACACCGTCGAACCTCTCGGCCTGGTCGCCATGCGCCGCTGGGTCACCGGCTGGAAATACGACATGATCAACGGCGCGATCACCTATTTCCCCGTCCTCGGCCGGCAACCGGATCACGATGGCTGACACCGTCGCGCCAGGGTCGGCCAGCCGTGACCTGGCCCAGCGGGCGCTCGACACGGCCACCGCCAGGGGGGCCAGCTATGCCGACGTCCGCATCATTGGCCGTCGGTGGGAGGAGTTCATCTTCAGCAACGGCGTCCTCGACGCCTTCGAGGATGGGGACGACCTCGGCTTCGGGGTGCGCGTCCTGGCGGGCGGCGCCTGGGGGTTCGCGGCCAGCCCGGTACTGACCGAACACGAGGCTGACCGGGTCGCGGCCCAGGCGGTGGAGATCGCCATGTCCGCCGGGCCGCTCGCCTGGCCGGTGTCGCTCGGCCCGCCGCAAACGCACGTCTTCGCCGGCCGCGGCCCGTGCGAGCACGACCCGTTCGCGGTCCCCTTCGAGGACAAAGTGGCGTTGCTCGCGCGGTGTGACGAGGAGATGCGAGCAGAACCGGCGGTGACCGTCGCGCAGGGCACGCTGGACTTCCTCAACGAGACGCGGTTGTTCGCTTCTACCGAAGGCAGTGAGATCTATCAGGACCTCACCGACTCCGGCGGCGGTCTCAAGGTCATCGTGGTGCGCCGTGGTGAACAGCAGCAGCGCACGTATCCGCAGGTGTTCGGCTGGCACGCCGAGCGCGGCGGCTGGGAGGCCATCGAGCGGATGGGCCTGGTGCCCAACGCCCGCCGGATCGGCGCCGAAGCGGCCGAACTGCTGGATGCGCCGCCCTGCCCGGAGGGGCCGGCCACGGTCATCCTCGACGCGGCCCAGACCGCGATGCAGGTGCACGAGAGCCTCGGGCACGCGCTGGAACTCGACCGGGTCCTTGGCATGGAGGCGGCGACCGCCGGCACCAGTTTCCTGACACCCGACAAGCTGGGCAGCTTTCGGGTCGGCTCGGACGTGGTCACCGTGGTGGCGGATCCCGGGACGCCCCGGGCGGCTGGGGGGTTCTTCTTCGACGACGATGGGGTGCCGGCCCGGCGCGTGCCGCTCATCGAGCGCGGCCGGGTGGCGGAGTATCTTTCCGCGCGCGACAGTGCCGCCGCGCTCGGCCGCACCAGCAGCGGCGCCAGCCGCGCGGCGGGCTGGAACCGTCTCCCGCTGGTGCGCATGACCGTGGTCAACCTCGAGCCGGGCACCTGGCCGCTGTCCGATCTGATCGCCGACACCGATCGGGGGCTGCTGCTCGAGACGACCGCAAGCTGGAGCATCGACGACCGGCGGCTCGAGTTCGAGTTCGCCACCGAGACGGCACGGGAGATTCGCGGTGGCCAGATGGGCAGGCTGTACCGCGGGCCGGCCTACCGTGGTAGCACTCCACGGTTCTGGCGCGCGTGCGACGCGGTGGCCGATGCTGACTCCTGGCACCTGTTCAGTTTGCGCATGTGCTTCAAGGGGCAGCCCGGGCAGCTCGTCCGGGTCACGCACGGCGCCGCCCCGGCCCGCTTCCGCGCCGTCGACATCATCCCGAGGTAGCAGATGCAGCAGGCCCTGGACCTGGCTGAGGCGATCGTCGCACGCGGCCGCGCGTGCGCGGACGAGGTTGAGGCATACACCGTCGTTCAGGAAACAGCGCTCACCCGGTTCGCCCGCAACCGTATTCATCAGAACGTCGGTGAGAGCAGCGTCGAGCTGAGCGTCCGGCTGTCGCTGGACGGCCACGTCGGCGCGGCGGTCGGCAACCAGGCCGACCCGGACGGGATTGCCGCCCTGGTCCAGCGCGCGACCCGGGCGGCCAAGCGCGCGCCGCGGGACCCAGGCTGGCCGGGCGTCGCGAGACCGTCCCCGGTGGCGCAGGCCGAGGCGTGGAGCGAAGCGACCGCCACGGCAACGCCTAAGACGCGGGCCGAGGTGGCCGCGGCGGTGTTCGCCGCCATGCCAGCCGGGGCACTGTCGTTCGGTGGCGTGCTGACTGGCGCTGGCTCGCACGCGGCGGCCACCTCGCGCGGAGTGGCGCTCGCGCAGCGCCGCTCCTGGAGCGAGCTGCGCCTCACCGTTCACTCGTGCGACGGCCGTGCCGGTTACGCGGCGCGGGCCGCGCGCGATGTGATGGACCTTAACCCGGACGCACTCACCGACGAGGCGCTGAGCCGCGCACTCGCGGGCCACGCGGTCAAGGATCTGCCGCCGGGGGAGTACCCGGTGATCCTCGCCCCCTACGCGGTGGCCCGGCTGCTCGAGTTTCTCGCCTTCCTTGGATTCGCTGGTGTCAGGCAGGCGCAGGGGCGCACCTTCATGCACCTGGGCGAGCCGGTCACCGGCCCAGGGGTGTCCATCTGGGATGACGGCACCGAGCCCGAGGGCCTGCCGATCGGCTTTGACCGCGAGGCCACCCCGAAGCGGCGGGTGGACCTGATCCGCGACGGCGTCGCCGTCGCCGTGCTGCACGACCGCCGTTCCGCGGCCGAGGCGGGGACCGCACCGACCGGGCACGCCGCGCCGGAAGAAGCCGCGCCCGCCAACCTGTTCTTCGGCCCGGGCAGCGCCAGCCCCGCGGAGTTGCTGGCGATCGATCGCGGCGTCTGGGTGACCAGGCTGCACTACGTGAACGTACGGGATCCGCTCAGCGCGACCGTGACCGGGGTGACGCGGGACGGGACGCTCCTCGTCGAGAGCGGCCGCGTCGTTGGCCCCGTCCAGGACATGCGGTTCGTCTCGGGGATCCTTGACGGGCTGCGCGGACTGCAAGCGGCCAGCACCGAGTCACGGCTCTTGCTGCACACGATCACCGGCTCGGTCAGTGCGCCGGCCATCAGGCTCGCCTCATTCCGCTTCACCGGGCCCTCAGGGCGTTAACGCAAGTTTCCCTCAGAACAGCGAACGGCCGGCACGGTCACCGTGCCGGCCGTCGGGTGGTGCCGCGGGCCACCGGCCGCGTGCTGCGCCGGTGGCCCGCGGTGACTAGCCGCCGTCCACCGGCGTTCCGTCCACGAGCCAGACGTTGGTCCAGTCGGGACCGACCAGGAACGCGTGACTGAAGTAGTTGCGGACCCGCTCGCTTGTCATGGCCAAGTGGTTGTCGTGCAACCAGGGAACGCATGCGGCCTGCTCCATGATGTGGCGGTCGGCCTGGGCCCAGAGCTCGTCGGCCTCGTCCGGCCGGGAGATGACCGCCTTGTCGATCATCTGATCGAGTTCCGGGTCGCGCAGCCGGCAGAAGTTGGTCGTCTCGGGATTGTCCAGCGAACTGCTGTGGAACAAAGTGGCCAGACAGCTGCGCGCCCCATTACCCGGCCAGTCCTTGCACCAGCCGTTGCTCACTCCGATTGGGATGTGGACGTCGGTCCGGTTCATGTAGTCCTTGTAATAGCTGTCCACCGTCACCGTCTTGAGCTCTAGCTCGATCCCGGCCTTGCCCAGCGCCTCGGCCAGCAGTTCGCCGAGTTTGGGATGGAAGCTGGCATCGGCCACCAGCCCCCAGGTGCGCAATCCGTCCGGGTAGCCGGCCTCGGCGAGCAGTTGGCGGGCGCGATCGGGATCGCCGCGGTGGCCGGGCGACGGGTAGAGGTCGAAAGGCCGGTGACCGTTGATCGTCGGGGGCAGGATGTTGCCCGCGATGTTGCCACCCACCGCGCCACCGCGGACCACCGCGAAGGCCTCCTTATTCACCGCGTAGTTGATCGCCTGACGGACCCGGATGTCCCTCGTCGGCCCCGCCGAGCAGTCCAGCGCGATGTACCGCATGCAGCCGGTGGGGTCGGAGAAGAAGCGGTCACCGATCTCCGGCCGCTCGCGGTAGCGGTTGAAGTCGTCGTGGTCGGGATGGAGGAAGCAGGACATGTCCGATTCGTTGCTCTCCACCCGCTGCACCACGTCCTCGCGGCGGCAGCCCATCTGGATCTCGAGGCCGTCGATGTAGGCGCCGCGGACGGGGTCGGTGGCACGGTCCCAGGCGGGGTTGCGCGCAAGCCGCACCAACTGCCCCGGGATGTGCTCGGCGATCAGGTACGGCCCGGTCGGCACCAGGTGCTTGCCGTAGTCGAACTTGCTGTGGCTGTTCACGATCTCCGGCGGCGCGGGCACCGTCGCGGTCAGCGCCATGATGTTCACGAAGTCGTTGATCGGTCGGCGCAGATGCACGATCAGGGTTTGCGGGCTGGGGGTCTCGACGCCGGAAAGGGTAGTGGCAGTGCCGTTCCTTATGGCGTCGGAACCTTCGATGTCAAGGAAGTACTGCCCGGGGGCGGAGTGCAGTTCAGGGTCCAGCGCGCGCTCGAATGCGAGCTTGAAGTCCCCCGCTTCCACTTCACGGTTCAGTGGCGCGCCGTATCTGACGCCCCGCCGGAGCTTGAAGGTAAAAGTGCGGCCGTCGCTGCTGACTTCCGGTTCCGCCTCGGCAATGTCGGGAACGGGCACACAGCCTTCCGGGGCAGGCTTTCCGGGATACGTCATCAGGGTCCGGCATATGCAGCGCATGAGCTGCCAGCTAAAGGTGAAGTACGCTCGCTGTGGATCCATATAGTCCACGTCAGGAGCTTGACCGACGACCCGGATCACGCCGCCACGCATTGGTTTTCCGAGATTCTTCATTGCCTCTCGCTTCCTATCACTGAAACTGCCGATCCCCCGTGATCGACGGTAAGTGCGTGTCCACCTGATGCCAATATTCTCGATCAGGGGCGACGGGCCCATGCTACAAGGCTGTGCGCCGGTTGAGAATCTCCCTAATATAGTGATCACCGGTCGTGAGGCTTTTGACGATCAATCTCAGGATTGTAGAATTTGAGCGCACACAGGTGCCACCCGCGGTACCTGCAATAAGGGCTTCGCTGGCCTGGCGGATAAGCTCGGAGGCGTCAGCATGAGCGCGATCGAGGTGGCGGATCTGCGCCGCAGCTACGTGGTGCGGCGAGGCAGGTTCCGTAAGACCGCCGGGACAGTGCAAGCGCTCGGCGGCATCTGTTTCCGCGTCGAGCCCGGCGAGTTGTTCGGCTTGCTCGGTCCCAACGGCGCGGGGAAGACGACGACTATCCGCATCCTATCCACCCTGCTGCTGCCTGACTCCGGTCGCGCGCTCGTCCTCGGCCGGGATGTCGTCCGGGAGGCCAAGCAGGTCAGGCGGACCATCGGCTTCATGTTCGGTGGAGAGCGTGGCCTGTACGGGCGGGTCTCGGGGTGGGAGAACCTGCGTTACTTCGCGAACCTCTACGGACTGCCCACCAGACAGTCCACCCGCCGGATCGGTGAACTTCTCGAGATGGTGGGCCTCAGCGACCGGGGCAGGGACAAGGTCGACACCTACTCGCGGGGCATGCGCCAGCGCTTGCACATCGCGCGCGTGATGCTGCATGACCCCGCCGTGCTGTACCTCGACGAGCCGACCAGTGGCCTCGATCCCGTCGTCGCTCACGAGGTACGCCGCCTCGTCGTCCACCTGACCGAGCTGGGCCGGACCGTGCTGCTCACGACCCACTACATGCTCGAAGCGGACGAGATCTGCGACCGGGTCGCGATCATCAACAAGGGCCGGATCGTCGCGATGGGCGCTCCCGCCGAGCTTCGCAAGCTGGTGCCCGAATTGCCCGAGCCGACGCTCGAGGACGTCTACATCCGGCTCGTCGGCGAGGAACGGGCAACCGGTCCGCTGGCCCCGGAGGTGGCCCGGTGAGCCTGCTGCGCGGCTTCGTGGGCGCGGCGCTGATGCATATCCGCCTGTACGCCATGCACCCGGCGCGAGTCAGTCAGGTGGTGATACGGCCCGCGCTGGTCAGCCTGCTCGCGGTTCTGGTGCTGCGGTCCCACGCGCAGCAGGCGGGCTATTTCCGCGTCCTGGTCGGCAGTGCCATGGCCGGGCTATGGACAGCGCTGCTCGGCACCGCGACCTTCACGATCCGCCGGGAGCGGGAGTGGTACGGCACGCTCGAGCTGCTCAGCGGGGTTCCTGTCCCGATCGGCTTGATCTTCGGTGGCTACATCGCCGGTGAGACCGCGATCGCGCTGGTTGCCGTACCGGTCAGCTCCGCCGTGACGCTCTTGGTGGCGGGCGCGGATCTGCACGTGGACGCCGTGGCGAGCGCCATCGTGTCGTTCCTGGTGGTCGCCTTGGCGATCGTGTCGCTCGCGCTTGTGATCGCTCCGGTGATGGTGCTGATCCCGGTGCTGACCCGATGGGTGAACGCCTTTGACTACCCGGTCTGGATCCTGGCCGGCTTCCTCTTCCCAGTCAGCCTGCTGCCCGGCTGGAGCACGCCGTTCAGCTATGGGCTCTCGGTGTACTGGGGGACGGAGAGCCTGCAGCGGGCGGCTGGCGGGGCGACACCGGCCGGGCTGCTGCCGCTCTGGTTGCGCGGCATCGCGCTGAGCTTGCTGTACCTGACGATCTCGCTCGCCCTGTTCAACGTCGTGATGCGCAAGCTGCGCCAGGTCGGGGCCCTGAGCCATGGCTAGTTACCGGCACGCCGCGTACGAGCGCGTCATCTGGCCCGCGGACATACTCGACGCCGCCCGCCGGTTCGCGGAGAACTCGTGGATCATCTTCAAGGCGCTGTTCCGCTGGTTCAGTCTCAGCGCCTACCTCGTCAACAAGCTGATCCTGCCGGTGGAACAGCTCCTCGTGTTCACCCTCCTCGGCGTCTTCGCCGGAGGGCGTTCCGTGGAGTCGTTCTACGTGGTGGGCAACGTCCTGGCGCTGGCGACGCTCGGCGGGTTCGGCGTTGCCGCCACCATCAGCGAGGAGCGGACGCAGGTAACGTTGCTCCTGCTGCTTGGCTCGCCGGCGAGCCGGCTGGCGAACTTCGTCCAGCGCGCTGTGGTGCCCGTCGCCGACGGCATGCTGACCGTCCTGGTCGCGCTGGTCTTCGGAGTCACCCTGTTCGGCCTGGATCTTGGCCATGCCAACCTGCCAGGCCTGGGGGTGAGCATCCTGACCGCCGCGCTCAGCACCGTGGGCATGGGCTGCCTGCTCGGTGTGCTGGCGCTGGTGTTCCTGGACATCTACACGATCTGGAACGCGGTATTCCTGCTGATGCTCGTGATCGCCGGTGTCAACATCCCGCTCAGCCGGCTGCCCGGGTGGCTCCGGCCGCTCAGCGAGGTCATCCCGCTGACCCGCAGCGTGACGGCGGCCCGGCAGGCCATCGACGGGGCTTCGCTCGCCGCCATCTCCCCTGACATCCTCGGTGACCTCGGGATCGGCGCGGCGTATCTGCTACTCGGATTCGCTCTGTTGCGGCGCATGGAATTCGCCGCCCGCCGCGCGGGCGCCCTGGAACGCACCTGAGACGCTGGGCGGAGGCGGTGGTTCCTCCGGGGTCCAGAGCAGGTCCCGTCGCTCGCCGCGCTGCGGCGCGAGCCGGTCGATAAGGAAGGCAAGTTCCGCGACGAGCCGGGCGATCCGGTCGAACAGCGCAGGGTTGGTGAGGGCCAGGCCGCCGTTTCTCATCTGGAAGTCCGTGTCGGCGCTGACCACCTGATTCACCGTCGCGATACCGTGCAGCCCCCTGATCACGAGCCTGAGCTGGTCGGCGGGCTGCATGCTTCGCATCGTCCCGCCGTGGCAGGCGAGCGCCACGGGTTTCCCCTCGAAGTGGCTGGTGGTGAGGTGGTCGAGGCAGTTCTTGAGAACGCCTGTGTAGGAGTTGTGGTAGACGGGGGAGCCGAGGATGAACGCCCCGGCCCGTGCCGCCAGTGCCGACAGGTTGCGGACCTCGGCGCTGGGATGACGTTCGGGGCTGTAGTGATAGGCGGGATCCGCGATACCGAGATCGTGTTCGCCCAGGTCGTACCACACTGTTTCCAGGCCCTGTAGCTTGCAGCCCGCGGCCACCACCTTCAGCAGCGCACGGGTCCGGGACCGCCGCCCCACACTGCCGCAGACCACCAGGACGGTACCGGTCATCGCGGCACCGCCGCGCCGCAGGCCCACTCGGCGAAGCAGTCGGCCAGCAGCTTGGCGCCGCGGCGGACCTCGTCCTCCGGGGCGCCGAAACTGACCCGTACGAACCGTGCTCCGGCCGGGCCGTATATGGCGCCACCGCTGATCAGCACGCCGGCGTCGGCGGCCAGGCGCCGGGCGAACCCGTCCCCGTCCTGACCGGCTGCGCCGACGTCGAGCCAGAAGAACAGCCCGCTGCGCGGCAGCTCATGTGGGATCTGGACGGAACGGAACAGGGCGGCGAGCTCGTCCCGGCGCCGCCTGAGAGTGGCCCGCAGGTCAGCGAGGTAACTGTCCGGCGCGGCGAGCGCGCCGAGGGCCGCGTGCTGGCCGAGCACGGAGGCGCTCATGCCCAGGGACCAGTGCGCCGCGCATATCGCGGCCGCCAACGCCGGCCGCGCCACGACCACACCGACGCGGAAACCTGCCAGCGCGTAGGACTTGGAGAAACTGACGATGGCGCAACATCGTTCGCCGCCGCAGGCGAGCGGGCTGACGTGCGTGCCGTCATAACAGAGATCCGCGTAGACCTCGTCGCTGGCTAGCGCCAGATGGTGGCGCCGCGCGATGTCGGCCACGGTGGCGGCCGTCTCCGCCGTCGCCAGCGTCCCCACCGGATTCGACGGTGAATTCCAGATCAGCAGGCGCGAGCCTGGTGTGATGCAGCGCTCGACCGCCCGCGGGTCGGTGTGCCCGCGCAGCCCCATCGCCGGATACCAGACCACGCGACGGCCGAGGCGCCCGGTGAGCGCGGCGAATGCCGGATAGCCGGGGTCAGGGCACAGCACCCCCTCGCCAGGCTTCGTGGTGGCCGCGATAACTGCGGCCAGGGCCAGGGAGGCGCCGGCGGTCACCACCACCCACGACGGGTCCACGTCCAGGCCATGAGCCGCCGCCGCTCGCTCGGCGACCTGGCGTCGTAGCGCCGGCAATCCGGCGGGCGGCCCATACCGCCAGGGCCCGCTATGCCGCACCAGAGCGCGGGCCACGGCCGCCTTCGCAGATTCTGGCGGCGAATAGCCGGGATCGCCGAGATCGAGATTGATCATTTGGCCGTCAGCAATCACGCCGTAAGATTATGCGAAGCATTGTTCTTTGTATAGGAGGAAGCGGCATGGGTGATATCCTGGGTCTTGACGCCGTCGTTCTTATCGTCAAAGATCTAGACGCGCAGAAGGTATTTTATCGTGACGTTCTCCAGCTTGATGTGGCTGGTGATTATGGTGACGCCGTCTTCTTCCGCTGCGGCGAGCAGAAGCTAGCGCTGTTCGCGCGTGGCCACCATCCCCGGGGGGATGAGCGCCTGGAGGGCGCCAGCAAGGGCATCAGTCACCTGGAGTTCCGGATCCGCGCCAGCGACTACGACAAGGTGCGGCGTTCCCTCACCGACGGTGGTTACGAGGTCCACCGGGAGAATTTCGAAGACGCCGACGGCAACCTCTTCCATTTCAACGTGGCCGGTGATTAGAGTAATGATAATGCCTGGCAAAGGGTGGCCCTTGGGTCAGAAAGGGCAGGGCTGGGACAACCCGGGGTGACCATCCACCAGGCTTGCGTCCTGGATTTCAATCAGCAGCGCCGCAACTGCTCGCCGGCGGCATCCGCCCATGGGTAACCAGGCATGCGCATGCGTGAATCACGGCGTCGCGCGGGCCCGGCCCGGGCATTGCTGATTGGCCGCGGGCGAGTAAACGAGATCAGCAAAGGAGAGCTCGCATGGCAGGCGGCGTGACACGGCGGCATTTCCTCACCGACATCGGGGTGGCGGGCGGGGCTGGCATGCTGTACGCGACCATGGGCGCCATCGGCCTGGCGCCGACGGCGCATGCGGCGACCGCGCGGCGGTTCATGCCACCGCGCACGTCCGATTTCACCCTGACCGGCCGCCGGCCGGCCAGGGTTCTCGTGCTCGGCGCGGGCATCGCCGGGCTCACCACCGCCTACGAACTCGGCAAGGCCGGGTACGACTGCCATGTGCTCGAGGCCATGGACCGGCCGGGCGGCCGCAACTGGACCGTCCGCCGCGGCACGGTCCTGCACGACATGAAGGGCTACACCGAGCGGTGCACCTTCGCGCCAGGGCAGTACCTGAACCCGGGCCCCGCGCGCATCGCGCAGTGGATGGTCACTCTTGAGTACTGCCGCGAACTCGGCGTCCCGATCGAGATGTTCGCCAACCAGAACGCCGACGCCTTTCTCTACAACGAGAACGTGGGCCCGGAGAACAAGCCGGTGCGGTGGCGGACCGCCAAGGCCGACGTCTACGGCTACGTTGCCGAGTTGCTGGCCAAGGCGACCGACCAGGGCGCCCTCGATGCGGAACTCACCCCCGCGGACAAGGAGCGGATTCTCGAATTCTTGAAGGGATGGGGAGCCATCAGAGGCCGGGTGGCCGGCAATCCCGCCGCGAGCTGGTTGTACACCGGCAGGAACTGGCCCGGGTTCGGGAGTCTGCAAGGCCTCGATCGCCGCGGCTACAAGGTGCTTCCCGGCGCGGGATTGCAGGAGGGTACCGGGCTCATGCCGATCCCCAGCCTGTCCGCCGTCTTCGCCAGCAAGCTCGGCCTGTACTTCGACTTCGAGTTTGATTTCGACCAGGCGATGCCCATGTTCCAGCCGGTCGGTGGCATGGACCGGATCCCTTACGCGCTCGCCGCGGCCATCGGCGGCGGACGTATCAGCTATGGCGCCGTGGTTCGCCGGGTGACCAACCTGCCGGACCGGGTCGAGGTGGTTTACGCGGATACATCAGGGAAGGAACGGCGCGCGGTCGCCGATTTCTGCGTCGCGACCCTTCCGCCGAACATCATGGCGCGCATCCCCAACAATCTCGGCAGCGACGTGGCGGCCGCTTTGCGCACCCCGTTTCCGCTGCCCGTGGGCAAGCTGGGCCTGGAGTACAAGCGCCGCTGGTGGGAAACCGATGACCACATCTACGGCGGCATCACGAACACCAGCCTGGATGTGAACAACATCTGGTACCCATCGCATGGATTCCACGAAGACCGGGGCGTGGTGCTGGGCTACTACAACTTCGGGCCGATCGCGCTGTCCTATGGCCGGCTCGCGCCGCCCGCCCGGACGGCCAGGGCCGTCGCCCAGGGGGTGAAGATCCACGGCGGCAAGTACCGCACCGAGCTCGCGTCGTCCTTCTCGGTGCCCTGGCACAGCGTGCGGTACATCGAAGGTGGCTGGGTAGGGTGGCCGAAGCAGCCCTCTGCGCAGTACCGGCGGCTGCTCCAGCCGACCGGACGGGTGTACATGGCCGGTGACTGGCTCAGCTTCCTCATCGCCTGGCAGGCCGGTGCCTTCGACTCTGCCCGGCGTACGGTCGGCCAGCTTCACTCCCGCGTGCTCGCGTCCTGACCGTGTGCCGCGGCGAACCTGCCCGGCGTGTGGTCAGCCGAAGGTGACGAGTTTCCCGAGCGCCGACCAGGTATCGAGGGCGGACTGGTAGGTGCCGGCCAGGAAGATGGCATGCCCGACCCGGCAGCGGCTGTCATCCGGCGGCGGTATGGGCTGGCCGGGCGCGATGGTGGCGCGGACGTCGATCACGCCGGGATGCCGGCGGGCGTCGGTCATTCCCATGGCGCGGGCGTAAGAGCCCGTTCCCGGGCTGACCGTGAAGAAACGTATCCCGGCGTAAGGAGCCCGCGCCGGTGCCCGGCCATCAATGGGCGCCTCGCCCATGTAGGCGGCGACCGCGGCCCGCGCCAGCGAGCTGCCAGTGGCATATTCGACCAGGTCCACGATGTGATCCCCGGGGAGCCTGGCAGCTATCTCGATGAGCACGGGATCGCCGCCGACGACCCGCAGTTCACAGTGGAACGGGCCGACTGTCAGCTCGGTCGCCCGAATCACGCTGCGCACATATCGCTCGATCCGCGAACGGGTGGCTGGCGGGATGTCAGCGGGGACGATGTGGCCCATTTCAACGAAGCAGGGCTCCGGGCCGAGTAGTTTGGCCGTTACCGACGCGATCGTGATGGTGCCCTGGAAGACGAGTCCCTCGACGCTGTATTCCGGTCCGTCCAGATACTCGGTCACCAGTACGTGTGTGCTGGTCCGCTTGCCGAAATCCAGGCGCTCGTCGCGGCAGAACTCATCGAAGGCTGCCCTCGCCTCGTCGGCGCTCTCCACCCGCCTGACGTGGATGCTGCCCGCCGAGTCCACCGGTTTGATCACACACGGAACGCCAACCTGCGCTGCCGCCGCGGCCGCGCCGTCGGGCGAGCATGCGGACCGGTAACGCGGGACCCGTTCCCCAGCCATCCGGACCCGGTCCAGCATCGCTAGCTTGTTGCGCACCCAGCAGGCATGGGGAAGTCCGGGCAGGTTCAGCCGGGCCGAGATCGCCGCCGCCAGCGGCACGTAGAACTCAAATCCCGGCGCCACTCCGGAAATCGGCGTGTGCTGGTGGAACCGGAGGACCGCCTCCAGCGTGGCTGGCAGGTCATTGGTATCGGTGACGATCACATGATCCGCGTCATCACGGACCTCCTGGTCGAGCAGCCGATCGTCACCGGGACGGTCGAAAGAGACGACCGCGACCTCGTAACCAAGGTCACGCGCGGCATGGACGATCAGGCCGCCTGCCGACCACGGCTCGACGACCAGCAGCACGCGCTTACGCCTGCGCGCCGCCCGGCGAGACGGCGACGGCGTCTGTGCGGGCCGCGGTTGCCTCGTACAGTTCGCGGAAATAGTCCCCAACCATGTCGATGAACAGATCGAGGTGCCCAAGTACTTTTTCCGCGGAACTCCAGCCTTCGACCGCACGCGACACCACCCGCCACATCAGCTCGTCATGGTCATGGGCGCTGTCGAAGTCGATGTGCGCCTGTGACCCCTGCACGTTGCTGGCACCGAAGGTTTCCGCCGCTTTGGAGGTGATGATCTGGTTGTAGCGGTCTGAGTACCACTCCACGAACCAGTTCCACACGGTTGTGGGCGCGGGGCCCTCCCGGTCCACGCATATCCTGAGATATCCCATGAGCTTGGCTGTCGCCGGGAATACGTCTATGGAGTTGAGCTCCTCCAGGCTGAGGCCGAACCTTTTCAGGTCGCGCCGGAACATGCCTTCGTGCCCGAACTCCTCGGCTAGGTACTTGGCCAGGCCCGCAGCCAGTGTGTCGTCCCGTGACCCCACTTTGAACAGGGCATATGTATCCACCTCGTTGTTGAGCCTGATGCGCAGGACCGTCTCTACCAGGTGGCGGACGTAATAGTCCCGTCCGATCCATTTGCCCTCGTGCAGATCCCGCATTCTAGGGACCGCTTCGAACTGGCGCTCCATTGCACGTTCCGCCAGCGCTTCAAAGCTCTTTCTGTCCAGCATTGTACTCCCCACAGCATATAGTCCAGCCCTTTTACTTCTGGCCAACGTAACTAATTGCTATCGCCTCGTCAAGGTCTAAAATGTCCAGGGGAGGCAAAATAGCCAGAAAGGCAGCGGATCATGGCCAACGCAGCGCTGACCTGCCTGATCATCAACCGGTGGGACGATGAGTTCGCCGGGTACCACCGATTCGTGGACACGTCCCAGATCCGGCTCTGCTACATCACCACCAAGGCCGGGCTACCCTGGCTGGACCGAGATAATGCCTGCGCGATCTCCGTTCTGGATGACTTGAATTATGCTGATGTACTCGGGGCGGCGACCGCGATGAGCGAGCAGCACGGGCAGTTCGACCGCATCGTGGGTCTCTCGGAATACGACCTGCTGACTGCGGCGAGGTTGCGCGAGGTGTTCGCGGTGCCGGGCGACCGCCCGGAATTCGTCTCCCGTTTCAAGGACAAGGTGGTGATGAAGCAGGCCGTCGCTGCCGCCAGCATAAGGACGCCACGATTCATTGCCGGCCGGGAGCTTGTCACGCCCGACGAGGCCGCCTCGCGGCTAGGATTCCCCATGATTCTCAAGCCCCGCATCGGCGCCAGTTCCGAGGGTGTGCGGAAGATCAGCAACCTCATCGAGCTTCGCGAAGCCCTGGCTGCGCATGAGATGGCCGGATTCGAGCTAGAGGAGTATATCGCTGGTGACATCTTTCATGTGGACGGCCTGGTGCGGGCGAATGAGGCATGCTTCATGAGCGTCTCCGCCTATGTCAATACCTGCCTCGGCTTCGCGCTGGGTGAGCCGCTCGGTTCCGTGCTGCTCGACCCGGGACCGAAAAAGAACGCGATCGTGAGGTTCTCGGTGCGGTGCCTGGCCGCCTTGGGCATATCCGACGGCGTCTTTCACCTCGAACTGATCGAGCCGGCCGCAGGAGAGCTGGTGTTCCTTGAAGTGGGCCTGCGCTGCGGCGGCGGGGAGATTCCCTTCATCCATCAGGACCTGTTCTCGGTCAACCTGCCAGCCGAGTCCTTCCGGGCGGCGCTGGGCGTCCCGCCGCTGCTCGCGCAGCGCGAAGTCACCGATCCGGCCGGAGGTGGCTTCGTGATGATCCCGGAGCCAGCGCCATTCCCGAGCAGAGTTATCCGGCGCTCCTCGCTGATCGGCCAGATCCCAGGCCTTTACCGGGAGATACTCCCGCCGGTAGGCGAAGTGTTCGACGGTAACGGCGGATACGAGCACATCGGCGGCAGGTTCCATCTGGCCGGAGCAGGCGAGGAAGCCATGCGGGCCGCCGTCCGCTCGATTTTCGACCAGTATGAGCTGGCGGCCGAAAGCGCCGCTTAGCCTGACCGCGCCCACGATGGAGACGCCATGCCCGATCCGCTGACCGACCTGACGGCCATACCAGATCTCCTCCAGCTCGTACACCGCGGGGCAACGGACTACCTGGCCACGCTGGCCGGCCGCCAGGTGGCGTGTGCCACCTCCAGCACGGCCACGGAGATTGATCCCGCGCTGCCTGAGCACGGCCAGGGAGCTGCCGCGACGATCAGGCGCCTGCTGAATCTGGGTGACCGTGCGGGCGTCCACTCGGCGGGCCCGCGTTATTTTCACTTCGTGACCGGCGGTGCGACGCCGGCCGCGCTGGCGGCGGACTGGATAACCTCGGTCTTCGACCAGAATGCCGCCGCATGGGAATGCTCGCCGTTCGCGACCGAGCTTGAAACGGTGGCGCTGGGCTGGCTCAAGAAGATGTTCGGTATCCCCGCCAGCTTCGGCGGGGTCCTTGTCACCAGCGCGACCATGGCCAACTTCGCCGGACTGAGTTGTGCCCGGCACTGGTGGGCCGAGAAGCACGGAGTCGACGTGATCTCGGCCGGGCTGGCCGGCCTGCCGGCCATGCCGGTATTCACCAGCGGCTACGTGCACGTCAGCGTGAAAAAGGCACTCCAGATGCTCGGTTGCGGGCGGGATTCGGTGCGGGTCTTCAGCCAGGACGACACCGGCCGCCTCGACCTGGAAGCGATGTCAGCAGCACTTCGCGAGGTGCGTGGGCCCGCGGTGATCGTAGCAACAGCAGGGGAGGTGAACGCTGGCCGCTTCGACCCGATCGGCCCGCTGGCTGACCTGGCCGCAGCCTCCGGTGCATGGCTGCATATAGATGGTGCCTTCGGGCTGTTCGCGGCCCTGTCGCCGCGGACGGCGCACCTGGTTTCGTCGGCAGGCCGGGCGGACTCGGTGATCTCCGATGGGCACAAGTGGCTGAACGTGCCATACGACAGCGCTTTCGCGTTCGTTCGTGATCACGGCCGCCTGGCCAAGGCGTTCAGCGCGCCGGACGCCCCATATCTTTCCGGACCGGAAAGTCCCTGCCTCAACTACGAAGATCTCGGTCCCGAGGGGTCCCGGCGGGCGCGGGCGCTCGCGATATGGGCCACGCTGAATGCCTACGGCCAGGCTGGCTACCGCGAGATGGTCGAGCGGCACCTCGACCTGGCACAGCATCTCGGCCATATCGTAGAGTCCAGTGCTGATCTGGAACTTCTGGCGCCCGTCCAGCTATGCAACGTATGTTTCCGCTACCGGCGCCCCGGCATGACCGAATCGGCCGCGGACACCCTGAACGCCGAGATCGGCCGGGCGCTGGCCAGCGATGGCCGGGTGCTGGCGGGCACGACGGTTTACCGGGGACGCGTCGCGCTGCGGCCAGCCATTGTGAACTGGCGATCAACTGAGGCCGATATCGAGTTGCTGGCCAGTGTGGTGAAAGAGCTTGGCGCTCGGGTCAGTTCCGGGGTTTCCTGACCGCTTGCCCGGCGCGAGCCCCGGGCCGGCCGCATTCATCACGGCATCCTCGACATCGCCGGCCAGCGGCTGGAAGAAACGCGCGCTCGTTCTTGTGGGCCGTCCCCGCGCGGGGAGCCGGACTCCGTCCCATCGGATCGCTCCGTCTTCTCCCAGCGCGGCCCACACCTGGCCGGCGAAGGCGGGCATGAGCGGGCAAGCTAGCTGAGCGAGGGTCCTGGCGGCCGCGGCCTCCACAGCGAGGGCGGCGTCCGCCGCGCCATCGCCGCCGTCGGCGCGAGTGCGGCTCTGCCCCGCCGCGAAGTCCAGTGCGCAATCGACCAGGACACACAGCAGCCGCACCGCACGGCGGGGCGAGAAGTCTTCGGCGCGATAGGCGTCAAGGGTGGCCTGTGCGAGGCGCTCTATCAGCGCCAGGAACGCCCGCTGCGAGCGGTTCATGCCGGTGCCGCCGGGAATGAGGCCGCCCGCCCGGGTCTCGATGCGCGAGAACAGGCCGGTGAGCCAGCGCTGCCAGGTTCCGGCCAGCATGCCATCGGCGAGATCGCGGAGCCGGTCCCAGCCGAAGGAGGTGCGTTCGAACTCAGGCCGGTCATAGGCGAGCACAAAGCGTACCGTGCTGGCCGGCACCGTGGCCAGCAGGTCGCTGGCCCAGATCGCATGCCGGCGGCTGGTGGAGAACTTCGAGGCCCCGAGCTGGTAGAACTCGTTGGTTACCAAGGCGTCGGGTAGCCTGAAGGACGCATCGTAGGCCATCAGCAGGGCCGGCTGAAGCACCGCGTGGAAATACCCGTTGTCGAAGCCGAAGAACTGGACGATCTGCGTGCCGGGGTCGTTCCAGGCCGCAGGCCAGTCCCGCGGATCCTGCCCGGCATTGTGCAGGGCATGCGCCAGCTCGGCAAAATACCCGGGCAGCATCTCCGCCCACACGTAGATGCGCTGGTCTTCGAAGCCGGGGACCGGCATCGGAATACCCCAGTCGGTCGGATGACTCACCGGGATGTCGGGCAGGCCGCGGGCCAGCATACGTGCGCACAAGGCTTCGAGCTGCGGGCTCATGCTGGCTGCGGCGTGAAAGGAACGCAGTCTCCCGGCGTACTCGCACAGCGGGAACACCAGCCGGTCGACGAGCCGGCCCGCCGGTTTCCCGCCGCAGGCGTTGCACACCGGATCGATCAGGTCCACGCACTCGTTGGGCAGGGCACAGTTCTCACAGGAATTCCCGTCGCTGACCGCACCGCAGTGCGGGCACCGTCCGGTGACGTGCGCCTCGAACAGGTAGCGGCGGCAGTTCCGGCAGAACAGGGCGGGTCCGGTGCGGGCTCGCAGCGCACCGCGCTCATGCAGCCGGCGGAAGAATTCGCGCACGATGCTGACGTGCAGCCCGGAGTGCTGCGGCCGGACGCTGATGTCAGGCTCAATCCCGGCCGCGGTGAAGATCCGGGTGATCTCGTCGGCGAAAGCATCTGCCATCTCCAGCGGATCGGCCCCATCGCGCCGGGCCTTCACGGGCACGTAACTCTGATGCACGTCCGACCCGGTCAGGAACAAGACGTCGGACCCTTGCAGCCGGCAGGCACGGGTCAGGATATCCGCGCCGGAATAGGGGCCCGACAGATGCCCCAGATGCAGGTCACCGTTGGGCGTGGGCGGTGCGGCGGTCACGATGAGGCGGCGGGGCACGGCGGCATCCAAGGTCATAGATCGACCGCACCGTGCGCGACAGGCCAGTAAATGGTCAGGAAGACCAGGCGCTCCGTCGTGCTCGGGTTGGTCACCTGATGCCTGCTCCCGGCGGGCAGCAGTGCGGTGACATCCGGGCCGACTTCGCGTTTGTCTCCGTCAACGGTCAGGATCCCGTTCCCCGAGAGGAAGACGAACATCTCGTGGTCCTCGTGGTCATGGGGGTCGGTAGATCCACCGGGCTCGACGACTGCGCGCCCGACTCCCCAGGGAGCGAGCTCGTCGCCGCCGTGGGGGTAGATCTGCTGGTAGCGGATCCCGTAGGCACTGATGAGCTGCTCTTCGCCCATCTGTCGTATCAGCATGGCGGCTCCTTTAGTCTGCGTTGCTACGGCCTGGCGCGGTTACGCTGGGACGGGGCGGTCCCGCCACCGCCTGCTCTCCTGTTTCGGCCGGGCACATGGCTGCGGACCCGAACGCGGTGAATGCGGTGCGGGCGGGCAACCGGTAGACGTTGCGGCCGGCTATCGCGTTGAGGATGACCGCCGATCGCCACGCGGCCAGGCCCAGGTCCGGCGCACCGACGCCGTGTGTGTGCCGTTCCGCGTTCTGAACGAATACCGACCCGCGGATCGGCTCGTCCACGACGAGCCGGTATTGCGAATCGACCATCAGCCTGCCGGATCGGTCGCGCCGCAGGCTGAGCCCCGCGTTGCGAAGCAGGACCTCGGCGGGCCTTTCCACGTAGCCGGTGGCCAGGACGAGCGCATCAGTCATCAAGGTCAGGTGACGATGCTGCTGGGTATGCCGCAGGCACAGCCGGATCTGGCCGTCGTGGACCGTTGCGGCGCGCACCTCGGTGGCC
This sequence comes from Streptosporangiaceae bacterium, assembly GCA_035308365.1. Classification (GTDB taxonomy): domain Bacteria; phylum Actinomycetota; class Actinomycetes; order Streptosporangiales; family Streptosporangiaceae; genus PALSA-505. Next base: position 18,742 of record DATGGU010000098.1, read on the forward strand.
GGCCGCAGCACCGCGGCCGGCCAGTGGCCAGTCAGCGTCCTGCTGTAGAGCTCGTCGTAGATTTCCGCGATCGTCTGCACGGAGATGGCTTTGTACAGTTGCGACTGCCGGGGAAGCAGCCGGTCCCGTTCCGGCTCGGAAAGGCCGTGGAAGAACCTCGTGTAGTCGGGGGTGAAGTGCTCCAGTCCCAGCTTGGAGTACTCCATCGGGGCGAACGCCGCTGACCGGGAGATCCAGTGCAGCCCTTCTTGTCCCGTGGGCCGCGCGCGCAACAGGTCAAGGAAGATCTCCGCACCGGACTGGCCCGATCCGACGACCGTGACGTGCGCCTTTGCCTGCAATGCCGGACGGTGGGCCAGGTACTCGGCCGAGTGCAACGCTGTCACGCGCTCGTCCGCGACCAGGGGGCGCAGCGCTTCGGGCAGGTGCGGCTCGGTGCCGATGCCGAGCACCACATTGCGCGCGTGGCAGCACCCGGCCGACACGGCCGCACCCGTCGCATCCTCGCGGACGTAACAGACCGTAAATCTCTGGTGTTCACCATCCCACGCCACCGACTCGACCCGGCTGCCGAACCAGCAGCGCGGCAGGCCGCGGCTCACCCAGCGGCAGTAGGCTTCATACTCGGCCCGGTGCAGGTGCTGCCGCTCCGCGAAATAGAACGGGAATAGCCGGTCATTGGCTTGCAGGTAACTGAGGAATGACCAGCGGCTCGTCGGATCGACCAGGCTCACCAGGTCGGCGAGGAAAGGGACCTGAACCGTCGTCCCACTGATCATCAATCCTGGGTGCCAGTGGAATTCATGCCGCTGATCGAGAAAGGCAGCCCGCAGTCCGGGCACTTTATCAGCCAGTGCTGCTAACGACAGGTTGAATGGCCCGATGCCGACGCCCAGGAGGTCAATGACCTTCGGTGAGTGATGAGCATCGTTCGTCATGCGTGCCCTTTCACGCCACCCGCGACGCAGTCAATGGTTCAGAAAACTGTGCTCCGCAAAGCCTCCGGCTATGTTTCTGCGCAGCACCGGAACAGATAATGCCATAATTCTGGCAAGCTGGTTCTTGATTGACAAGGGCGATGTGCGAATACCCACTGGCTGCCGGCGCCGGCCACGGCGGGCCCAACCGCCGCTGGAGCCCGCGGCGTTGGACAGCCCAACCGGTTACTGTAAGCTATCATGAGATTACGCCGTGGCGTCCAGGAAGCTGGCCGATACGGTTTGGGGACACGATGCTGTTGCTGTTCCGCGAAGACGAAGACGGTGGCCTGGTCGCCAGGCGGCCGCGGATTCGCGACCGGGTCATGGCCAGGGCCCGCGCGAACCAGCTTGACCGTAAGCTGGCCGCCGGTGTCCCGCCCGAGTCGGCTCCCGCGCTCGCCCTCAGGGCAGGTCAGCTGGTCAGCCCGGGGATGCGGCGCGACCTCGCCCGCAGCCTGGAGATTCTGGTAGGGGCCGGGCAACGGCCACGATCCCCCCGGCCAGCCGTACCCCTCTACCGCCAGCGGATAGTGCGGGCAGCGGCGGACCTCGATGAGCTGGTGTGCAGGCTCCGGTGTCCGCTTCCGCCGTCCGCGCGTGGCATCGCCCAGGTGAGCGTCCTGCTCAGTGACGGCAGCGGTCCGCTTTACCTGGACGGCAGTGCGGACGACCTGCACCTCGCCCTGGTGGAGGCGATTCACCAGCTCGGTCCGGCCATACTATGACATGACGAACCTGCCCCCGGCGCCCCCGGGGCCCCCGGGGCCCGCGCGGCGCGCTGAGGCGCCAGCGACAGCAGCGCGGTGACTTCGTGTTCCAGGATCTGCACGCCGCGCTCGGTCAGCACCGATTCCGGGTGGAACTGGAATGAGCTGAAGCCCCGGCCGCGCAGCGCGTGTACCTCACCGGTTCGCTGGTCACGGCTGACCGTGACCGGGCCGTGGCCGTGCGCGGCGGGACCGGGGTCGCCGGGCGGCAGGAACGCGGCGTAGGTGTTGTAGAAGCCCACCCGGCAGGGTTGGCCAAAGAGGCTGATTTCGCGCTGCACGCCCTGGTTGGGGACGTCTTTTCTGGCTACGGTGAACCCAAGGAGCCTGGCCAGGACCTGATGGCCGAGGCACAGGCCGAGCAGCGGCGTCCCGTTGCGAAGCAGATCCGCGGTGATGGCGTGCAGCCTGGCGATCTTGGGGTCGCTCAAGTTCAGCGGGTCGCCGGGCCCTGGGCCGACCACGACGAGATCGGCGTCGTCGCCGCCGGTGACCGCCTGGTACGTCCGTGCCGTCACGGTCAGGCCAAGCGAACGGAGCTGATGCCCGAGCATCGCGATGAAGGTGTCCTCGGCGTCGATGAGCAGCACCTCGGCGCCGGCCACGGCGGGCGCGGCAGCACCGGAGTAGCCGTCCTTCAGCCAGAATCCGGCCAGGGTCGCGTTCCTGTGCTCGAGGGCACGCCGGACCGCCGGGTCCGCGCTCAGCGGGCGCCGGAGGCTGCCCCCGGCGGCACCCGTCCCGGCCAGGGATGCGGCACCTGAGACGGTGCCGCGCGAGGGGTTGTGCCGGAGCGCCGCGAGCAGCCCGGCCGCCTTGCCTGCCGTCTCGGCCACCTCCGAGGCCGGGTCTGAATGCCGTACCAAGGTGGCCCCGACGTCGATCTTCATCCGCCCGGCCGGGTCGATGTCGGCGGTGCGGATGAGGATCGCCGAATCCAGCGTGCGGGCCCCCGCTGCATCCCGCCCGATGAGCGCGAGCACGCCGCTGTAGTAGCCGCGGCCGGATGCCTCGTAACGGGTGATGACCCGGCAGGCATTCTCCAGCGGGCTGCCCACCACGGGAGGCGCGAACATCGTCTCGCGCAGGATGTCGCGGACGTCCAGCGCGCTGTGCCCCTCGATGACGTACTCGGTGTGGGCAAGCCGTGCCATCTCCCTGAGAAACGGGCCGACGACGCGGCCGCCCCGCTCGCAGACGCGGGCCATCATCTTCAGTTCCTCATCGAGCACCATGAACAGCTCGTCGGTCTCCTTCTCATCCGCGAGGAACCGCAGCACATCGGCGGGCGCTGGGCCGCCCGGTGGGTAGCGATAGGTGCCGCTGATCGGGCTCATGGTGGCTACCCCGCCCGTGAGGCTGACGTGGCGCTCCGGCGTCGCGCCGATCAGCGTCCTTGCACCGGTATGCACGAGGAACGTCCAGTACGATCCCGTCTCGACGCTGAGCAGCCGGCGGAATATGGCCAGTGCTGTGGCCCGGGAGAAGTTCTCGATGGTGGCGACGAACGAGCGCCTGATGACGAAGTTCGCGCCGGCCCCCCGCCCGATCTCCTCGGACAGGACCTTCCTGACGATCTCCGCGTAGCTGGCGTCGTCCACGTCGAAGCCTTCCCCCGACAGCACGACCTGGGTATCCGGCAGCAGACTGCACGCCTCCGCCCGGCGCATCGACCCCCGGTGCGTGACCATCATCGTCAGGAGCGATGACCCGTCGTCCCGGCAGGCGAACCCCCGCTCCCTGATCTGGCGGTATGGAATCATCACGAGCATGTCAGGCCCGGGCGCCTGCCGCCGGTCGCCGGCTGGCAACTGCAGTTCCGACAGGCGTTCGGCCGTCCCGGTCGTCCCGGCCAATACGTCGATGTGGTCACCGTCGCCCGACTTTGGCCGGTAGATCAGGGCGAACGCGCCAACCGCGGGATCCAGGAGGTGGCCGGCCACGTTGGTGCCGTGCCACTGCCTATCCATCGCAGTGCCCGCCGCCGTCGGCCGGTGCCCGGCCGAGGAACTGCTCGGCGAAGTCCGCGCGCGTCAGCAGGTCGCGACCCGCGGCCGAAAGCACAACCTGGCCCCCGACCATGACGTATCCCCAGTCGGAAATGCTGAGCGCGGCCAGGACCCGCTGCTCGACGAGCAGGACGCCGGCCCCACCTCGCGCCAGTGCGCGCACCTGGCTGGTCAGCACCCGGTGGGCCAGATCGTCGGACAGGCCTGCCGTCGGCTCATCCAGCACAACCAGCGTGGGCCGGGGGATCAGGGCTCGCGCGATGGCCAGCATCTTCCGCTCCCCTCCGCTGAGCTTATGCGCCCGCCTGCCGAGCAGCGGCCGCAAGCCCGGGAACAGCGTGAGAACCTCGTCAAGACGCCGCGTGAACTGCCTGCGGGCCAGCAGGAACCCGCCCATCTCCAGGTTCTCGAGTACGGTCAGCGCCCCGAATACCTCATTGACCTGCGGGACATAAGAGAGGCCATGGCGGGCCAGCTTGTGCGTCGGCAACCGGGTGACGTCCTGGCCAGCCAGGCGCACGGTGCCGGAAAATTTCGGCAGGTTTCCAGTGAGCGTCTTGAGCAGCGTGCTCTTCCCGGCACCGTTGGGGCCGATGACTGAGACCACCTCCGCGGCACCGACCCCCAGCGAAACAGACCTGACCACGGGAACGTGCCGGGTGTAACCGGCGGTGACGTCGCTGACCGCCAGGCGTGGCTCCGGCCGGGCGGCGGGATCAGGCGAGGTAGGCACGCTTGACCTCGTCACTCGCGCGTATCTGGGGCATCGTCCCTTCGGCGACCTTCGCACCCCTGACCATGACGATCACCCTGGCGCAGCAGCGTTCCACGATAGAAAGCTCGTGCTCCACCATCAGCATCGGGAGCCCGCGCTGGCACAGATCCCGCAGATGCGCCTCGATCCGGCCGTGCAGTGCCGGGTGCACTCCCGCCATGGGCTCGTCAAGAAGCAGCAGGCTGGGCCCGGCCATGAGGGCACGCATGATCTCGACCAGGCGTTTCTCGCCGCTGCTGAGATCGCCTGCGTAAACGTTAGCCTGATGCGCCAGACCGTATCGTTCGAGGAGTTCGGTGGCCCTTGCCAGGACCAGCGCCCGGTGTGCCCGCCAAGCGCGCCGGCGCAGCAGTGCCCCCGTCACTGTCTCGCCTGGGCCACCAGCCGCGACGAGCAGGTTCTCCAGAACGGTGAGCCGCTTGAATTCGCTGGAGAGCTGGAATGTGCGGATGAGACCGGCGCGGGCGCGCCGCCCCGGCGGCTGGCGGGTGATGTCCTGGCCGTGGAACATGACGCGACCACCGGTGGGGCGGACCTCGCCGGCGATCATCGCGACGGTCGTGGTCTTGCCAGCGCCGTTCGGGCCGATCAAGCCGGTGATGCCGGCTGCCGGAACTGTGAAGCTGACACCGGCCACCGCGTTCACGCCACCGTAATTGCGCCGCAGCCCGAGAACGCGCAGGGGATCGCCGGCCGCTGGGTGGTCTTGCGTGGCTGGGTGGCCGGGCGCGATCATCAGACGCTCCCGGGTGACGGCCTGGGTGAGGCCCCCGTGGTGGGATTCCCACCGGGCGCGCGGGCCACGGCGAGCCGTTGGATACGCTCCGGCACCAGGCCCCGCGGGCGGAACCAGAGGAATACCAAGGTCAGCAGTGCGGTGGAAACCCATTCGAGCGCGCTGGTGAATCCGGGCCGGAGAAACTGCGGGAGAAAGCTGGGCGCCTGCAAAAAGAGGACGAGCACCACCAGTGCGCCGGCGACCACGCCGCGGTCGTTACCGAGACCGCCGACGATCAGGGCGGTGAACAGGGCCAGCGTCTCCGGGAACAGCCATGATTGCGGCGACCACACGCTGATGAACTGGACGAGTACCGCACCGGACAGGCCGGCGATCGCGCCACCCACGGTCAGGGCGGTGAGACGGAGCCGCACCACCTCCTTGCCAAGCGCAGCCGCGGCCGTGTCATTGTCGCGCAGCGCTCGCCAGGCCAGGCCGAGCGGGGACCGGGTGACCACCCGTACGGCCTGGTACACAACAAGCGTCAGGACCGCGGTGTATACGGCGTAGGCCCAGTCGTAACCGATGCTGGACAGGCCCAGCCATGACTGGAGCGGCTGCGGGATCAGTGACAATCCGCTGTAGCCGTTGAACAGGCCTTTGGCATTGCCTACCACTTGATTGGCGACCACGGCGAAAACCAGGAGCACCGTTGCCTGGTAATCACGCCGGAGCCTGCTCAGCACAATGAGCCCGGAGAGGACGGACAGCAGGGCGCCGGCGGCTGCCGCCGCGAGCAGGGGCAGCGGAAAGGGCAGCCGGGAGCCGCCGATGTATTCCTGGAACCCACCCTGGCTGGCCGGTGTCGGCGGGCCAAGCGTCAGCACGCCGGCAACATAGGCGCCGGCCGCCTGGTAAATCACAAATCCGAGGTTGACAATGCCCGCGCAAGAATATTGCACATGCAGCCCCAGGCAGGCCATCACCGCTACCCCGGAATAGACCAGGAGGGTCGCCGTATAGAACTGGAGGGTGATATTCATTACCCACCCGCACCGATGCCAGGGCAGAAGTCCACGCCCGCCCAGGGGCAGGAGCACATGGCTGTCCCGTGCCAAGGCGACGTGGCCCCCATCATCCGGCGACTTCCCCCGTGGTTGCGGCCGCCGGCCCGGTGCCCGCGGCCGGGGCAGCGAAGATGCCCCGGGGCCGGAGGAGGAGCCCCAAAATAAGGATGACCAGCGCGGTGACCTGATTGTAGGCGGCCGAGGTGTAATTCGCGACGACGGAGGATGAAACACCGACGATCAATGCACCGAGCATGGCGCCATACGGATGGCCTATGCCCCCCAATACCGCGGCGGCGATGATCACGACGAGCACTTCCTGGCCCAGCGAGAAATCGAAACCCTGGACATCGAGCGCGAGCGTGACACCGCTCGCCCCGCACAGCGTCCCGGAGAAGAGCCATGCCAGGTCGACGATTCTGCCGGTGGGGATTCCGGCGCTCCTCGCCAGCGCCGGGTTGGCCGCGGTGGCCCGCATCGCCTTGCCGAGCTTGGTGAAGCTGAGCAGCGCGTAAACCACCAGCATCGCGCCCAGGGCGATACCCATCATAATGAGCTGGATCTGGGTGAATATCATGCCAGCCGCGTGGTAGGTCGCCCCGGGCCCGACGCCCTGATAGCTCATGAACGGTGTGCCGAAGGCCGCTTGCAGACCGTAGTAAATGGCTAGCTGCACGGAGATGGTCACGATGACCATGCCGAACAGGCCGACCCCCCGCTGGGCGAATGGGGCATAGACGAGCCGGTTCAGCAGCAGCGAGAACACCCCGGCGCAGACCGCGGCGAGCGGGAGGGAGACCCAGATGCCCAGCGACGCGCGGGTCAGCAGGTACGCGATGAAGGCGGCGACGGTCATCACCGAGCCATAGGCGAGGTTGAGCACGTTGGTGGTGCCGAACTGGAGCGTGAAACCAACCGCGCCGATTGCCACAACGCAGCCCGCGACCAGCCCGAAACCGATCGAGAGCAGCAGCGCGTTCACGAGGAGGCGGCCTGAAGCTGCTCGGCGCTTATCAGCGTGATCGGGGTGGTCGTGGCGCGGTTCCCGGCGAACCTGACCACCTGGAAACTGCCGCTGGAGTTATGCCATTTGTTGAAATCGATCGGGCCGAGCGCGCCGATGTACCTGATCCGCTTCCCGGCCCGCAGCGCGGCGACGCCCTGCGGGAATGTGTGCACGACGGTGGCGGCCGGAGCCGGCTCAGTAATGGTTCTGAGGAACTGATTGTATTTCGGGCCCGAGTACGATTTCGCTGCAATCATCGCGAGGGCGAGGATGTTGGCCGAGTCGTAATAGGATTCGCAGAATGGCGAGATGGCGTGGGAACCCGGATCTGGCACGCTGCGCACGGCCAGCAGCGCATGGTCGAACTGCTGCCAGCTATAGCCGGACGTCGGTGTCTGCTCGTTCACGGCGTGGTAGAACTTCAGCAGATCGGGCAGCCCGATCGCATGGCGCACGGCCTGATACCAGGGCGGGACCGTGGTCGCGCCGGTCGCGAGAATTGGGAACATCTTGCCCAGAGACTTCAGTTCACTGAACATCGTGGCGCCGGTCTGCGGGTCGGTTTCGGTGAAAATTACCTGTGGATCGGCCGCGGCCACCTTCGCCATCTCGGTCTGGTATGACACCTGGTCCGGCGTTATCGACTCATTCGCGACGATGCGGCCGCCCAGCTTCGGAAACGCCCGGAGTATAGCCGGGACGAAAGTCTGTGATTGAGGTGAGCTGCTGAAGACCAGGGCGGCGCGTGTGTAACCGAGGTTGTGCGCGGCGACGGCCATCGCGACACCATTGGCGTCGTCGGACGGCAGGATCCGCCAGTAGTACGGATAGCGAGACCGGTCGAACGACACATCTCCGTTGGCGCCGATGGTGGGAATCTTTGCCTGGTTGAGCATCGGCACCGTCGCCGTGGCCGCGTCCGTACCAGGGCCCATCACGCCGGCCATACCCTTGGTGGCGAGGGCCTGGGCAACTGCGGGGACCGCGTCCGCCGGGTCACCCTTGCTGTCGACCACAGCGCACTGGAGCTTGTTCCCGAGCACGCCGCCGTGTGCGTTGATGACCTGGACGGCGGCGATGCACCCGGCGGCCATTTCCTGGCCGAACTCCGCGTCCGGCCCGCTGAATGGGTTGATCATGCCGATAGTCAGGGTCCGGCCGTTGCCGCCAGGTGATCCGTGCGCGGCTGCGGAAGTGCATCCTGCTGCGCTGGCCAGCAGAACGGTCACGATCGCCAAGGTTGGGAGTTTCACTGCCCTTGCTCCTGTCCGGCGTGGTTGGAAACTGGCTGGCGGCCGGCCACCAGGGGAAAAAGCGGAGCCACCGGGCCCTGTGCCATGGCTTCGGCATAGGCCGGCCCGATGGCTCGCGCCTAGGTATTGCGATGAATCAGGGCAAACGTACGGTCACGCCCCGGTCAGCCCTAATTGGTCATCCCGTTGGGTATGGATGCGATCAGGTAGCCCCTGGCTATCTCGATATAGCCCCACGGCGGGAGCGTCGTCTCATCACAACCGCCCCCGGTGGGGTTGGGGCGGAAGAACACGTGGATGTTCAGGAAGACCTCGCCTTTTCCAGACATTCCCTTGAGCCCTCCGGTGGCCTGTATGAAGTACACCGGGCCCTTTCCTATGATCGAAAGAACGCAGGTCTGCTGGTTGAGGTGGACTTTCACACCCTCTGTCTGGCTGAGCCCGGGATGATAGATGACGAATGTCCCGTTACCCTTGGGCAGGAGCACCTGATCCTGGAAGCTAGCGAAGTCTTTGTAACCGATCCCGGCGGTCGTCATTTCGCCATTAAAATAGATCGGCGCAAAAGACGCCTCGAAACTTGTGGCGTAAACCGTGAAGTCCTCGTGGCCGGTGACAAAACCGCGCCTGGATGTCATGGTGATGTGCTTTCCAGCCGTCGTGGTGGCGTGCTTTCCGGCCGATGCGTGGCTCACCGCCAGTGCGGAGCCAGCCACCGTGAGAGACAGGGCAAGTGTGAGCCCGGTGCCCGTTATTAACAACCGTGTGCGCATTTCTGGCTCCCTTTTCTGTCCGCGGCGTCCCGGAACTGTTCGCTCCGGCGGCCCGGGGACTGCCGATTGATTTTGGCCATGGTCGTATGACGGAATGAAGGGTGGCCAGGGCACTTCACCCCGGTCGGCGAGATCCTGCTCGCCCGGTGGGGTCCCGGTCAGGCCCGGCGGTGTCCCGGATTATGCGCCGGTGTCGGCGCGCGCCCGGCTACCTGCTGTAGCGCTCGTTTCCCGGGAACGGCTCGAACAATTCGACTGGATTCCCTGAGGGATCGTCAAGGAGGATTTGCCTGCCGCCGACCCCGGTGACGATTTCGTTACGGAAGTGGACTCCGTCCTGCCGCAGCCGCTCGACCAAGCTCTCGAGGTCGGAGACGTTGAGCGAGACCCGGTTCCAGCCTCCGGGGACGGGCAGGGTGCCGTCGGGCATGGCCTGGGACCCGCCACCGGGCCCGCCGGGCGCGGGCTGGCTGAGCAGCAGCCGGAGATCATCCCGGACGATCATCGCGAATACCGGCGCGGGGTGCATCTCCTCCTTGAACCCCAGATACCCGCAGTAAAATTGTATAGCCTCGTCCACATCGTTGACGATATAGCGGACATTGGCCACAGGAGTGTCTCCTCTCCCGCCGTGCCGGGACCTCGCCCGTTCCCAGGTGTCGCTGGCCCGTAGCGCAGGCGGTTATGGGTTATATATAGCACTTGCCCGAGCCGCCCCGGCAAGTCAATCGGCTGGCGAATTGCCGCAGCCAGAAACCGCGATGCCGGGCGTGGCCGGGCAGCCGCCAACGAGGCAAGCTGCGCTGGTACCGTACACCCCTCGACCTGGTTCGGTCCACGATGTCTGGCTGCGGGCGGAACCTATAGGGCCGCCCGGCGCTGCGCGGACTTCGCCGTGATATGGCCCGGCCGCGGCACGGCGGGCGCTGGGCGGGATTCGCGGCCGCCGTAATCAGAACGCAAAATGGCTCCGGCCGCGGCAGGTCATTAGAATGTGGCCCGCGATAATACCGCATGCTCTTCCCTGAAGGAGAGAATGATGGCGCTGGAACAGTCACCTTTTCCGCAGCTTGGGCAGTGGAGCAGTATCGGCGAATTGCTGACCTTGCAGGAGAAGCAGTTTCCTGCTGCTATGCAACTGGCGTCGCGGTCACCGTTTTACCGGGCCAGGTGGGCCGATGGCAGGCTGCCTGCCACGCTGGCCGGCCTCCCCGGCCTGCCGCTGACCCGCAAGCAGGACCTACGGGACAACTACCCGTTCGGCATGCTGGCCGTCCCGGTGGCCAGCCTGGCGACCTATCACGAATCGAGCGGTACCGCCGGTGAGCCGACACCGTCGTACTACACCGCCAATGACTGGCTGGATCTTGCCGAACGGTACGCCAGGAAGTGGATCGGCCTGTTCCCCAGTGACGTGTTCCTCGTCCGGGCTCCGTATGCCCTGCCGCTGACCGGCCATCTGGCGCATGCGGCCGGCCGACTCAAAGAGGCGCTGATCGTCCCGGGCGATGCCCGCTCGTCGGCGATGCCTTACTCGCGTGTCGTCCGGGTGCTGCACGACCTGGGGGTCACCGTGACCTGGTCGATGCCTACCGAATGTCTGCTCTGGGCGGCCGCGGCCCGGCTCGCGGGCTGGCAGCCGGCGAAGGACTTTCCGGCGCTGCGCGCGCTGTTCGTCGGCGGCGAGCCGCTCAGCATAGCCAGGCGCCGGCGGATCGGCGAGATCTGGGGGGCGCCCGTCGTCGAGGAGTACGGCTCGACCGAGACGGGCACGCTCGCCGGGGAGTGCCCGGAGCGCCGGATGCATCTGTGGGCCGACCGTGTCGTGGCCGAAGTGGTCGATCCCTCCTCCGGCGCCGCGTCGCGCGAGGGCACCGGGGATCTCGTGGTCACAACCCTGTACCGGGAAGCCATGCCCCTGGTCCGCTACAACCTCGAAGACACTGTCGAGATCTCCTACGACCCCTGCCCGTGCGGCTGGCCGTTGCCAACGATCAAGGTTTTCGGCCGAACGGCGTTCGGTTATCCCGTCGACGGGACACGGGTAACCCAGGAACGCCTCGAGGATCTGGTCTTCGAACTGCCCGAGGACTGCGAGGTGCTCTTCTGGCGGGCCAGGGCAGAGCCGGACTGCTTGCACATCGAGTTGGAGGTTGCCCCGGACAAGGCCGACCGGGCCTGTGCGGCGCTGACCGCCTCGATTGATGCTGAGTTCGCCGTCCGGTCCGAAATCCGGCCCTTGTCTCCAGGGACGCTGGTACCGCACGAGATCTTGTCCGCTGACTTTGAGGTGGTCAAACCGCGGAGCCTGTTCGGTCCGGGCGAGGACTGGAGCAAGGCCATCCTTTACTCGTGAGGTGAACGGGGCTGTGCGGTGAGCCACGCGGATGAGGTGAGCCAGGGCGGCCCGGCGGACCGGGCTGGGCTGAAGGGCAAGGTCGCCATCGTGACCGGCGCGGCCGGCGGAATCGGGTCCGCGGTCTGCGCCGCACTGGGCCGCCGGGAGGTGCTCGTGGCGGCCGTAGACACCAATGCCACCGGCCTGGCGGAGCTTGCCGCCCGGCTTTCTGGCGAGGGGTTCAAGGCCGCCTCCTACCTGGCCGATGTCACCGACCGTGCCGCGGTCGACGCCGCGGTCGGGCATATCGAAGACGACCTCGGCCCGGCCGCGATTCTGGTCAATGTGGCCGGTGTGCTGCGGACCGGCCCCATCCTCGACATCAGCGACGAGGATTGGGCAGCCGTCTTCGCCGTGAACACCACCGGCGTGCTCCATGTCTCGCGTTCGGTCGGCCGGCGTATGGCGGCACATGGGGGCGGCAGCATCGTCACGGTCGCGTCGAACGCCGGTGGCGTTCCCCGGATGAACATGGGTGCCTACGGAGCTTCGAAGGCAGCGTCGGTGATGATCACCAAATGCCTGGGACTGGAACTCGCCCGGTACGGAGTCCGCTGCAATGTGGTCTCACCCGGATCGACCGATACGGCCATGTTGCGCTCGATGTGGACTCCTGGTGACGAGCACGCCGCCGCGGAGACCTTGAACGGCTCGCTGCGCGCATACCGGGTCGGCATTCCGCTCGGCAAGCTCGCCGCGCCTTCCGACATCGCCGGCGCCGTCGTATTCCTGGCCGGCGACGAAGCGGGCCACATCACCATGCACGATCTTTATGTGGACGGTGGCGCCGCGCTGGGCGGGTGACCCGCGCGGGTTTCCCCGGCGATGGCATCACCATCTCCGGGGATCGCCTCAGCAGCGCGGCCAGGTCGAAAGCGAGTGCCAGAGACTGGCTCACATTGAGCCGTGGGTCGCAGATGGTCGTATACCGGACCCGCGGTTCGTCCTCGTCGCTTCCGGGGCCGAGGCACTCGGTCACATCCTCTCCGGTCAGCTCGACGTGGATCCCTCCTGGCCAGGTCCCCGCCTCGGCGTGCGCGCTGAAGAAACCGTTGACCTCGGCGAGGATGCTTTCCATCCGGCGTGTCTTGTGCCCGCTCCTGGAAAGATAGGTGTTGCCGTGCATAGGGTCGCACGCCCACACCACCGGGTAACCGGCCTCGCGGACGGCGGTGAGCAGCGGCGGGAGCACCGCACGGATGCGCCCGGCCCCCATGCGGGAAATGAGGGTGAGACGGCCCGGCGTCCGCTGCGGATCGAGCGCCGAGCAGATCTTCAGCACCGCATCGGGTGTGGTGGCCGGTCCCAGCTTGACTTGGATGGGATTGGCTATCCCACGCGCGAACTCGATATGGGCGCCGTCGGCCTGCCTGGTCCGCTCGCCCACCCACAGCAGGTGGGCGGAGCTGTCATACCAGCCCCCCGCGACCGGATCCGGGCGGGTCAGCGCCTCCTCCCAGGGCAGCAGCAGCGCCTCGTGGCTGGTCCACAGGTCTACCTGATGCAGCGGCGCCTGGGCGGAAAGGTCGATCCCGCATGACTCCATGAACCGCAGTGCCCGGCCGATCTCCCCGGCGATCTCCTCATACCGCCGTCCCTCGGGGCTGCTGATCACAAAATTGGTGTTCCACAGGTGGATCTGTGACAGGGCGGCGAAGCCGCCGGTCGTGAGCGCTCGCAGCATGTTGAGCGTCGACGCCGCCTGATGGTAGGCCGAGAGCAGCCGCCGCGGGTCCGGCGTGCGCGCCTGCGGCGTCGGGGCATCATCGTGCACGATGTGCCCACGGAAAGCGGGCAGCTCGATTCCGCCGATACATTCGGTGGCGGCCGACCGGGGCTTGGCAAACTGCCCGGCGATACGCCCGACCTTGACGACCGGTACACCCGTACCGTAGGTAAGGACCAGCGCCATCTGGAGAATTACCCGCAGCTTGCCGCAGATGGCATCTGCCCGCCAGTCGGCAAAAGACTCCGCGCAGTCGCCGGCTTGCAGAAGAAAGGCATGCCCACTGGCCACCTCTGAAAGCGCTGCCCGTAGCTTGTGCACCTCACCGGCAAAGGTGAGTGGTGGCAGCATGCTCAATTTCTTGATTTCCTGATCGAGTGCATGCCGGTCCGGCCATTCAGGCTGCTGTCGCGCGGGATACCCACGCCAGCTATCAGGGCGCCAGGTGGTATTGCTCACAAGGGCGATGCTGGCCTAGCCGGTACGGTGGGGCAAGGCTCGCTGCTGGGCGGATAATTAACCTGGTGAAAATGCATGACGAAGCGCGGCTGCGCTTTACCTGGTTATTGCTGTGGTGATTCGGGCACATCCGGGCACGGCCAGCGGCGTCACCGCTGAACGGCATGGAGGACTGCGGAGTGAACGGCGCGGAATTGTTCGTGCGCACGGCGCGGGAGAACGGGGTGACCGTCTTGTTCGGGTTGCCCGGATCCACCGAGGCGGCGCTGCTGGAGGCCATCCGGGCCGATGGCAGCCTGCGTTACGTGCTCGGCCTGCACGAAGGTGCGGTTGTGGCGATGGCCGACGGCTACGCCCGGGTCACCGGCACGCCCGGCGTGGCCGGGCTGCACACCAGTGTCGGCACGATGAACGGCCTGAACCAGGTGTACAACGCGTTCCGTGACCGGTCGCCGCTGGTGGTCACCGCGGGGAACAAAGACAGCACGTTACTGGCGCAGGATGGCTTTTGCGCCCTTCCGCATCTGCCGTCGCTGCTGCGCGATTACACCAAGTGGTCGTGGCAGAGCCTGTCCGCGGCGGCCGTACCGGCCGATCTCGCCCGCGCGCTGCGCGTTGCGGTGACGCCCCCCCGCGGCCCCACGTTCCTCGCCGTACCCGAGGACATGCTGCGCGAGAACGTGCCGGGCGCGGACGCGGGCCAGGGCACCGGAACGCCGGCGGATCAGGGCACCGGTACGGGCGCCCCGGTAGCCGGCCCGCACTGGCGGGCGCCACCAGTCGCCGCACCGGCGCACGAGGCGATTTCCGCCGCCGTGGACCTGCTCACCGCTGCGGAGCGGCCCGTCTTGGTGGTGGGCAGCGCGGCCACCGGCGCCGTCAGCGAACTGCGCGCGCTCACCGATGAGATACAGGCTCCTGTACTGGTCACGGAGCTCACCGACCTCGAGCAACTGCCCTTCCCGACCGGCGACGAGCGCTATGCCGGACTCTGGGGCGAAGACCCCGCAGTCCTCGACGGCTCCGATCTGGTGATGGCCGTGGGCTGCAGCGTCTTCTTTTCCTTCTCCACCGCGGCCAGGCCGGCCCTGCCCCCGCGCGCCCGCCTGATTCACGCGCACCCGGAGGCTGCCGAGATCGGCCGGGACGTGCCTGCGGACGTGGCCCTGCTCGGCGCACCGGCGGCTACGCTGGCCGCCGTCCTCGCCGCCCTGCGCGCCCGCGGCGGACTGGACGGCGCACTGCGGTGCCGGCGGGCGGAGCTGCTGGCAGCGTTGCGCCGCCGCCGGGCGGAACAGCTCGCCAGGGAACTCGCCAGCGCTCCCGCCCGGCCGCTCGCGATCGAGAGCGTCGCGGCTGAGCTGAGCCGCGTTCTGCCGGCCGGGACGATCCTGGTTGACGAGGCGGTCCGTTCGTCCCGCCCGCTGCTGCGGCACCTGAAGACGAGCGAGGCATCGGTGGTACTGCACAGCCGTGGTGGCGGCCTGGGATGGGGTGTTCCGGCAGCGATCGGCGCCAAGATCGGCCAGCCCGGCCGGCCCGTCGTCGCCGTCGTCGGCGATGGCAGCCTGCACTTCTGCGTCCAGGCCATCTGGACGGCGGTCACCGAGCGGGCCCCCGTCGTGATCGTGGTTCTCGACAACGGCGGGTATCTGGCCGTCAAAAGGGCGATCGAGAGCGTCACCGGGATCCCCTGCGATCCACGGCCGCATCCCGGAACCGACCTGCCGGGCATTGATCACCTGGCCGTCGCCCGTGGTTACGGTGCGGACGGGGTGCATGTTGACGATGTCAGGGAGCTTGGCACGGCCGTCACGGAGGGACTTGCCGCCGAGCGGACGCTCATCGTGCACGCGTGCGTTGTCCGGGTTCCCCCGCATTGAGCGGGACGGCGGTGGCGGTCTTGCGCCCGGCGGACCCGGCTCGGAAGATAACCATCCCGTGACCACTGGGAAAAGGCAGGAAGCCAGATGCAGGTGAACAACATCAGGCAGGTCGACGAATCGAGCCTCCCGGTAGGCCTGCGGTTGCTCGAACTGCTGCGTGAGCATCTGGGGCTGACCGGTACCAAGGAGGCCTGCGGTCGCGGGGAATGTGGCGCGTGCACGGTGCTGGTGGACGGCCGGCCGGTGCTGGCCTGCATCACCCTCGCCCACCGCGTCAGCGGGCAGGTCGAGACGGTGGAGGGCATCGCCGGCGAGGCAGCCGACCTGCGGGAGAGCTTTGCGGACCACGCGGCCTTCCAGTGCGGTTTCTGCACGCCCGGGCAGCTTGTCCGGGCCGTCTCCCTGCTACGTCATGGTGTGCCGCCGGACGATCGGCAGGTGCGCGAAGCCATGTCCGGCAACATCTGCCGATGCACCGGCTATCAGGGCATCATCAAAGCGATCCAGGAGACTGCGCGGGCCCGCGCCGCCCGGTCCACCGCGCACCCGGCCACCGCCACGGTCCCCTGGCCGGAGGGGAGCGGCCGGTGACGGACATCGCCGCTCACCACCCCCAGATCCTCGGCCGCCGGATACGCAACATCGAGTGGCAGGACAAGACGTCAGGCGCGGCGATCTACGCCGGTGACGTGCGGCTGCCGGGAATGCTGCATGCGGCCATCTGCCGCAGCCCGCTTCCCCATGCCCGGATACTCGCCATCGACACCGCCGCGGCCGAGAGATCCGCGGGCGTCGTCGCCATCCTGACGGCGGCCGATCTGCCGGGCCGGAAATACATCCACCACGGCGGGCCCTTGGCCGACCGGGCGGTTCTGGCGGTGGATGTCGTCCGGTTCGCCGGCGAGGAGGTTGCCGCTGTGGCGGCCGAGACGGCCGAGCAGGCTCGAACGGCTACGCGGCGGCTCCGGGTCCGGTACCGGCGGCTGCGCGCAGCGACGACGATCGCGCAGGCGCGTCACCATAGGGCACCGCGCATTCACGAGCACGCGGCCGGCAACCTCGCGCTGCGCTTCACCCACACGTTCGGCTCAGAGCCTCCCGGCCAGGCCGGCGACGTCAGCGTGACGGGGCGATACAGCTACCCCCGGCAGAATCAAGCGTGCATGGAGCCGAACACGGTTGTGGCCGACTGGGATAGGGCCGCCGAGCGCCTGCATTTGTGGGTATCGACGCAGGCGCCGTACTTCGTGCGGCTGGAAGTGGCTCATGTCCTGGGCTTGGCGCAAGAGCAGGTGGTCGTGCACCAGGTCGCTGTCGGCGGCGGATTCGGCTCCAAGTCGAAGATCTCCGAGCATGAGGCGATTGCCGCTGCGCTCGCCATGAAGGCCGGCCGGCCGGTGCGGCTTGCACTGGCCCGCGAGGAAGAGTTTCTGGCCACCAAGAGCCGGCACTACTTCGAGATAGACCTCCAGACCATGGCGACCGCGGGCGGGAAGCTGACCGGCCGCCGGGCGGCCGTCACTGTCGACAATGGCGCCTACAATCACTCCGGCCCTTCCGTGATGGGAGCAGGGACCGGCGCGATCGCGTCGCTGTACCGGATACCGTATGTCAACTTCGAAGCCAGCCTCGTCTATACCAACAGGCACCCCGGAGGCCAGTTCAGAGGCTACGGAAATCCGCAGGTCACGTTCGCCATCGAATCGCAGATGGACGAACTGGCGGACCTCCTTGGCACGGACCCGATCGAGTTGCGTCTCCGCAACGCCAACCAGCCGGGAGACGTGACCCACGCGGGTTACCGGCTGGAGTCCGCGGGCCTGACCGAATGCCTGGAGACGGCGCGGGACGCTATTGAGTGGCCGGGGAAAAGGCGGCAGCTCACCGGGTCCGGCCGGGGCGTGGGTATCGCGGTCGCGATCCAGGCGTCCGGTGCTTATGTATACCCGGGCGCCAACCGCAGCAGCGCTGGTGTGGAGATCGGCCCGGGCGGCGACGTGCTGGTCCGGTTCGGCGGCGCCGATGCCGGCACCGGGCAGCGCACCGTGCTCGCCCAGATAGTCGCCGCAGAGCTGTCCATCCCTGTGCATTCGGTCCGCGTCCTGATGATGGAGTCGGACCTGACTCCCACCGACCTTGGCGCATGGTCTAGCCGGGGGACGTACATGGGCGGCCACGCGGCGCGGAACGCCGCCCGGGAAGCCGTGCGGGAGCTGCGGTCGCGCGCTGCTGGGCTCGCGGGAATGGCGGCAGGTGATATCCGCATCGAGGGCGGCCGGATCAGCGGCGGTGATGTCTCGTGGGATTTTGCGGAGTTCATCGCGCTCACTGGCTCGGTGGCGGTGACCGGGGAGTACATCGCCGGGACCGAGGAGCCCGATTTCCGGACCGGTCAGGGCAATATTTCGGGGGCTTACTCGTTCGCCGCGCACGCGGTCGAGGTGGAGGTGGATCACCTTACCGGGAAGGTTCAGGTTCGTGATTACGTCGCCGCGCATGACTCGGGCCGGATTCTCAACCCGCTGCTGGCGGAAAGCCAGGTGATCGGCGGTGTCGCCATGGGCCTCGGCGCGGCGCTGCGGGAGGAGCTGATCTATTCCGGCGGACGTATGGTCAACCCGGGGTACGCGTATTATCCGCTTCCGCGGGCCGCCGATGTCCCGGTGATCCGCCCGATCTTCGTCCACACCGACGATCCGAATGGCCCGTACGGGGCGAAGGGCATCGGGGAGATCGCCATCGTCCCGGTCGCGGCGGCCGTGGCCAACGCCGTCGCCCACGCGGTGGGGGTACGCATCCGGAATGTGCCGCTGACGCCGGACAAGGTGCTGACCGGCGTGCTGGCCCGGGAGAACCGGCGGCCACGGCGTTACCACCTGTGGCGGCGCCCGCAACGATGGCAGGCCGAGATAGTGCGGCGCGCCTATCCTCTCGGGTTCGAGGCGATCCTGGACCGGCTCGGCACGCGCCTGGCGCGTCGCCGGCCGGCCTCAGAGATCCATGCCCTCCGTATCCCCGCAGACATCGCCGCCGCCGCCGCGGCCCTGCGCGAGCCAGGCACTCTTCCGCTTTCCGGCGGCACCGATCTGCTGGTCGCCGCCTCTCAAGGGGTCAGGTACGGCGATACGGCTGTGGACCTCACGCTGCTCCCGGAACTCGGCCACGATGCTATGACCGGCGACGGCATCTGGCGGATTGGCGCAGAGGTGCGGCTTGCCAGCCTGGAACGCGAAGACCCGGACACAACTCCGTTCGGGGTCGTGGCAGCCGCGGTACGGACGATCGCGTCGCCGCAGATCCGACAGATGGCCACGGTCGCGGGGAACCTCTGCCAGCAGAACCGCTGCTGGTTCTACCGCAATGGCTTTTCTTGCTACCAGCGCGGCGGCCCCACGTGCCCGTGTTATGCCGTGCGCGGTGACCATCGCTTTTACCATGCAGCGACCGGAGCGCACCGCTGTCAGGCGGTGACCCCATCCGATCTCGCGACCGTATTCACAGCCCTCGGTGCCGACGTGATCGCCGCCGGCGCCGGGCTACCTCAGCGCATCCCGGTCGCCGGCTTTTACCGTGGGCCCGGCGAGACGTCGCTTCGCCAGGGCGAGTTCCTTACCGCGGTGGAGGTGCCGGCCAGCGCCTTCGGCACGGTCAGCGCGTTCGAGAAGCTCAGCTTGTGGGCCGGCGATTTCGCCATCGTGTCCGCGTGCAGTTCCATCACCACAACGGCCGGCCGGATCTCGGCGGCTCGTGTCGTCGTGGGAGCCCTGGCGCCCAGGCCGTTGCGCCTGCGGGATGTGGAACGTGCGCTCGCCGGGCGCACGCCGCCCGGCCGGCAGCAGCTCATGGAGATTGCCAGCGCCTGGACCGGGCGTGCGCACCCGCTGCCGGGCAACCGCTGGAAGGTGGACGCGGCTGCGGGCCTGGTGTTCAAGACCCTTGAGCGCTGTCTTGGGTGACCACGGAAAGGCCGGGCTGAGAGCCCGGCGGGGCACGAGCGAGAGGAATCAAGCGATGGACACCCCGGAAGGCCCCGCGAGCGGGGCACGCCGGATTGATGACCGGACCGGGGCACGCCGGATAGATGGCCGCTGGGCCGTTGGCGCGCTCACCGGGGCGGCCCGCCGCGCGATGAGCAACGGTGCGTCATCCCGGGCCGGGCAGCTCAGGACGGCAGTGATGGCCTGGTCTTACCGCCTCGCCGAGACCTCTCAGCGTTGCCGCCACCAGGTCTATGGCGGAATGTACCTGTTCGGGCTCACGCCCTGGGACCGGCCGGCGCCGAATCCCTGGCTGGTCGCTACGGTGGGGCAACCGGTGGCTCCGCCCGGCCACGCGCTCGAACTCGGCTGCGGCACCGGGACCAACAGCATCTACCTGGCCCAGCAGGGCTGGAACGTGACCGCGGTAGACATGGTGGGAAAAGCGCTCGCCAGCGCCCGCCGGAAAGCCGGGGCGGCGAACGTTCAGCCCCGCTTCATCAAGGGTGACGTCACCCGGCTAGCGGAACTCGGCCTGTCCGCCCAGTACAACCTGTTGTTCGACATTGGCTGCTTTCATGCCATTCCGGTGGCCCGGAGAGATGATTATGTGAAAAGCGTGTCCGCGGTCGCGGCACCCGGGGCCGTGCTTCTTCTCATCGGCCAATTCGCCAGACCTGCCAGGGATCGCCGCAATGCGGGCGTGACGCCGGACGAGGTCCGGCAGCGCTTCACCGGGTGGGAGCTGGTCAGCTCGGAGCGGATGAAGCCTGAGCCGTTGCGTGGTGGGCGGCCAGATCAGGCGGCCGTCTGGTTCGATATATGGCATTATCAGCTACGCTGGCCAGAGTCCGCGCCTGCCATTTCCTGAAGGCGGGGGCACGCGATACCTCAATTCACACCCGATACGGCCGGGCAGGAGGCTTGCGTGGCCACGAAAATCTCGCATATGTATATCTGGGTCGAAGACCAGGACCGGGCTCTGGCTTTCTATACCAAAAAGCTGGGATTTGAGATCCGTGATGACGTACGGATGGGCGGCCGGCGCTGGCTTACCGTGGGTCCTCCCGGGCAGCCTGACCTCAGGCTGGCCCTGACCGCGATGTCGGCGCTCGAACCAGGCGCGGCGGCAGCGGTACGGGACATGCAGGCCAAAGGCACCGTCAACGGAGGCGGCATGACCACGCATGACTGCCATGCCACCTACCGGGATCTGCTGGCGAAGGGAGTCAGCTTCGTTCAGGAGCCGGCCGACCGTCCCTACGGGATTGAGGCCATCTTCGAAGATGACTCCGGAAACCTGTGGGGCGTCGTCGAGTTCCGGGCGCCCTTAGCGCATCACCCGGCTCCCCACCCAGGGGGCCGGTGTGTTTCGTGAGACGCCGATGGGTGCACCCCGGATGGCAGGAGGATGGAACGTGAGAGTCGCTCGCTTCATAACCGCATCGGCCATGGCCGGCCTGACCTTACTGACCGTGATCCCGGCCTCAGCTGGGACGGCGGGGGTGCGGGTCAGCGGGATACGGTTCGTTGCACACTTCGACTTCAGTCTGGGCCAAACGCCAGAGAACATCGCGCTCGAGCCGGACGGCTCGGCGGATGTGACATTCTCCGAGGCAGCTCAGGTGGCTCAGGTGTCATCCGATGGCCAGGTGCGTCTTCTGGCCCAGCTACCTGACCCAGCCCAGGCAAGCTGCCCGATCAGCGCGGGTACTCCTGGCGTGCATGCGATCACCTCTGGGATCGTCCGCGATAGCAACGGCACGCTGTACACGTTGCTGTGCGCCGGGACCGCTGATCTGCAAGGCATCTGGCGGCTCGACCCGTCCGGCCCGGTTCGCGTCGCTGCGCTTCCCGCCTCCGGATTCCCCAACGGCATGGCGCTTGATGAGAGCCACGGTTTCATCTACGTCACCGATTCCATCCTGGGTACCGTGTGGCGGGTGTCGCTGGCGGACGGTTCGGTCATACCGTGGGCGGTCGGCCCCCAGCTCGCACCGGACGGCTTTTTCGGCGCTAACGGCCTCAAACTGCATGACGGCGCGGTCTGGGTGACGAACACCGAGCAGGGCACGCTGCTGCGCATTTCCATCGAGCCCGACGGCACCGCTGGGCCGATCCAGACCGTGGCGACCGGTTTGCCCGGCATCGACGACATCGCCTTTACCGGGAGCAGGCCGTGCGCGCCGGTTCTGGCCGCCATCAGCCCGTCAAGCCAGTTGGTGCTGATCCAGCCGGATGGCGGTGAGCAAGTGCTCCTCACCGCAGCCGACGGGCTGTCCAATCCCTCTGCCGTGGCGGTCCGGGGTGACAGCTTCTACGTGACCAGCGCCGCATACTTCACCAGGACCGATCCCAATCTCCTGCAAGGATCAGCCGTCCACCAACTGGAAGAGTCCAGCCGCGTTGCCTCCCATGACCTGGCCGGCAAGATCGGCTGGCAGGCCAAGTTCTGACACCAACTTCAACGCGCGGCTGGGCGGGAAGGGCACCGGTGGCCCGTCGGTGCCAAAGCAAAGCCGCCCGGCTCCTACGGTGTCGAGCGCCAGGCGCAGCGGGCGCACGCCGAAGGTCACCGTGTCGAGGAAGAGCTGAGCGACGAAGGTTGACGGCGGCCGGCTCAGCTCGACCTTGCCCCACGGCCCGAGCTGGACGGCATGGCGCAGCTCGTGGCCGAAATCCAGCCTGGCGGACACCATGCAGATGGCGCCGCCCGCATGCGAGCACAGCAGCCGGAGACCCGGGTAACGCTCGAAGGTGCCGGTGAGGATGAAGCGGGCCAGCGTCAGGGTCATATCCAGCGGACGGCCGCACAACTCGCCGAGCCGGTAGGCCTGCATGTGCTCGTCGCCGGCAACGGTGGTGCCCGGGTGCACGAAGACCGGGATCTCCAGTTCTTCCACGGTTTCCCAGAAGAGCGCGGGCACTGCGTCCAGGTACTGACCACGGTCACTGGTGGGGATCGCCAGGCCCACGAGGCCCAGCTCACTGGCCGCCCGGGCCGCCTCAGCCGTGTGCTCGATGCCGCGCCACGGCGTCACAGAGCCGAGGCCGGCGATGCGGCCGGGATTATCCCGCATCAGGCCGGCCACGAAATCGTTGTACTCCCGGGCCGAACGTATATCACCGAGGTCGCGGGGGCCATACCAGATGTGCGGGTCAGAAATCACCGTGACGTCGATGCCCGCTTCGGCCTGGCGTTCGAAGACATAGTCTACTGAGAATAGATCTGCCGGAATGCCCGCCCCGGGGTTCCAGCTTGGCGGGAACAGGTGGCTGTGCGCATCCACGATCACTGCGGCCTCCTAATGACGCGGGATATATTATCCGTTGGCCGGGCGCTCGCCATCTGGACATTAAGCGTACAATTAGTTAGCATCGGGCCCAGCGGTGGCCCAAGCTGGTTGCCGGACAATAGAAGTCATTGTCTGGGGAGGTACGCATGCGCTGGGCCGATTTCGAGGCAGAGCAGCCTGAGCTGGCGGAACTGGGTAAGAAGAAGCTGGGTGTCTTCGGACTCGTAATGATCGGGACAATCCGGCTGGATGGAACCGCACGGCTGAGCCCGGTCAACCCGCACTTCTGGGAAGACGACCTGTATTTTTCCCTGGCGGCGTCCTCCCGCAAGGCCGGCGATCTGCTCCGGGATGACCGCCTGCTCGTGCACAGTGTGCCTGGCCACCGGGACGGCCGCGACGGCGAGTACAAAGTCCGCGGGCGGGCGATTCTGGAGCCGGACACCGGCACACAGTCGAGGTTCGCCAAAATGATCAAGGAACTCTACGGATGGGGCCCGGAACCAGGTACATTCCGCCTGTTCCGGATGGACGTCGAAGACGTCACGTTTATAGACCGGGAGAAGTCCACCGATCAATTGCACCCCGACATCACCCGCTGGCCCGGCTGACGATCGCAGGCGAAGTGCGGGGATAGCCTTGGCCGCCAGCGACTCACCCGGGCCGCCCGGCACATGCGCAGGCCAGCGCCCTGACGTTGCAGGGGTGTCCAGGTGGCTAGGCTGGCCTTGCGGGTATCCAGCCGAGCTGCCGCGCCATGGCGAGGTCGTCGCGCAGGGCATCGTGCTCCGCCACCTTTCCGTCCCTGATGCGGAACATATGCACCGCCCGGGAGTGGAAACTGCGGCCAGTGGCCGGGAACTCTACCGCATCTCTGCCCGGCGCCCCGGGCACGATAAACGGGCCATGCTGTCGAGCATGAAAAGTCACGTAGAGCGCGACACGGTCCCCATCTACATATGATTGATGAATGTCAAATTTGAGATCCGTGAACGCACGATGGAGCCATTGTATCGTTGACCTGAACGCGGCCGGCCCGCGTTGCCGGGTGGCTTCCGGGGTATCCCCGCCTTGGTGATCCCAAAAGTCGGCTGTCACGTTCGCATCAGCGGAGCCGAGGTCGCCAGAGGCGACTATTGCCAGGTTCTCGCGAGCCAGTCGTTCTGCTTCGGCCCGGCTTGGCGGCTGGTTGGGCATCACGTCTCCTTAATATGGGCGGCGAGCGGACGAAGACGGCGGTGACTTGAGCTTGAGCCACCACCGCGCCAGAGTGTCCGCGAGGTGTAAGCTAACCACTTTGTCCAGATCATGCTTGCCATGGCTCAGCTCGGCCGTCAAGTTCGAATTCATGTGGCTGTTATCGTGCGACCGGTTGACACAATGACTGCAGATGTATTCGAATGCCGTGATGAGTCCTTATCTCGTGCGGAGATGACATGGGCGCAGAGCCGAGACCCGACCAGGTCAGCCCGAGGATTGCCAGTTCTCGGGAGACAGGTCATAAGACCGTGCCAGCTCCTGATTGGCATCCGCAATTGGCGAGCATTCACTCAGCCATTGCTGCCATTGTCTCCGGGCTTGATTCGGCCGAAACGCAGAGTGGCCACGCGCTGGCTGAGCGGCTGCGCGCCTCGGTTCTCCGGCCCCTCAGCGCGGTGCTGGATGATTTGACGCCAGCCGGATACCAGGCCGGCGCCGTCCGCGACAGTAGCCCGGCCGATCTGGACGAGCAGATATTCGATCTCGCGATCAGCGCACTGAGCTTGATTTCCAGGCCCGGCGTGCCCGCCGCGGTAGGCGAAGCAGCCGCTGGGCTGGCCGATCTTGCCCTGCGAGGTCCTCAGGCGCCCGAGCAGGATCTCGAGGTACGCAAGGAAAAGCTCTCCCGTGTCCTGGCTGGCATTTCGCCCCGCGTCGTGGTGCTGGCGGATGGGCCGTATATGGCCACCAATGTCCCGCAGATCGTGGACTGGCTCGGCGTTCCGATAGAGCTGCCCGCTCACGTAGCGCTGTGCCGGTGTGGGGTTTCCGCGATCAAGCCCCTCTGCGACGGATCACACGCCCGGACCGGCTTCACCGATGCCGCGGCCGGCGAACGCCCCCCTGACCGGCGCGACGCCTACCCGGGCCCGGCCCTGACCGTGCATGACAACCGTGGGCTCTGCTCGCAATCGGGGCTTTGCTCCCAACGGCTCAGTGCCGTCTTTCATGCCGGGGAAACGCCGTTCGTAACTCCCAGCGCTGGCCGGCTGGATGAAATCGTACGGGCTGTCCGCGAGTGCCCGTCCGGAGCGCTCAGCCTTGGTATCGACGGCCAGGAGGCGAGGGAGGTGGTCGACCAGGCCGGCCGCCCGCCACGAATCGAAGTCTCCAAGGACGGGCCTTACCGGATCACTGGCGGCGTGCGTCTCCTCGACGGCCAGTACTGCGCGGTGCCGCGTTATGCCGGAGCCTCCCTGGAGCACTACAGCCTCTGCCGATGCGGCCAGTCCCGCAATATGCCTTTCTGCTCCGGCCAGCACCTCGAGGTCCATTTCGGCGACCCGGTAGCCGACCGCGAGCGGGTGCCCACGCTCTTTGAATGGGCGGGCGGGTTTCCCGCACTCACCCGGCTCACCCGCCGCTTTTACGAGACGTATGTCCCCGCTGACCCGCTGCTTGGCCCGCTCTTCGCCCGGATGGGACCCGATCATCCCGAGCGGGTGGCCGCCTGGTTTGCCCAGGTGTTCGGCGGCCCCGGCGTGTACAGCGGGCAGTACGGCGGGTTCACGGCCATGATGACCCGGCATCTGCACCGGCAATTCAGCGAGGCGCAGCGGGCTCGTTTCGTGGCGTTGCTCTGCCGGTCCGCGGACGACGTCGGCCTGCCAGCCGACCCGGAGTTCCGTGGCGCGTTCGTCGCGTACCTGGAGTGGGGATCCCGGATCGCGCTGGAGACGTCCCGGCCGGGCGCACGTCCGCCGCGGAACATGCAGATGCCCCTATGGGGGTGGATCCGTGACGCGGTGCCCGGCTCACGGCCACCGTCGTTCACCCAGCACGAGAAGAGGCCGCAACTCGCCGTTCCCGGCCCCGGCGAACCGGTGAGATTCGCTGTTCACATCAGGCCCCAGTTCAGGCGGATGGACCGGCGGGCGATGTCCTATGCGTTCGACCTCTGGGACGCGGCATCGGTTCGCACCCACGCCAAGCAGATTCTGGCCCGGATCGAGGATGGCACCATGCCTGTCGACGGAGCGTGGCCGGCCGAGGCAGTCGAGCTGCTTCGCCGATGGATAGCCAGTGGAATGCCCGACTAATGTCCGACTAAAGAGAAGACCACGTTCGATGAGCATCCCGGCGATCGCCCCTTATCCCATGCCAACCGCAGCGGAGTTGCCTCGTAACCAGGCCCGGTGGGTCTGCGATGCGTCACGTGCGGCCCTCCTCATCCACGACATGCAACGCTACTTCATCAAGTTCTTCCCGCCCGATCACCAGCCGGTAACCGACCTGATGCGTAATGTTGCCGCCTTGCGAGCGGGCGCGGTGGCGGCTGGGGTACCCGTGATTTACACGGCCCAGCCCGGAGGGATGACCAGGGAGCAAAGAGGCCTGCTCCATGACATCTGGGGCCCGGGCATGAGCTCTGATCCATATGAAAGACAGATCGTGCCGGAGGTTGGCCCCGCAGCGTCAGATACCGTTATCGATAAATGGCGTTACAGTGCGTTCGCCCGCTCCAATCTCCGCGAGATCCTGCATCGTCTCGGCCGCGACCAGTTGATCATCTGCGGGGTATATGCGCACGTGGGCTGCCTGATCACAGCCTGCGACGCATTCACCAACGATGTCCAGGCCTTCCTGGTCGCGGACGCCATCGCCGACTTCACGCCCGAGTACCATCAACTGGCTTTGAAGTACGCAGCCGAACGTTGCGCGGTGACCTTGCCAACCGAAACAGTGGTCGCCAGCCTCTCGCCCGCGTTCCGCTGAGATACATCCCAAGGATCCACTGGAATAGCACGGCGAGGCTCCACCGGATGAAACAGCTTGGCGAGACTCCGGCGGAATGCGCCACCGGCCAGATATCACCGGCCGATACGGCACTGACCAGGCCACGGCCGCGCTTCGTACCCGGCAGGGCGGGCTTGTTACTGGCCTACCGTCCGGGGCCGCTCACGTCCTGTGAGCGCTGGCCTTTGCGCAGCCGCCACCCGGGCTTGTAGACCCCAAGGAATGCGTTGATGATGAGCAGCCCGCAAATGATCGGCCACGACGACAGGATTCGGCTGCGCTGACCCCCGGTCAGCGGCTGCGTCGAATGCCCCAGCGCGGTGGCGGCCGCACCGGCAATCCTGGGGTAGATCGTGAGGCCGATGAAGATGGTCACCACCACCGTGATCAGCAGTTTGATGGCCACCCACCAATATCTGGTGAGGCCCCACGGCGACACCAGCGCTTGGGTCACTCCGGCTGCGACGGCCACGATGGCAAGCGGTATGACCAGCCATGTGGTGATCATCTGTGCGGCCGGGTACATCGTCGCGGCGGCTGTCCCGTTTGCGCCCGCCGCCGTGAGTGCGAGCACGGCCAGCGAACTGCCCAGAAAGCCGAAGGCGGCGGAAAGGTGGACGACCAGTAATGGCTTACGCCACGCCGGGCTCAGCCGCCATTCTTGCTGGTGATCACTGGCTGGGGCGGCAGCCTTGTCAGTCACCCCCGATTGTGCTGCCGCCGGTTGGCCCTGTACAGACATTCGAACCTCCAGGAGGTTGAGATCATTTCAGTGAGCGTTCGACTGCGGAGCGTGGGATGCTCCCGTGCCCACCTTACGCCTGCCTCTGCCTGGCGTCCAAAGCTTGCACCTGGCACTGCGGGCCTCTCTGCCGTAACGCATACCGGCCGGTCCCTCGTGTGCGGCCGGTACAGTGCCGCCCAGGCCCCTGGCCGTCCGAACCGTTTGCCACATCTGTCATCTTGCTGAAAAGAAACCTTTAAGGTTTGCTGGATCCCTGGCCTCGCCCACCGAAAGTCGATGACGAGATTATCGGGGAACGTGCCTTGGCGCTGTCCCGCGGCTGGAGCATCTTCCGTTCCTGGCGGTAAGGAGAGCCGTCTGCCATGTGCTGAGCCGAAAATCACCTGATCTGCCGCTAGCCGTAGTTTTGCCATTCCCATTCCCAGGCAGGTCGATGACGTCGCGGCCGGCTTGCCCTCGGTAGTCGCGCAGCATAGAATGCGAATTGCGCGGCTGCGGTTAGTCCTGGAATATTCGGCTCCCCTTATGTGCAGGCAGCGGGAGGTGGTCGAGTGATCCAGCCATTGCAGTTTGCATTGCTCGGCCTTGGTGCCGGTGCAATGTACGCATTGCTTGGCCAAGGTCTCGTTTTGATCTACCGTGGCTCGGGTGTCCTCAATCTGGCTCATGGCAGCTCCGCGATGGTGGCTGCGTATCTTTATAACACCCTGCATATAGATCATGCCTGGCCGGTCACCGCCGCTGTGCCGGCCTCGGTA
This sequence comes from Streptosporangiaceae bacterium, assembly GCA_035308365.1. Classification (GTDB taxonomy): domain Bacteria; phylum Actinomycetota; class Actinomycetes; order Streptosporangiales; family Streptosporangiaceae; genus PALSA-505. Next base: position 47,331 of record DATGGU010000098.1, read on the forward strand.
GCCGCGGCGGCGGTCATCGGTGTCCTCACGGATCAGTTGCTGCTCCGGCGGCTCCGGCATACTTCTCAGCTTGCGCGGTTGATCGGCGTACTCGGCGTCCTGCTGGTGACGCAGTCGATCGGGACACTGTTGTGGGGTGCGACGCCGGTAATCGTACTCCCCATTGTCCCCTCGCGCCCTGTTGATATTTTCGGCGTCACGGTCGGCAGCGACCGGCTGTGGCTGCTAGGGATTGCGTTTGCTTGGACGGCGGTGCTGACCTTCATCTGGCGTCATACGCGCGCGGGGTGGATCGCCGAGGCGGTGGCAGAGAACCAGCGAGGTGCGGCGGCGCTGGGCTGGTCCCCCGAGCTGGTTTCGGCGCTCACCTGGGTGGCCGGCTCGGTCCTCGCGGGCCTGGCCGGGATCCTTATCTCGCCGATCACGCAGCTTAGCGTTCCCACCCTGGTACTGCTTGTGGTGCCAGCACTTGCGGCAGCGCTCCTCGGCCGGTTCAGGTCTTTTCCGCTCACGTTGCTCGGCGGGCTGATCATCGGCGTGTGCCAGGCCGAGGCAGACAACTATGTGCATATCACCGGGTCCTCCGATGCACTCCCTTTCATACTGATCGTCGTCGTCATGGTGCTGCGGGGATCGTCCCTGCCCATGCGCGGCTACGTCTTTGACCGCGTCCCCGAGGCTGGGCTCGGGCGAATCGACCCGCGTCTTCTCGTGCCGGTCTTCGCCGTCGGCATGCTCGTGGTCAGCCTTGTGCCCTCAGCCAATTGGCTGAGTGCGATTACCGCTACCTTCTCTGCCGCGATTGTCCTGCTTTCACTGGTCGTTTTGCTCGGTTATGCCGGGCAGCTATCCCTGGCCCAGTACGCAATAGCGGGAATAGCGGCGCTTGTTGCCGCCAGGCTGGTGGCGGCACAGCGGTGGCCATTCGCGCTCGCACTACTCACCGGAATGGTGGTGGCCACCGTTGCGGGTCTGATTTTCGCTTTGCCAGCCCTGCGGACCCGTGGCGTTAACCTCGCGGTCGTCAGCCTGGGCCTGGGCCTGACGGTGCAGGCGGTCGCGTTCAACAACGCCAGTCTTGCGGGCTCGAACGGAGGGATTGCCGTCGGCGGCATCAGCTTGCTGGGCTGGAACATCAATCCGTCGATTCACCCGGGCCGTTACGCGGCAGTGGTATTCGTCCTGTTCATGGCTTGCTCACTCGGGGTAGCCAATATTCGCCGAAGCCGGTCCGGTCGCAGGCTGTTGGCGATCCGCGCCAATGAGCGGGCTGCTGCGGCGTCGGGCATAGGTGTGCTGTCCGCCAAGCTCTATGCGTACGCGATAGCCGGAGCACTCGCCGGTCTGGGTGGAGTGCTGATTGGCTTCCAGTCTACCAGTGTGACTTTCGGCGCTTTTGATCCACTGACCTCAATTGTCGCGGTCGGGCAACTGGTCATCGGCGGGGTTGGATATGTCGCCGGAGCCCTATGCGGCGCGTTGCTTTCTCCGCAATCTGGTGCGTCACTTATCGCATTGCACTGGCAGCGGATCGACCAGTACCTGCCGATTGCTGGCGGCGCCGGCCTGATTCTCACACTCGTCACCAACCAGGGCGGCATAGTTGGCAGTTGGCTGCGCTTGCTGCGGCCCCCGGCCGGAAGCATTCACCGATTGCGTCCCGCTGCTCAGCTGTCGTCAGGCGAGGTCAGGTCACCGGACCGGGTACCGCCGCTGTCGCTGGTAGCGGAGGGCATCACCGTCAGGTACGGCCGCGCGGTTGCCGTGGATGGCGTCGATCTGAAGGCAGCGCCGGGGGAACTCATTGGCCTCATCGGCCCGAACGGTGCGGGCAAGACGTCGCTGATAGACGCGCTCACCGGTCTAACTCCGTACTCAGGGCGCGTTCAGCTTGGCGGCACCAACGTTGACTCGTGGCCGGCTAACCGCCGTGCGAATGCTGGGCTGGTCCGCACTTTCCAGGCACTCGAGCTTTTCGAGGGCATGACGGTGCTTGAGAACCTGCAAGCATCCGGTAAGCCCGCCGCGCGTTTCTCGCCAGTCACGGACCTCATCAAGCCGCGGCATGACGTGCTGGCGCCGATAGCCGTCGCCGCACTTCGCAAGCTTGGTCTGGACGGGATCCTTGATCGGCTGCCCAGCGAACTCTCACTCGGCCAGCGAAGACTGGTAGGGATCGCGCGCGCTCTGGCCATGGAGCCATCGGTTCTGCTGCTCGACGAGCCGGTCGCCGGCCTGGATTATCGCGAATCGGCGGAGGTCGCCACCCTGGTGTGCTGGCTGGCGACGGAATTGGGCATGGCCGTGCTGATCGTGGAGCATGACATGGACTTTCTGATGGGCGTCTCGGATCGCGTCGTCGTAGTTGATTTTGGCGTAAAGATAGCTGAAGGTACGGCCGCTGAGATTCGCCGCCATCCGAAGGCTGCCGTCGCGTATCTGGGCACGAATGTTACCGAAACCGCCGAGACAGCAGCCAGCGGCAACCACCCCGACCCGGAGCAGGCGCCATGACTGCCCTGATCGAAGCGCGCCAGCTATCAGTGGGCTACGGCACCACTTCCGTCGTGCACGAACTGAGCCTGGAGATTCACCGGGGCGAAATCGTCGGCATTCTTGGTCCTAACGGGGCAGGCAAGACGACGGCCCTGCTCGCACTGGCCGGAGAACTACCCATTATCGCTGGCGCGTTGCTGTGGAAGGGCGGCGCAGCACCGCTGCCTTTGCACAAGCGAGCACGCCAGGGCCTCACGCTGGTGCCCGCTGAACGCGCGGTATTCAACCATCTGACGGTACGGCAGAACCTGCAAATCGGCCGCAACTGCGATCTCCAGAAAGCGTGCGCTCTATTTCCCGAACTCATCCGGCTCCTGCCGCGCCGGGCCGGTTTCCTGTCCGGGGGTGAGCAGCAGATGCTGACCCTGGGCCGGGCCCTGGCACAGCCGACTGAGCTACTGCTCGCTGACGAACTGTCGCTCGGCCTCGCTCCCACGAGTGCGACGCGCCTAATGCGCGCAGTGCGTGCCGCTGTGGATCAGGGTATGGCAGCTCTGCTGGTTGAGCAGCAACTCGATCAATTGCTGAAGATTGCCGATCGAGTGTACGTACTCAGCCGGGGACGTGTGGTATTCACCGGCCCGGCGTCGCAAGCTCTCGCGCGGTTCGATGAAATCCGGGCACATTACCTGCCCGCTGATCCGAAACACATGCCGATACAGCCTGGAAAGTACTCCAAGGGAGAATTAAGATGAGAAATCCTACGAGAGCAGATCCTGTGCACAAGCGGTGGTGCTCGCTAGCGAGGGCTGCCGGGCTCGTGAGCCTGTTCGTGACCCTGTCGGCCTGTGCGGGTTCGGCCGGCAACTCACCTGCCTCATCGCCGGCCGACGCGGCTCCGACCTTCACCGCTGCGCCGATCAAGGTCGCCACATCGGCACCCATAGGGACTCCGATCGATAATCTCCCGCAGATCTTTGCCGGGGTTGACGCAGCGGCGCGGGCAATTAACCAGAGCGGGGGCATTCAAGGACATAAGGTACAAGTCATTACCTGTAATGGGCAGGGCGACCCGAATGCTGAGGTGGCGTGTGCCCGCAACGCAGTGGCTGCGGGTGCAATCGCCATGGTCGGCGAGCTCACCTACGCGAACCCTGGCGGATTCGAGAACGCGCTCGCGCAGGGCAGCACAGCCGACGTCGCGCCGTTCGCCTTCTCGCCGCCCCAGTTCAGCAGTCCCACGTCATTCCCGATTGTCTTTGCTAACGGCGAGTTCGCGGCCTGCGCATTGCGGCCGCTCCTGCGGATAGCCGGAACCACCAAGGTCGCGGCGGTCGTCGCCAACGCGGTCTCCTATGAGGCGGATCTTCGAATTATCGAGGCCTCGGCCGGGAACCAGGGCGTAAAGTTCGCTGGATCGCTGCAAACCGGGCAGACAACCTCCGACTTCGCACCACTGGTTGCGGGAACAGCAAATAAAGGTGCGGGAATGGTGGTTCTGGCACTGGACCCGAGTGAGAGTCCGCCATTTATCACTGCCTCGATCAGCGCGGGGGAGACCTGGAGTTATTGCAACGTCGACGGCAACATCCTGGATAGCCAGCTTGTCCAGCTCGGCCCAGCGGTCGCGAAGTACTATCAGGCTAGCAGCTTCCCCCCGCTTTCTGCTGCGGCTCAGTATCCTCAGCTCAAGACGTTCATATCGGAAATGCGCGCCGAGCAGGCCGCTGGTGACAATGCCGCGAGCCTCAGTGGTGCGGTCTTCAACACCAACGGGCTGAACGCCTGGCTTGGCATGCAGGTTGTTGCTCAGGTGGCCAGGACGATCAGGGGACCGATCACTCATGTAACGTTCCTCAAGGCACTGCGAAAGGCAAAGGTGAATCTGGGCATCGTGCCGCCGATCAACTTCGCAAAGCCGATTGGCGGTGGGCCATTCCCCCGTGTGTTCAACGACTACGTAGACCTTCAGCGATGGGACCCGGCAACCAAGGAGTTCGTCCTGGTTCCCGGGGTCACGACGCATGGCCTCCGGGCCATGGGCCTGTAAGGAGGCGCCGACCAATAACCCGCAGGTTGATCTTGCTGGTCGAGGCCAGTCTTCGCAGGTCGCAGGGGTTG
>DATGGU010000099.1:0-6560 GCA_035308365.1 Streptosporangiaceae bacterium
TCGTGCCCGGCCAACGCTCAGATGTCAAGGAATCGGACGTCTCTGGCGTTGCGGATGATGAAGCTGCGCCGCGCCTCCACGTCCTCGCCCATCAGCACGCTGAACAGCTCGTCCGCCTGAGCCGCGTCGTCCAGCGTCACCTGCAGCAGCACGCGGTGGGCCGGGTTCATCGTGGTTTCCCACAGCTCGCTGGCGTTCATCTCACCCAGCCCCTTGTACCGCTGGACGCCGTCCCGCGGCCTGGGGTCCCTGCGGCCCGCCGCGATCCCCGCCGCGATCACCCGGTCGCGCTCGGCGTCGGAGTAGGCGTACTCGTCCTCCACCCCGCGGGCACCCCACTTGATCTTGTAGAGCGGCGGCTGCGCCAGGTACACGTGGCCCGTCTCGACCAGCGGCTTCATGAACCGGAACAGCAGGGTGAGCAGCAGCGTGCGGATGTGCTGGCCGTCCACGTCCGCGTCCGCCATCAGGATGATCTTGTAGTAGCGGAGCTTGTCGATGGAGAAGTCGTCGTGAATGCCGGTGCCCAGCGCCGTAATCATGGCCTGGACCTCGTTGTTCTTCAGCACCCGGTCGATCCGGGCCTTCTCCACGTTCAGGATCTTGCCGCGGATCGGCAGGATGGCCTGGTACATCGGGTCCCGGCCGCCCTTGGCCGAGCCGCCTGCCGAATCACCCTCGACCACGTAGATCTCGCACCGGGCCGGATCCGAGGACTGGCAGTCGGACAGCTTGCCCGGCAGCGTGGTGGACTCGAGCAGGTTCTTGCGCCTGGTCAGGTCCCTGGCCTGCCGGGCGGCGATCCGGGCCCGCGCGGCCTGGAGGGACTTGGTGATGATGTCCTTGGCCTCGCCGGGGTTGCGCTCGAACCAGTCCCGCAGATGGTCGTTGCACGCCTTCTGCACGAACGACTTGGCCTCGGTGTTGCCCAGCTTGGTCTTGGTCTGGCCCTCGAACTGCGGTTCGGCCAGCTTGACCGACACGATGGCGGTCAGGCCCTCGCGCACGTCCTCACCGGTCAGGTTGTCGTCCTTCTCGCGGAGCAGCTTCTGCTCCTTGGCATATCTGTTGACGATCGAGGTGAGCGCCGCACGGAAGCCCTCCTCGTGGGTGCCGCCCTCGACGGTGCCGATCGTGTTGGCGAAGGTGTGCACCGACTCGGAGTACGAGGAGTTCCACTGCATGGCGATCTCGACGGAGATCCCCTCGCCCTCGTCACCGAACTCGATGACCGAACCGTGCACGGCTTCCTTGGGCGCGTTGATATACCTGACGAAATCCGCGATGCCGCCCTCGTAGCAATAGCTGACCACGTTGGGCTCGCCGTTGATGTGCTCGGGCCGCTCATCGGTCAGCGTGATCCGCAGGCCGCGGTTGAGGAAGGCCATCTCCTGGAGCCGGCGCGACAGCGTCTCGAAGCTCCAGTCCACCGTCTCGAAGATCGAGCCGTCCGGCCAGAAGATCGTCGTGGTGCCGGTCTCTTCGGTGGGCTCATCCTTCGTCACCTGGGTGACCGGGTCACCCTTCTCGTAGGCCTGCCGCCAGACGTGCCCTTCCCGGCGTACCTCGACCTCGAGCCGGGAGGACAGCGCGTTGACCACCGACACGCCGACGCCATGCAGGCCACCGGACACGGCGTAGGACTTGCTGTCGAACTTGCCGCCGGCGTGCAGCGTGGTATGGATGACCTCGAGTGCCGAGCGCTGCTCGGCCGGGTGCATGTCCACCGGGATGCCACGGCCGTTGTCACGGACCCGGACGCCACCGTCGGACAGCAGTGTGACATCGATGTTGTCGCAGTACCCGGCCAGCGCCTCGTCCACCGAGTTGTCAACGACCTCTTGAACGAGATGGTGCAGGCCACGCTCCCCGGTCGAGCCGATGTACATACCGGGCCGCTTGCGTACCGCCTCAAGTCCTTCAAGAACGGTGATCGAACGTGCGTCATAGGACAAAGCTTCCGAACCCCTCCCGCTGGGCGGCGCGCCACGACAAACCCAGCGTCATATCCCGGGTGTGGTTCCTATTTTACCTGCGGGTACGTTAAGCCTGGGCGCGTTCAGCCGTAGGTGTCGCGCGGCCCGCGGCCACCCCTGACCCGCAGCCCGCCCGGCTGCCCGGGTGGCCCGGTCGGCCCCCTGACCTTCACCCGCCGGACCGTGTTGTCACCGAGTTCGGCGTTCAGCTTGCGGACCAGCGTCGCGGCCAGTAGCCGCAGCTGGGTGGCCCAGGCGGTGGAGTCGGCGATCACCACCAGCTCGCCGTCGGTCAGCTCACCCGGTGTCGCGTGGGCGGCGACCTCCGGCCCGACGATCTGTTCCCACCGTCCCAGGGCGGAACTCACCGCGGCCTGCTGCTGCCAGCCCCGGTCCGCGAGCAGCTTGCGGATCGCTTCGCCGAGCGGCTGCGGGTCCGCTGCGCTGGCGGCCCGGTTCCGTGCCGCCGGGGGTTCCTCCCTCCGTATGGAAGCCCTTTGGTTTTTCTGACGGAGGGGGGCCGGCGCGTCGCCTCTCTCTTTGGCGTCCGCCATCGCGTCGGCCAGCGCCTCCCGCGCACTGCGGAGGCGGCGCTGCACGTCGTCGTCAGACACGGCTGATCACCCCACCGGACACGTCGAACCTCGCCGCCCGCAGACCTTCCGGCAGGTCGGCGGGCACCGCGGCGGTCACGATGACCTGCTCGGCGGCGGCCGCCACGGTGGCCAGCCGGTCCCTGCGCTGGCCGTCCAGCTCGGCGAACACGTCGTCGAGCAGCAGTACCGGATCCCCGCCGCCTCCGCCCGCAGAGCGCAGCAGCTCATAGCCGGCCAGCCGCAGCGCCAGCGCCAGCGACCAGGACTCGCCATGGCTGGCGTAGCCGCGGGCCGGGAGTTCGCCGATGCGCATGTCCAGCTCGTCGCGGTGCGGGCCGACCAGGCAGACGCCGCGGTCGATCTCCGCCGCCTGGTACCCGGCCAGGGCGTCCCGCATACCGGCCGCGAGCAGCTCCTGGTCGGCGGCGGGCTCGCCCACGTCCGGCTGGATGCGCTTGAGGTGGGCCGGCCGGTAGCTGATCTCGGCCGCGGTGTCGTCGCCGGCCACCGCGGCGTAGGCCTTGACGATGAGCGGGCGGAGCGCGCCGACCAGCTCGAGGCGGCCGGCCATCAGCTCGGCGCCGGTGCGGATGAGCTGCTCGTCCCACGCCTCCAGGGCGCCGAGCATCGGCCGGCTGCCCGGCGCGCGGCCACGGGCCGACTTCAGCAGCGCGGTGCGCTGCCGGACCACCCTTTCGTAGTCGGAACGGACCCCGGCATACCGCGGCGCGGACTGGATCAGCAGCTCATCGAGGTAGCGGCGGCGCTCGCCCGGATCACCCTTGACCAGCGCGAGATCCTCGGGGGCGAACAGCACCGCGCGCAGCGCGCCCAGGATCTCCCTGGGCCGCCGCACCGGGGCGCCCTTGAGCCTGGCCCGGTTGGCCCGGGCCGGGTTGATCTCGATCTCCACCAGCAGGTTGCGCTCGTCCGAGGTCACCTCGGCCCGCACGATGGCCCGCTGCGTGCCAGCGCGGACCAGCGGCGGGTCGGTGGCGACCCGGTGGCTGGCCAGCGTCGCCAGGTAACCGACCGCCTCCACCAGGTTGGTCTTGCCCTGGCCGTTCGCGCCGGTGAACGCCGTCACGCCAGGCTCGAGCCGCAGATCCGCGCTGGCATAACACCGGAAGTCGGTGAGCGCGAGCCGGCTGAGGTACACGCCAGCGAGACTACTGCGGCATCACCCACCCAGGCGGATGGGCATGAGCAGGTAGCGGTAGTCGGGGGCCTGGTCGCCGTCCGGCTTGCCGGTGATGACGGCGGGCTTGGCGGGCGCGGTGAACGAGATCCGGACGGTGTCGGAGTCGATCGCGGTCAGGCCGTCGAGCAGGTAGGAGGGGTTGAAGGCGATCTGGATGTCGTCGCCCTCGTAGCTCGCCTCCAGCGTCTCCGTGGCCTGTGCCTCGTCACCGGTACCGGCTTCGAGCAGAAGCTGGCCGCCGGTGAAGGACAGCCGCACCGGCGTGTTGCGCTCGGCCACCAGCGCGACCCGCTTGACCGACTCGGCCAGCGGCCCGGCGGGCAGTTCGGCCATCGCGTTCACCTGGTCGGGAAGCAGTGCCTGGTAGCGCGGGAACTCGCCGCCGAGCAGCCGGGTCGTGGTCTGCCTGCCGCCGCCGGAGAACCCGATCATGCCGTCGCCGCTCTCCCCGGGCAGGGCCAGCGCGATCGAGACCTCGGCGCCGGCGGTCAGCGCCCGGGCCGTGTCGGCCAGCGCCTTGCCCGGCACCAGCACGGCCGCCTCCAGGTCTGGCCGGGCCGGCTTCCAGCGCAGCTCGCGCACGGCGAGCCGGTACCGGTCGGTGGCGATCAGCGTGAGCTTGTCGGCCTCGATCTCGGCCCGCACACCGGTCAGCGCCGGCAGCGTGTCGTCCCGGCCGGCCGCCGCTGCCACCTGGGCCACGGCGGCCGCGAACACATCGCTTTCCACCGTGCCCACCGACGGCGGCATCTCGGGCAGTGCCGGATAGTCCTCGGACGGCAGCATGAGCAGGGAGAACTGCGCGCTGCCGCAGACGACCATCACCCGGGAGCCGTCGGTGTGCACCTCGACCTGGCGGGGCGGCAGGCTCCGGGTGATCTCGGCGAGCAGCCTGCCGGAGACGAGCACCTCACCTTCCTCGGCGACCATGACCGGAAGCGAGGCCTGGGCGGAGACGTCGTAGTCGAAGCTGGACAGCGTGAGCTCCTCGCGCGCCTGCAGCCGCATCCCGGCCAGCACCGGCAGAGCCGGGCGGGCCGGAAGTGCCCGCGCTGTCCACGCCACGGCCTCGGCCAGCACGTCACGCTCTACCTGGAATCTCACAGCAATCCTCCTGCTGCCTGAAGCATGTGAGTAGTGATCTCTGCAGTGTCTGTCATGAAATCGCGCCATCCCACGGTCACCTGCCTGGCGACTGTGGTTGTGACCTGCCCGGTCACTCGCGCAGACCCTCCGGGCCTGCACTCGTGATGCGGTTTTGGGATGACGCTAGGGGGGTAAGCCGGTGACGGTGAGCCAATGATGCCAGCCAGCCACCTGACGGCCAGATGAGCGCCACCCACTGTTGGTTGTGATGTAGTCCTAGAAAGAAGAACACGTAGTCGCAGTAGGCACGGTGGATGGTGGGGACAACTATCGTTCCCCCAGGCTATCCCGCTAATCCACGTCCACAGGGTATGTGCGGAGCGAGCCCGCCGGCATTGGCCGGCTGTGCATGGCGGCGTCCTCGCGAGCGATTGTTCTCTCGTTCTCCCCCGGTCTTGCCCGGTTGTCCGCCGGTTGCCCCTAGCTTTTCCCCAGATTTCTCCACAGGCTGTGTGCTCTGAATGTGATCCGCGAAGTGATTTACGGCGGTTAGCAAGCCCGTCATCTGATTGTTTCCGGCCGTTCATCCGGCCCGTGACGGCGACGCTCATCCAGACCTGGCCTGCTGCTTGATCCGGTTGGTCAGCTCGGTGACCTGGTTGTAGATGGACCTGCGCTCCGCCATCAGGGACCGGATCTTGCGGTCGGCGTACATAACCGTGGTGTGGTCACGGCCGCCGAACTGCTGCCCGATCTTTGGCAGCGATAGATCCGTGAGTTCCCTGCACAGATACATGGCGATCTGCCGGGCGGTGGCAAGAACCCGGGACCTGGATGTGCCACACAGGTCCTCTATGGACAGGCCGAAATAAGAGGCGGTCTGGCCCATAATCGTGGTTGCCGTGATCTGCGGGCCCTGGGACTCTGGTATCAGGTCTTTCAGCACGATTTCGGCCAGCTGGAGGTCCACGGATTGCCGGTTCAGGCTGGCAAATGCGGTCACCCGAATGAGCGCGCCTTCGAGTTCACGGATGTTGGTCGAGATCCGGCTGGCGATGTACTCCAGCACCTCGGGCGGCGCGTTGAGCCCCTCCTGGACCGCCTTCTTCCGCAGGATCGCGATGCGGGTCTCCAGTTCGGGCGGCTGCACGTCGGTCAGCAGGCCCCACTCGAACCGGCTGCGCAGCCTGTCCTCCAGCGTGACCAGCCGCTTGGGGGCGCGGTCGCTGGAGATCACGATCTGCTTGCTGGCGTTGTGCAGGGTGTTAAAGGTGTGGAAGAACTCTTCCTGCGTGCCTTCCTTGTTCTCCAGGAACTGGATGTCGTCGACGAGCAGCACGTCCACGTCGCGGTACCGGCGCCGGAAGCCGTCCTGCTTGCCGTCCCTGATCATGTTGATGAAATCGTTGGTGAACTCCTCCGAGCTGACGTACCTGACCCTCAGGCCGGAGTAGAGGGTCTGCGCGTAGTGCCCGATCGCGTGCAGCAGGTGCGTCTTGCCGAGGCCCGAGTCGCCGTAGACGAACAGGGGGTTGTACGCCTTGGCGGGCGCCTCGGCGACCGCGACGGCCGCCGCGTGCGCGAACCTGTTGCTGGACCCGATCACGAACGTCTCGAAGGTGTACTTGGGGTTGAGCCTGGTGCCGCCAGGGCGGGGACCGGGCAGGCCCGCCGGGATCGCTCCGGCCCGGCCGGGATCTT
>DATGGU010000100.1:0-39373 GCA_035308365.1 Streptosporangiaceae bacterium
CGTCCTGGTCAACGTGTTCGGCGGCATCACCTCCTGCGACGCGGTGGCCAACGGCATCGTGTCGGCGATCGGCATGCTGGACGGGCGCGGTGAACCGGTGCGGCACCCGATCGTGGTACGGCTCGACGGGAACAACGCGGCTGAAGGCCGGCGCATCCTGGACGAGGCGGCGATACCAGTGGTCGAGCAGGTCGCGACGATGGACGATGCCGCGCGGCGGGCCGCCGAGCTGGCCGCGGCCGGGACGGGAGCGTGAGATGGCGATCTTCCTGAACAGCCAGAGCCGGATCCTGATCCAGGGCATCACCGGCTCGGAGGGCCGCAAGCACGGCCGCCGGATGCTCCAGGCCGGTGCCGCCGTCGTCGGCGGCACCAACCCCCGCAAGGCCGGCCAGACCGTCGACCTGGGCGTGGCCGAGCTTCCCGTGTTCGCCACGGTGGGCGAGACCATCGAGGCGACCGGCGCCGACGTGTCGGTGGTGTTCGTTCCGGCCCAGGGCACCAAGGCCGCGGTGATCGAGGCGATCGACGCCAGGATTCCGCTGGTGGTCGTGATCACCGAGGGCGTCCCGGTCCACGACACGGCGGAGTTCTGGGCGTACGCCAAGGCGGCCGGCAACGCCACCCGGATCATCGGGCCCAACTGCCCCGGCGTGGCCTCGCCCGGCAAGTCGAACGCCGGCATCATCCCGGCCGACATCACCAGCGAGGGCCGGATCGGCCTGGTCTCGAAGTCGGGCACGCTGACCTACCAGATGATGTACGAACTGCGGGACATCGGCTTCTCCACCGCCGTCGGGATCGGCGGCGACCCGGTGATCGGCACCACGCACATCGACTGCCTGGAAGCCTTCCAGGCCGACGATGAGACGGACGCGATCGTGATGATCGGCGAGATCGGCGGCGACGCCGAGGAACGCGCGGCCGCCTACATCGAGCGCAGGGTCACCAAGCCCGTGGTCGCCTATGTGGCCGGCTTCACCGCTCCCGAGGGCAAGACCATGGGCCACGCCGGCGCGATCGTGTCCGGTTCCTCAGGAACTGCCCAGGCCAAGAAGGAGGCCCTGGAGAAGGCCGGAGTCCGGGTCGGCCGCACCCCGAGCGAGACGGCCCGCCTGGTCCGCGAGGTCATGCAGTCCCGCTAACCATCCGCGAAACCCCGCCCAGGCACCCGCCAGGGCGGGGTTTCGCATTTCCAGTGCCCATCTGCCCCGCCCCGGCCTTCGTCACCGCGGTCGATGTCACATCGACCGGCATGAGAGCGACATGAGATACGGGCCGTTCCCACTCAAGCCCTCGCTTCCGGCGCCGCGCGGAATCGCCATGGAGCATTGACGGGGCGGGTGGGCGCCGCTACGATCCGCCATAACCAATAGGAAACTTTCCTATTGGTTTGAACCGGATTTCGCCGGGCTGCCTGGGTTCGTGGCTACCGGGTGGCCCGCGCTGTTGAGCACGTCGTCAGCCCGTTTCCTCCTGACTGCCGTTACCCCGCTGGAGGACTTACATGAGACTTCGCTCCCCGCCGCGCTCCTGGCCCAACATCAGGGGCGCCATGACCTGGTCGATCAACTGGGACGCCAGCAACGGTTACAACTTCGCCAACACGGTCGCCCCCCACCTGAAGATCCTCCCGTAGACCTCCACCCAGGGCGGGGTGCGCCCACCCCCCAGGCGCACCCCGCCCGCCCCGCTGAGGCCTGGCCCCGGCGCGCCTACCAGGACGGCCGGGTGGGTGGGGTGAAGATGGTGGGTTGTGACCACCACGCAACCGCAGGAGACGCGCGACCAGGCCAGCCCTGGCCCGGCCGCGTCGTCCAAGGGGCGGTGGTCGCAGCGGCCGCTCGGTGTTATCGGCGCGGTCGCCGCCTGTGCCGCGGCGGGGGCGGGGCTGGCCACGCTGACGCTGGTGGCGGCGCTCGGCTGGATCGCCGCGCCGCACGCCAGCGTGGGCAGCGGGCTGACCGGTGTGCTGCGCACGGCCATCCAGCTCTGGCTGGTCGGGCACCACGTGGGGTTCAGCCTGCACAGCGCGGGCCCGTTCGGCCTGCTACCGCTCGGCCTCGTCCTGCTGCCCGGCGCGCTGCTGTGGCGTTCCGGCCGGTGGGTGGTGCGGACCGGCAACGTGAAGCGGCTGCGGCATGTCGGCTACGCCGCGCTGGCCTTGGCGCTTCCCTATGGGCTGCTCACCGGCTCGCTGGGTGTGGCCAGCCGGACCGCGCTGTCCGCGCCGTCACCGGTCCAGGCGGCGGGCACCGGCTTCGTGCTGGCGCTCGGGTTCGGCGGGCTCGGCGGCCTGCGCGCGCTCGCCCCCTGGGGACGGCTGATCGCGCTGCTGCCAGACCGGGCCAGGTGCCTGGTCGCCGGGGTGACCGGCTCGCTGGCCGTGCTCACCGCCGCCGGGGCGCTGCTGGCCGGCGTGTCACTGATCACCCACGCTGGCGAGTTCCGGCTGGTCAGCGACGAGCTGTCGCCCGGGCCGGTCGGGGCCGTGCTGCTGCTGCTCGCCAGTCTCGCCTACGCGCCCAACGCGATTATCTGGGCGATCGCCTACATGCTCGGGCCCGGGTTCGCCATCGGAGCCGGGACCGTCGTGGCGCCGACCGGCTCGGTGATCGGCCCGCTGCCGATGTTCCCCATGCTGGCCGCGCTGCCCTCGGCGCCACCGGGCAGCCACCCCGGCGGCCCAGGCCCTGCCTCGCTGGCCATGCTCGCCGCGCCGTACCTGGCCGGGGCGTTCGGCGGGCTGCTCACCGTGCGGACCGCGCCGAGCCCGACCATCGAGGGCGCCCCGCTGTGGGGGCTGGCCTGTGGCGCGCTGAGCGGCTGCCTGCTCGGCGCGCTCGCCTGGCTGTCCGGCGGCCCGCTCGGCAGCGGCCGGATGGCCACGATCGGCCCCTCCGGCTGGGAGATCGCCCTGGTCGCCACCCTGGAACTGGGCGTGTCGGCGGCCATCACCGCGGGCCTGGTGAACTGGCTGCTCATCCGCCGCAGGCGGGTCAAGCTGGTCCCGGTGGCACCGCCACAGCCGGCCGAGGCCACCGGCTACGCGGGCGGCTTCGCCGCTCACCTTGGCAGCCTGGCCAGCCAGGACGACGACATTACCGGGCACCAGATCTACATGGACCCCTGGGCGGACAGCCGGGACGAGCCGGTTCCGGAGCCGTCCGGCGATGGCGGCCGGCCGTGGCTGTCCCAGCCGCCAGAGCCGCCAGGCCAGGACAGGTAACTCTCCATGTCGGCGCCGGTGTGCCGCAGCAGCCGCTCGACGCGGTCCGCAGCAGGTCCTCGGCCTCGTGCCGGTCTCCGGTGAGGGCCAGTGCTATCCGCATCAGGCGCTCCCCGCGGTCGGCGCGGAACCGCTCCAGTTCCGCCACGTCCTGGCTCCGGCTCACCGTGCCCTCCTCCCGGATTCGCCGCCGCCAAGGACGAACAACCCGTGGCCAAGGTTGACTGCCCGGCTGCGGTTATCGTGTCGGGGTGAACGCTCGCCTGGTCGTCCTCGTGTCCGGAGCCGGGACCAACCTGCAGGCCCTGCTCGACGCGTGCGCCGATGAGTCCTACGGGGCGCGGGTGGTGGCGGTCGGCGCCGACCGGGACAGCTGCGGGGGACTCGACCGTGCCCGCGACCGCGGCATTCCCAGCTTCTGTCACCGGGTCAAGGATTTTCCCGAACGGAGGCAGTGGGACGCCGCGCTCACCGCCTCGTGTCGCGCGGCAAAGCCTGACCTGGTGATATCGGCAGGCTTCATGAAGCTGGCCGGGGAGGAGTTCCTCGCCGCCTTCGGCGGCCGGTTCATCAACAGCCATCCCGCGCTGCTACCGTCGTTCCCCGGTATGCACGGCGTGCGGGACGCCCTTGAGTACGGGGTCAAGGTGACCGGCTGCACGATCTTCATGGTGGCGGCGGGAGTGGACGACGGGCCCGTCATCGCCCAGCGGTGCGTGCCGGTGCGCGACGACGACGATGAGGCGTCGCTGCATGAGCGGATCAAGGTGGCCGAGCGCTCGCTGCTGGTGGCGACCGTCGGCCGGATGGTCCGCGAGGGGTGGTCCGTGGACGGCAGGAAGGTGAGGATCGGCGAGTGACCAGCGCGAGCGACGACACGAGGACGGGGATCAGCCGGGCCCAGGTGAAGCGAGCACTGATCAGCGTGCACGACAAGACCGGCCTGGACGAACTGGCCCGCGGCCTGCACGAGGCCGGTGTCGAGATCGTCTCCACCGGAGGCACCGCGGCCGCGATCGAAGCGGCCGGAGTGCCGGTGACCAAGGTCGAAAGCCTGACCGGGTTCCCCGAATGTCTTGACGGCCGGGTGAAGACGCTGCACCCCGCCATCCACGCCGGCCTGCTGGCCGACCTTCGCCTCGAACGACATCGCGATGAGCTGGACTGGCTCAAGGTAGAACCGTTCGGAATCCTTGTCTCCAGCCTTTATCCGTTCGAGCGGGCCGTCGCGTCGGGAGCTCAGCCGGACGGCTGCGTGGAGCAGATCGACATCGGCGGGCCGGCGATGATCCGGGCGGCGGCCAAGAACCACGCGAACGTCGCGGTGATCATCGAGCCCGCACAGTACCCGGACGTGCTCGCGGCGGTGCGGCTCGGCGGGTTCACGATGGCGCAGCGGCGCAGGCTGGCCGCCCACGCGTTCGCCCGTACCGCCGCCTACGACGCGGCGGTGGCATCCTGGTTCGCGTCGGTCTACGCGCCGGACGAGACGGCGGCGCAGACCGGCTGGCCGGACATCATCGCCGCGACGTGGTCGCGCCGGGACGTGCTGCGCTACGGCGAGAACCCGCATCAGCGGGCGGCGCTGTACCTGGCCGGCGGTGGCCAGCCGGCCGGCATCGCCGGGGCGGAGCAGTTGCACGGCAAGCAGATGTCCTACAACAACTACGTGGACGCGGCGGCCGCCCGGCGGGCCGTGTCCGGCTTCGCCGAGCCCTGCGTGGCGGTGATCAAGCACTCCAACCCGTGCGGCATCGCGGTCGGCGCGGACGTCGCCGAGGCGCACCGCAAGGCACACGCCTGCGACCCTGAGTCGGCGTTCGGCGGTGTGATCGCGGTGAACGCCACGGTGAGCGCCGCGCTGGCCGCCCAGGTCGCCGAGATCTTCACCGAGGTGCTGGTCGCGCCCGGCTTCGATGACGAGGCGCTGGAGATCCTGACCGCCCGCAAGAACCTGCGGCTGCTGCGCTGCCCGGCGCCCACTGCGGCGGCCGGGGGAGCCGAGTGGCGCCAGGTCGACGGCGGCCTGCTCGTCCAGTCGGTGGACCGGGTGGACCAGCCGGGCGACACCCCGGCCGGCTGGGAGCTCAAGGCCGGGGAGCCGGCCACCGGCGACCTGCTCGCCGACCTCGCGTTCGCCTGGCGCGCCTGCCGGTCGGTGAAGTCCAACGCGATCCTGCTCGCCTCCGGCGGTGCCAGCGTGGGCATCGGCATGGGCCAGGTCAACCGGGTCGACTCCGCCAGGCTCGCGGTGGCGCGGGCGGGGGAGCGGGCCCGGGGCTCGGCCGGGGCGAGCGACGCGTACTTCCCGTTCCCTGATGGCTTGGAGGTGCTTATCGAGGCCGGGGTGCGGGCCGTGGCCGAGCCCGGCGGCTCGATCCGCGACGAGCTGTCCGTCACCGCCGCGAAATCGGCCGGAATCACCCTCTACTTCACCGGCGTGCGGCACTTCTATCACTGACGTGAGCCGGAAGGGGGGGTGGATCCGCAGGTGCGCCAGGATGCTACGGACCTACCGCCGTGACAAAGCCTGCCGCCGCTTCACGAGCCACGAGACGTGTATGCATCGCTTGCGCCCGCGAACTCCAGGGGCCGGCCGGCTTCTCGTGGATCCGCCCCCTGGCCAGCCCTTCCGTAACCGGCGGACAGGGCCGGCCAAGGCCGAACAAGACGATGGCGGACTGCTGGGCGACCTGCACCTGAAGCGCCAGGCAGGCGGTGGGTGCCTTGAGGTAGAAGCCGCCCACGGCCACGTGCCACCAATGGGACGGCGGGCAGCCGGGTAGGTGGAAGACGCTGCCGGTTCCGTCGAATTCCAGGTCGATAGCGGCGTCGTACTGCTGGTCCGCCAGTACGCTCAGCGTCAGCGGCGGGCTGCCGCCCCTGACCCCGAACACCACCTTCCGCCAGTAGCGCCACGGCCCGTTCCCGTTCGGCAGCATCGGGCCGACATAGGCAGGCGGCACGGCGACGTCGCCGAGGATCACCCGGTAGCCGCTGGGCACGCCGGTGCTCACCCGGGCGCTGGTGAAGTGCCCGCACGCCGTCGGGATGAAGGTAGCCGCCGGGACCGGGCCGGTGCCGGGCCGGCCCGTCCGTCCGGTCTTGCCGGGCCCGCCATGGCCGGTCGCGAGCACGGTGCCGCCACCGGCCAGCAGCAGCGCGGTGGCCACCACCAGCAGCCAGCGCGGCGGCTTGGGCAGCGTCAGGGCCGTCCACCAGCGGGGCTGGCTCTCCAGGATCTCCGGGCCGGGGTCCTCGGAGCCGGGCCGCGTCATGGCGGTCAGCTCCGGCCGGTGAGAAGCCTGCCGGGGCAGTGGCGGCTGAGGCCGAACCAGACCGTGCCGGTCAGCCTGCCCACCTGAACCTCCAGCGGCACACACCCCGACCAGGTGTGCAGGAAGAACGACGACACGAACGTGTTCCACAAGCCCTTGTACGGGCAGCTCGGTATGCGCAGCTGGCTGGTGTAGGCAGAGCCGGCCGGCCCCCCGAAGAGGGCGAGGCGTCCCCGCCAGGCCGCCGGCACGCTGATCGTGACCGGAAGCCCGCCGCCGCGGAAGCCGAACCCCATCTTCCAGCCGTAGCGCCACGGCCCCGGTCTGTCCTGTGGCCCGGTCCCCTGGGGGCCGAGGTAGGCGGGTGGCACGAAGGCGTCGCCGAGGATGACCCGGTAGCCGGTGGGGACATGGCGGCCGGTCAGGTTGATGAACGGGGCGCAGGCGGACGGCATGAAGACGATGTGCGAGGCCGGCGCGACCGTCGCGGGTGGGTGCCTGGCCTGGCTGGTGACGAGCACGGCACCACCACCGGCCAGCAGCGCGGCCGCGGCCACCGTGAACAGCCAGCGCGGCACCCGGTTCAGCAACGGCACAGCCCGCCAGCCCGGCGAGCGTTCCAGAATCTCCGGCCGGGGCTCGCCGCCGCCGGGCCACGGCCCTGGTGTCACGAACTCACGGTACCGCCCGGACGGCGGCAACCCTAGTGTCCGGAGCGGCAGCCCGGCGTGTTGCCCGGGCTCAGCTCAGGCTTGCCTGGCGGTGGCGGCCCAGGCCCAGCCAGAGTCAGGCCGCGTCATGCAGGACCAGGCCGAGGGTGTGCCGGATCCCCGAGCGGACCGTGCTGACGCCGTGCCGCACCGGCGCGGCCGACCAGCCCCGGGCCGAGCTCACCGGCCGGTCCCTGGTGGTGAAGATCAGTCCATGCCCCCGCTGCAGCAGGCTGGCCGTTCCCCGCGACTGCGCCCGTGGCCGCTGCTCGACAAGCAGGAACTCCCCGCCTGTATGGTCCGCCCCCGGCGCGTTCAGGCCGATCACGACCTGCAATGGGAAGACGAGATCACCGTACAGGTCGCGATGCAGGGCGTTCCAGTCTCCGGACTGGTAGCGCAGCAGGATCGGCGTCGGCCGCTCCTGCCCGGCCGCGTGGCACATATCCAGCCATTCGCCCAGGGTGTCCGGCCACGGCCCCGGCCGGCCGAGCTTGGCCGCCCAGTCCCTGGCGACCGGCAGCAGCCGGCCGTAGAACGCCGTGCGCAGCTCGGCGACCAGTTCGGGCAGCGGGTACCGGAAGTACCGGTACTCGCCGGACCCGAACCGGTGCCGCGCCATGTCGACGGTGGACCGGAACATGTCTTCCCGGTCGTACAGCTTCGTGATGCCCTTGCACTCGGCCGCGCTGAGCAGTTGCGGCGTCTGGGCGCAGCCGTAGGCGTTCAGTTCCCCGGTCAGCGCCGCCCAGTCGAAACCGTCCAGCCGTCTCATACAGCAGCTCCCTCCAGGGTCAGCAGCACCCGCTTGACGTCCGGGCCACCGACGTACTTGCCCAGGGTGCCGTCGCTCTTGATCACCCGGTGGCAGGGCACCACCACCGGCAGCGGGTTGGTCGAGCAGGCCGTCGCCGCCGCCCGCACGGCGTTTGGATGGCCGGCCGCAGCCGCTACCCCCGAGTAGCTGGCCGTGCTCCCATAGGCGATCCCGGTCAGGTGGGTCAGCACCACGCGCCGGAACCCGTTCGACAGCCGCAGGTCCAGCGGCAGGTCAAAGCTGGTCCGCCGCCCGGCGAAATACTCATCGAGCTCGCGCGCGGCCGGATCCAGCCGCCCCGGGGCCAGCAGCACGCGCGGGCTCACCCTGGCCGCAAGCTGGCCGAGCACCCGGTCGTGATCCTCGGACGCGTACGCCACCCGGACCAGCCCCTCCCCGGTCGCGGCCAGCAGCAGCACCCCCACCGGCGAGTCAACGGTCCGGTAGGCGACATCCAGGATCCCCGCCGCCTCCGCATCGGCGGCCAGCCGTGCCCGCAACCGGGCCATGGCGTCCTCGCCCGCCCCGGCCGTTTCACTGAACAGGCCGGTCACGTCGAGGTCATCCGCTGATTGAGCCATCATCTTCTTCTCCTCGTTCACCGGCACCTTCCAGGTCGGCCGGGCGCAACACTTTCCGCAGAGTGGCGATCCCGTCGGCGGCGGCCCGGCGGGCCGCTTCCGGCGTCCCGCCGGCGATCCGGGCAACCTCCGCATAAGGCAGCCCGGCCAGGTAGTGGTAGGCCACACAGACCCGCTGCTTCACCGGCAGTTCCCCGACGGCCGCCCAGAGGTCATGGTCAAGCGCCCCGGGGATCCCGTCCTTACTGGGCTGTTCCGGCAGCTCAGCGGCTGGAATCGGCTGCCGGGCCCGGGCCCGCACCTGATCGATGGCCTTCCGGTGCGCGATCGTCACCAGCCAGGCCTCGACGTTGCTGCCGGGCCGCAGCCCGGGATACGCCTGCAGCGCCGCCAGGAACGTCTCCGACCAGGCATCCTCCGCAGCCGCCAGCCCCAGCACGGCCCGGCAGACCCGCAGCACCACCGGCCCGTACCGCTCCACGGCCTTCTCGAACGGCTCTAGCTCCACACCAGGTAAACGTGCCAGACCCGCCGCGTGTGAGGTTGCATTCCGCACCGGGATGGCCGGGGTGTTCCGATCACAGTGCTGGTGGTCGGGCAGAATGAGGGGCGTTATGACTGCTCGCATCCTGGACGGCAAGGCCGTCGCCGCCGGTATTCGTGCCGATCTCACCGGGCGGGTCGCCAGGCTGGCGGCTCGTGGTGTCGTGCCCGGGCTTGGCACGGTGCTGGTTGGTGACGACCCAGGCAGCCGCTCCTACGTGAGGGGCAAGCACCGGGACAGCGCTCAGGTGGGGATCACGAGCATCAGCAGGGAGCTGCCCGCCGATGCCACCCAGGCCCAGGTCGAGGCCGTGGTGGACGAGCTGAACAACGACCCGGCCTGCACCGGCTACATCGTTCAGCTGCCCCTTCCGGCCGGCCTGGACCCGCAGCGGGTGCTGCACCGGATGGACCCGGCCAAGGATGCCGACGGGCTGCATCCGGTGAACCTTGGCAGGCTGGTGCTCGGCGAGGACGGGCCGCTGCCGTGCACACCCAAGGGGATCGTGGCGCTGCTGCGAAGGTACGAGGTGCCGATCGCCGGTGCCGACGTTACCGTGATCGGCCGTGGCATCACCGTGGGCCGCTCGCTCGGCCTGCTGCTGACCAGGCGCAGCGAGAACGCGACCGTGACACTGTGCCACACCGGGACCAAGGATCTGGCCGCCCACACCAGGGAGGCCGGCATCATCGTCGTCGCGGCCGGGCGGCCGGGGCTGCTGACCGCCGACATGGTCAGGCCGGGCGCCGTCGTGCTGGACGTCGGTATCACCAGGACCGAGGCGGGGCTGGCCGGCGACGTTGACCCGGAGGTGGCCGAGGTGGCCGGGTGGCTGGCGCCGATGCCCGGCGGCGTCGGGCCGATGACCAGGGCCATGCTGCTCACGAACGTGGTGGAGGCAGCCGAGGCCCAGTTGGCCGAGCTTGCTACTCGCCGGTAACATGACACAAGACAAGAGCGGAATCAGGGAGGTCGGTCACCGGCCATGAACATCGTCGTGTGCGTCAAGCAGGTTCCCGATACCTGGGCAGAGCGCAAGCTCAGGCCCGAGGATTCCACCCTCGACCGGGAGTCGGTGGACGGGGTCATCAACGAACTCGATGAGTACGCGATCGAGGAAGGGCTCCGCCTGGCCGAGGCGCATGGCGGCGAGGTGACGATCCTCACCATGGGCCCGCAGAAGGCGGCCGAGTCGATCCGCAAGGCCCTCTCGATGGGCTGCGACAAGGCCGTCCACCTGCTGGACGACGGCCTGGCCGGGTCCGACTCGTTGCAGACCTCCTACGCCCTCGCCCAGGTACTCGGCCGGATCGGGTTCGATCTTGTCATCCTCGGTTCGGAATCCACCGACGCCAGGACCGGGCTGCTCGCGGCGATGCTGGCCGAGCGGCTGGGTGTCCCGCAGATGTCGCTGGCCAGCAAGGTGGAGGTCGACGGGCAGGCGATCCGGATCGAGCGCCAGACCGACTACGGCCACGACAAGGTCGAGGCCAGGCTGCCCGCCGTGCTGAGCGTGGTCGAGAAGATCAACGAACCGCGCTATCCCTCCTTCAAAGGGATCATGGCGGCCAAGAAGAAGCCGGTCGAGACGCTGAGCCTGGCCGACGCGGGCATCGACCCCGCCATGGTGGGCCTGGCCTCGGCGGCCACCGAGGTGGTCAGCTTCGCCCAGCGGCCGCCCCGGCAGGCCGGCACGATCGTCAAGGACGAGGGCGACGGCGGCGTCAAGGCGGCCGAGTTCCTCGCCGCCCAGAAGTTCATCTGAGCCGGCATCCAGGAAGGGGCTTACACAGATATGTCTGAGGTGCTGGTGCTCGCCGAGCACACCGACGGCGAGGTCAAGAAGGTCACCTTCGAGCTGCTGACGCTGGCCCGCCGCTTCGGCGAGCCCGCCGTGGTCTGGGCCGGCCCCGGCGCCGAGGCCGCCAAGGACAGGCTGGGCGAGTTCGGCGCGGCGACGGTCTACGTCGCGGCCAGCCCTGAGTTCAGCGAGTACGTGGCCGGGCCGAAGGCCGAGGCGCTGGCGGCTCTGGTCGCGGGCAAGTCCCCGGCGGCGGTGCTCGTCGCGAGCACCCCGGAGGGCAAGGAGGTGGCCGGCCGGCTCGCCATCAAGACCGGGTCCGGTGTGATCACCGACGCGGTCGGCCTGGACGAGAGCCTGGTCGCCGAGCAGTCCATCTTCGGCGGGTCCATCGTCGTGCAGTCCCGGGTCAAGACCGGCACCCCGATCATCGCCGTGCGGCCCAACTCTGTGACGCCGCAGGCCGAGCCCGGCGCCGCCGAGCTGGTGCCGCTGGACGTCCAGGTCAGCGACGCCGCCAAGGGCGCCAGGATCACCGAGAGCGTGGTGGCCGAGCGCGGCGGGCGGCCCGAGCTCACCGAGGCTTCCATCGTGGTGTCCGGCGGCCGCGGTGTCGGCAGTGCGGAGCAGTTCGCCCTGATCGAGAAGCTCGCCGACTCGCTGGGTGCGGCGGTCGGGGCCTCCCGGGCCGCGACCGACGCCGGCTGGTATCCGCATCAGTTCCAGGTCGGCCAGACCGGGAAGACCGTCGCCCCCCAGCTCTACCTGGCGGTCGGCATCTCCGGCGCCATCCAGCACCGGGCCGGCATGCAGACCGCCAAGACGATCATGGTGATCAACAAGGATCCCGAGGCGCCCATCTTCGAGCTGGCGGATTTCGGCGTGGTCGGCGACCTGTTCAATGTGGTGCCTCAGCTCATCGACGAGATTGGCAAGTACCTGCACGTGTGACCCGGTGTTTGCCCAAAAGTTCAGGTTCTTCAAGAAGCCCGCCCCGGTTGCCGCCGCTGCCAGGGGCAGCGGCATGCGGGCAGGCTAAAAAACACCTGCCCGCGCTGGCCGGTCTTGACGAACCCGCACGGGCGTCAGCGCCTACGCCCGGTAGGCTGAGCGCGTCATGGGGTATCTCGACGGCGCCGCAGAAGGCGCGGCAGCGTCGGCGGAACCGGCCATCGTCTACCTCGATCACGCGGCCACCACGCCGCTGATCCCCGAGGCGCTCGGCGCGATGACCGAAGAGCTGGCCAGGCTCGGCAACCCGAGCTCACTGCACAACGCGGGCCGCCGTGCCCGCCGGGTGGTCGAGGAGTCGCGCGAGCAGATCGCCGAGGCCTACGGTGCCAGGCCGAGCGAGGTCATCTTCACCAGCGGCGGCACCGAGGCCGACAACCTGGCCGTGAAGGGCCTGTACTGGGCCCGGCGCGGCGAGGACCCCCGGCGCCACCGGGTGCTGGCCACCGCCATCGAGCACCACGCGGTGCTGGACAGCGTGCAGTGGCTGGCCACCCACGAGGCGGCGGCCGAGGCGGGCTGGCTGCCGGTGGACGGCTGCGGGCGGCTCACCCCGGAGGCGCTGCGCGCCGCCATCGAGACGGACCCGCGCGGTGTGGCCCTGGTCAGCGTCATGTGGGCGAACAACGAGGTCGGCACCGTGCAGCCGGTCAAGGAGCTGGCCGCCGTGGCTCACGAGTACGGCATCCCGTTCCACAGCGACGCCGTGCAGGCCGCCGCCCAGCTACCGGTGGACTTCGCCGCCTCGGGCGCGGACGCGCTGAGCATCACCGGGCACAAGCTCGGCGGCCCGGTCGGGGCCGGCGCGCTGCTGCTTGCCCGGCACGCCGAACCGGTGCCCGTGCTGCACGGTGGCGGGCAGGAGCGCGACATCCGGTCCGGCACGCTGGACGTCCCGGCCATCAGCGCGTTCGCCACCGCCGTGCGGCTGTCGGTCAGGCGGATGCCGGACGAGGCCAGGCGGCTCGCCGCCCTGGCCGCCGAGCTGATCGGCCAGATCCGCGCCGCCGTGCCGGACGCGGTGCTCAACGGCCCCCCGCCGGGGCCGCAGCGGCTGCCCGGCAACGTGCACTTCTCCTTTCCCGGCTGCGAGGGCGACGCGCTGCTGATGCTGCTGGATGCCAAGGGTGTCGCCTGCTCGACCGGTTCGGCGTGCACGGCGGGCGTGGCGCAGCCCAGCCACGTGCTGCTCGCCATGGGCGCCGGCGAGGCACGGGCCCGTGGTTCGCTCCGGTTCTCGCTCGGCCACAGCTCCACCAAGGCGGATGTGGACGCCGTCGGAGCGGTCATCGGCGAGGCCGTCGAGCGCGCCCGCCGCGCCGCCCGCTAGCTCATCTGATCCCGAGGTTGGCCGCGATCGCCCGGATCTGACGGCCCGCCGTGTCGGTCTGCGCCGCCACCGACGACACCTGGTCCAGCGCCGCCGCCAGCTCGGCGCTCCGGCCGTCGAAGACGTCCCGCCACAGCTCGCGCCGGACCGGCGCGCACAGCCGCTCGAACTCCTCCTCGATGCCGGGGGTGTGCGCGAACCGGTCGAAGAACTGGTCGGTCAGCGAGGCCAGCACCTCGGTCAGGCCACGAGCCTCCTGCCGCATCTGTTCCTCGATTTCCTCCACCGCGTCCTTGACCGCCTCGGTCAGCGTCTCGTGCAGGCCGGTGGCCGAGTCGTCGGTGAGCTGCGTCCGCCCGATCAGCTCGACGATCATGGGAGCCACCGTCGACACCACCTCGGTCGCCGCGTCCACCACCGGCCCGGCCCCGGTCGCCCGCCCGATCGTCTTCACGCTGTCTTTCCACAGCCCGCCCCGGCCCGGCCGCCGGCCCGGGGCCCCGGCCCCGGGCGGCGCCGCACCCGAGCCGTCGCCCTCGGCCGGAACCCGCGTCCTGACCGCGTAGATCTGGCCGAGGATGGGCCGGCCGACCCGCAGGAAGATGTTGCCGTACGTGCGGAACTGGATGAGTTCCTCCAGGGACGACCGCAGCGTCTCCAGCCGCTGCTGCCGGGCCCGCTGCAGCAGCGCGTTCAGCGGCTGTTCTTCATTGGGCACCAGGGATGTACCCAGGTGATCGCGCAGCAGCGCCGCCACCGCGTGGTGCAGCCTGCTGACCGCCGTGGCGATGGAGCCGTCGACCCGGCTGAATTCCTCCCGGATCTTCTGCCGGGCCAGGGTGCACTGGTCGTCGCGCGTCTCGCCGGGGTCGGCCACCATCGACGGCTCGATGACGGCCAGCCACTGGCGCAGGTCGCCGTGGCCGAACCCGGCGTCGGCCCAGGCGATCACCTCATGCTTGGCCCTGGTGATGCCCTCGTCGAGTTCCTGGACCACCTCGCCGGCCTGCACCCGCTGGTCGTACTCCTTGCGCAGGCCGTCCAGCGCCCTGGCGACCTCGTTGCGCAGTTCCTTGGCCCGCGCCCCCAGCGCCTGGTCCTCGCCGGGGACGTGCGCTCCCCACCGGTTGGCCTGCCGGGCCAGCCGGCCGGACATCTCGATGGCCCGGTTGGCCACATCGGCGGCCCGGGTCAGCACGGCGCTGGCCGCCGCCTGGTCCATGGCGGCCAGCCGGTCAGCCAGGCCGCGCAGCACCGGGCCGAGGATCCGCTCCCGGACGTCGGCGCCGCTGGCGACGTCGCCGACCAGCAGGCGAAGGTCGTTCCGTTCGGTGATCTTCTGGGTCTGCTCGATGGCATTGCTCACGTAGGCGGGGTCGAGGTGGGCCGGGTCGGTGTTGACCACGACACCCACGAAATCGTGCCGGTCCACCCCCATCCGCGCCTCGTCGGCCGTGTCCAGCACCTCCCAGTCCGCGTCGCCGAAGTAGGCGTCGTTCGGGCCAGGCCGTTTGACCTGCAGCAGGACGTCGACCTCGTTCTTCAGGTCCTGGAGGAACTGGCGGTCGATGTCCAGCCCGGCCTCGCCGGCGCCCGGCAGGTCGACGAGCATCAAATTCTCGACGTCGACCTCGGGAAACTCGCAGCAGATCCGGATGTCCCGCACCGCGTGGTAGGGCCGCCGCTGGTCCGCCGGGTCCAGCGGATAGGCGACATAGGGGCGCAGCGCGGTCATCTCGTCCACACTGAGCCTGCGTTCCTTGCCGGTCAGCAGCGGGCGGTAGCTGGCGAAGGAGTCCTGGGCGATGTGCAGGCGCTCCAGGAACTTCTGCTTGCTCATCAAGCCCTCGTCACGGCTCTCGCCGTGCGAGGGTTTCGGCAGGTCTTCGTAGCGGTGCCCGGCGAACGCCTCGGGCGTCTGCGGCACCGGGCCCTCGCACCCGGCGTCCCTGTGCAGCGGTGCCAGGTACTCGTCGCGGAACTCGTCCCAGGTGAGCAGCGCGATGTCCGCGTCGGCCCGGCCCGGGCTGTGCAGGATCCGGCTCCGCGCGGCCGTCGTCGGGTTCAGCTCGGTCGAGGGGATGGCCTCCTCACCGAGGTTGGTGATCGTGCGGAGCAGCGTGCTCTTCCCGGCCTTGGCCCGGCCGACGACGCCGATGTTCACCGTGTCCCGGTCGATCCGGCTCTTGACCGCCGTGATGTCCGGGGTCAGCGCGGCGATCGCCTGCCGCAGCTCCTGGATCTCACCCGTGCCCGGCTCGGCCTCGATCTCCCTGGCCACCATGGCCTGCTCGGGGGTCGGCTGGCGCAGCCCCGCGAACTGCCTGCCGGTCTCGCCGAGCGTCGAGACGAGCGTTTCGACGCTGTCGGTCAGCGCTAACCACGCGCTGGCCAGCCTGCCGATGGGCTCCCGCTGGGCGCGCCTGCTGTCCAGCGCGGCCGCGATGCTGGCCCGGATGTCCCCGTCCATGTCACCTCACTACGATCTCTGCGGGATGATCTTGGTGCCGTCCGGGACCGGCTGAACAGTGTCCCCGGCGGCTTAGTTTTGTTGCGGCTCCTGGGCCATCTCACTCAGCACGCTGGCCTGCACCGGCGCGATCAGCTCCCGGGCGAACGCCCGCGCCTCGTCCAGTGTGTTCATCGCGATGGCGCTGGACGGCGTGAGGATGAACGACAGCACGATCCGCACGCCCAGTTCGGCCACGGTCTGGATGCGCCGTTCCACCTCGGGCGGCGGCGTGGCGGAGCCGAACAGGTCGCGCCGGATGAACTCGGCACTGTGCTCCCTGGCCATGTCGACCACGGGTCCGCCATTCACCGTCAGAGAAGGAAGGATCGATTCTGGCTCGGTGCGCAGCAGCCGCCGCAGCAGCGAGTGCCCGCGCAGGTAGTGCAGCGCGAAGGCGACCCGCTCGATGATCCGGTCCGCCGGGGAGATGTCGTCACCGCCCACCGTGGCCAGGTTGCCGAGGAAAGAGTGCAGCTCGCGCAGCACCACGGCCTCGACCAGGTTCTCCTTCTTGGGGAACCGGCGGTAGATCGTGATCCTGGACAGCCCGCAGCGCCGGGCGATGTCCTCCATCGTGGACCGGCGCAGCCCGAAGTCCTCGAACTGCCCCAGCGCCGCGTTCAGGATGCGCTCGGTCACCGAGTCCGCATCCTCGGCCCGGTCGCGCGCCAGCGCCATCCGCACCAGATCGATCGCCATCGTCAGCCTTCCGCCCGAACCGGGCGCGTTACACACCCAGAACGGACCGTACCCGCCCGCAAGCCCGCACGGGGCATGGGATCTCCAGCAATCCCGACCTTACGCCTTGATACAAATACACAGAGAATGTATCTTAAGTTTCAATGCTACTGCTGCCGGCATCGAGGAGCACGGTCATGGGAGCCAGCCCGGCCTACGCGGTCGTGATCGTGGGTACCGGCTTCTCCGGCATCGGCATGGCCATCGCCCTGAAGAAGGCCGGGATGCGCAACTTCGTCATCCTGGAGAAGGCGGACCGGGTCGGCGGGACCTGGCGGGAGAACACCTATCCGGGCTGCGCCTGCGACATCAGATCTCACCTGTACTCGTTCTCGTTCGAGCCCAAGGCCGACTGGAGCCGTGAGTTCGCCCCGCAGCCGGAGATCCTCGGCTATATCGAGCACTGCGTGAACAAGTACGGGCTCGCGCCGCACATCAGGTTCAACACCGAGGTGACCGGTGCCGAGTACGACGACGCCACCGCGACCTGGCAGGTCAGCAGCGCCGACGGGGGCCTGGTGCGCGGCCATGCCCTGGTCCTTGGCCAGGGGCCGCTGCACCAGCCGAGCATTCCCGAGCTGCCCGGGCTGGAGCGGTTCGAGGGCACTGCCTTCCACTCGGCCCAGTGGGATCACGACCACGACCTCACCGGCAAGCGGGTCGCGGTGATCGGCACCGGCGCCTCGGCGATCCAGTTCGTGCCGCGGATCGCGCCGAAGGTGGCTCACCTGACCGTCTTCCAGCGCACCGCGCCATGGATCCTCCCCAGGCCCGACCGCGCCATCACCGAGCGGCGCAAGCGCCGCTACGCGAAGATCCCGCTGGCCAGGCTCGCCCACCGGAACCTGATCTACTGGCTGCAGGAGAGCTTCGTGCTCGGCTTCGAGCACCCCAACCTGATCAAGGCGGCCGAGCGGCTGGGCCGGGCGCACATCGCCCACCAGGTCGGCGATCCCGAGCTGCGGCGCAAGCTGACCCCCGGCTACACCCTCGGCTGCAAGCGCACGCTGGTCTCCAGTGACTACTACCCAACCTTCAACCGGCCCAATGTGGCGCTGGAGACCGCTGGCATCGCCGAGATCCGCGAACGTTCGATCGTCACCGGCGACGGCCGCGAGATCGAGGTGGACACGATCATCTTCGGCACCGGGTTCCACGTGACCGAAGCCATGGCCAAGGCCCACATCGTCGGCCGCAACGGCCTGAAGATCCAGGACGCCTGGCGGGACGGGATCACCGCCCACCTGGGCACCACCGTGACCGGTTTCCCCAACCTGTTCTTCCTGGTCGGCCCCAACACCGGCCTCGGCCACAACTCGATGGTCTTCATGATCGAGGCGCAGGTCCGCTACATCGTGGGCTGCCTGCGCCTGGTGGCCCGCTCGGGCGCCGCCGCCATCGAGGTCAGGCCGGACGTTCAGGACCGCTTCAACGACTGGGTGCGGGACAAGTCCCGCGGCAGCGTCTGGCTGCGCGGCGGCTGCATGAGCTGGTACCTCGACTCCGAGGGAGTCAACCGGTCACTCTGGCCGGCCTCGACCGTCAGCTTCTGGCTGCGCATGCGCCGGGTCAGGCGGGCTGACTTCATGCTTGAACCACAAGGAGCGACATCATGACCGCAACTCTCGACGCCGGGACCGCCGTCATCACCTGTCGCGACGGCAACCACACGCTCGCCCTCACCGACCGCGAGGTGATCGCCGAACGGCTGATCAGGACATCCCGCAAGCACTCGTTCAACCCCGACGTGGACGTGGACTGGGACGCGCCACCGGTCCCCGGACTGTTCTACGGCCCGCCCGAGTGCGGCTCGCTCTACGAGACGCCGCTGTGGGACGGCCTCACCCTGGACCAGCAGATCGAGCTGACCAAGCACGAGGTCGCCAGCCTGGCCTCGTTCGGCATCTGGTCCGAGCTGGCGCTCATGCAGATCCTGATCCAGCACGCCTACCGGTCCCGCTACGACTCAAACCACTTCGCCTACGCGCTGACCGAGACCGCCGACGAGTGCCGGCACTCGATCATGTTCGGCCGGATGGTGCGGACCTTCGGCCTGACCACGCACCGGCCCGGCCCGTTCGAGTACCACGCGATCAAGACGCTCGGGTCGTTCCACGACCCGATGCTGATGTTCGCCGCCACCCTGGTGATCGAGGAATTCACCGACGCGATGCAGCGCGTCGCCTTCCCGGACGAGCGGGTCCAGCCGCTGGTCCGCCAGGTGAGCCGGATTCACGTGATCGAAGAGGCCAGGCACATCAAGTTCGCCCGCGAAGAGCTCAAGCGCCAGGTCGCCAAGAGCTCGGCCGCCCACCGCAAGTTCGCCGCGGCCCGGCTGGCCTGGTTCATGTCCGGTGTGATCAACCGCAACCTGGTCCACCCGTCCGCCTACGAAGCGGTCGGCCTCGATCCCAAGCTGGCCAGGCAGACGGCTGACCACAGCCCGCACCGCATCGCCACCAAGCAGTGGGCCTCCCGCAAGTCCATGGCCATCTTCGAAGAGACCGGCTTCCTGGACGGCCGCGCCCGCGGCATCTGGCAGCGCGGGGGCTTCCTCGCCGCCTGAAACTCCATATTCTCTCATTACGGTGCCGCCAAGCCCGTCGCTCACCGCGGCCAGCCGGAGCGCGGACTAAGGTTGGCCGCATGCCCGGTACCCTCGATAGGCGATGACTCAGCTTCGCGTGCTTGCCGCCATGTCCGGCGGCGTCGATTCGGCCGTCGCCGCGGCCAGGGCAGTGGACGCAGGCCACCAGGTGACCGGCGTCCACCTCGCGCTGTCGCCGAACCCCAGCTCCTACCGCACCGGCGCCCGCGGCTGCTGCACGCTGGAGGACGCCCGCGACGCCCGCCGCGCCGCCGACGTCATCGGCATCCCGTTCTATGTCTGGGACATGGCCGGCCGGTTCCACCACGATGTGGTCGAGGACTTCGTCGCCGAGTACGCGGCCGGCCGCACCCCCAACCCGTGCCTGCGCTGCAACGAGAAAATCAAGTTCACCGCCGTCCTGGACCGCGCCCTGGCGCTCGGCTTCGACGTCGTCTGCACCGGCCACCACGCCCGGCTGGCCGGCGGCGAACTGCGCCGCAGCGTGGATCACGGCAAGGATCAGTCCTACGTGCTCGCCGTGCTGACCGCCGGTCAGCTCGGCCGGGCCATGTTCCCCCTGGGCGAGTCCACCAAGGAGCAGGTGCGCAAGGAGGCCGCCGACCGCGGCCTGGCCGTCGCCACCAAGCCGGACAGCCACGACGTCTGCTTCATCGCCGACGGTGACACCAGGAAGTTCCTGGCCACCCGCCTCGGCAGCGCCCCCGGCCCGATCGTGGACACCGACGGAAACCGTCTCGGTGAGCACGACGGCGCCTACGGCTTCACCATCGGCCAGCGCAAGGGCCTGCGGATCGGCCACCCCGCCGCCGACGGCAAGCCCCGCTACGTCCTGGACATCCAGCCCGTCACCGGCACGGTCACCGTCGGCCCCCGCGAGGCACTCGACGTCCACGAGATCACCGCGGCCGGCCCGGTCTGGACCGGCTGCCCGCCCCCCACCAGGCCGCTGGACTGCACGGTCCAGCTCCGCGCCCACGGCGGAGTCCACCCGGCCACCGCCGTCCTCATCGGCGACCAGCTCACGATCACCCTGCACACCCCCGCCCGCGGCGTGGCCAGGGGCCAGGCCGCCGTCCTGTACGACGGCGACCTGGTCCTGGGCTCGGCCACCATCGCAGCAACGTCTTCCCACTAGCTCAGATCCCCCAGCGCCGGCCCGTGACGAGGCGTGCTAGCCGGATGTTAGAGGCGTGCTACCGCTGCCGGACAGGCTGAGACGGTCATCAACGCCGGCTTCAACACGCACGAAGGAAGGCATAGCGAATGCTGTCACGAAAGCTACTGATAAGCGGCGCTTCCATAGCGGCCCTCACGCTCAGCGCGCTCGGGGCCGCCGCAGGCCCGGCCAGCGCGTCGGCGGGCACCGTGGCCGGGAGCCACCACGCCGGCCCGCCGGTACACACCGGGAATCAGCCGTGGCCGGGCATCAGACCTCATACGGTGTTCCTCGGTCATCTTGTGAACTACTCCTCCGGTCTTTGCCTGGGAGTCAGCCACGGGGCGGTCGACGGGGATGCGGTCCAGGCGGGCTGCGTAAATCACCCGGATCAGGAATGGACGGAAGGCGATGCATTCGCCGATGGGTTTTACCGGATCTACAACGGATACGGTCAATGCCTGGGGGTCAGTGCCGGCGAAACTCATGACGGCGCGGATGTGGTCGCCACGGCGTGCCTGGGTGGTCACAATGATCAGCTATGGCGCGTCGAACCCAACGTCAGCCCGCAGTGCGACTACCCATACTTTGCCCCGATCTTCAATGACAAGGCCACAGGCAAGGTCATAGGCGTGGCCAACGGCAGCACGGCGACGAGCGCGCCCATCGTGATATTCGAGTTCCAGGGCCAGTGCAACAACCAGTACTGGGGACACACCGGAAGCTGACCGAGAGCCGCAAGGCGCGGCCAGGCAGACCCCACGGGCGCCTGGCCGCGCCTGCGGCTCCCATCCGGGCGAAACCGGATAACCCTCCCGTCTGGGGTTCCGGGTGATGTGTCTGGGCGGCCGGTAATGTAAGGGCAACCGACGGGGGTTGCCTATGGCCGCAGAGGTGGAGTTCAGCCTGCTGGGCCCGCTGGAGGTACGCCGTGATGGCGTGGCGGTGCCGCTCGCGGCGGGCCGGCAGCGCGCCCTGCTGGCGGCGCTGCTGCTGAACGCGGGCTCAGTGGTGCCAGCGAATGAACTGATCGAGATGCTGTGGGACTGCCGGCCGCCGGCGTCGGCGCGGGCGAGCCTGCACAACTACGTGAAGCGGCTGCGGAAGGCGCTGGGGGATGCCGGGCACGACCGGATCGCCACGCGGCCGCAGGGATACCTGATCAGGGTCGAGCCTGGCGGGCTGGATGTGACCCGGTTCGGGGAGTTGCTGGGCGCGGCCCGGGAGGCGGCGGGCAACGGCGACTGGGAGAGCGCCGCTGAGCAAGCCCGCGCCGCGGTGGCGCTGTGGCGGGGGGAGCCGCTGGCCGACACGGGATCGCCGGTGCTGGCGGCGCGCGAAGCCCCGCGGCTGGCGGAGATGCGGCTGCGGGCCCTGGAGGTGGCCGTCGGGGCGGAGCTACGCCTGGGCAGGCCCACCGAGGCAATAGGCGAGCTGCGGCGCCTGGTAGCCGGGAACCCGCTGCGGGAGCACCTGCATGCCCTGCTGATGCTGGCCCTGTACCAGGACGGCCGCCAGGCTGAGGCGCTGGCCGCCTACCAGCAGGCCCGCCAGACGCTGGTCGAGGAGGTGGGCACCGAGCCCGGTGCGGAGCTGCGGGAGCTGCACCAGCGGATCCTCACCGGAGATCCGTCCCTCACGCCGGGCCGGCCGGGCAGGCCTGTGGCAGACGGGGCACCGGCGGCTACCCGGACACTGCCGCGCGATACTCCCAGCTTCACCGGCCGGCAGGCTGAGCTGGCCCGGCTGGCCGGTGCCGCGGCGGGCCCGGTGCTGCGGATCGAGGCGATCGGCGGGATGGCCGGGGTGGGCAAGACCGCATTCGCGGTGCATGTGGCGCACCGGCTGGCGCCGCGCTTTCCTGACGGGCAATTGCTGGTGTCGCTGCACGGGCACACGCCGGGTCAGCGTCCGGCCGATCCGGCCGATGCCCTGGCCGGCCTGCTGCGGACGGCCGGGCTCTCCCCGGCCCAGATCCCGCCGGGCCTCGCGGAGCGAGCCGGGCTGTGGCGCGGCTACCTGGCGGATAAGCGGGTCCTGCTGGTACTCGACGACGCGGCCAGCAGCGAGCAGGTTGAGCCGCTGCTGCCCGGGACCGGCGGCAACCTGGTGCTGGTAACCAGCCGGCGGCACCTGACCGCGCTGGCGGACGCACAGGTGGTCAGCCTCGACGTCCTGCCACCGGGGGATGCGGCTGTCCTGCTGGTGCGGCTGGCTGGCCGGCCGGACGTGCGGCCGGGGGATGCCGCGGTCGCGGACATATGTGCGCTGTGCGGGTACCTGCC
The DNA here is from genome assembly GCA_035308365.1 of Streptosporangiaceae bacterium. Lineage (GTDB taxonomy): Bacteria > Actinomycetota > Actinomycetes > Streptosporangiales > Streptosporangiaceae > PALSA-505. The sequence goes on from DATGGU010000100.1 coordinate 22,604, forward strand.
GCTGGCGATCGGGATGCTGGCCCGCCAGTTGCATCATCACCCGGCCTGGACCCCCGCCGGGCTGGCGGCCGGCCTGGCGGCATCACACGGCCGGCTGGAACTGATGACCGCGGAGAACGTGTCGGTGGCGGCCGCCTTCGACCTGTCCTATGCCGACCTCACTGCCGGCCAGCGGCGGCTGTTCCGCCGCCTCGGCCTGCATCCGGGCAGCGACATCGACGCCTACGCGGCCGCCGCGCTGGATGACTGTTCCCTTGACATCGCCCGCCGCCAGCTGGCGGCGCTGTACGACCACTATCTGCTCACCGAGCCCGTTGCCGGCCGGTACCGGCTCCACGACCTGCTCCGCGAGCACGCGCACACCCTCGCCACGCAGGAGGACCCGGCCGGTGACCGGGATCAGGCACTGGGCCGGCTGCTTGGCTACTACACCCACACCGCCGCGCTGGCCGAAGCCCGGCTGGCCCGCCAAACCCAGCCCACCGCGGCACCGGCCGGGACGGCACCGCCATCGGCCACACCCGGCCTGCGCGACAGCGCCGGGGCCCTGGCCTGGTCCCGGGCCGAACGCGCGAACCTGCTGGCCTGCCTCGACCAGGTCACAGAAACGGGGCAGCCTGACCGGGTGGTCGCCCTCACCGCCGCCGTGGCCGGTTTGCTGGAGTACGACGGTCCTTGGGCCGCCGCCGCCGCCCGGCATGCCATCGCCGTGCAGGCTGCTCAGCAGTCCGGCGACCGGCTGGGACAGGCCAACGCCCTCGGCAAGCTAGGGATCATGCGGTGGATGACCGGAGACCAGCCGGGCGCCGTGCAGGCCCATGAGGCGGCGCTGACTTTGTATCGTGATCTCGGCTCCCGGCTCGGGCAGGGGAACGCACTGTTCAACCTGGGGTCGGCACGCCGTATGACCGGGGACTACACCCAGGCCGTGCGGGCTCTGGAGACGGCGCTGGGCATCTACCGCGCCCTCGGTGACGCGCTTGGCCAGGCCAACTCACTTCAAGATCTGGGCATCGTCCGGTATCTGACCGGGGACTACCCCGGCGCGGCTCAAGCCCTGGAAGGGGCCTTGGGCATCTACCGTGACCTCGGCAATCGCCTCGGCCAAGCGAACTGCCTGCTCGGGCTGGGGGCAGTGCGGCGGGAGACCGGGGACTATCCAGGCGCGGCCCAGATCCTGGAGACGGCACTGAGCCTGTTCCGCGATCTCGGCTATCGCCTCGGCGAGGCCAATACCCTCAACAGCCTGGGGGCCGTGCGGCGCAAGAGCGGGGACTATCCGGGCACCGCTCAGATCCTCGAGGCTGCCTTGGGCATCTACCGTGCCCTCGGCAATCGCCTCGGCCAGGCTAGTTCCCTGCTCGGGCTGGGGGCGATGCGGCGGGAGACCGGGGACTATCCCGGTGCGGGCCACGCGCTGGAAGAGGCACTGCGGACATACCGCGCCCTCGGTGAGCGCGGTGGTGAGGCAGTAGCGCTCAACGAGGTGGGCACCTTGTACCGCATCCGCGGGAACCTGGACCTGGCCGAGACGCACCACCAGGAGGCCCTGGAACTGGCCCGCGAGATCGCCAGTTCCTGGGACGAGGCGCACGCGCTGGCCGGGCTGGGCCGCTGCGCCCTGGCCACCGGCCGCTGGGCCGGCGCGAAGGCCAGCCTGCGGCAGGCACACCAGATCTTCCGGCGGATCGGCGCCCCCGAGGCGGTGGGCGTCGCCGCCGAACTGGACGCCCTCGGCGCGGAACAATCCGTCGCACACAGGTCATTACGCCTGCCGGGCCGTGGGCAGAACAGGGCACGCCCTGCCATGGCGGTGTGCGGCGCAAGGCCAGCGATCGGGTAACGAATATCGGGCTCAGCCGGGTGGTGGCCTGGCGCGCGGGCGCATACGGCCGTGGGATGCGCCATCCTTGATCGGCCGGCGGTTAGAGTCGGCTCTGTGACCAGCGAGACTGCGGAGTTCCCCTGGGCGGCGGGCAGCGCGACCGGGGTGGGCTCGATGCCGGGCAGCGATCCGCTGCAGGCGGCGCGCACCGTGTTCGACGAGCTGCCCGAGCTGCCGTACCTGCCCGAGCTGCCCGGCCGCGGGCCGGGTGCCGATCTGATCGGGCGCACGGCCGGCCTGCTCACCGACCTGCCGGCCGAGATCACCCCGGGCGGCTGGCGGCTCGCGGCGCGGCCGGGGCGGGATCTGCGCCGGGCTCACGACCTGCTGGACCATGACCTGGACACGCTGGAAGAGGTCGCGCAGGGGTACGCGGGGCCGCTCAAGGTGCAGGCCGCCGGGCCCTGGACGCTGGCCGCCTCGCTCGAGCTGCCTGCCAGCCAGGAACCCGCGCTCACCGACCATGGCGCCGTCGCCGACCTTACCCAGTCGCTGGCCGAGGGCATCGCCGCACATGTCAGGGAGGTCGGCCGGCGCGTGCCAGGCGCAACCGTGCTGCTGCAGCTCGACGAGCCGAGTTTGCCCGCCGTGCTGGCTGGGGCGGTGCCGTCGGCCAGCGGGCTGCGCAGGCTCGCCCCGGTCGAGGCCGGCCCGGCCGCCGACGGGCTGCGCGCGATCGTTCAGGCCGCTAGCGCCTACAGCATTGTGCATTGCTGTGCGGTGAGTGCACCGTACAAAATCATCCTGCAATCCGGTGCGCGCGGCATCTCCCTCGACCTCAGCCTGCTACGGCCGGAGGACGAAGATCCTTTCGCCGAGGCGGTGGAGGCGGGTGCCGGGGTTCTGGCCGGGGGGATCCAGGGCGTGGATGCCGGGCGGCCGGAGCCCCGCGAGCTGGCCCGGCTGATCACCGGCGTGTGGCGCCGCATCGGCCTTTCGCTGGCACGGTGCACCGGGCAGGTGGTGATCACACCCGCTTGCGGGCTGGCCGGGGCCTCCCCCGAGCGAGCCACCGCCGTGCTGGCCGCCTGCCGCGAGGCGGCCAGGATCCTGCCGGAGCTGATCGAAGAGGAGAGCCCGTGACCGAGCTGCCCGAATCCGCCGAGCTGACCGGGGTGCCGACCGAGGTCAGGCACCGCCACGCAGCGCTCAACGTGGAGCTGATCGAGCACCAGCACCGCTACCACGTGCTCGACTCGCCGCTGATCTCCGACGCCGAGTACGACGCGATGATGCGCGAGCTGAACGGGATAGAGGATCAGTATCCCGAACTGCGTACCCCGGACTCGGCCAGCCTGCGGGTGGGCGGCGCCATCTCCACGCTGTTCACCCCGGTCAGTCATCTGCAGCGGCTGCTCAGCCTGGACAACGTGTTCTCCGCGGCGGAGTTCGACAACTGGGCGGCACGGGTGACCCGGCTCGCCGAGTCCGGCCCGCCCGGGCCCTACCTGTGTGAGCTCAAGATCGATGGCCTGGCCGTCGCGCTGCTCTACCGCAACGGCGCGCTCGTCCGCGGGGCGACCCGTGGCGACGGCGTCACCGGGGAGGACGTGACGCCGAACATCCGCACGATCGCCCGGGTGCCGTCCCGGCTGTCCGGCACCGGCTGGCCACAGACGCTCGAGGTGCGCGGCGAGGTGTTCTACCCGGTCGCCGGGTTCGAGGAACTGAACGTGACGCTGACCGAGGCGGGCAAGCCGCCGTTCGCCAACCCGCGCAGCGCCGCGGCGGGCTCGCTGCGGCAGAAGGATCCCAGGATCACCGCCAGCCGGGCGCTCGATGTGATCCTGCACGGCGTGGGCGCGGTCGAGGGCGACCTGGACCGCCCGGACACCCAGTCCGGCTGGTACGCCCGGATGGCCGAGTGGGGGCTGCCGGTCAGCACCCTGTTCACGGTGACTCCCGGCCTGGACGGCGTGCGCGAGTACATCGGCTTCTATGCCGAGCACCGGCACGACCCGCCGTATGACATCGACGGCGTCGTGGTCAAGCTGGACCGGGTCTCGGTGCAGCGCGAGCTGGGCAGCACCAGCCGCGCGCCACGCTGGGCGATCGCCTACAAGTACCCGCCGGAGGAAGTGACCACCCGGCTGCTCGACATCCGGGTGAACGTGGGCCGGACCGGGCGGGTCACTCCCTACGCCGTGATGCAGCCCGCCCACGTCGCCGGGTCCACGGTGGACCGGGCGACCCTGCACAACGCCGACGAGGTGGCCCGCAAGGGCGTGCTCATCGGCGACATGGTCGTGTTGCGCAAGGCCGGCGACGTGATTCCCGAGGTGGTCGGCCCGGTGGCCGGCCTGCGCGACGGCACCGAGCGCGCCTTCGAGTTTCCCACCCGCTGCCCGGCCTGCGACACCCCGCTGGCCCGGGAGGAAGGCGAGGTGGACTGGCGCTGCCCGAACACCCACTCCTGCCCGGCCCAGCTTCGCGAGCGGCTGTTCCACCTGGCCGGCCGCGGCGCGCTGGACATCGAGGTGCTCGGCTACGAGTCCGTGAGCGCACTGCTCGACTCCGGCCTGGTGACCGATGAGGGCGACCTGTTCCTGCTGACTCCCGAGAAGCTGCTGACCGTGCCGTTCTTCACCAACAAGGCCGGGACGCTGAAGGTCAACGCGGCCCAGTTGGTGGTGAACCTGGAGGAAGCCAGGACCAGGCCGCTGTGGCGGATCCTGGTCGCGCTGTCGATCCGGCACGTCGGCCCGACCGCGGCCCGGGCGCTGGCCGCCCACTTCGGCTCGCTGGACGCGATCGCCCAGGCCTCGGCGGAGGACCTGGCCGGGGTCGATGGCGTCGGGCCGACGATCGCGGCCGCGGTGACCGACTGGTTCACCGTGGACTGGCACTGGGCCATCGTGACCAAGTGGCGCGAGGCGGGGGTACGGCTGGCCGAGGAACGCCCCGGGGGAAGCAAGGGCGCCCCGGCGCTGGCCGGGCTCTCCATCGTGATCACCGGCTCGCTGGCCGGGTACACCAGGGACGGGGCGACCGAGGCGGTGCGCTCCCGTGGCGGCAAGGTCACCGGCACGGTCTCGAAGAAGACCGACTTCGTGGTGGCCGGCGAGAACGCCGGCTCGAAGTACGACAAGGCGGTCGAACTCGGCGTGCCGCTGCTGGACGAGGCGGCGTTCGGGGTGCTGCTGGAGCAGGGTCCCGACGCGGCACGGAGCGCTGTTTCCAGGGAGTGATTTCCGGCCAAAGGCGGGCTTACCATCGCTAATCCTGCCGACACACCCCGTCCTGAAATACCAGGTCAGAAACGGTAGGATCATTGGGTGGTAACGGATGGTATGCAACCGGTTTCGCGAAGTGGTATTTTCGCCGTACTCTTCTTGCATGTGCATCTGCACGGCGCACGTACGGTACATCCGGCCGTGGACGGGTGGGTCTAGCTGACGCACGAGGGTTTCGATGAAGGATCCGAACGACACCAGGGACATCACACCGCGGGCAGGCTCGCCGCTGTGGATCCACCTGACCATCGTCTCGGCCGCCGGGCTCGCCGCGTTGCTGGCGGCGCTGGCCAGCCTCAGCCTGGGCGAGGCCCATCGCCTGGCCGGCAGCCCGCTGATCTGGACGATCGCCGGCCTCATCATGGCCGGCGAGTTGCGGCCCATCATTACCCCGGGCAGATCGGGCCATGACTCGGGCGCCGCCTCGGTCACGTTCAGTTTCGCCGCGCTGCTCTACTGGGGCCTGCCGGTCGCCGCCCTGTTCAAGGCCGTCTGCTCGCTGATCGCCGGGCGGGCCGAGGGTAAGGCGCTGTTCCGCTGCACGTTCAATGCCGGGCAGGACGTGCTGGCCCTGGGCGCCGCCTGGGGCGTGCTCGCACTGACCGGTATCCACCCGCAACCCGCCCACCCCTGGGTGCCCTCCGGCCAGCAACTGGCCGGCGTGGCACTGGCCGCCGCCGCCTACTTCGCGGTGAACTTCACCCTGGTCGCGGTCGCCATCGCGCTGCACGCCCGGGCTCCGGTACGGGAGATAGCCCGCGAGGAGCTGCCCTACCAGGCCTTCGTCAACCTCGCCCTGCTGTCGCTGGCGCCGCTGGTGGTCGTGGTGATGGGCCGCTCCGTGCTGCTCGTCCTGCTGTTCCTGCTGCCGCTGATCGCGGTCTACCTGAACGCGGCCGTCTCGGTGCAGCGCGAGCACCAGGCCATGCACGACGAGCTGACCGGGCTGCCCAACCGCAAGCTGCTGCTGCGCCGCTGCGAGGAAGCGCTGGCCGACGCGGCCCGCTCGGGCCGGGTGGCCGGCTTCCTCCTGCTCGACCTGGACCGGTTCAAGGAGGTCAACGACACCCTTGGCCATCCGGCGGGCGACCAGCTCCTGCAGACCGTGGCGCACCGGCTCGCGCACAGCGTGCGGCCCGGCGACCTGGTGGCCCGGCTCGGCGGAGACGAGTTCGCCGTGCTGCTGCCGGTCATCAGGTCGGCCGGAACCGCGCGCGAGATCGCCGCCCGGCTGCGGGCGGCGCTGGCCGAGCCGCTCCGGCTGGACGGCATGATCCTGGACATCGAGGCGAGCGTCGGCATCGCGACCTTCCCGGCCGACGCCACCGACGTGGAACAGCTCATGCAGCGCGCCGACGTGGCCATGTACCTGGCCAAGGAGAACCGCACCGGGGTGGAGGCCTACGACCCGGCCAGGGACCGCAACTCCCCGGCCAGGCTCACGCTGCTCAGCGACCTGCGCCGGGCGGTGGACCGCGGCGAGGCCGAACTGCACTTCCAGCCCAAGGTCTGGCTGGCCGACGGCCGCCAGGCGGGCCTGGAAGCGGTCGTCCACTGGCGGCACCCACAGCGCGGGATGATCACGCCGCAGGAGTTCGCCGAGACCGCAGGGCATTCGGACCTGATGCGCGATCTCACCCACTATGTGGTGGACTCCGCGCTCGACCAGGCACGGGCCTGGTGGCAGGCGGGCCTGCCGGTCCAGGTGGCGCTGACCGTGTCCGCCCGCGACCTGCTGGACGCCGGCCTCACAGCGACGATCTCCCGCGGCCTCGGCAGCCGCGGCCTGCCGCCCGGCGCGCTCATGCTGCAGATCAGCGAGCGGGTGCTGACCGGCGAGCCCGCCTACGCGGCCGCCGCCGTGGACGCGCTGGCCGGCCTGGGCCTGCCGGTCAGCCTGGACGACTTCGGCATGGGTTACTCCTCGCTGGTCAGGCTCAGGGAGCTGCCCATGTGTGAGATGAAGATCGACCCGTCGTTCATCGGGCGACTGCGCGGCAGCGCCGACGGCGAAGTGATCGTCCGCTCCCTGGTGGACCTGGTCCGCGCCCTTGGCATCCGCTCGGTGGCCAAGGGCGTCGAGTCCGCGGCCGCCGCGGCCACGCTGCGTTCCATGGGCTGCGACGCCGCCCAGGGCCGGTACGTCAGCAGGCCGCTGCGGACCGCCCAGGCCACGGCCTGGCTCCGCGAGCACATGACCCCCGGAACCACCGGCCCCGGCTCCGGCAGCGACCGCCCGGCCCGCCGCACCAAGACCCCCGCCGCGCACACCCCCGGCCCAGCCTTCGTAGCTTCACCCCCCGCGTAACCACCCACACCCAGCACCCCGGCCTGCACCCCGCACGCAAGGTCCTGCATCCCGGGCCTGCATCCGGGACCTGCATCCCGCGCCCGCGCCCCGCGCCCTGCACCCCGGGCCCCACGCCCCGGGCCCCACGCCCCGGGCCCCACGCCCCGGGCTCAGGGTGGTCGATGCGGGATTTGACCGCCTTGGGAACGGGCGGTCGGGGGCATTAATGGGCCGGGGTGGGGGTGGGTGGGTTCTAGGATTGCCTGCATGTCTATTACCCGTGACGAGGTGGCCCACCTGGCCAGGCTGGCCAGGCTTTCGCTGGCCGATGCCGAACTGGACCACCTTGCCGCACAGCTTGACCAGATCATCTCCGCGGTCGCCAGGGTCCAGGAGGTGACGGCGGAGGATGTCCCGCCGACCTCGCACGCGGTACCGCTGGCCAACGTGTTCCGCCCCGACCAGGTGGTGCCCTGCCTGACCGCCCAGGAGGCACTGGCCGCGGCGCCAGCGGTCGAGCAGCAGCGGTTCCGGGTACCGCGGATCCTGGCGGAGGACTGATCATGACCGCCGAACTGACGTCCAAGACAGCCGCGGAGCTGGCCGCCGCGATCGCGTCGGCCGAGGTGTCCGCCGTCGAGGTGACCCAGGCGCATCTGGACCGGATCGCCGCCGTGGACGGGCAGGTGCACGCGTTCCTGCACGTGGCCGCCGGCCAGGCGCTGGCGGCGGCACAGGCGGTGGACGCCAGGCGCGCGGCCGGCGATGCGCTCGGCCCGCTGGCCGGGGTGCCGGTCGCGGTCAAGGACGTGTTCGCCACCGCCGACATGCCAACCACCTGCGGGTCGCACATCCTGGACGGCTGGCAGCCACCCTACGAATCGACGGTGACCCGCCGGCTGCGCGCGGCCGGGGCGATCCCGCTGGGCAAGACGAACATGGACGAGTTCGCGATGGGCTCGTCCACCGAGAACTCCGCCTTCGGGCCCTCGCACAACCCCTGGGACCTGACCCGGGTGCCCGGTGGCTCGTCCGGTGGCTCATCCGCCGCCGTGGCCGCGTTCGAGGCGCCGCTGGCGACCGGCACCGACACCGGTGGCTCCATCCGCCAGCCCGCCGCGGTCTGCGGGATCGTCGGGATGAAGCCGACCTACGGCGGCTCGTCCAGGTACGGCGTGGTCGCCTTCGCCTCGTCGCTGGACACGCCGGGCCCGCTGGCCAGGACCGTGCTTGACGCGGCACTGTTGCACGAGGCCATGTCCGGGCATGACCCGTGCGACTCGACCTCGATCGACGCTCCGGTGCCGCCGGTGGTGGCCGCCGCCCGCCAGGCCGACGTCGAGGGCATGCGCATCGGCGTGGTGACCGAGCTGAGCGGCGAGGGCTACGAGCCCGGCGTGCTGGCCAGGTTCGGCGAGGCCGTCGAACTGCTCGAATCGCTGGGCGCCAAGATCATCGAGGTGTCCTGCCCGCACTTCGCCTACGCACTTCCGGCCTACTACCTGATCGCGCCCAGCGAGTGCTCGTCCAACCTGGCCCGCTTCGACGCCATGCGGTACGGCCTGCGCGCCGGCGACGACGGCACCCGCAGCGCCGAGGAAGTCATGTCGATCACCCGGGGCGAGGGCTTCGGCGCCGAGGTCAAGCGCCGGATCATCCTTGGCACCTACGCGCTGTCCAGCGGCTACTACGACGCCTACTACGGCAAGGCGCAGCAGGTCCGCACCCTGGTGATCCGCGACTTCGACGCTGCGTTCGGCCAGGCCGACGTGCTGATCTCGCCATCCACCCCGAGTACGGCGTTCAAAATCGGTGAGCGCGCCGACGACCCGATGGCCATGTACCTGGCCGACCTGTGCACGATCCCGTCCGACCTGGCCGGCAACGCCGCCCTGTCGGTGCCGTGCGGCCTGGCCCCGGAGAACGGGCTGCCGGTCGGCCTGCAGATCATGGCGCCGGTGCTGGCCGACGACCGCACCTACCGGGTCGGCGCGGCCGTCGAGGCCGCCCTGCACGACCGCTGGGGTCACCCGCTGCTGACCGAGGCACCAGAACTCTAGGAGCACGACAGTGACTGAAACCCTGGTCAGCTTCGATGCTGCCATGGAACGCTACGAGCCGGTCATCGGCCTGGAGACCCACGTCGAGCTGGGCACCGCGTCCAAGATGTTCTGCGGCTGCCCGGCCAGCTTCGGTGCCGAGCCCAACACCCAGGTCTGCCCGGTCTGCCTCGGCCTGCCCGGCTCGCTCCCGGTGGTCAACGCGCTGGCCATCGAGTCCACCATCCGGATCGGCCTGGCGCTGAACTGCACCATCGCGTCCTGGTGCCGGTTCGCCAGGAAAAACTACTTCTACCCTGACATGCCCAAGAACTTCCAGATCTCCCAGTACGACGAGCCGCTGTGCACCAACGGCTGGCTCGATGTCACCGTCCACCCGGAGGGCGCCCCGCCGCGGAAGGTCCGGGTGGAAATCGAGCGGGTACACCTGGAAGAGGACACCGGCAAAACGCTGCACATGGGCGGCGCCACCGGCCGCATCCACGGCGCCGACTACTCCCTGGTTGACTACAACCGGGCCGGCATCCCCTTGGTCGAGATCGTCACCAAGCCGGTCACCGGCACCGGCCCGCTGGCCCCGCTGGCCGCCCGCGCCTACGTCGCCGAACTCCGGGACATGCTCCGCTCGCTGGGCGTCTCCGACGTCCGGATGGAAGAGGGCTCCCTGCGCTGCGACGTCAACACCTCCATCGCCCCCAAGGGTTCACCCACCTGGGGAACCCGCACCGAGACCAAGAACGTCAACTCCCTCCGTTCGGTCGAGCGCGCCGTCCGTTTCGAGATCGAGCGCCAGGCCGCCCGGCTGGACTCCGGCGAGCGCATCGTCCAGGAGACCCGTCACTTCCACGAGGACAGCGGCATCACCACGGCCGGCCGCTCCAAGGAAGAAGCCCAGGACTACCGCTACTTCCCCGAGCCCGACCTGGTCCCCCTGGCTCCCCCGGCCGACTGGGTGGAGACCCTCCGCGCCGCCCTCCCCGAGCTGCCCAGCGCCCGCCGCGCCCGCCTCCAGTCCGAATGGTCCCTGTCCGACCTCGACATGGCCGCGCTCACCAACTCCGGCGCCCTGGACCTGGTAGCCGAAACCGTCGCCGCGGGCGCCCCCCCGGCCGAAGCCCGCAAGTGGTGGCTGGGCGAACTCCGCCAGCACGCCAACACCGAGGGCATCGAGCTGACCGCCCTCCCCATCTCCCCGGCCCAGGTGGCCCGGGTCACCGAACTGGTCGCCAGCGGCTCACTCAACGACAAACTGGCCCGCCAGGTCCTCGCCGGCGTGCTGGCCGGCGAGGGTTCCCCCGACGATGTGGTGGCGGCCCGCAACCTGGCCATCGTCAGCGACGACACGGCCCTGCTAGCCGCCATCGACGACGCCATCGCCGCCAGCCCGGAGGTGGCTCAGAAGATCCGCGACGGCAAGACGGCAGCAGCAGGCGTCCTGCTCGGCGCCGTCATGAAGGCAACCCGGGGCCAGGCAGACGCCGCCCGCGTCCGCGAGCTGATCTTCCAGCGTCTCCAGTAACCAAACCCTCCAGTGAGTTCGGCGTATCGTTTTCTAACTCGGCGCTCTCCGACGTAATCCGGCCGTGCACCTGGGGCGTCGTAAGGATGCAAGCCCTGTTGTGCGGCGGTAGCCAGGGTGGTGCCGCCCGGATCGGGAGGTGTCCCGATGACGGCTGTGCGGATCACCAGAGCGGGCAGCCTGATCCTGAAAACGGGCGCGCTGACGTTGGTGGCGGGTGGGCTGGTGCCGGCGGCGCTGGCCGTGGGAGTGGGCCCGGCGAGCGCCGCATCGCGGCAGGCCGGCCAGGCCACGGCGGCTGGAGTCATTTCGGCCATCGCGGGGGGAGTCGGCGGGCCGGGCCTCGCCAGGAAGGTGTCATTGGTTCCCTACACGCAGACGGTCTCCAACCAGTCTTTGTGCGGCGTTTCGTATCATGCCGGCGTCCTGTATCTGGGCGCGGGAAACATGGTGCGCAGCGTTGACACCCAGACGGACATGCTGGGCACACCGGCTGGCATTGGCTCGGCGGGGCCGGTTCCGCGGATGGGCAGCCCGGCGAAGAAGGCCGCGATGCAGTTCGCGTGCGGGACCGCGGCCGACAGTTCGGGGAACCTGCTGATCGCGAATGCGGATGCCCGGCGGCTGGAGGTCGTGCCGCCGGTGACCGGCACGTTCTACGGCCAGGCGATGACCGCCGGGCACTTGTACTCCATCGCCGGGGACGGCACCGCCGGGTTCTCCGGTGACGGCGGCCCGGCGACCGCGGCGGAACTCGGCTACCCATCGGGCGTGACGGTCGATGCCGTGGGCAACGTGGTGATCGCCGACATTGGCAGCGACCGGATCCGGGTGGTGGCAGAGCGTACGGGGACGTTCTACGGGCAGGCGATGACCGCGGGGGACATCTACACGATCGCCGGGGATGGCGCCGCCGGGTTCTCCGGTGACGGCGGCCCGGCGACGGCAGCCGGGCTGAACCTTCCTGGTGGGGTCGCGGTCGATGCCGCCGGCAACGTGCTGATCGCGGATACCTACAACCAGCGGGTCCGGGTGGTGGCGGCCAGCGCGGGCACGTTCTACGGGCAGGCGATGACCGCGGGGGACATCTATACGATCGCCGGGACCGGGCACTCTGGCGACTCAGGGAACACTGGCCTGGCAACCCAGGCGACGCTGGACTATCCCCCGGGCGTGGCCGTGGACGGAGCCGGCAACGTGGCGATCGCCGACTTCTCAGGCGACATCCGGGTGGTCGCGGTGCAATCGGGGCAGTTCTACCGGGCTGCGATGACCGCCGGGCACATCTACCTGGTCGCGGGCAACAGGGACCCCGGGTTCTCCGGCAACGGCGTTCCGGCTCTGCACGCCGAGATGGGCTTCCCGTTGGGCCTGGCCATGGACGGTGCGGGCAACCTGCTGACCGCCAACAGCAACCGGGTCCGGGTGATCGCCCACATCGGCGGCACCTTCTACGGGCAGGCCATGAGGGCCGGGCACATCTATACGATCGCCGGGGACGCCGCCAGGGGCTACTCCGGTGACGGCGGGCCGGCCACCTCGGCCTCGTTCTACCAGACCTGGGGGCTGGCCCTGGATCCCGCGGGCAATGTCGTGGTCGTGGACAACGCCGACCAGCGGGTCCGGGTGGTGGCCGAGCACACCGGCACGTTCTACGGGCGGACGATGACAGCCGGGGACGTCTATACGGTGGCCGGCGACGGCACCGCCGGGTTCTCCGGTGACGGCGGGCCGGCCACAGCGGCCGAGCTCAACTACCCGGCCGGGGTGACCGTGGATGCCGCGGGCAACCTGCTGATCGCCGACGCGGGCAACAGCCGGATCCGGGTGGTGGCCGAGCACACCGGGACGTTCTACGGGCAGGCCATGACGGCCGGGGACATCTACACGATCGTGGGGACCGGCACCGCCGGGTTCTCCGGTGACGGCGGCCCGGCCACCGCAGCCAAGGTCAGCAACGCCGAGGCGGTGAAGTTCGACGCCGCGGGCGACCTGGTGATCGCCGACTTCAACAACAACCGGATCCGGGTGGTGGCCGAGCACACCGGGACGTTCTACGGGCAGGCCATGACGGCCGGGGACATCTACACGATCGCCGGGCGCGGGTTCACCGGCAGGAGCGGCGATGGCGGCCTGGCCACCAAGGCCCTGCTCAGCAACCCGGAGGACGTGGCCGTGGACGCCGCGGGCAACGTGCTGATCGCCGACACCGGCAACAGCGAAGTGCGGGTGGTGGCGGAGAGCACGGGCACCTTCTACGGCAAGGCGATGACCGCCGGGCGCATCTACGCCTTCGCGGGTTACGGCCCCTACGGCTTCACCGGCGACGGCGGCCGCGCGGTCTTCGCCGAGCTCGAAGAACCGGCCGGCCTGCTGGTCACCCCCGCCGGTAACGTCCTCATCAGCGACACCGCCAACGGCCGGATTCGCGAGGTAACCGGCTGATGCCGGCCTGGCCACCGTCCTGGCGACGACGCGAAACCGTCATGCGGCGGGTCTGAGCTCGTTCAAAAGTTACTCACAGCTACAGCTAAGGCTTGCTACAGAAAGCCGAGGTGATGTGAACGAATTGCCACGATATGCCCTGTGTTCAGCCCACTTAGTTGTCTCCCTGTGGACGCCCTACCTCAACCGAAGTGTGACCTTCAGTACGTAGGGTGAGATTCAACGTGAGCCATATCGTCTCCAGCCCGGCGGCGATCCCGGCCTGAGCACGGGGACTAACGGCATCACCCGGCCGCCACGCCTGGGCGGTGGCCGGCCCAGACTCAGCGTCGAGTCGGCCAGAACGCGAGCGCCATCCGAGGAGGCTCGGTGCACCCGGTTGTGTCGGGTAACGATCGATGAGCGGGTACAGTCCATGAGCGTAACCGCTCACTCGCTGGCAGTTGCCGGGATCGTGGTGTCGGTCGCCGCCGGGGTGAACCTGTGGGCCGCCGCCAGGCGCCGGGCCGGCCGGGTCAGGCTGGCCTATCTCTGGTTCGCCGCCGCGGCCGCGCTGTGGTGCCTCGGCATCGTCGCCGAGCTGGCGCTCGGCAGCTCGCTGGACGGCGCCGGACCGGGGCTGACGTTCGCCGACCTGCCGCCGCTGCTGGCGCTGGCCGCCGTGGTGGCGGGCAGCGCGGTGCTGGTGGCCGCGAGGGGCGGCAGGGCACACGACCGGTGGCGGACCCTGGGCCAGCAGGTAGCCACCCGGCCGGTCATCCCGAGGCTCGCGGACGGGTACATCGTCGCGGCGGTGCTCTTCGTCACCGGCTGGATCATCCTGTTCGGGCCCGACTATGCCAGGTCCGACGCCGGGCCGGGGTCGTTCGCCGTCGAGATGATCCACCCGCTGGCCGGGCTGGTCGCGCTCGGCCTGCTGCTGCCCATGTCCATCAGCGCGGGACGGCGGGCCGTGCCGCCGCTGGCTGCGGTGCTGCTGATGACGTTGAGCGACGCCCTGGGGGTCAGCACCCGGGTGACCGGCCGGGGTCCCGGCGCGGCGCAGCAGGCTGTCCTGGTGGCCGCGCTGTGCGTGTTCGGCCTCGCTCCCTGGCTGGCGGAACGGCGCGGCAGTGCGCGGGACAAGGCCGTTCCGGCTGAGACCGGCCCGCGGACGGCGCGGGTGCCGGGTTCGGGGGGTGCGGTGACCGCGGATGAAGTGTCCGGTGCCGGTGGTGTGCCGGGGGCGGGGGATGTGCGGGGTGCGAGCAGTGTGCCAGGCGTGGCTGATGCGTCAAGTGTGAATGATGTGTCCGGTGCGAGTGGTGTGCTCGGCGCGGCTGGTGGCCCGGGCCCGGCCGGGCTGCCCGGTGCGGCGATTGCGGCCAGTGTTGCCGCGGCCGCTGCCGCGGTCGCTGCTGTGGTCGTGTGCGTCTGGGCGCTGGCGAGTGGGCACGGCTCGCCGGCCCTGGTCGTTGCGGCGAGCGCGGCCGTGCTCGCGCTGGCCGTCCGGGTGTTCGCCCTGGCGGGTGACGGGCCGGGTCCGCGGGTTCCGCTCGAATCGGGACAGCAGTTCCGCGAGCTGGCCGATCTCACCAGCGACGCCGTGCTCGTCTGCGAGCTGGACGGGACCGTCAGGTACGCGAGCCCCGCGGTCGCCGAGTATGGATACTCACCCGCCACCCTTCTCGGCAGCCGGCTCGGCGAGCTTATCCATCCGGAGGACCGGCCCGGCGTCAGGCAGACCGTCCAGGCCGCGATCGGCCAGCCGCCGGGGCCGCGCGGCCGGTTCCCGTGCCGGGTGCGCGCCGCGGATGGCACCTGGCGGCACGTGGAGGCGACGGTGTCGCCGTACCAGGATCCGCCCAGGGCCGGCCAGCTGCTGATCGCCGCGCGCGACGTCAGCGACCAGGTCGCGCTGCGCAGGCAGGTTACCTACCTGACCTTCCACGACGGGCTCACCGGTTTGCCCAACCGTGCCTATCTGGAGGAACACGCCGCGGTGACGCTCGGCCAGAGCTCCGGCGAGCGGCCGGGTGGCGGCGGTCAGGCGGGCGCCATCTTCCTCGACCTCGACGGTTTCACAGCGGTGAACGATTCCGTCGGCCACCGTGCGGGTGACCTGCTGATCGCGCAGGCGGCGCAGCGGTTGCGTGCCGCGGTGCCACCGCACGACACCGTGGTCCGCTGGGGCGGCGATGAGTTCGCGGTCCTGGCCGAGGGGACCGGCGGCGCACAGGAGGTCGTCGACCTGGCCGAACGGCTGGCCCGTGGCATCGCCGCCGAGCCGTTCCGGGTGGCCAGCCGGGATATCTCGCTGACCGCGAGCGTGGGCGTCGCGTTTGCCGGTTCCGATCCGCCCGGCTTCGTGCTGCGCAACGCCGATGTCGCGATGGCCCGGGCCAAGGAGGCCGGTGGCGGCCGGGTCGAGGTGTTTTACGCGCAGATGCACGAGGACGTGGTCCGCAGGATCGAGCTGACCAGCGACCTGCAGCGGGCCATCACCGGCGGCCAGCTCGTCCTGGAGTACCAGCCCGTGGTGGAGCTGGGAACCTCGCGGGTCAGCGGTGCCGAGGCGCTGGTCCGCTGGTGGCGCGGCGGCGCGGCGGTGCCGCCCAGTGAGTTTCTCGGC
Source organism: Streptosporangiaceae bacterium (assembly GCA_035308365.1). Taxonomy (GTDB): domain Bacteria; phylum Actinomycetota; class Actinomycetes; order Streptosporangiales; family Streptosporangiaceae; genus PALSA-505. The sequence goes on from DATGGU010000100.1 coordinate 38,647, forward strand.
GTCGCCGAGGAATCGGGCCTGATCGTGCCGCTCGGCGACTGGGTGCTGCGCCAGGCGTGCGCGCAGGCGGTGAAGTGGTGCAGGTCCGTGCCGGACCTGAGCGTGTCGGTGAACTTCTCGCCCCGGCAGGTCAGTGCCGAGAGCTTCCCCGGGTCGGTGCTCGCCGCGCTCGCCGATACCGGGCTGCCGCCTGGGGCGCTGACCCTCGAGGTGAGCGAACGCGTCCTGATGGGGGCGGCAAGCCAGGTCGTGGAGAACCTGGGCGAGCTGCGCCGGGCCGGCGTACGGCTGGCGATCGACGACTTCGGCACCGGCTACGCCTCACTCGCCTACCTCCGGCAGCTTCCGGTGGACATCATCAAGATCGATCCCTCGTTCGTGGCCGGCCTGGGTGAGGACGAGACCTTGACGCTGCTCACCCGGACCATCGTCCAGCTCGGCCGGGACCTGGGCATCCGGGTGGTGGCCGAGGGCATCGAGAGCTCGCGGCAGCTCGGCATGCTCCGGGACATGGGCTGTGGCCTCGGGCAGGGTTACCTGGTGGCGGCACCGATGGCGGCCGCCGACATGGAGTCGCTGGTGATGGCCCTGGTGGCGCCGCCCGGTGGCAGCTCGGCCCCGCCCGACGGCCCGGAGAACGAGCCAGTTGTCTCAGTATCTGAGACACAATTCGACCCAAGTTGACACGGGCTGCCGGTGGAGCCAGGCTAGATGACGTGCACCGCAG
>DATGGU010000101.1:0-68359 GCA_035308365.1 Streptosporangiaceae bacterium
CAAGGGCTACAAGTTCTCCACGTACGCCACCTGGTGGATCCGGCAGGCGATCACCCGCGCGATGGCTGACCAGGCGCGGACGATCCGTATTCCGGTACACATGGTCGAGGTCATCAACAAGCTGGCCCGGGTGCAGCGGCAGATGCTGCAGGACCTGGGCCGGGAGCCGACGCCGGAGGAACTGGCGGCCGAGCTCGACATGACCCCGGAGAAGGTCATCGAGGTCCAGAAGTACGGCCGGGAGCCGATCTCGCTGCACACTCCGCTCGGTGAGGACGGGGACAGCGAATTCGGTGACCTGATCGAGGACTCCGAGGCGATCCAGCCCGGTGAGGCGGTCAGCTTCACCCTGCTGCAGGAGCAGTTGCACTCGGTGCTCGACACCCTGTCCGAGCGGGAGGCCGGCGTCGTGTCCATGCGGTTCGGCCTGACCGACGGCCAGCCCAAGACGCTGGACGAGATCGGCAAGGTCTACGGGGTCACCCGGGAGCGGATCCGGCAGATCGAGTCCAAGACGATGTCCAAGCTCCGCCACCCATCCCGGTCCCAGGTGCTGCGCGACTACCTCGACTGAGACGTCAGAGGGGTCAACCCTGCTCACTGGCCTTCGCTCAGTTTCGCCGAGTCTGCGCCTCAGATATGAAAGAGTCACGCGTCCACACCGACGCGTGACTCTGCTGGGGACGGGGTCCAGACCCGGTGCGCGGCGGGGCTAGTTCGCTGAGCTGGAGTCCTTGCCGTCCTTGACGCCCGCGAGCAGGCTGGTCTCGTCCTGGATTTCGACAGCGACCTTGGCCAGCGCCTCGGAGTGCTGACGAGCGTGGTGCGCGCAGAAGAACAATTCTGCCGAACCTGGCAGCAGTACTCGAACATATGCCCGGGCACCGCAGCGGTCGCACACATCCGCGGCGGTCAGCGGCTTGCTGGGGGCTAGTGCTCCTGTCAACGTCGCTCCTCGCCTCGTGCCTCCGGCTTCGGCAGCCGGCTGGCTCTCATCACTACTCACAACGTTCCATACCGGCATCAGGCTTCCCTATGACGCTGGGTACGCCATAAGCGAAACCGACCCCCGGCTGGCCCAGTACGGCGCCGCGTCCGCTACCCGTCCAGGCACGGCTTACTCTCTGCCGGGCGAAGCCCGGCATCGGGGTCGTTTCCCGGGCCAGCGCAGCGGGCTATGGCGCAGGTGGGCCGAGGGCCACCAAGCGCGGCCGTCCGTCCCGGACAAGTCATTCCTTCTCCCGACCTGGGTTGCCAGCACTGTATCGCGAATGTTATCCCAGGTCGCGAGCGGTGGAACCGGTTTGTCGTGCGGCGTGGCTGCACACGGCACATGCTCCGGCGGGCTAGTCTGCGGTGTGTTCCCCTGGCTGGCCTGCCGCCCGCCTGTCGCCGGAGGAGGGCGTTCTTGACTGCTCCAACCGCCGCTCGCGCTGCGGTGCTGCCGTCCCGCGAGCCGCATCCCGGCGACGGCTACACCGCCCGGCACCTCTCCGTGCTCGAGGGCCTGGAGGCCGTGCGCAAGCGGCCGGGCATGTATATCGGATCCACCGACAGCCGCGGCCTGCTGCACTGCCTCTGGGAGATCATCGACAACTCCGTGGACGAGGCGCTGGCCGGGTTCGGGTCCCGGGTCGAGGTCATCCTGCATGCCGACGGCTCGGCCGAGGTGCGCGACGAGGGCCGCGGCATCCCCGTCGACATCGAGCCCAAGACCGGGCTCAACGGCGTCGAGGTCGTGATGACCCGGCTGCACGCCGGCGGCAAGTTCGGCGGCGGCTCCTACACCGCCTCGGGCGGCCTGCACGGCGTCGGCGCGTCGGTCGTCAACGCGCTGTCCGTACGGCTGGATATCGAGGTGGACAAGGACGGCTTCACCTGGGCGGCGAGCTTCCGCCGCGGCGTGACCGGCGAGTTCGACGGGCCCGGTCCGGCCGCGAAGTTCCGCAAGGTATCCGGGCTGCGCAAGGAGCGCCGGGTGGCCAAGCGGCTCACCGGCACCCGGACCAGGTTCTGGCCGGACCCCCAGATCTTCGTGCGCGACTCGGCCTTCACCTTCGACGCGCTGATCGAGCGCGCCCGGCAGACGGCCTACCTGGTTCCCGGCCTGATGATCCGGATCCGGGACGAGAGCCAGCCCGGTGGCCCGCAGGAGGCGGAGTTCTCCTTCGACGGCGGGATCGGCGAGTTCTGCGCCCACCTGGGCTCCGGCGAGCCGGTGACCGAGGTGCTCCGGCTGAAGGGATCCGGCCAGTTCACCGAGACCATCCCGGTGCTCGACGAGCAGGGTCACATGACCCCGGCGGACGTCGAGCGTGAGCTGTCGGTCGACGTGGCGCTGCAGTGGGGGAGTGGGTACGACACGGTCACCCGCTCGTTCGTCAACGTGATCGCCACCCCCAAGGGCGGAACCCACGTGGCCGGTTTCGAGCGCGCGCTGGTCCGCACCCTGAACGAACAGCTCAGGGCCTCCCGGCTGCTGAAAAACGGCGACGAGCCGGTGACCAAGGAGGATGTGCTCGAAGGCCTCACCGCGGTGGTGGCCGTCCGCGTACCCGAGCCGCAGTTCGAGGGCCAGACCAAGGAGGTGCTCGGCACCCCGGCCGCCTCCAGGATCGTGGCCCAGGTCGTCAGCGGCGAGCTGAGGGCCTACTTCGAGTCTCCGCCCCGCGGCGCCAAGGCCCAGGCCCGCGCCGTACTGGACAAGGTCGTGGCGGCGGCCAAGACCCGGATCTCCGCCCGCGAGCACCGCGAGAACCAGCGCCGCAAGACCGCGCTGGCCAGCTCCGCGCTGCCGGCCAAACTGGCCGACTGCCGGACCTCCGACGACCGCAGCGAGCTGTTCATCGTCGAGGGTGATTCCGCGCTCGGCACGGCCAAACTGGCCAGGGACTCGGAGTTCCAGGCCCTGCTGCCGATCCGCGGCAAAATCCTGAACGTCCAGAAGTCCTCACTGGCCGACATGCTCAAGAACGCCGAGTGCGCCGCGATCATCCAGGTCATCGGGGCCGGCTCGGGCGCCAACTTCGACCTGGACGCCGCCCGCTACCAGCGGGTGATCTTTATGGTGGACGCAGACGTCGACGGCGCGCACATCCGCACGCTGCTGCTCACTCTGTTCCACCGCTACCTGCGCCCCATGCTGGAGGCTGGCCGGGTGTTCGCCGCCGTGCCTCCGCTGCACCGCATCGAGCTGACCAACCCGCGCAAGGGCCAGCAAAAATACCGCTACACCTACTCCGACCCCGAGCTGAACCGCACCCTGCTGGAGCTGGAGCGCAAGGGCCAGCGCTACAAGCAGCCGGTGCAGCGCTACAAGGGCCTGGGCGAGATGGATGCCAGTCAGCTGGCCGAGACCACCATGGACCCCCGCCACCGCGTCCTGCGCCGGATCAGGATCGAGGACGCCGCCTCCGCGGCCGCCATCTTCGATCTGCTGATGGGCACCGAGGTGGGCCCCCGCCGCGACTTCATCGTCGGCAGTGCCGCGGAGCTCGACCTGTCCCGCATCGATACCTGATCCGCTTCCTTACGGTGCCGGTGAACCCCATGGTCACCGGCCGGCCAGGATGCTGTGTGAGGTCAGGGCGTGACCGGCGTCCCGCCAGGCGAAGTAGGCCAGTCCGGCCAGCAGCAGCGGGGTGACGACCCAGTGCTCGGCGAGCTTGCTGGTGGTGATCCGGATCCGCACGGCCGAGCATGGCACCCCCGGGTTCCGTCAACTATGTCGTTGGCGGTCAAACTACGCCGCACTGCCGGCATTCCAGCGCAGCCGCGCCGGGCGGCCCGGCGCGGCTGCACTGGTTCAACCGCGGTCGCTACAGGCTCCTGGCGGCGACCTGGCAAAGTTCCGGCAGCTTACCCTCGGCCGCGTTGGCCGCGATCCACACGCCGGCCCAGCTCAGCAGGAGGCCGTAGACGGCACCGGCGACGATGAGCACCGGCACCCGGACCGGCGAAGCGACGCCGGTGGTGAGCACGGCGGCGGCTATCAACGGGGCGGCCGCGACACCGACACCGATGAGGTTGGCGAAGACGCCCAGGGCCGCGTAGCCCGTGTATCCGTCGGCCGGCCTTCGCATGGGATTGCCGGGGCGCTGGACCAGGGGGTAGGGCGCGGTGATGGAGAGGATGTTGCTCAGCGCCAGGGCCGCGCCAAGCCCGGCCAGTGCCACCGCGAAGCTCAGGAACCCATAGTCCGGGCGCCTGGCCAGCAGCGCGAGGCCGAACGAGAGTACCCCGAGCACCGGCACCGCGATGACGCCGACCGCGATGTTCTGGCCGGTGAGGTAGGCGCGCAGCGAGCGGTGGCTGGTCAGCGCCATGGCTTCGAAGACGAACGGTGGCCCGGTCCAGCCGACCGCGTTGGCGTGGAAGTACCCGACGAACGCGGCGCCGAAGACAGCGTTGGCGATCAGGACACCCGGGTTCTGGCCTTGCTTCATCAGCGCGCTGATCGACACGACAACCATGATGACCGCCGTTATGCCCCAGGTGACCAGCGACGACGGCTCGCGGCGCTGATAGATCCAGAACCGGGCGGCCACCGCACCGCGCAGGCCGTACCTGGCGAACGGCAGCGCGGTCCCGCGTACCGCCGACGACCGGGTGGATGTGTCGGGGGTGACCAGGGCGCGGCCGAGCAGGCGCACCCACAGCCAGCCCACTGCGACGATGACGCCGGCCAGCAGGGCCAGGCGCAGCGCAGCGGTGCCGGGGTGCCCGTCCGAGGCGTCCTTGATCGCGTGTGCGGCCATGCCAGGAGGCAGCCAGCGCATCCACGCGTCGACCCCGTTGAAGCTGGCCGCGGTCAGCTTCCCCGAGGCGGCCAGCCTGGGCACCACCTGGATGACGAACTCGTAGCCCGCGAAGATCGGGATGATCAGGAAGACGGCCAGGTCCTTGCCCCGGCGCGACCGCAGCAACCCGGCCATGCCGGTGGTCACGACCCGGGCCAGCGTGATACAGAACAGCACCTGAAGCACCACCGCGACCAGCGCGACGAGCAGGCCGAGCGGGCCGCGTGCCAGCCCGGCGGTCACTCCGAGCAGGCCGATCACGTTGGCCAGCGGCCACACGCCGGTGGCCGAGGCGGCCAGCAACCCCGCCGCGAGCGGGCCGGTCCGCACCGGGTAGAGCGCCACCGTGGCCGGATCCAGCGTGCCGTCCAGGCCGAAGGCGATCAGCGGGCAGATCAGCCAGCCGAAGGCGAACACCATGAAGATGACCGTGGTCAGGTCCACCGACGTGCTCTGGCCGCGGAGCAGGGCCAGGAGCACGAAGGCGCCGGCCGCGACCAGCACACCGAAGACCGAGCTGACGATGAAGGAAACCTTGGCGCCCCTGGAAGAGCGCAGCGCGTTCAGCAGCAGGCGCATCTTCAGCTGGACGAGAAGCCGAGCCATGACAGTTCCTCCCCACTGTGCCGGGGGCCGACCAGGTCGATGAACGCCTGCTGCAGGGTCTTGCCGCCCCGCACCTGGTCCGTGGTGCCGGTCGCCACGATCCGGCCCTTGTCGATGATGGACACCTGGTCGCAGACCTGCTCGACCAGCTCCATCACATGGCTGGAGAACAGCACGGTCGAGCCGGAGCCGACGTAGCGGGTCAGCAGCCGCCGGATCACGTCGGCGGATATCGGATCCACCCCTTCCAGTGGCTCGTCCAGGAACAGCACCGACGGATTGTGGATCAGCGCGCAGCCGAGTGCGGCCTTCTTGCGCATGCCGGTGGAGTAGTCGGCGACCAGCCGCCTGGCATCCTCGGCCAGGTCCAGCACGTTCAGCAGCTCCGCGGCCCGCGACCGCGCCTCGGCGGCGGGCAGGCCGCGCAGCCGCCCGGCGTATTCCAGCACTTCCGCACCGCTCAGCCGCTCGAACAGCCTGACCTCGGCCGGGACCACCCCGATGACGGCCTTGGCGGCGACCGGGTCGCCCCAGACATCGAGCCCGTTGATCAGCACCCGGCCGAGGTCCGGCCGGAGCAGGCCGGTCATCATCGACAACGACGTGGTCTTCCCCGCCCCGTTCGGCCCGACCAGCCCGGCCAGGGAGCCGCCGGCGATCTCCAGGTCGATCCCGCGGACCGCCTCCTTGTCGCCGAATGATTTGCGCAGTCCCAGCACCGAGATCGCTGGCTCACCCATGACTGTCTCCTCTGCTGCCAGGCCGCTGTCCCGGTGCTCCGGTGGCTCACCGGCCATCATCTATCAAGAGCATAGCATTCTGATATCAGTTTACAATCTCGATCACCAGCGCTGCTGGAACGGACGGGTGAGCAGATAGCGGCCGGCGAAGCCGGTCCCGCCGTCGCTGCAGGCGCTGGAAGGCCATGATCCCGGCCCGGCCGGCGGCAGGATAATCTCGGGTCCAGCGAGGTTGTCGATGCGGACCCTGCAGGTGAGGCTGGCTCGATGGATGGGGAAGAGCTCAGGGCGAAGTGCCTGGCGCTGGCCGGGGCCAGCGAGGAGTTCCCGTTCGGGGGCGAGGTATCGGTCTTCAAGGTCGCCGGGAAGATGTTCGCGCTGTGTGCACTCGACGATGAGCCGTTGCAGCTGAGTGTCAAATGCCAGCCTGACCTCGCCGTCCAGCTCCGGGCCGCCCATCCGGCGATCGTGCCCGGCTACCACCTCAACAAGCGCCACTGGAACACGATCACGCTCGACGGCTCGCTGCTGGACCAGATGGTGTCCGAGATGATCGTCGACTCCTATGACCTGGTCGTGGCGTCGCTGCCGAAGGCGCGGCGGCCCGGGTTACCGGATGTTTGACCTTGGCCGGGTGGCGCGGGCGCTGCGCAGAGTCCCGCCGGTACCCGCACTCGCCGGACTGGCCGCCATCGCTGTCGTCATCACGGTCGTCATCACAGTCGCCGTCATGACCGGCGGCAGCGGCGGGTCTGCCAGAAAGCAGCCACCACACTACCGTCCCCCGGCGACCTACTACCTGGCGCTGGGTGACTCGCTGTCCCAGGGCGTCCAGCCGAACTCCGCCGGAGTCAGCGTCCCGACCGGCCAGGGATACGCCGACCAGCTCTACGCGGTGCTGCGCCGCAAGCAGCCCGGGCTGCGCCTGGTCAAGCTCGGCTGTCTCGGCGAGAGCACGGTCACGATGATCCACGGCGGCATGTGCTCCTACCCAGGAGGGTCTCAGCTCGCCGACGCGGTCGCTTTCCTGCGTGCGCACCGGCCCCGGATCACGCTGGTCACCCTGGACATCGGGGCCAACGACCCGGAGGACTGCGTTCTCGCTTCCTCGCTCAGCCAGCTCGGTTCCTGCGTGGTCAGGTTCGCGCCGAGGGCGATCGCCAACCTCAAGACGATTGTCGCCAGGCTTCGCCAAGCCGGCCCGCACGTCCGCATGATCGCGATGAACTACTACCTGCCCGCGCTGGCCAAATGGCGAGACGGACTGCTGGGCCCGATGGTCGCCCGGGTCGGCGAGCTGGCGGCCAGCGGCTACAACGCCCTGCTCACCAACGTGTACCGGTCCTACGGCGTCCGGGTGGCCGACGTCTCCGGGGCCTTCCACACCTCCGACTTCGGCCCGGATTCACACCTCGGCGGCCTGCCCCGCAACGTCGCCACCATCTGCCGGTGGACCTGGGAGTGCGCCAGCCCGCCGCGCGGGCCCAACCAGCATCCCAACCGGGCCGGTTACCAGGCCATCGCCCGCGCCTTCCTGGCCGCGGGCGCTTAGCAGCCGCCGGGCGGACCAGGCGTACCGGTGCCCACGGAAGGAGCGTCCACGACGCCGTAGGCACCGTTGCGCAGGACGGTGCCGAAGTGCACGACATACCATAGCCCGCGCCAGGAGATCAGCGACGCGATGCCGATGGAGCGCAACTGGCCGCGCTGCCGGTAGACGATCCGGGAGCCTGCCACATGCCAGTAGCCAACCGAGTTGTAGCACACCCCCGGATCGATCCAGGCCGCCTGCGCCGCCGGCACGATCACCCGCACCAGGGTGGCGCCACGGCCGACGTAGCGGTGTGCCGCCGCGACGTCGAGCCGGAATCCCCCGAGCAGCCGGCTGCGCCAGTCGGCGGCCGGGTCCGCGATCGCCTTCACCTGCTCGTAGGCGGACAGCGGGAAGAACGCCTGGACGGCGGGATCGGCGTTGCCGGTCATCACCGCGTCCCACAGGTCGGTCATCTCCGCGTGGAACACCGCCGTGCTGGCGCTCGGGAACGCCCGGGTCTGATGCAGGTTGCCGGGCGGTGGCGGCACGGCGATCACGCTCGGCGAGGCGTCCCTCGCTGGTGTGGGCGAGACGGGCGAGGCCGGCCTGCTGCTGGGACGCGCGCTCGGGCTCCTGCTGGCACCGGCCGCGGTATGCCGGGCCGGGCTCGCACATCCGGCCGCAAGCACACTCACCGCGACCGTCAGCAGGCCGCCCAGGCAACGCAGCACGGTCCAGTGCCGGACGCCGTTCATCGCCATCAGCCTCCATCAGGGAGTGGGGGCCGTGCCGCCGACGGCGGCCAGCGGGTGGGTGATCCGGACGCCTGAGCCGTCCCGGCGGCCGTCGGCCGGTGGCAGTTCGACCGGGGTCCCGGCCTCGGTGGCGCCCAGAGCCGGGGCTGGGCCGGCCCAGGCCAGCAGGAGGGCGTCCTCGCCGCGCAGGAAGCGCTGGCAGCGGACGCCGCCGGTGGCACGGCCCTTGGGCGGATATTCGGCGTACGGGGTGACCTTGACCGTTCCGGCCGCCGTGCCCGGCAGCGCGCCCGTCGCCCCGGCGACCGTGACGACCACGGGAGCCGTGCCGCCGTCCGCGGAGTCCGCGGGATCGACGGCGCCGAACCAGATGACCGAGGCGCGGGGGGACAGCCGGATGCCGGCCATGCCGCCGGCCGAACGGCCCTGCGGCCGGACGCTGGCCGCGCCGAACCGGAGCAGCTGGGCGTCACTGGTGATGAAGACCAGATCCTGGTCCTCGCTGGTGAGCTGGACGGCGCGGACTACCCGGTCGCCCTCGCGCAGAGCGATCACCTCGAATTCCGGCTGGGTCTGCGGGTAGTCCGGGGTAACCCGCTTGACGACGCCGGACGCGGTGCCCAGGGCCAGGCCAGCGCCGGATGCGTCCACCGCGGCCAGGCCGGCGGCGGTCTCACCGGCCGACAGCGAGATGAACTCGCCCACCGGCGCGCCGCCGGCCAGGCTGGGGGAGTTCGCGCTCGGCGGCAGCGCGGGAAGCTCCAGCACACCGAGCCGGATCATCCGGCCGGCCGAGGTCACCACCGCGATCGTGCCGCGGGCCGTGGCCCGGACCGACGACACGATGACGTCGTGTGCACTGCGCTGGCGAGCGAGCGACGTGGCCGGCTGGCTCCGTTCATTATTTTCTTCCAAATTGACCGAGGAACGGGCGAGCAGCCCGGAGGACGACAGGAGCACAACGCACGGATCGTCGGTCACCTCCAGCGGTACCGCCGCGGTGAGGGCTGCGCCGCCGCTTTCCAGCAGGACCGTGCGGCGCGGGGTGGCGAACTTCTCGGCGACGGCGGCGAGCTCGGCCGACACGACCTCGCGCAGCCGCTGGCCGGACTCCAGGATCGCGGTCAGCTCGGCGATCTCGCGGCGCAGCGTGTCGCGCTCGGTGTCCAGTTCCAGGCGGTCGTACTTGGTGAGACGGCGCAGCGGGGTGTCCAGGATGTACTGCGCCTGCACCGGCGACAGGTCGAACACCGACATCAGCCGGGCCTTGGCGTCGGCGGAGTCCTCGCTCGACCTGATCACGGCGATGACCTCGTCGATGTTGAGCAGCGCGATGATCAGGCCGTCCACCAGGTGCAGCCGCTCCTCGCGGCCACGGCGCCGGAACTCCGACCGGCGCCTGACCACCTCGAGGCGGTGCGCGACGTAGATTTCCAGCAGCTCACGCAGGCCGAGCACGCGGGGCTGGCCGTCCACCAGCGCCACGTTGTTGATGCCGAAGGTTTCCTCCATCGGCGTCAGGCGGTACAGCTCGGACAGGACGGCTTCCGGGTTGAAGCCGCTGCGGATCTCGATCACCAGGTGCAGGCCGCGGTGCCGGTCGGTGAGATCCTTGAGGTCGCTGATCCCGTTCAGCTTCTTGGCCTGGACCAGGTCCTTGATCCGGGAGATGACCTTCTCCGGGCCGACGTTGTAGGGCAGTTCGGTGACCACGATGCCCATCCGGCGCGGGGTGAGCTTCTCCACCCGCGCGGCCGCCCTGGTACGGAACATGCCCCGGCCGGTGGCATACGCCTCCCGGATCCCGTCCAGGCCGACGATCTTGCCGCCGGTCGGCAGGTCGGGGCCTGGCACGAAGCGCATCAGCTCGTCGAGATCGGCGTCGGGATGGGCGATCAGGTGGCGGGCCGCGCTGACCACCTCGCCGAGGTTGTGCGGGGCCATGTTCGTGGCCATCCCGACCGCGATCCCCGCCGCACCGTTGACCAGCAGGTTCGGCAGACCGGATGGGAGCACCTCGGGCTGGGTCTCGGAGCCGTCGTAGTTCGGGATGAAGTCGACGGTGTCCTCGCTGATCGAGGCCACCATCTCCATGGCCGCGGCGGCCAGCCGGGCCTCGGTGTACCGCATCGCGGCGGCCGGGTCGTCGCCGCCCAGCGAGCCGAAGTTCCCGTGCCCATCGATCAGCGGCAGCCGCATGGCGAACGGCTGGGCCATCCGGACCATCGCGTCGTAGATCGCCGTGTCGCCGTGTGGGTGCAGCCGCCCCATTACCTCGCCGACCACGCGGGCACACTTCACGTGGGCGCGGTCGGGACGCAGGCCCATCTCCTGCATCTGGAACAGAATCCGGCGCTGCACCGGCTTCAGGCCGTCCCTGGCGTCCGGCAGTGCCCGCTGGTAGATGACCGAGTAGGCGTACTCGAGGTAGCTGCCCCGCATCTCTTCGGCGACATCGATGTCGACGATGTTTTCCTCGAAGTCATCCGCCGGGCCTGACGGGCCTCCGGGCGCACCTGACCGGGGGGGCTGACGGGTCGTACCACGTGGACTCATCCCGCCATTCTCCCGCCCCCGCGGGGGTTTGCGGTGCAGGCCCGGACCCCGGCGTGCCCGCGCTGCGGCGAGATGAGGCTTTGCAGGACCAGGCACCTGACCCTGACCGGTCAGGCGGCCGAGAAGCCGCCGTCCACGAAGATGACCTGGCCGGTCACGTAGTCGCTGGCCCGGCTCGCCAGGAAGACCGCGACACCTTCGAAGTCGGCCGCCAGCCCGTTCCGCCCGATCATGGTCCGGCCCGCCAGCGCCGCCACCCGCTCCGGATCCGAAGCGACGTGAGCGGTCAGCGGCGTGATCACGAAGCCGGGCGCGACCGCGTTGCAGCAGACCCCGCGCGAGGCCCAGGCCTCCGACTGTGACCGGGTGAGCGAGACCAGCCCGCCCTTGGAGGCACCGTAGGCGCCGCTGTTGGCGAACGCCCGCACCGCCTGCTGCGAGGCGATGTTGATGATCCGTCCCCAGCCCCGGGCGGCCATCCGCGGCCCGAACCGCTGCCCCAGCATGAACGGCCCGGTCAGGTTCACCGCCATGGTCTGGTCCCAGTCGTCCAGCGTGAGCGAGTCCATCGGCGGCCGCAGGTTGATCCCCGCCGCGTTGACCAGGATGTCCGGCTCCCCGAACTCACCGGCCGCGGCCTCGGCGGCCGCTTCGAGTGCGGCCCGGTCACCGACGTCGACGCTGATCGCGACCGCCGAACGCCCGGCCACCCGCAGTTCACGCACGGCCTCATCCAGCGGCCCGTCCTTGCGGGCCATCAGCACCACCCGCGCGCCCGCGTGCGCCAGCGCCCCGGCGATCGCCCGGCCGATGCCCGAGCTGCCACCGGTCACCACGGCGACCCGGCCATCGCAGGTGAACAGCCGGTCCAGGTAGCTCGTCAACGGACCTACAGCGGGGGCCGCGCGCCGAGCACGGCCAGCGCCTGGGCGGCCAGCCGGCAGCCGCTGGCCAGCGCCTCGCCCGGCGGCTTCTTGTTCAGCCAGGGCGGCAGGAAGCCGGCGCAGAACGCGTCGCCCGCACCGGTCCCGTCCACGATCCGCTCGACCGGCTGCGCGGGCGCGCGCACCGGATCCGGGCGGCCACCCGAGTAGAACAGCGCCCCGTCGGCGCCCAGCTTCAAGACCACCTGCGGGTACCAGGCGTTGAGCACCCGCGCCGCCTGCTCAGGATCGTCCCGCCCGGTCAGCACGGTCGCTTCGGCGGCGTTCACGAACAGCAGCGAGGCCCCGTTGCTCATCTGCAGGAAGGGCTCGGCACCCGCCCGCTCGACCGGCGCGAACGAGGCCGCATCCAGCGACACGGTCATCCCGGCCCGGGCGGCCATCTGGCAGGCCGCCAGTGCGGCCGGCCGCGAGCCGGGGTTCAGCAGCGTGTATCCGGACACGTGCAGGTGGCTGCCCGGCGTGAACAGGTCCTTGGGCAGGTCGTCGGGGGACAGGGCGGCGTTCGCCCCCGGGTCGGACAGCATCGTGTGCTCGCCCTTGTGCGTCACCATGACGACGCAGGTGCCGGTCGGCCGCTCCGGGTCCATCACGAGGCGGGCGTCCACGCCGTACCCCATGAGCTCCATGTCCCTGTTCCGGCCGGCGATGTCCGAGCCGCGCCTGCCCACGAACGCGACCTCGGCGCCATCTACGGCCAGCCAGGCGGCTATGTTCGCTCCCGACCCACCGCCGTGCATGGTGACCGCGGCCGGGGTGTCGCTTCCCCGCGCCAGGGGCAGGGCCGCATGCGCGACCGTGTCTGTCATGAGGTCGCCAATGACCACGATGCGCGTCATGTCGTCATCACCCCGTCCCGGTCCTGGACGGTGACCCTTCCGTGCCGATGGGCAGCAGCGTGTAGAAACCTAACAGTTTCCTGCCCTGTCCGCTGCCTTCCCGGCCGTGAAACCTGCTATAAGCAAGGCCCCGCCCGGGCGTTAGTCTGGCAGGTGAACCGACCGTCCCGCTACGGTTAGCCCCGGTTGGTCCTGCTTTATGACCCCAGGTTCCAGCGCTGCATTTTGATATTTGACGGATGGGGCCGGACTGTCGCGACGGTGAACCCGGCCGCGGCTTACCCACCCTGGCCGAGGTGGGCTACCACCGTTTCGGCCAGATCCCCGAGAGCCTGGATCTGCCCGGCCGACAGCAGGTCGATGAAGTGCCTGCGGACGGACTCGACGTGCGGCGGGGCGGCGCTCCTGATCGCCGCCCAGCCAGCGTCGGTGAGCGTGAGAATGGCTCCGCGGCCGTCGGACGGGCACTCCCGGCGGGCCACCAGCCCGCGCTGTTCCATCCGGGCCACATGGTGTGACAGGCGGCTCTTGGACCAGAGCATGTGCGCGGCGAGGTCGCCGAGCCTGAGCATGTGCTCGGCCGACTCCGACAGCCCGGACAGCACGTCGTAGTCAGCGTCCGACAGCCCGGAATCCCTGGCCAGGTCGCGGGTGATCTGCAGGTCGAGCAGCGCACGCATTCGCCGGTACCCGAGCCAGGCCCGTGCTTCGTCCGGGCTGAGCCATCGCGGTTCGGTCACGCGTCCAGGATACTGGATAGTTGACATGTCTACTAAATAAGGCCTAATGTATGTGACATGTCAACCACATGGCCGGGGCGCACCGGAATGTCCCGGCCCAGCCCGGTGCGGCGGGTGGCACAGCTCTACGCGGGGCTGGTGCTGTTCGGCGTCAGTGTGGCTCTGCTGGTCGCTGCGCGGCTGGGGCTGGACCCGTGGGACGTGTTCCACCAGGGGCTGGCCAGGCGGGCCGGGCTGCCGATCGGCTGGGTGGTCATCGCGGTGAGCGTCGTCGTCCTGCTGGCGTGGATTCCGCTGCGGCAGCGCCCCGGCATCGGCACGGTCAGCAACGTGATCGTGGTCGGGCTGGTGGTCGATGCGGTGCTGCCAGTGCTGCCCCAGCCACGGGCGCTGGCCGTCCGGGCTGCCTTCCTGGCCGCCGGGATCCTCACCAACGGCATCGCGACCGGGCTGTATATCGGCGCCGGGCTCGGCCCTGGCCCGCGCGACGGGCTGATGACCGGCCTGGCCGTCCGGGGCTGGCCCATCCGCCGGGTGCGCACCCTGATCGAGGCCGCCGTGCTGGCTGTGGGCTGGCTGCTCGGCGGCACCGTGGGCATCGGGACGCTCCTGTACGCGGCCGGCATCGGCCCGCTCGCCCATGTGTTCATTCCCAGATTCGCCATCGACGTCCCGGAAGGTGATCACGATGACAAACGTGCTGTTCGGGCTCAACGTGCCGGCCTCCGCCGCACCCGGCGCGGACCCGGTCGCACTGGCCCGGCTGGCGGAGGAACTCGGCTTCGGCTTCGTCTCCACCGCCGACCACCCGTGCGGGGACGAGCCCACGTATGAGACATGGACGATGCTGTCCTGGATCGCCGCGAGCACATCGCGGATCACGGTGGCCACCCGGGTGCTCGGCCTGCCGTACCGGCAGCCGCCGATGGTGGCCAAGATGGCCGAGACGCTGGACCGGCTGTCCGGCGGCCGGCTCATTCTCGGTCTCGGCGGCGGTTATTCCGACGCCGAGTTCGCGGCCTTCGGGCTCGGCACCTGGTCGCCCAGGGACAAGGTGGACGGCCTGGCCGAGGCGATCGGCATCATCCGTGGCCTGTGGACCCAGCCCGGCTTCACCTTCGACGGCAAGCACTTCCGCACGGCGCAGGCCGATCTGGAGCCCAAGCCCGGCCACCGCATCCCCATCTGGCTCGGCACGTTCGGCGCCAGGGCGCTGGCGGTGACCGGCCGCCTGGCCGACGGCTGGATCCCCTCACTCGGCTACGCCCCACCCGGTGAACTGGCCGCGATGCGCGACCGGGTACTGGCCGCCGCGGCGGCGGCCGGGCGCGACCCCGGCCAGTTCACCTGCGCTCTCAACCTGCAGGTCCAAGTGGACGAGCGGCCCGGCGCGGACCCGCCGGTGGTGGCCGGGCCACCCGGCGCTGTCGCCAGGCGGCTGGCGGGCTTCGTCCGGGCGGGCTTCACGGCGCTCAACTTCATCCCATCCGGCCGCCCGGTCGCAGAGCAAGCCGAACGGCTGGCCAGGGAGGTGCTGCCCGAGGTGGCGCAGGCCGCCGGGGCATGCCCGCACCCGGCCGGGTGAGGCCGGGCACAGGCTCCGCAGGCTGGCTCTTGGGCCAGCACCGGCGGCGCCGGGGAGGTGGCGCCGGCGGCTGGGGTATGTTCAGCGTTCATGGCATGGACCTGGCAGTTTGAGACGTCCGACGGCTCGGTGCTCACCACCCGTGGCCTGCCGAACGAGACCTTCCCCAGTCAGTCGGACGCGGAGAGCTGGATCGGTGAGAACTGGCGCGGCCTGCTCGAAGCGGGTGTGGACCAGGTGACCCTGTTCGAGGACGGCCGCAAGGAGTACGGCCCGATGAGCCTGCACCCGGCCGGGTGAGGCCGGGCACAGGCTTTGCAGGCTGAACCGCACAGGCTTCGCCGGCTGAACCTTGGATCAGGGCCGGTGGCTGGGACTGCGGGTCTGCGCCGGGTCTCGCACGATCACCGGGGCGAGCGCCTCGTCGATGCGCCGCAGCAGGCCTGCGTCCAGCACCACGCCGGACGCCTTCACGTTCTCCCGCACCTGCTCGGGCCTGGTCGCACCGATGATCGCCGCCGAGACGTTCGGGTTCTGCAGCACCCAGGCGACCGCGAGCTGAGCCATGCTCAGCCCGGCCTCGGCCGCGATCGGCCGGAGCAGTTCGACCCGGCTGAGCACGTCGTCGCTCAGCAGTTCGTTCATGAACTGGGAACCCGACGGGTCGGTGGCCCTGGTGCCCGCCGCCGGCGCCTCACCCGGGCGGTACTTCCCGGTGAGCACGCCCTGCGCGATCGGCGACCAGACGATCTGGCCGACGCCCTCCTTCTCGGACAGCGGCACGACCTCGGACTCGATGACCCGCCAGATCATGTTGTACTGCGGCTGGTTGGAGACGATCCGGTCCAGGCCGAGCCGCCCGGCGATCTCCAGCGCCGCGGCGATCTCGTCGGCCCGCCACTCGGACACGCCGATGTAGAGCACCTTGCCCTGCCGGACCAGGTCGTCGAACGCCCGGAGGGTTTCCTCCAGCGGCGTCTCGTAGTCGTAACGGTGCGCCTGGTACAGGTCGAGGTAGTCGGTCCCGAGCCGCCGCAGCGATCCGTGCACCGACTCGAAGATGTGCTTACGGGACAGGCCCCGGTCGTTCCGCCCCTCGCCGGTGGGCCAGAACACCTTGGTGCAGATCTCGACCGACTCGCGGCGGATGCCCTGCAGGGCGCGGCCGAGCACCGTCTCGGCCCGCGTGCCCGCATAGACGTCGGCGGTGTCGAACGTGGTGATTCCCTCGTCGAGGGCAGCGGCGACGCAGGCCCTGGCCGCGTCCTCCGCTACCTGTGAGCCGTGGGT
Source organism: Streptosporangiaceae bacterium (assembly GCA_035308365.1). GTDB lineage: Bacteria > Actinomycetota > Actinomycetes > Streptosporangiales > Streptosporangiaceae > PALSA-505. Next base: position 16,389 of record DATGGU010000101.1, read on the forward strand.
GATCCAGTTACCGTAGGCGATTTCACTGACCATGAGGCCGCTGCGGCCAAGATGACGATGCTCCACGAGCTCAACCCTAATGGCTTGATCGCAACCGCGGTCTCGCGAAGCCCGGCACCGCCGGCCTCCCCGGGGGTAATGGGGCACCGACCCCCCAGGCAGGATGCTTGGGACGGCGGCTGGCCGGGGTTCGAGTGCCCGGGGGGCTAGAACTTGTCGCCGGGCTTGATCCTGGGGGCGGGTAGCCGGAAGCGCCTGAGCTGCAGGGTCCGCATGATCGCGTACATGGTGATGCCACGGGTGCTCTGGCCGGGGTAGCGCACCGCGGCCAGCTTGCGCACGCCGCGGGCGATGACGAATCCCTCACCCACGATGATCAAGATCATCGCCAGTACCACCGGGTACAGGAACGCCTTGACCGCGGTGCTGTGGATGAACAGCACCAGCACCAGCACGATCAGGATGTACATGTAGTACTCGCTGAACCTGCGCCTCGAATCCACGTAGTCGCGGGTGAGCGCCTTGATCGGGCCCTTGTCCCGGGGCGTGAGCGCCCATTCCTCGCCGCGTTTCATCGCCTCGTACTTGCGCGCCCGCTCGGCTCGGTCCCTCGTCCGGGCCTGCTGCTGTCCGGCCTTGTCGCCCGGCTTGACGTAGCTGGGGTTGCGCCTCTTGCGCTCAGCCTCGCTGCGCTTGGGTGTCGGCCGGCCCTTGCCCGGGGTAAAAGCGCTGCCAGCACCCTCTGGGCGGTCTTCGGAATTGCCGGGCTCAGCTCCGCCGGTAACCTCGTCTACGGCCCCGCCGGCCCCGGCGTTGCGGCGTCGGAACACATCATCAGCTTAGCCGTCCCGCGTGGCTCGTCAGCACCGTGCTCGTTTCGGACGTCGGGGTTCTTCAAGGAGCCCACCGCGGTTGCCACGGTGCCACCCGCACCGGCACTCGGGCAGGCAAAATTCGCCTGCCCTCGCCGGCCGGTCCTGAAGAACCCTCACCGGGTGCGAGGTGATCGCCCGATGATGACTCGCACCCGGAAAACCGCGTAGGGTGGGCTTTGACCAGCCGGCGGTAAACAACTGACGCTCCACCGCGGCGTGCCTGTCTGGGTCTACCCGCGAACGTGGCGCGGCGGCAGCGTAAGCATGAAGGGGACGTACGCGCCTATGAGCGTGATGAAGCGGGTTTCGCTTATCTTCAAGTCCAAGGCGAACAGGGCCCTGGACCGGATGGAAGATCCCCGGGAAACCCTTGACTACTCCTACCAGAGGCAGCTCGAAATGCTGCAGAAGGTTCGTCGCGGTGTCGCGGACGTGGCCACGTCCCGCAAGCGCATTGAACTGCAGATGAACCAGATCAACCAGCAGTCGGCCAAGCTCGAGAAGCAGGCCCGTGACGCGCTCGCCGCCGGACGCGAGGATCTGGCCCGCGAGGCGCTCTCCCGCCGGTCGTCGGTGCAGAGCCAGCTCACCGACCTGCAGGCGCAGTACGAGCAGTTGCAGGGTGAAGAGGAGAAGCTGACCTTCGCCTCGCAGCGGCTGCAGACCAAGGTGGACACCTTCCGCACCCGGAAGGAAACGATCAAGGCCACCTACACCGCGGCTGAGGCGCAGACCCGGATCAACGAGGCCTTCTCCGGCATCTCCGAGGAAATGGGCGACGTCGGCATGGCGATCCAGCGTGCCGAGGACAAGACCGCCCAGATGCAGGCCCGGGCCGGCGCCATCGACGAGCTGCTCGCCTCCGGCGCCCTGGACGACCAGGTATCGGGCCCGCACGACGACATCCAGGCCGAACTGGACCGGATGGGCGCGAGCAACTCGGTCGACCTGGAGCTCGAGCGGCTCAAGGGCGAGCTGGGCCAGAGCGAGGCGCCGCGGCAGATCGGGGCTGGTGGCGCGGCGAGTGCCGCCGGGCAGCCCGCCGCCGCGAGCGCTGCCGACGCTGAGCCTAAGGGAGATGAGAGCGCATGATCGTCCGGATCCTGGGGGAGGGCCAGTTCCGGGTCGATGACGCTGTCGCCTCCGAACTGCAGACGCTCGACAGTGACCTTGAGGCCGCCGTGGAGAACAACGACCAGGACGCGCTGAGTGCCGCGCTCAGGGCGCTCCTGGACCGCACCCGCAGCCAGGGCACGGCGCTGGCTGCGGACAGCCTGGAGCCGTCCGACGTGATCATTCCGCACGAGGACGCCACCCTGGACGAAGTCCGCAAGCTCATCACAGACGAAGGACTCATCCCGGGCTAGGGCACGGCCGGGGCGACTCGTGCTGCTCATCGGCCGGGGTGGCTCATGCTGCTCATCGGTCTTCGGCCGATTTCGCCGTGGCCCGCAGTATTTGCCCGGGGGGCCGAGCCCCCCGGACCCCCACGCTGCTGGGTGGCCGGATCTCCCCGTTGCTGGCTGGCCGGCGGGGAGCGTCCCGGACCCCACGCCGCTGCTGCTCGTTGGCCTTCGGCTGATTTCGCCGTGGCCCGCAGTATTTGCCCGGGGGGCCGAGCCCCCCGGACCCCCGCGCTGCTGGGTGGCCGGATCTCCCCGCTGCTGGTTGGCCGGCGGGGAGTTCCCCGGACCCCACGCCGCTGCTGCTGGTTGGTCGGCTCCCTACGCTGCTGGTTGGCCGGCGGGGAACCTCCGGCCCTCCACGCTGCTGCTGGTTGGCCGGGCCTCCACGTTGCTGGGTGGGGTGGGTGGGTCGCTTTGGTGATTGGGCGGGGTCGGGGGTGGTGGCGGTTGGCTGAGAAGAGGCTGAGAGCGCTACGCTTTGCGCGGAATGGGAACGGGCGGGTGGAGGCTCGCGTTATTACGTGTGTCTTGGTTTCGCTCTGCAGGTCAGCCGATGGGCAGCGGACGGTCAGGAATCTTCCAGGGTGACTGGATAGATCTGGCTGAAGGATGGACCAGAGCGCCGGATGGGCGAGACTGGGACATAGCACAGGCAGCTAATGAAAGGCATGTCGATGGCGCGCACCCGATACGCCCCGGATCGAGGGCTCACGGCGCGGATGACCCTGACCATGTTCCTTATCGGGCTGGTCTTCGTGGCATTCGTCGCCGCACTCGTGGGCATCCTGAGCGCTGTTCACGCCTCCAACGGGGCCATCATCTTCTTCCCGGTCGTTCTCGGCCTCGGCCTGGGCATCGGGTCGCTGTTCTTCTCTGACAAGATCGCCTTGCGCGCTGCGGGCGCCCAGGTGGTGACCCCGCAGCAGGCGCCGGAGTTGCACGGGATCGTCGACCGGCTGTGCGCCATGGCAGACATGCCAAAGCCAGTGGTGGCGATCGCTCCCACCGACATGCCGAACGCGTTCGCCACCGGCCGCAGCAGCAAGCATGCCGTGGTCTGCGTGACCGAGGGCATCATGCGGCGGCTGGACCGCGAAGAACTCGAGGGTGTGCTGGCACACGAGATGTCCCACGTCGCGCACAAGGACGTGGTCGTGATGACGGTCGCCTCGTTCCTGGCGATCATCGCCGGCCTGATGATCAGGTTCGCCTTCTACTCCGAGCTGTTCGGTGGTGGCGGACGTGGCCGCCGGGACAACAGCGGTGGCCAGGTGATGATCATGATGCTGGCCGTGATGGCCGTGAGCGTCATCATCTACGCGATCAGCTTCCTGCTGATCAGGCTGCTGTCGCGGTACCGCGAGCTGGCCGCCGACCGGTCCGGCGCGCTGCTCACCGGCCAGCCGTCCAAGCTGGCCAGCGCGCTGCAGAAGGTGAGCGGTTCGATCGCCCAGATCCCGACCAGGGACCTGCGGTCGTCCGGGGCCGCCGAGGCGCTGAACGCGTTCTACTTCGCACCGGCGCTGACCAAGGGACGGTCCGGCGCGGGCCTGGCCACGCTCTTCTCCACCCACCCCTCGCTGGAGCGCCGCCTGGCCGAGCTGGCCAAGATCTCCAAGCAGCTCGGTCAGTAGCCGTGGGCCTTCTTGATACCCTGCTCGGCCGCACCAAGCCGAAGCAGCCCAACCTGGACGCGCTGTTCGCTCTGCCCTCGGCCGCGATCACGCTGGAAGCGGCGGCCGACCTGGTGCCGACCGGCACCGGGTCGGTCTGCTTCCGCGAGGCCGAGGGCCGCGCCTTCCAGGACATCGAGCGCGAGGTCCGCGAACTGCTCGACACCAGCGCCGGCCAGGACGCGCCGCCGGTGGAGGTGACCAGGGACTCCTACGGCTACACCTGGCTGATCGTGCGCCGCCCGGCCGACCAGGTCGCCGACCTGGTGACCGACGTGCACGCGGTCAACTCCTCGCTGGCCGACAGCGGCTTCGGCCCGCAACTGCTCTGCTCCCTGATCAACTTCCGCAACCAGCAGAGCCGCCTGGCGATTGTCTACCTGTTCAAGCGCGGCACGTTCTACCCCTTCGCCCCGACCGGCCGCGAGAGCCGGGACAACGGCCTGGAAATCCGGGTCAAGGGCATCATCGAGGGCGACCTCAAGATCGAACAAGACCTGAGCCGCTGGTTCCCGGTCTGGGACGCCCCCGGCCTCTAGCGCCTGTGAGATTGATCGCGATGAGGCCCGGTGCGGAATGACCGGGGACGGCATATCGTTGTGGCACGAGGGAAGTAATCGTGCGCCGTGTAAGGCGGCGCTACAGCCCGACACGGGAGCTGACGAGACATGACTGTGCAGGACCAGGCCACCGAGCAGGGAATCATCCTCACTGATGTGGCCGCGGCCAAGGTGAGCAGCCTGCTGGCCCAGGAGGGCCGTGACGACCTGAGGCTGCGTGTCGCCGTCCAGCCCGGTGGCTGCTCCGGTCTGCGTTACCAGCTCTACTTCGACGAGCGTGAGGTCGAGGGCGATCTGGTCCGCGAGTTCGGCGGCGTCGAGGTCGTCACGGACAAGATGAGCGCCCCCTACCTGATGGGAGCGACCATCGACTACGTGGACACGATCGAGAAGCAGGGCTTCACGATCGACAACCCGAACGCTACCGGCTCCTGCGCCTGCGGCGACTCGTTCCACTGACCAGTATTCACCCCTTACCTTCCCCGAGGTTCCTGACGGCTGGATGCTGCGTCGATGCGTATTGCCGTGACCGGGTCGATCGCGACCGATCACCTGATGACCTTTCCGGGCAGCTTTGCCGAGCAGCTCATGCCGGACATGCTGGACAAGGTGGCCCTGTCCTTCCTGGTCGATGGCCTGGAGATCCGCCGGGGCGGGGTGGCCGCGAACATCGCGTTCGGACTCGGCTGCCTCGGCCTGCGCCCCGTCCTGGTGGGTTCGGTCGGCCGTGACTTCGCCGAGTATCGCTCCTGGCTGATTGCGCACGGCGTGGACACCAGCGGGGTCAGGGAGTCCACCCTGCGGCACACCGCCAGGTTTACCAACACGACCGACCTGCACGGCGCCCACATCGGGTCGTTCTACACCGGGGCGATGGCCGAGGACTCATCCATCGACCTGGCACCGATCGCCGGGCAGGTCGGCGGCATCGACCTGATCCTGATCGGGGCCGGCGATCCCGAGGCCATGTTGCGCTTCACCGTGCAGTGCCGCGAGCTTGGCATCGCGTTCGCCACCGACACATCCTGGCAGGTCGCCCGGCTCGACGGTCCCGACGTGCGCGCCCTGCTCGACGGCGCCGACTACCTTTTCGCCAACGAGTACGAGGCGGCGCTGACCGAGCAGAAGACCGGCTGGACCGCCGAGGAAATTACCGCCCGGGTCCGGGTGCGGGTGACGACGCTCGGCAAGGGCGGGGCCAGGGTGGACCGGGCTGGGCAGCCGCCGCTGCTGGTCCCCGCCGTGGCGGTGGAGCCGCGGGAGACGACCGGAGCCGGGGATGCGTTCCGCGCCGGTTTCCTGGCCGCCATCGCCCGTGACCTCGGCCTGGAGCGCGCCGCCCAGCTGGGCAACCTGATCGCGGCCTGCTCGCTTGAAACCGTCGGCCCGCAGGAGTATGAGCTGAAGCCGGAGCCGCTGACCGCCAGGTTCGCGGCCGCCTACGGCAGCGCGGCCGGTGACGACCTGGCCGCCCTGCTCGCCTCATCCTCCTAAGCTCTTTCAGGTGCTCTGCTGTCTGGGTGACCTGCTGCTCGACGTCGTAGTGGCAACCACGCCTTCCGGGCCGGAAAGACACCCTACGGCGCTTTCCGGGCCGGAAAGACACCCTACGGTGCTTTCTGGGCCGGAAAGACACCCTACGGCGGCCATGGGCCAGCATGGCGCGGATACGCCGTCGGCCACCACGGTGGGTGCTGGCGGCCAGGCCGCCAACGTCGCCGCCTGGGCCGTTGCACTGGGTGAGCAGGCCAGGCTGCTGGCCAAACGGGCGAATGACCTGGCCGGAGAGCTGATAACCGAGGATCTGCGGCGGCGTGGCGTCGACGTGGCCGGCCCGGTCATCAGCGGGTCCACCGGGGTCGTGGTGTCCGTGTCCGAGCGCGGCGGCGAGCGGACCATGCTCACCGACCGTGGGGTCTGCCCGCTGCTGTCCGTGGCCGAGCTGCGCGAGGAGTGGTTCCACGGCTGCGACCGGCTGCATCTGCCGCTCTACTCCCTGATCGACGCGCCGATCAGGGAAGCGGCCATCGAGGCAGCCCGGCGGGTCGGCCGGGTGAGCGTGGATCTGTCCTCGGTCACGGTGCTGCGGGAGATCGGCGCCGCCGAGGTGGACCGGCTGCTTGGCCTGGTCAAACCCGAGGTGATCTTCGGCAACGAACGGGAGTCGGCCTTGCTGGCCCGGGAGGGCTGGAACACCGGCGCGCGGATCATGATCGAGAAGCTGGGCCCGGCCGGGGTCCGGGTGAACGGCAAGCTGTGGCAGGCCCGCCCGGCCGAGCCGGCCGACAGCACCGGAGCCGGTGACGCGTTCGCCGCGGGCTTCCTGGTCGGCGGCGTAGACCTCGGCCTGGAAGCCGCCGCCAGGGCCGTCAGCCACCTGGGAGCGATGCCGTTATGGGATCGGCAACCTCGCCCCGCCACAGGCATCGGTGTGACGTCGCTGCCGAATATGCGCCAGCTATGTCACAGCGGCACCGTATGGGGCGCAGCGAGGGAGGCGGGCGATGACCCTGGATGAGGTGCTGCGGCCTTCCGCCGAGGTTGCCGAGGCGCTGGCCGCGGGCGAGCCGGTGGTGGCGCTGGAGACCACGCTCGTCTCGCACGGGTTTCCCGGTATGCGCGGGGTTGAGGTCGCGCTGGAATCCGAACGCCGGGTACGCGCTGCGGGCGCGGTGCCCGCGACCGTGGCCGTGGTGGACGGTCAGATCCGGGCGGGGCTGGCCCCGGCCGTAATGGAGCGGCTGGCCGCCAGCCCGGACGTACGCAAGGCAGGCCCGCGTGACCTCGCCGCCTGCGTGGTCAGCGGAGACCTCGGCGCGACTACCGTAGGCGGGACGCTGGCCGTCTGCAGGCTGGCCGGGATCCGGTTCATGGGCACCGGCGGGATCGGTGGCGTGCACCGGGGTTTCGCCAGGACGCTCGACATCTCCGCCGACCTGGCCCAGCTCGCCAGGACACCGGCCCTGGTCGTGGCGTCCGGGCCGAAGTCGCTGCTCGACGTGCCGGCCACCGCCGAACTGCTGGAATCGCTGGGGGTTCCGGTGCTGGGCTGGCGCACCGGCACGCTGCCCCGGTTCTACTCCGCGGCCGGCGGGCCGCCGGTCTCGGCCCGGGTGGACAGCGTGGCAGAGGCCGCGCGCGTCGCGGGCCTGCACTGGGAGCTGACCGGCGGGGGACTGCTGGTGGCGCGGCCACCCGGCCGGAGCCTGGACGTGGACGAGCTGACCGAGCGGGCGCTGGAAGCCGCCGGGCGAGCCGGAGCCACCGGCCAGGCGGTTACCCCGGCCGTGCTGGCGTACCTGCACGAGCAGACCGGCGGCGCGACCCTTGAGGTCAACGCGGAGCTGATCGCGGACAATGCGGGGCTGGCCGCCGAGCTCGCCGTGGCTTACCCGGCGGCCAACCGGGCTACCTGAGCATGAAGGACTGGATGTAGCGGGCGGGGGAGCCGACGCCGGTGGCATCGTCATACCCCTTGACCGCGGGCAGCGCGGCCGCTCCCTCGCCGTCGATGCCAAGGGTCCGCCGGTCGCCCAGGACGGGTGGGTGTCGGCGATCGTGTTCCGGTGGGTGGATGCCTGCGCGGCCGTGGCCGCGGTCAGCCCGCCCGCGAGCAGTACGCCCATGGCGGCCGCGGCCGTGGTAGGTGTCGCATGCACATTCCTTTCCCTGGTAGGCAGGTGCGTCAAGTTCTATCACCGGACACGAGTAGCGTGACTGGCATGGTCATCGCGCTCGCCGTGGGCTATCACGGGCCGCCACAGCTCACGCTGCCGCGCGCGATCGCGTCATGGACGTTCGACCCGTGGGCGTTCGGCATCGTGGCGGTGCTCGGCGCCGGCTACCTGGCCGCGGTCCGGCGGGTGCGCCGCTCGGGGCAGCCGTGGCCGGTCGCGCGGCTGGTCGCGTTCCTGGGCATCGGGCTGGGTGCGCTGGTCATCGCCACGATGTGGTGGACGGGGGCGTACTCCGGTGTCCTGTTCTACGCGCGGGCGGCGCAGACGATCCTGCTGCTCCTGCTGACCCCGCTGTTCCTCGCCCTGGGCCGCCCACTCACCCTGGCCATCGCCGCCCTGCCGGCCCACAAGGGCCAGCGTTTGCAGGCCATACTCTGCGGCCGCACCGCCAAGATCCTGACCTTCCCCGCGCTGTCCACCCTGGTGCTGGTCGCCGTCCCGTTCCTGGTCTACTTCACGCCCTGGTACACCGCCTACTTCCGCGGCGGCCCGGTGCGCGGGCTCACCTACCTGGCGCTGATGGTCTGCGGCTACGTGTTCTTCTGGACGCTGATCCGGGTCGACCCGGTGCCCAAGGCCTACCCGTACCTCGTCTCGCTGTGGATCACCGGCGCCGAGGTGATCGGCGACGCGGTCCTCGGCATCGCGGTGATCAGCGACTCGCACCTCATCGGCGGCGCCTGGTACCAGGCGCTGGGCCGGCCCTGGGGGCCCAGCCTGCGGTTCGATCAGGCGCTCGGCGGCGGCACGCTGTGGGTGCTCGGTGACCTGATCGGCCTGCCATTCCTGGTCGCCCAGCTCATCCACATGATCAGGGAGGACGAGTCGGAAGCCGAGGTGATCGACGCCGAGCTGGACGCCAGGGAAGCCGCACAGCCGGCCGACGGCGAGGCGGCGTCAGCGGACCGGCCCTGGTGGGAGTCCGACCCGCGCTTCACCCACCGGTTCAGCCCGGCCGAAGGCTCACCCGAACGGCCCGCTCAGTAGCAGCGGCGCACCAGGAACGACCAGCCCTGCGGCAGGGCGGTCTCCACCACGAACTCGTGCGACTTCATTCCGCACCAGGCCGGCATGTCGGTGCGCGCGGCCGGATCGTCGGCCAGCACGGACACCAGCGAGCCGATCGGCACCTCCCGGATCCGCTCGGCCAGCATGATGATGGGAATGGGGCACTTCCGGCCGAGGGCATCGATGATCAGCGCCGGAGAGGGCGGCGTCGTGGTGGTCATCTGGTCACCTTCTGTCAATCCTGTGGCGCCATCCTGTCACGAAGTACGCCCCTCCTTCCCAGGAACCGGGTCTGGCGTCCGCCCGACGATACCGATACCCGGTCCCCGCCACGGCAACCACGGGGGTCGGCTGACCGGCCTGCCGTCGTTCGCGGTACTGTTTCCACGACACGCTGTAGGAGGAGCCGCGACCGGCCACGAGCAACTCGGAGGCTCGCGGGCGGTAGCCATCCCTTGGAAGGCATCAGTTGAGTCCGATCCGCCGTTACCTGGGCACCCGGGGCGTTCCGGGCCAGGGGCCGCGCCGCCGCCGTCGCCGGTTCCTGCCGGCCGCCGCGCTTGGCCTGCTCGTACTCGCCCTGTCCGGCTGCAGCACCAGCCCCTGGATGCGGCTCGGTATGCCGAATCCGGTCACCAAGCAGGGCCAGACCATCCTCACCCTGTGGCAGGGCTCCTGGGTCGCGGCGGTCGCCGTGGGCGCGGTGGTCTGGGGCCTGATCCTGTGGGCCTGCGTCTTCCACCGCAAGCGCTCCGATGACCTGCCGCCCCAGGTCCGCTACAACATGCCGATCGAGGTCGTCTACACCGTCGTCCCGTTCATCCTGGTGGCCGTGCTGTTCTACTTCACCGCCAAGGACGAGAACTACATCGACGCGACGTCCGCCCATCCCGATGTGGTCGTCAACGTGACCGGGTTCCAGTGGAGCTGGGAGTTCGCCTACCCGCAGTACAAGGTCCCCAACTCCGCGGGTGACGTGGCGTTCGTCGGGCAGCCCTATCCGGGGCCGCTGCCCACGCTGGTGATCCCCGAGCACGAGACCGTCAGGTTCACCCTGAACTCGCTGGATGTCGTCCACTCGTTCTGGATCCCGGAGTTCCTGTTCAAGCGTGACGTCATTCCCGACCACACCAATTACTTCGAGGTCACCGCCACCAGGACCGGCACCTATACCGGCCGGTGCACCGAGCTGTGCGGCATCTACCACAGCCTGATGCTCTTCAAGGTGAAGATCGTGACTCCGCAGCAGTTCACCCAGTTCATGCACGCCGAACAGGCCATACAGGCCAAGCAGAAAGCCGGAGGTGCACAGTGACCGCGGCCGGCCAAGCCGAGCACCCTGTCACGGACTTCCCGGCCCTGAGCCGCCCCCGCAAGGGCTCGGTTCTCGCCGCCTGGTTGTCCTCCACCGACCACAAGGTCATCGGCTACCTGTACCTGATCACGTCGTTCTGCTTCTTCTTGTTCGGCGGCATCATGGCGATGATCATGCGGGCCCAGCTCATGGGCCCCAACAACCGCATCGTCTCCGACCAGCAGTTCAACGAGCTGTTCACCATGCACGGCACGATCATGCTGCTGCTGTTCGCCACCCCGCTGTTCGTCGGGTTCACCAATGTGGTCATGCCGCTGCAGATCGGCGCGCCGGACGTGGCGTTCCCGCGGCTGAACCTGCTCAGCTACTACCTGTTCACCTTCGGCGGCCTGATCCTGCTGTTCAGCTTCCTGACGCCCGGTGGGTCGGCCTCGTTCGGCTGGTACGCCTATGCCCCGCTGACCAGTTCGGTGTACTCGCCGGGCATCGGCGCGGACATGTGGATCATGGGACTGACCCTGTCCGGTCTCAGCACGATCCTTGGCGGCGTCAACTTCATCACCACGATCTTCTGCATGCGGGCGCCCGGCATGACCATGTTCCGGATGCCGATCTTCACCTGGAACGCCCTGCTGACCAGCATGCTCGCGCTGCTGGCCTTCCCGGTGCTGGCCGCCGCCCTGCTGGTGCTCGAGATCGACCGCAAGCTCGGCGCGCACGTGTTCGACGCCTCCAGCGGCGGCGCGCTGCTGTGGCAGAACCTGTTCTGGTTCTTCGGCCATCCCGAGGTCTATATCGTCGCGTTGCCGTTCTTCGGCATCGTCACCGAGGTCATCCCGGTGTTCAGCCGCAAGCCGCTGTTCGGCTACAAGAGCCTGATCGGGGCGACGATCGCGATCGCAGGTCTTTCGATGACCGTGTGGGCGCACCACATGTTCACCACCGGCGCCGTGCTGCTGCCGTTCTTCTCGTTCATGACGTTCCTCATCGCGATCCCGACCGGGGTGAAGTTCTTCAACTGGGTCGGCACGATGTGGCGTGGCCAGCTCAGCTTCGAGCCCGCGATGCTGTTCGCCATCGGCTTCCTGGTGACATTCCTGTTCGGCGGGCTGACCGGCATCATCCTGGCCTCGCCGCCGATGGACTTCCACGTCAGCGACACCTACTTCGTGGTTGCGCACTTCCACTACGTGCTGTTCGGCACCGTGGTGTTCGCCATGTTCGCGGGCTTCTACTTCTGGTGGCCCAAGATGACCGGGAAGATGCTGGACAACAGGCTGGGCAAGCTCCACTTCTGGACGCTGTTCTTCGGCTTCCACGGGACGTTCCTCGTGCAGCACTGGCTCGGCGTGATCGGCATGCCGCGCCGCATCGCGAACTACCCCGACCTGCCCGGGATCGCGACCACGCTGAACGACATCTCCAGCATCAGCGCGTTCGTCCTGGGCGCGTCCACGTTCTTCTTCCTCTACAACGTGTACCGGACGGCGCGCTTCGGTGAGCGGGTCACCGCCGATGACCCGTGGGGTTACAGCAACTCGCTGGAGTGGGCGACATCCTGCCCGCCACCCCGGCACAACTTCACCAAGATGCCGCGGATCAGGTCCGAGCGGCCCGCGTTTGACCTGCACTACCCGCACGTCAAGCAGGGCCGGGCTTCGCTGGGGCTGAAGCAGACCGTCGCGGCCGGAGTACTGGGCTCGCCGTCCTCGACGGACATCAGCACCGGAGGTAACTCGTGAGGGTAGAGGGCGGGCTGTTCATCGGCTGCGCCGTATTCTTCGGTGGCGCGGACATCGTCTACTGGTACTTCTCGCACGACCCGACCGGCACCACGGCGCTCGCACTCGCCGTCGGCCTGGCCTTCCTCACCGGCTTCTACGTGCTGTTCACCGGCCGCCGCCTGCCGCGCCGCCCCGAGGACAACCTGGAAGGCGAGATCGAAGAGGGCACTGGCGAGCTGGGCTTCTTCAGCCCGCACAGCTGGTGGCCGCTCTTCCTCGGGCTCTCCTGCGGCCTCGCCGCCCTCGGCACCGCGATCGGCTGGTGGCTGTTCATGATCGGCATGCTGGCCGTGGTCTTCACCACCATCGGTTTCGTCTTCGAGTACTACCACGGCGAATTTTCGCACTGAGCCTCGGCTGAGGGCGAACCCTGCTCGCAGGCCTACGGCCAGCTTCGCCGTGGCCGGGCTCAGGATTTTGCCCGGGGGCCGGGCCCCCGGAACCCCACGCTGGTGGCTGAGGTGGGTGGATCGGCCTCCTATTGTGCCCGGTTGGATACTTGTTCTTACGTCGCGGCCGTCAGGCCGCAGCGGTAGGCGAGGATGACGAGCTGGACCCGGTCGCGGCAGTCCAGCTTGGTCAGCAGGTGCGCCACGTGCGTCTTGGCGGTCGCCGGGCTGATGCACAGCTGAGCAGCGATCTCGCTGTTGGACAGGCCCTGGGCGACCAGGGTCAGCACCTCAAGCTCCCGCTCGGTGAGATCCCTGAGTTCCCGCCGGGCGGTGGATTCCGGCGGCGCGGCGCTGGCCCCGCTCCCGGTCCCGTTCGGCCTGCTCGCGAACTCGCTCAGCAGCCGCCGGGTGACGCTGGGTGCCAGCAGTGCGTCACCGGCCGCGATCACCCGGATGGCGTTCAGCAGGTCCACCGGCATCATGTCCTTGAGCATGAAGCCGCTCGCGCCCGCCCGCAGCGCCGCGTACACATATTCGTCCAGGTCGAACGTGGTGAGGATGAGCACCCGCACACCGTGGGTCTGCGCCGAGCCGGTGATCTGCCGGGTGGCCTCGATGCCATCCATGACCGGCATCCGGATGTCCATCAGCACCACGTCGGGCCGGGTTTCCCGGGCGGCGGCAACCGCCTCGGCCCCGGTCCCGGCCTCGGCCACCACGGTGAACCCGGGGGTGGCGTCGATGATGCCGCGAAACCCCACCCGTACCAGCGCCTGGTCGTCGGCGACGACCACCCGGAGCGTCACAGCGTGTCGCCGGAGACCGGCAGCCGGGCGGCGACCCGGAAGCCACGCTCCGGCAGCGGCTGCGCGGTCAGCTCGCCGCCGTAGAGGCTGACCCGCTCCCGCATCCCGATCAGGCCGTGGCCCCCTGGTGGGTCCGCTCCCGGCTCGCCGCGCGCCCCGGTGGCGGCCGGAACCGGGCAGCCGCGCCCCTGGTCGACGACCACGATGGCGACCTCGCCGTCGAGATAGCTGATGGTGACCGAGGCGGATGACGTGTCCGCGTGCTTGACCACGTTGGTCAGTGCCTCCTGCACGATCCGGAACGCCGCCAGGTCGATCCCCTGCGGCAGTTTCCTGCGGCTGCCGTTCACCCGCAGGTCCACCCGGACACCCGCGTTGCCGATCCGCGACAGCAGCCGGTCCAGGTCCGCCAGCCCTGGCGCCGGGGCCAGCGGCGCCGCCTCCCGGGTCACCTGCGCGTCGGCTATGCTGCTCAGCTCGCCGCTCCGGCTGGTGCCGGTTCCGTTCTGCCCGCTTGCCACGTCGCTGATCTGAAGTTTTGAGCTCTTGTACGGTGGGGGGCTGGACTGTCGCAGAACGCCAAGCATTCGCCGCATTTCCGCCAGCGCTTCACGGCTGGTCGCCTGGATGGCACCGAGTGCTTCCCTGGCCTTGGCCGGCTGGTCGTCGATGACGTGGTGACCGTAGCCTGCCTGCACCGCGATCACGGTCATGCTGTGCGCGACCACGTCGTGCAGCTCCCTGGCGATCCGCAGCCGCTCCTCGGTGACCGCGCCGATCGCCGCCTGGTCCTGAAGCTGCGCGGCGTAGGCGCGGCGCTGCCCGGCCGCGTAGCCCACGATCCAGAAGATGATCACGATAAGCGCCGGGAAGAGCGAGACCGTCCCGCCGAGGCCGGTGTTCAGCTGGGTGAGAAATGCCTCGATCGCCAGCAGCGACAGCACCAAGCCGAGGGCGATGACCGCCACCGTTCGCCGGCAGAGGGCGGCGACCAGGTAGATCACGTAGCCGACCGGAAGGAAGAACACGGGGGCGGACCGCAGCGCGATGTCCGGCACCAGGTTCGTGCCTGGCAAGGTGAACGGTGCCGGCGGCCGGGACGTGACGGTTACGATCGCGGCGAACAGCGGGGCCATCACGGCGGCCACCACGCTGGCCACCAGGGTGGCCAGCGGGTTGCGCCGGCGCACCGCCACCGGGATGGACACGGCCACGGCGATCACCACGGACATCAGGGTCCCGGTCAGCCCGGACCAGCCGAAGTCGTAACGCAGCGCCGCCTTCTGCGTGTTGACGAACATCATCACCGCACACAGCGCCGCGGCGAGATAGTCGAGCGCCACCCAGTGGCCGGGCCGCAGCCGCTTGCTCAGCGGCGGCCGCTGTGACCGCTGCCCGGTGGGCGGCGGCACCTGCCACGGAATGCTCACCCACCTACGGTATCCGCAGCTCACCAGATTGACGTCACTCTGCGGGCGTAGGCCTGCGGGATCACCGGTGCCAGGCGCCTCGGTGGCTGGCCGGGGAAGATCACCCTGCCGGGTGACGACAGTGATCATGCCGCTGCGCCAGGCTTGGGGCATCCAATGCAGACAGCGAGGCCGGGCCCGTGAGCGGCATTCAAACCGTGATCGGGCCAGGTCTGAACCGCAGCAACCGGGCAGGCAATTTTGACTGACGCGAACTTCATAACAAGCACTGCCGCAGGCCCACAGGGCGGGGGCGCCGGGGGTGACGGCACCGACGGTGCGGTCATCGAGACACAGGCGCTGACCAAGCGGTATCCGGGCGACATAACCGCACTCGACGGGCTCACCATCGCGGTCGCCCCGGGCATCACCGGGCTGATCGGCGCCAATGGGGCCGGTAAATCGACGCTGATCAAGATCCTGCTCGGCCTGCTCACGCCGACCAAGGGCCGTGCGGCGGTGTTCGGCATCGACTGCGCGCAGCAGGGCGAGCGGATCAGGACCCTGATCGGGTACATGCCCGAGCATGACTGCCTGCCGCCCGACGTGACCGCCACCGAGTTCGTCACGCACATGGGCCGGATGTCCGGCCTGCCGGCCACGGCAGCCAAGGAGCGGGCGGCCGAGTCACTGCGCCATGTCGGCCTGCACGAGGAGCGCTACCGCCTGGTCGGCACCTACTCGACCGGCATGAAACAGCGGGTGAAGCTGGCCCAGGCGCTGGTCGGGGACCCGCGGCTGCTGCTGCTCGACGAGCCGACCAATGGCCTGGACCCGGCCGGCCGGGGGGCGATGCTCGACCTGATCTCCCGGATCGGCACCGAGTTCGGCATCTCCATCGTCGTGGCCTCGCACCTGCTCGGTGAGATCGAGCGGATCTGCGACCACATCGTCGCGATCGAGGCCGGCCGGCTGCTTCGCGCCGACACCATCACCAGCTTCACCGGGGCGAGCCGGATGCTGCGTGTCGAGGTCGACGAGGGTCTGCAGGCCCTGGCCGACGAGCTGGCCAGGCGCGGGCTCGGCCCACGGCGGCAGCAGCGGGCGCTGCTGGTCCCGCTGACCGGCGATGCGACCTATGACGCGCTGCGCGACGCGGTCGCCGACCTGCGCGCGCCGCTGTCCCGGCTGGAGCTGAGCCGGCACAGCGTCGAAGAACTGTTCCGCGACCCAGATCTCACGGAGGTGCCGGATGTCCGCTGACAGCGCCCTGCCCGGTGGCGCCATCAGCGCCAGGAGCGTGATCCACGACCGTGGCTACCGCCGCTACGACGGTCCCAGGCTCGGCCGCCTGCAGATCGTGCGCGCTCTGCTGTGGCACAGCTTCCGGTCCGCGCTCGGCATCGGCCGCGGCGCCAAGGCCAAAATCCTCCCGGTGATCGCGTTCGTGGCCATGAGCCTGCCCGCTCTGATCAATGCGGTCGCGGTGAACAAGGGCAACGGCCAGATCGTGACCTATGAGTCGTACCTGTTCCCGCTGCGGGTCATCGTGCTGACAGTTTTCGTAGCGGTCCAGGCTCCCGAACTGGTCTCCAGGGATCTGCGCAGCCGGGTGCTGCCGCTGTACTTCTCCCGGCCGATGCGCCGCGGCGACTACCCGCTGGCGAAGTACCTCGCGTTCACCGCGGCCAGCCTGCTGCTGATCGAGTTGCCGCTGTTGCTGCTCTACCTCGGCACGATCGTCTCGTCCAAGAGCGGCGCGATCTGGCCGAACACCAGAGGGTTGCTCGCCGGGCTGGCCATCGGCCTGATGTGGGCGGTGCTGGTGTCGGCCATCGGCCTGGCCCTGGCCTCGCTGACCGGCCGCCGCGCCTACGCGACCGGCGTGGTTGCGATCTTCTTCTTCCTGACCTTCATCCTGTCCCAGATCATCTACCAGATCGCCGGCCGGGGCCCGGGCGGCCCGGTGCCGGGACCCGGTAAGGGGCAGTTCATCACGCCGGCGATATCGGCCGGACAGCGGCTGGCCAGCCTGATCAGCCCGTTCAATACGCTGCAAAGCCTCACGAAGTGGTTTGCCGGGGTGCACCACATCTTCCAGCCGGGGGAGGGGCCGGTACCGGACCCGGGCAGCTATGCCCCCGCCTACATCGTCATGTTCGTAGCGCTTCTCGCGGCGAGCTTCGCCATCCTCGCCGTCAGGTACCGGAAGGCGGGAGTGGCATGAGCACCATCGAGCTGACCGGGGTGACCCGCTGGTACGGCAACGTGGTCGCGGTCAACGACGTCACGATGACGATCGGCCCCGGCGTCACCGGGCTGCTCGGGCCGAACGGCGCGGGCAAGTCCACGCTGCTGCACATGATCAGCGGCTTTCTCCCGCCGTCCCGCGGCACGCTGACCGTGGACGGGGCGCAGGCCTGGCACAACCCGGACATCTACGCCCGCCTGGGCCTGATTCCCGAACGCGACTCGGTCTATGCCGCCCTCACCGGGACGGAGTTCGTCCGGTCCACGGCCAAGCTGCACAAGCTGCCCGACGTCGGCGCGGCCACCGCCCGGGCGATCGAGATGGTGGAGATGGCCGACGCAGCGGACCGCCGGATCTCCACCTACTCCAAGGGCATGCGGCAGCGGATCAAGGTGGCCGCCGCCATGGTCCACGATCCCGCGATCCTGCTGCTCGACGAGCCGTTCAACGGGATGGACCCGCGGCAGCGGCTGCAGATGATGGACCTGCTCGACAAGCTCGGCGCCGAGGGGCGCACGATCCTGTTCAGCTCGCACATCCTCGAAGAGGTGGAGCGGCTGTCCGGGACCATCCAGGTGATCGTGGCCGGCCGGCTGGCCGCCTCCGGGGACTTCCGTGCCATCCGGCGGCTGATGACCAGCAGGCCGCACGTCTTTGCCGTCCGCTCGTCCGATGACCGGCTGCTCGGCGCCTCCCTGCTGAGCCGTCCCGCGGTAACCGGTGTGGAGCTGACCGGCAAGGGCTTGCAGGTGCGGGCCAGCGACTACGGCGCGTTCTGCCGGGAGATCGCGGTGCTGGCCCGCAAGCACGACATCCGGCTCCTGGAGCTGCTCCCGTCCGATGAGTCGCTGGAAAGCGTCTTCGCCTACCTGCTGGCGTCCTGAAAGGGCACTAAACCCATGTCCGGCATATTCAACGGAACAGTCGCCTCGATCACGCTGCGCGCGACCCTGGGCCGCAGACGGGCCCTGCTCTTCGGGCTCCCGGCGGCAATCCTCATCCTGGTGACCCTCGCGCTCAAGGCCTCCCATCCCAGCACCGCGGACTGGCCGAGCCTGATCCTCGGCGACTTCGGCTTCACCGTGGTCATCCCGCTCACCGCCCTCGTCGTCGGTGGCAGTGTGCTGGGCGCCGAGATCGATGACGGGAGCATCATCCACCTGCTGGCCACGCCGGTCCGCAGATCCTCGGTCATCATGACCAAGTTCGCCGTGGCCACCGGCCTGACCATGGTCTTCGCCGCCGGGTCCGAGCTGGTGGCCGGCCTGATCGCTACCGGCAGCGCGACCAAGCTCGTCATGGCCCTGTTCGCCGGGGCGCTGGTGGGCTCGCTGATCTACAACGCGCTGTTCATCATGCTCTCGGCCGCTACCACCCGGGCGATCGCCGTCGGGTTGCTCTACGTGCTCGTCTGGGAGGGCCTGCTCGGCAACTTCGTCAGCGGCGTCCGCATCCTGTCCATCGGCCACTACGCGCTCGGCGTCGCAAACGCGATCGCCCACGATTCCTCGCTGCACGCCGGGCTGAGCCTGACCACGGCGGTCGTCATGGGCGCGATCGTCACGGTGGCGGCGCTGCTGATGGCGATGCAGCGTCTGGCCAGCTTCTCGCTGCGCGGCGACGCGGTGTAGCGGCTCTGCTGCCGGGACGATCAGCCCCGGATGAGGTCCGCGATGATGTCGCGGACCTCATCCGGGGCCAGCTTGCAGGTCGCATCGCCCACCGACAGCTCAACCCGCTGCACGCCAGGATCGAGGGTGGTCATGGCATTGGGCCAGGTCCACGTCTGCCGCTCGACCGCCAGCCGCCGCACCGCCGCCAGGAAGCACGGCCTGGACGTGGCCAGCAGCAGGTGCATCATCGGCACCTGCGGCGGGTCGGGCACCACCCGCACCCCGTCCAGGCCGTCCAGCGCGGCCGCGATCGCCCGGGCATGCCGCAGATATCCGGGCATCATGGGCAGCCTGCGCCGCAACGAGGCCAGCGCCGACGCGGCATTCGGCCACAGCCCGAACAGCGTGCCGCCCATCCGCTGGCGCCAGTCCCGCACCTCGGCGATGATGTCGCCCGGCCCGGCCACGCAGCACCCCGGCAACGCGCCGATCCCCTTGTAAAACGACACGTATACGGTGTCGAACAGTGCCGCGATCTCGTCCGGCGCCCTGCCATACCCCACCGCCGACTCCCACAGCCGCGCCCCGTCGAGATGCACCGCGGCCCCTCGCTCCCGAGCCCAGGCGACCTGAGCCTCCAGGTCCGCCCAGTCCGGCTGCTGGCCGCCCAGGTCGCGCTGTGGCAGCTCGATCAGCAGCGCCGCCACCGGTTCGCCGACCGCCGTCAGGTCGCCGATACCGATCAGCCGGTTCGCATCCCCCACGGCACGCCCGGTCAGCCCGTGCAGCCGCTGATAGGCCATCCCCTCGTGCTTTTCCAGATGGCACATGGGATGGAACAGCACGGTCCGGCGCTGCCGCTGGTCGGCGTGCACCCGGAGCACCGACTGCTGGGCCATCGTCCCACTGGGCACAAACACCGCCGCAGGCTTGCCCAGCAGCCCGGCGATCTCCCGCTCCAGTTCGGCGACCACCCCGCCCTCGCCATACCGGTCGGTGACTGTGTCTCCTGGTATGCAGGCCAGCAGGTCGGCCGCCGTTTGTGAACCGTGTGCTGCCAGGAACACCCGGCATTTCCCCCGCAGTTCGGCCTGTTCCGCAGGAGACATCGCGTCTGTGACAGGCATATCTCAATGTTCGCCTATTTCCGTCATACCTGGCAGCCCGCTCCGCGCTCAGCATGGCCGCCGCGCTCACAGGCCATCGTCAACAAGAAAACGGCTGTGCCGGAAGGTCCGGCACAGCCGCAAGGAAATACCGGGTTTCACATCAGGAATCGGCGCCGGGCACGGGCTCATCGAGCGCCGGGCCCGAGTCCTCACCTTCCTGGACCTCGGGGGAGTGAGCGGGGGCGCCGACCGCGGCGTGCTCGGCCGGGCCGTGACCGTTTCCGCCGTGACCGTTGCCACCGTGACCATTCCCGCTGGTCAGCGGGATGCTCTCGGAAATCACCCGGTTCGCGGTGACGCGCAGGCGGCCGGCCATGCCGCGGGTACCCGGCGCCGGGACGCCGTTCTCGTCCTTGGCCCCGGCAATGGGCAGTAGCTGCGGCTCCTTCTTGGACAGCAGCACCGCGCGCGTCTGCTCGGAGACCGGGCGTTCCACTTCGATGAACTCGCCACTCGGCATCTGCCGGATGATGCCGGTCTCCAGGCCGTGCTCGAGCAGTTCGCGGTCCTTGCGCTGCAGGCCCAGGCAGATCCGCTTGGTCGCGAAGTACGCGATGGCCGGCCCGAGGAACCAGGCGAACCTGGCGATCCAGGTCACCGTGTACAGCGGGATGTCCAGATGGTCGGCGATCAGGTCGTTCGCACCCTCCATCAGCTCGATGCTGTAGAAGGTGATCGCGGCCACCCCGATCGCGGTGCGGGTCGGCGCGTTGCGCGGACGGTCAAGGACATTGTGCTCAGAGTAGTCGCCAGTGGCCCAGCGTTCGATGAACGGCCACAGCGCCATGCCGGTGAACAGCAGGCCGAGCGGGATCAAGGCCGGGATGAGCACGTTCCAGGCGACCGTGTGGCCGGCCAGATCCCATGTCCAGCTCGGGAACGAGCGCAGCGTCCCTTCCAGGAAGCCCATATAGAAGTCGGGCTGCGAACCCGCCGAGATCGACACGGGATTGTACGGCCCGTACAGCCAGATCGGGTTGACCTGGGCGACCGTGGACAGCAGCGCCAGCACACCGAACACGAAGAAGAAGAACGCACCCGTCTTGACCATGAAGTACGGATACATGGGCTGGCCGACGACGTTGCTGTCGGTGTGGCCCTTGCCCGGCATCTGAGTGTGCTTCTGGTGGAACATGATGAACAGGTGCGCGGCGATCAGTGCCAGGAACAGGCCAGGGATCAGCAGCACGTGGATGATGTACAGCCTGGGGATGATGTCGGTCCCGGGGAACTGCCCACCGAACAGGAAGAACGACAGGTACGTGCCGACGACCGGGATGGACAGGATCACGCCCTCGAGAATGCGGATTCCCGTGCCGGACAGCAGGTCATCGGGCAGCGAGTAGCCGAACAGCCCCTCCAGCATGCCCAGCGTGATCAGCACCACGCCGATCAGCCAGTTGACGTCGCGGGGCTTGCGGTAGGCACCGGTGAAGAAGATCCGGAGCATGTGGATCAGCATCGCGGCCATGAACAGGTCCGCGGCCCAGTGGTGGATCTGCCGCATCAGCAGGCCACCGCGCACATCGAAGCTGATGTTCAGCGTCGAGGCGTACGCCTCGCTCATCCGGACGCCGTCGAGGTGGGTGTAGCTGCCGTGATAGATCACGTCGGTCATGCTCGGCTTGAAGAACAGCGCGAGGAACGTGCCGGTGAGCAGCAGGATGATGAACGAGTAGAGGGCGATCTCACCGAGCAGGAATGACCAGTGGTCGGGGAAGACCTTCCTGAGAAAACTCCGGACGCCCTTGGCGCCGCGGAACCTGTCGTCCAGCCACCCGCCGACGCCGGTCAGCGCCTTCGGCGCTGGCTGGCCGAGTTCCTCGTCTGTCGCGGTCATCCGCGCTCCCAGAAGCTTGGGCCTACCGGTTCGTTGAAGTCGCCGGCCGCGGCCAGATAGCCCTCTGGATCAACCATGAGCGGAAGCTGGGGCAGTGGCCGTGGGGCCGGGCCGAACGTCACCTGCGCGCCCCTGGTCGCATCGAACGTGGACTGGTGGCAGGGACACAGAATGTGGTGCGTGGTCTGCTCGTACAGCGCGACCGGGCAGCCGACGTGCGTGCAGATCTTGGAGTAACAGACGATGTTCTGCACCGTCCAGCTCATGTTCGTGGGCGGCTGGAGCTGCCCTGGTGCGAGCTTGATGATGATCGCGGCGGCCTTGGCCAGCTCGGTGTCGTTGTCCTGGTACCCGTCGGGAACCACGGTGATCAGGCCGCCGGGCGAGCTGAAGTCCTCGGGCCTGATCGGCCGGTTGGAGCCGTACACCAGCAGCCGCATCCCCCGGCGCCAGACCGTGTGCCGCAAGCTGGTCCCGGGCAGCGGGCCCATGTCACGCAGCAGCACGATGGGTGCCAGCGCCAGCGGGACACTGGCCACGATCAGGCTGCGCCGCAGCAGTGGGCGCTTGGTGAACCCGCTGGCCTGCGCGCCTTCCATGAAGGTCTGCTCGAACTCCTGCCGCGCTTCAGGCGCCGAGGCGACCGGCTTGCGCGCCTCGACCTCCTCAACGTCCGGCATCAACTGCCGCACCCACATCACCATGCCCGCCGCCATGGACAGGAAGCCCACCGCCATGGCCGAGCCGAGGGCCAGGTTGGAGTGGAAGACCCGGCCCATCGTGTGCACCGGCATGCCGATGTAGGCGGCGATGAAGCCGACGCTGGCCAGAGCGGACAGCAGGAAGAAGAACGCGATCTTCCGCTCGGCCCGCCTGGCCCGGTCCGGGTCCGGCTCGGGGGTCTCGGGCCGCGCCGGGGCACGCTCACCGGGCCTGGCCGCCGGATCCAGCAGGGTCCGGCCGCCGGATCCGGCCGCCGGATCCGGATCCAGCAGGGTCCGCGCGGCGGCCGGGGGAGGCGTACCGATCACCCGGTGCGGCTTACCTGCCTCCAGTTCCCCGCCGTCGTCGCCAGGGAGTCCGGGATCTTGCTTTTCGTCACTCATGACTCTCCACGCGCACGTCACGCCGCTTCGCAGCAATCCACATGGCCGTCATCACCAGCAGCCCGATGCCGCCGATGAACGCGACCAGTCCCTCGGTCACCGGGCCGACCCGGCCCAGGCTCAGCCCGCCCGGGTTGGCCTGCGTCCTGGTCCCCGTGATGTAGGCGATGATGTCCCGCTTTTCGTTCGGAGTGATGGCGCCGTCGCCGAACACTGGCATCGCCTCCGGGCCGGTCTGCATGGCCTCGTAGATCTGCACCGGAGTGGACTGGTTGAGCGCGGGCGCGTACTTGCCGTAGGTGAGCGCACCGCCGGCCCCGACGATGTTGTGGCAGGCCGCGCAGTTGGCCGCGAACAACTGCTGGCCGAGCCCGACGTTCGCGCCGTTGGCACTTACCTGCGAGGCCGCCGGGATCGCCGGGCCGCCGCCCAGCGAGGCGATGTAGGACGCGATCTCGTAGATCTGCTTCTGGGTGAACTGCTGCTGCGGCTTGCGGTCCATCTCCGCGCCCTGCTCCTTGGCGGGCATCCGGCCGGTGCTCATCTGGAAGTCCACCGCCGCCGCCCCGGCGCCGATCAGGCTGGGTGCCTGCGAGGTGCCCTGCGCAGCTATCCCATGGCAGCTCGAGCAGCTCTGGGAGAACAGGTACTTACCCTGGGCGACGCTCTGCGACGCCACACCGGGATCGGCGGCCGATGCCGGGCTGCCTGCGGAGGTGAAGCTCGCATACATGACGCCGATTCCGGCGAGCCCGAGCATGACGACGGCATAACCGGAGGCCCGGTGCCTTCGCCGCGCGGTGATCCAGCTCACTGCTGTCCTCGGTTTCCGGTCAGTGTTGGTCTCTTAATGGTTGGTCTCTTAATGGTTGGTCTATTAATAGGTTGGCTCATTAATGGATGAGGTAGATGGTCGTGAACAGGCCGATCCACACCACGTCGACGAAGTGCCAGTAGTAGGACACGACGATCGCGCTCACCTGTACCTCACGGGTGAGGTTCTTGGCGGCGTACGTGCGGCCGAGCAGGAACAGGAAGGCGATCAGGCCGCCGCTCACATGCAGCCCGTGGAAGCCGGTCGGGATGAAGAACACCGAGCCGTACGCGCTGGACCCCATGGTCAGCCCGTCCTTCATCAGGCCGACGTACTCATAGCCCTGGCCACACACGAAGTACAGACCCATGATGAAGCTGAGCACGTACCACTCGCGCAGCCCCCAGCGCCTGAAATCCCAGATGCTCCCCATCCGCCTGACCTGGCCCCGCTCCACCGCGAAGACACCCATCTGGCAGGTCACGCTGGACAGCAGCAGAACGGTGGTGTTGATCGACCCGAGCGTGAGATCCAGATGCGCGCCGGGCCACGGCAGGCCCTCGCCCTTGTCCACCGAACGGATGGTGAAGTACATCGCGAACAGCGCCGCGAAAAACATAAGTTCCGAGGACAACCAGATGATGGTGCCCACGCTTACCAGGCTGGGTCTGCTGGCAGGCCCACGCGGTGGGGTCTGTGTCACGCTCGCTGTCGCCACGAAGCCATTATTACGACAACGCGTAGGGGAGTGTTGCCCGACCCCCCGATCGGGTGCACGCGGTCCCATCTGAGCCCGGCTGTCGATAGCATCGCAGCCATGAAGGTCGTTGTGTTCAGCCACGACGCGGACACCCGTGCGCAGATGCGCGAAGCCATCGGGCGCAGGCCCGCGCCGGACGTGCCGGAGGCTGAGGTCATCGAGGTCGCCACCGGACCAGCCCTGTTCCGCCTGCTCGATGCCGGCGGCGTGGACGTCATGGTGCTGGACGGCGAGGCGCAGCCCGCGGGCGGCATGGGAATCTGCCGCCAGGCCAAGGACGAGATCTACGACTGCCCGCCGGTGCTGCTGATCATCGGCCGCCGCGACGACGGCTGGCTGGCCACCTGGTCGCGCGCCGACGCGGTGGTGTCCCACCCCATCGATCCCGTCATGCTCGCCGAGGCGCTGGCGGGCCTGATGCGGGAACGCGCGTCCGGCCCGGCCGGCACCGCCGTCCAGTCCTCGCACTGACGCCATGGCTGCCCGGACCACCTGGCCGGCCTTGATCGGGGCGCTCGTCAAGGGTGAGACGCTCACGGTCGCCGAGGCCGCCTGGGCGATGAACGAGATCATGGAGGGGGCGGCGACGCCCGCGCAGATCGCCGGGTTCGGCGTGGCGCTGCGGATGAAGGGCGAGACCGTCAGCGAGCTGGCCGGGCTGGCCAGCTCGATGCTGGACCACGCCACGCCGATCCACGTGCCGGGCCGGGTCGGGGACCTCGTCGGGACCGGCGGCGACGGAGCGCACACCGTCAACATCTCGACCATGGGCACGATCGTGGCGGCTGCCGCCGGGGCGCGGATGGTCAAGCACGGCAACCGGGCGGCGTCCTCGGCGTGCGGCTCGGCCGACGTGCTGGAGGCGCTCGGCGTCGTGATCGACCTGCCGCCGTCGGCGAGCTGCCAGCTGGCCGAGGAGGTCGGCATCGCGTTCCTGTTCGCGCCGCTCTACCACCCCGGCCTGCGGCACGCCGGGCCGACCCGGCGCGAGCTCGGGGTGCCCACCGTCTTCAACTTCCTCGGCCCGGTGGCGAACCCGGCCCGCCCGCAGGCCCAGGCGGTCGGCGTGGCCGACCCCCGGATGGGCGAGGTCCTCGCCGGGGTGCTCGCCGCCCGTGGCTGCTCCGCGCTGGTCTTCCACGGCGACGACGGCCTGGACGAGCTGACCACGACGACGACATCAACGGTCTGGGCGGTGCACGAGACGAATGTGACCCGGCTGACGCTCGACCCGTTGGAGCTGGGCCTCAGCCGCTGCACACTGGACGACCTGCGCGGCGGGGACGCTGCCTACAACGCCGGGGTGGTCCGCTCGGTGCTCGCCGGGGATCAGGGCCCGATCCTGGATACCGTGATCCTGAACGCTGCCGCCGCCCTGGCTGCCTTCAGCGGGATACCGGACGATGCCGGGATACCCCAGGCGCTGCGCGATGGCTGCGAGCGGGCCAGGGAAGCGGTGCGTTCGGGAGCCGCCGCGCAGTTGCTGGCCACGTGGGCCGAGACCAGCCGCAGGCTAGCCGCCAAGGACTGACCGAACGTCCACCAGTAACTGCTCGTCGAGGTGAGCCTCGGCGCGGATGATCTGGTCCCGCAGGTCCACTGCATCCTCGCCGCGCACCACGACAGGTGGCGAAGTGCCGGCCCGTCGTGCGTAGACCAGGCCGTTGACCGCGCGCCAGGCCGTCCAGTCGGGAAACTCTGCAGCGTATGGTTCCCACCACGCGGGAACGGGCCGGGGTTCGGCGCCCTCCTGCTGCGCCATCGTGTCCTCCTGTACGCTCGGGGTTCGCTCTGTCACTAGATGTGACGGCCGGACGGCGAACTCATGACGCAAGAGAGTAACGAATCTTGGCGAGGTGTATCAGCCGGACCATGTCCCGGCCGGGTTCTGGGTCAGGCGGACTCGCTGAACCCCAGGGCGAACGCGGCCTCCAGGTCGTGCCGGGAGTAGGTACGGAAGGCGATGTGCGTCTCGGTGTGGGTGACGCCAGGCACCTTGTTGACCCCGCCGGGGATGACGTCGGCCAGCTCCTCGTGCGCCCGCACCCGGATCATGGCCACCAGGTCGAACTCGCCCGTCACCGAGTACACCTCGCTGACCTGTGGCATCTGAGCGATCTCGGCGGCGATCTCAGGGATGCGCTGCACCTCGGTCTTGATCAGGACGATCGCGGTAACCATCGGCCGCCTCCTTCGCTGACATGGTCCCAGCTCCGGCCGTAGCGTAGCGCTGCCCGGACCCTGGAGGTGAGCTACTCGTGACGTGGCCATACCGGCGGCCTCGGGAGATCACCCCAGGGCTGACTGAAATCGATGACCTCAACGCAGTCATAACCATCCGGGTCCTGCCGCCAAGTCAGGCACGTCAAGCCGTTAGGTGTCTCGAATGGCAGACCGAGGTATCCAGCCTGAGGGTCAAGCCTGATGGAGTACTGTTTCGCGGCACTGTCCGGATTCTCCACGATGAGAGTGATAGCGTCCCGGATCGCCTTGCCCAGGGTGGGGTGGCAGGCCTTGATCCGCTGGTACTCAGCCAATCCGTCGATATCGCCGTCAGCCCAGAACTTCACGTCCGTCATGCGCACGAGAGTATCGGTCCGTGTGGCACCGACAGGGAACGAGCATCGGGTACGGGTTCAGCGAGCGTCTCTGTGCCTCAGAGTTCCTCGACGTTGACGCATCGCACCTCTGGCCGGTAGCTCGCCGAGTCTGGGACCATCATTGCAGGGTGCTTGCGCCACAATTGGATGACAGTCTGAGGCAGCCCACGTGTGGAACGCACAAACACCCGCCCGCCTGCCAGGACCGCGAGATAAGGTTCGCCGGGAGGGAGCTTGGCGACCTGCTCTTCCAAGCTTGCTACCACCTCGGGATCCAGTGCGACGGGTGGGGTGGTCATGACGGTCATGTAGAAAACTGTATCCCACTCTTGATAATACGCATCACAGAGCGGGGACAGAACGGCTGCGGATAGCCCCCAGAAGGTTGTTACCCCACGTCAGGGAGGTCGCCATGCTCATCGATAACGCTGACGACCGCAGACCCGCAGGCGTGGCCGGCGCTGCCTGCTGTCGGTCGACGACTCCGGCTATGTCGAGGGGCAATGCCTGCCAGCGGCCAGCGGGCCAGCGGATGCGAAGCAGCTGGCCGACGTGGCTACCATCCTGCTCACCGGTCACGGAGCGGGCTATCCACGCCTGGGACGTGGGTACGGCCAGCCGGGCATCACGGTCAAGGGCATCGTCGGCCTGGAGCTGAAGGCGCGCGGGTTCGACGTTGACCTGGAAATCTACCAAGACAACGACACGTACGACGTGTGCGGCGGAATCGTGGCGACGAATCCAGCCACCTCCACGACGATGAACGTCCGCGTCAGCGATGACGGCGTCATCCTGTGGGAATACGACCACGAGACGGCGGGCTCCGTCACGTCGGCGGCACGGTATCCCGAGCTGGCCGACTCCATCGTGACGATGGCCGCGCGGGTCATCGCGATGTACCCGGCCGTGCCGGGTGACTCGCCATGACCCGGCATCCGGGGGGCCGCCCCCCTGGGCAGATACTGCGGGCAAACGGCGCAGGTGGGTGAAGCCCACCAAGCAGTGTTGGCCGCCTCGATCCGGTCAGCCCGCTATTTCGGCCAGCGTGCGGACGCCGGCGGCGGTGAGCCTGCCGAGCAGGCCGTTCAGGACGGCGGCGGTGGCCCGGGCGTCGGCCAGGGCCCGGTGGGTGGGTGAGGTCGGGGCGTTGAAGTAGCTCGCCAGCGTGGCCAGCTTGCAGTCCGCCACCTCGGACTCGTCGAGCAGTTGCCGGGCCAGCGTGACCGTGTCGAGGATGGGGAAGTCCGGCCAGGACAGGCCGCAGTCGCCGCACGCGGCCATCAGGAAGCTCATGTCAAAGGGTGCGTTGTGCGCGGTCAGCACGCCGCTGCTCGCGAATGCCAGGAAGCTCGGCAGGACGGCCTGGATCCGGGGTGCGTGGGCCACCATCGCGTCGCTGATCCCGGTGAGGTCCGCGATGTGCTCCGGGATGGCGTGCCCTGGGTTGATGAGCGTGCAGAACTCCCCGGTGACCCGGCCGCCGCTGAACCGGACCGCACCGATCTCGGTGATCCGCGCCTGGTCGGGCGTCCAGCCGGTGGTCTCCAGGTCGACGATGACGAAATCGGTGTCGGCCAGCGAACGGTTGCCAAGGAACAGCCCGGCGATGCAGGTGGGCGAACCGAGCACAGGCATGGCCCACGAGACGCGGCCAGGCGTGGTGTCGCCGGGCGCGCCCGCCGGGCTTCGCCCGGCACCGGGGAGCCCTGGGGGTCGCCCCACCGTAAACCGCCAAGCCGACCCCCGCCCCGATCGTGGGGGTCCGGAGGGTCGGCCCCCCGTAAATGGCAAACCCCAGCCCCGCTCGTGGGGGTCCGGGGGGCTCGGCCCCCCGGGCAAACACTGCGGGCTGCGGCGAAACTGGCCGGAGGACAGCGAGCAGGGTTGGCTGCCCCGGGGGGTTCCGGGGGGTCGTCCCCCCGGGCTGGCACCGCGGGCGTTGGCGAAGCCGCCCAAACGGCGGCGAGCAGCCCAGGCCGCCTCGCCCCAGCGGATCATGCCGCGCCAGATTCTCACGATGACCACGCTACGGCTGGGTACCGACACTCTCTGCGCGGCGCGCCGGAATGTCGGCACCCACTCCTAGCCTCCGCCGGTAAGGAAATGCGGTCATTCTGTGTCTGAAGGAGGGCGCCATGCTGGCCGACTGCGACCGGTGCGAGCTGCGCGACATCGCGTGCGCCGACTGCGTGATCACCGTGCTGCCGGGTGGTCAGGCAGGGATCGGCCCGGACGAGTGGCGGGCACTGCGTGTGCTCGCTGACGCCGGTATGGTGCCGCCGTTGCGGTTCTCCGACGCACCCGCGCCCGGGCGACGGCAGAGCCTGCATGGGCCGAGTCTGGGCGAACCGGTGGAAACGGTCTTCGCACTTCACTAGTGTCAGGCCCGAGTGCGATGCCTAGGGTGAGCTGGCCTGGCGCCACGCCGGCGCCAGCCAATGGGCGTGGCTCCCACCGCCAGGCCCGTATGCTCACCCGGTAGCCGGAGTGGAAGAAGGAGCGTGTCACGCCAGTGGTTACGCGGCCATCTACGAGACCTTTCCTGAGGCGCCGCAGCACCGCCGTCGTCGTGGCAGTGGCCCTGGCCGGCGGGCTGGTCAGCTACGCGGAAGGCGTGAGCGCCTCGCCCCAGCCGACGATCACCCAGGTGACGGCGCAGGTCCGGAGCCTGACAACGGCAGAGAACAAGGCCATCCAGCAGTACGACCTGGTGAACCAGCAGCTTTCCTCGGCCACCGCGAGCCTCAACCAGATCGAGTCCGAGCGGGCCAAGGACCAGGCCCAGTTCAACACCGCGCGCATGAACATCGCCCAGGTCGCCGCCGCAGCCTACGAAGACGGCAACATGACCTCGATGGTGACCCTGCTGACCGCGGCCGACCCACAGACCGTGCTCAGCAAGGCCTCGATGCTGGTCCAGCTATCCTCGGCCAGGTACACCGAGATGCGCGCGTTCATCGCGGCCGCCAGGCAGCTCAGCAGTGCCGAGGAACAGGCGAAGCAGGCCGAGTCGGCGATCGCTGCGCTGCGCAACAAGCGCAAGGCGCAGGCCGCCGCCATCGGCAGGACGCTGCATCAGAAGAAGGCCATCCTGGCCACGCTCACCGCCCAGCAACAGGCAACGGTCAACGCCCAGGCGTCCGTCGGCTCGGGCGGCACGACCACGGCTCACGACCCCATCCCGGTCAGCGGCGCGGCGGGCAAGGCGGTCCAGTTCGCATACGCGCAGCTCGGCTGCCCCTATGTCTACGGCGGTACGGGGCCGTGCAACCTCGGCTTCGACTGCTCCGGGCTTGCCCAGGCCGCCTGGGCCTATGCCGGGGTCGCCATCCCGCGTGACACCTACGAGCAGTGGGCCGCGCTGCCGCACATCCCGCTGTCCGACCTCGAGCCCGGCGACCTGATCTACTTCAACGGCGAGAGCCACGTCGGTATCTACGTGGGCGGTGGTTACATGATCGACGCCCCGCAACCCGGTATGACCGTGGAGAAGGTCAGCCTGTCCGAAGCCTGGTACCAGCAAACCGAGGACGGCGCCGCCCGCCCGTAGCTGTCATTCGCCGAACGTGCCCGGTCTGATGACCGGGCACGTTGCGTTTGGGCGTCCCCGGGGCGGCTCAGGGGTGACGGCCTTCGAAGGCGGCCAGCCGGTCAGCCGCAGGGGCCGAGTCGGCTACCTCCACGATCGGGCCGAAGGCGGCTTCACCATCAGGCCCGCGCATGGCATCGGGCAGAAGCGACTGCAGCCGGGCGAGCAGCTGCCCGGCGAGGCCGGGATCCAGATCGGTAGACTGCCCGAGCGCCTTGGCCAGATCCCAGCCGTGGGTGAAAATGTCAGCGGCCGCGATCCAGACGCATATCGCGCCCGGCACCTCGCCGAACGGCAGCTGCATCCCCTTGCTCATGGCGTCCGGCGCGCTGAAGGCGGCAACCACCCGCTGGGCCTGCCGCCTGAAGGCCGCGCTGAAGTCGCCCGCCGTGCAGTCGTGTTCGGTGTCGCCGGCCGGATAGGAGCCGGTTTCCGCGATCCGCGCGAACGTGGCCGCGCTGCCGATAACGTGATTGATCACGTCCCTGACATTCCAGGACAGGCACGGCGTCGGCTGGTCCAGATCGGCGCCGCGGGCCAGATCAAGCACGGCAGCGGTCGAATTGCAGGCTCGCTCGAGAATGTCGGCACTCACGGCTCATCCACTCCGGGTAGGTCGGTGCACGGCAGTCACGGACGGCTGGACAATGTCAAGATTCGCCCGGCGTGTCAAGGTGGACCGTGGCCTGCCATCACGGTGAGCCGGGCTGTGCGCTCGGGTGGCAGTCCCCACTTGGGCGGGAACCGGTAGCCGATGGCGGCAGGGGTCTGCCTGTACTCCTGCTTGATCCTGGTGCGGCCGGATACTCCCTGGACGTGAGGGTGCGTTGCGCGGGTGTACTTGGATACCTCGCAGAAGACGTTCTGCCAGTCGATGAGAGTTGGCCAGCGACCCCATGGGTCCTTGAATTGGGTCTTGAGACCCGGTGTAGATCACGTCGCTGATGAGATATTGCGAAACCCGGTCGGCCGCACGGTAGACGTTGGTGAACTTGTGCCGAGTCAGTACCGGATCATTCGTCCACGGCGGTGGTTCTCCTGCGGCTCGCCCGTGAAAGATGCGCTGCCGTTCGGCGGCGAACCGCCAGTAGACGTCGAAACATTCGCTTGCCCGCAGCGTGCGGCTGCCTGCCCGGAACTGTGCTGGGCGTGACGCTTGAACCGATCCTGGCTGGAAGTCCCAAGCGAGCTGTTCCGGCATGGCGATGACCTTACCGGCCGCGATCGCCGGGGCGCCCACCGTCACCAGCGGGACGGCGCGGCCGGATCACCCGGTCGTTGCCCGTAGCAGGACGTCGGCCTCGTGGAGCAGGCGCTGGGCCCGGTCGGTGTGGCCGGCCTGTTCGTACTGGGCGGCGGCGGCTTTGCGGTCGGCGACCTCGGCCTGGACGATGCCGGCCACCTCGGCTTCGCTGAGGGTGCGGCGCTCGGCTTCGGTGGCGCCGAGGCCGGCGACGCTGCCGGCGATGTGCTGGTGACCACCGGGCGGTGGCGTGACGGCGGTGGGGACCGCTTCGGCGTTGGCGATCGCGGCCAGGGCCGAGCGCAACGCCGACGCGGCAGCCGTGTCCCGGGCTTTCATGGCGGCGCGCAGTGCTTGCCGCAGCCGGTCCTGGATCATGGCTGGCCGGCCGCCACGGCCACGGCTTCGATCTCGACGAGCTGGTCCGGGTAGCCAAGCACGGCAACCCCGAGCAGCGTGCTTGGTGGGTCATGATCGCCGAAGGCCCCGGCCACCTCGTCCCAGGCTTTGACCAGGTCATCGCGGCGGGTGCTGGCGACGAACACGGTCGTCTTGATCACGTCGCGGACGGTGGCGCCGCATTCTGCCAGGGCGATCCGCAGGTTGCCCAGAGCGTGCCGCATCTGGGCGGCTACGTCGCCCGGCGCGACGACCAAACCCTGCTCGTCGAGCGGGCAGGCCCCGGCGGTGAAGATCAAGGCCGTCCCAGGAGCGGTGGCGGCGTATGCATAGGGCGCGGCCCGGTACAGCCGGGAACTGCGGACGAGATTCACGGTCATGTCCGCCGAGTCTTTCACCACCGTGGCACCGCTTGCTGGGAATATACGGAGCACCCAGCGTAGCGGCCTGATGATCCTGGCAGTGGCCGGGCTGCTCGTCTGTTGATCAGCGTGCCGATCGCCCAGGGGGATGTAAGCGCAGACACGGACGACGGCGCCGAAAGTGTTTCGGACGGTGACCCGGAATCAGCGTGACCGGGCAGGATACGCCGCCGCAGCCCGCTAGGATCGGGCGGCAAATGGGCAACACACTCGTGGTGACCAACGACTTTCCCCCTCGATCAGGCGGGATCCAGTCGTTTGTGTATGCGCTCGCTTCCCGGCTGCCACCCGGGACCGTGACTGTTTACGCACCGTCCTGGGACGGTGCCGCCGAGTTCGATGCCCGGCAGCAGATGCGGGTGATCCGCCATCCCACATCGCTCATGCTGCCGGTCCCGTCGGTGGCCAGGCGCGCCGTGGCCGCGGTCAAAGAGTACGGCTGCGACAGCGTGCTGTTCGGCGCGGCCGCGCCGCTCGGCCTGCTCGCCCCGGCGCTGCGCCAGGCCGGGGCGAAGCGGCTCGTCGGGATCACCCACGGGCATGAGGCCGGCTGGGCCGCCCTGCCGGGCGCGCGTAACCTGCTGCGCCGGATCGGCGACAGCGTCGACGTGCTGACCTACCTGGGCGAGTACTTCCGGGTCCGGCTGGCGCGCGTCCTGTCCGCGGACGCGGCGGCGCGCATGGTCCGGCTGACACCCGGCGTCGACACCTGGGAGTTCCACCCCGGTGCGGGTGGCGGGGTGGTCAGGGAGAAGCTCGGCCTGCAAGACCGTCCCGTGGTCGTCTGCGTGTCCAGGCTGGTGCCCCGCAAGGGCCAGGACACGCTCATCCATGCCTGGCCCATGGTCCTCGGCGCGGTTCCCGGCGCGGTGCTGCTGCTGGTCGGTGACGGCCCCTATGGGAAGTCGCTGAAGAACCTCGCCGAACGGCTCAAGGTGGCGGGCTCGGTCCGGTTCGCCGGAGCCGTGCCCGGCAAGGACCTGCCCACCTACTACGCGGCCGGTGACGTCTTCGCCATGCCCTGCCGGACCCGCAGGCGGGGCCTGGACGTCGAGGGCCTGGGCATCGTCTACCTGGAGGCGTCGGCGACCGGGCTGCCGGTCATCGGCGGCGACTCCGGCGGCGCGCCCGACGCCATCCGCGACGGCGAGTCGGGATACGTCGTGCCCGGGCACAGCGTCACCGACGTGGCCGTCCGGATCATCGACCTGCTCATGGAACCGGCCAAGGCCAAGGCCATGGGGGAGAAGGGGCAGGCCTGGGTTGAGCGGGAGTGGCGCTGGGACCAGGTAACCGGCCGCCTGTCCCAGCTCCTGCAGATCTGACGTCAGTTCCCGGTGACGTTTGGCTGGCGCCGCTTTCGGCCTCGCTCGGAGTACCGCTGGGACCAGGTAACCGGCCGCCTGTCCCAGCTCCTGCAGATCTGACGTCAGTTCCCGATGACGTTTGGCTGGCGCCGCTTTCGGCCTCGCTCGGGAGTACCGCTCAGGCGTACAAGGTCTCGATGTCGGCCGCGCACTCCTTGGCGACCACACTCCTGCGCAGCTTCAGCGACGGCGTCAGCTGCCCGCCGGCCTCGGTGAAGTCGATGGCCAGGACCCGGAACCGCCGGATCGCCTCCGCCCGGGAGACCGCCTTGTTGGCATCGTCCACCGCCTGCTGGATCTCGGCGAGCAGGTCCGGGTCGTCCCGCAGCGAGGCGATCGTCGCGTCGCCGGCCTTGCCGTGCTGCTGCTTCCAGTGCGGCAGCATCTCCTCGTCGATGGTGACCAGCGCGGCCACGTAGGGCCGGTTGTCGCCGACGACCATGCACTGGCTGACCAGCGGGTGGGCGCGCAGTCTGTCCTCCAGCACGGCGGGTGAGACGTTCTTCCCGCCGGCGGTCACGATCAGCTCCTTCTTCCGGC
The DNA here is from genome assembly GCA_035308365.1 of Streptosporangiaceae bacterium. Classification (GTDB taxonomy): domain Bacteria; phylum Actinomycetota; class Actinomycetes; order Streptosporangiales; family Streptosporangiaceae; genus PALSA-505. The sequence continues at coordinate 51,067 of DATGGU010000101.1, forward strand.
CGGTGATCCGCAGGAAGCCCTCGTCGTCGAGCGAGCCGATGTCCCCGGTGTGGAGCCAGCCGTCGCCGTCCAGGATCTCCGCCGTCGCCGCGTCGTTCAGCCAGTAGCCCGGGAAGACCATCGGCCCCCGGGCCAGCACCTCGCCGTCGCCGGCGATCCGGACACTGGCGCTGGGGATCGGCAGCCCCACCGTCCCGATCTTGTTCCGGCTCGGCCGGTTGACCGTCAGGGCCGCGGCCAGTTCGGTCATCCCGTAACCCTCGAGAACCGTGATGCCCACGCCGCGGAAGAAGTGGCCGAGCCGCTCGCCGAGCGCCGCGCCACCGGACACCGCGAACTTCACCTGGCCACCGACGGCGGCGCGCAACTTGCCGTACACCAGCCGGTCGAACAGGCCGTGCCGGAGCCCGAGCGCCAGGCCGGGCCCGCCCTCGCCGCGGGCGGCGGCGTCGAGCGCCTGGCTGTACTGGACGGCCGTCTCGGTCGCGGCCCTGAAGATCCGGCTCTTGACCGGGCTTTCCGAGGCCTGCTGCACCGCGGTGTTGTAGACCTTCTCGAACACCCTGGGCACCGCGAGCAGGAACGTCGGCTGGAACGAGGCCAGGTCAGGCACCAGATCCGCGATCGAGGTGTGCCCGAGCACGACGCCCGAGCCGAGGCAGCCCACCTGGATGACCCGGGCGAAACTGTGCGCCAGCGGCAGGAACAGCAGGGTCGAACCGGCGCCCATGTCGAAGATCTCGGTCAGCGCCCCTTCGGTGGCGTTGCGGGTGTCGGCGAGCAGATTCGCGTGGGTGAGCCGGCAGCCCTTCGGGCGGCCGGTGGTTCCGGAGGTGTAGATGATCGTCGCCAGGTCGCCGGAGGAGACGCTGGCGCGCCGCTGGCCGGCCTCGTCATCACCGATGGCTTCGCCCCCCTCCGTAAGAGGGCGCAGAGCATCGATGCGCCACACCGTTTCCAGGTCAGGCAACTGGGCGCGGACCGAGCCGATGGTCGCCTCGTGACCGGCGGTCTCCGCGAAGACGGCGCGGGCGCCCGAATTGCCGATGATCCACTCGACCTGCTCGGCCGACGAGGTCTCGTAGATCGGCACGGTGACGGCGCCGGCCGACCAGATCGCGTAGTCGATCAGCGTCCACTCATACCGGGTCCTGGACATGAGGGCGACCCGGTCGCCGGGCGCGATGCCCGCCGCGATCAGCCCCTTGGCGAGCGGGACCACCTCGTCGCGGAAACCACGGCAGGTGACATCCACCCAGTCGCCGGCCACCTTGCGCCGCATCATGACGGCCTCGGGTTCTTCCTCCGCGCGGCGGAACACCACGTCGGCCAGGCTGGCCTTCGCGGGGATGTCTGCCAGGGCCGGCGTGCTGTACTCGCGCACGGGCGCCTCCTCGCCGGTACAGGCCGGTTCCAGGACACCCGAAACCAGCTAGGACGTAGTCACGATCTCAGTTGGACGTTACCGCCGATTTGCTACCGATGGGTAGCCGCTGCCCCGGGCTCTTACCCTGGATGGAATGCGGGTCCATGTGGTCAGCGATGTGCACGGAAGGGCGGACGCCCTCGCCCGGTGCGGGGACGGCGCGGACGCGGTCATCTGCCTCGGCGACCTGCTGCAGTTCCTGGACTACTCCGGCGGCGGTGGCGGCATCTTCGCCGAGCTGTTCGGGCCGGGCCGGGAGAGTGAGCTGATCGCGCTGCGCAAGGCGCAGCGGTTCGACGAGGCGCGGGCATTCTCCAGGAAGCTGCTGGCCGGCCTGGACGGCGACCCCGCAAAGCACTTCCAGGCCGCCGCGGCCCGCCAGTACGCCAGGCTGTTCGCCGCCCTGCCCGAGCCTGCCTACCTGACCTACGGCAACGTGGACCTGCCGCGGATGTGGGCGGCCAACCTGAAGCCCGGTCACCGGGTGCTCGACGGCGAGCGCGCCGAACTCGGCGGGCGGACGTTCGGGTTCGCCGGCGGCGGGCTGATCTCCCGGTACCGGACCCCGCACGAGCTCGATGACGACGCCTACGCCGCCAAGCTCGACGCGGTGGGCGAGGTTGACGTGCTCTGCACGCACATCCCGCCGGCCGTTCCCGAGCTGCTCTACGACACGGTGGCCCGCAGGCTGGAGCGCGGCGGCGAGGTGCTGCTTGAGATGATCAAGAAGACCCAGCCCAGGCTGGCGCTGTTCGGTCACGTCCATCAGCCGCTGGCCCGGCGGGTGCGGGTCGGCCGGACCGAGTGCGTCAACGTCGGGCACTTCGCGGCGACCGGGACGCCTTATGTCCTCGAGTGGTAGCTGATCCCACGACCGGCGGCTGCCAGACCTGGGCATTGGTGCCGTTGCAGCCGTACAGTTCGAGCTGGGTGCCTGGCTGGCTACTGGACCTGGGGTCGTTCAGGCACAGCCCGGACTGCGGGTTGACCACGGCCCCGCCGGTCTTGAGCTGCCACTGCTGGGCGCCGGTGCCGTCGCACGATGACAGGCCGATCTTCGTCCCCGCCGTCGTCCCGCCGTTGACCGCGCCCATGCAGGCCCCCAGCGCGCGCAGCGTACTGTCCGGCTCGACCGTCCAGGTCTGTGGGTTGCTCTTGTTGCAGGTCCAGAGCTGGACCGGGTTGCCGTTGGCCGTGCCGCCCTGCCGGTCGTCGACACACAGATGGGACGAGACGCCGGACACGATCGCGCCCACCGGCGTGCCCGGCGCCGGTGGCAGCGTCCAGTTCTGCGCGTTCGTGCCGTTGCAGGTGTAGATCTGGAGCTGGGTGCCCGGCTTGGTAGATGAGCTGGGGTCATCCAGGCAGCGGCCCGATTCGGGGTTCACCAGCGACCCGCTGGATCCCCTCCGCCACTGCTGGGCACCGGTCCCGTCGCACTGGTAGAGCTCGATCAGCGTCCCGCTCTTGGTGCCGCTGCCGGTCACGTCCATGCACTTGCCGAGCGTCCGGATGGTCCCGTCCGGGGCGATCGTCAGCTCCTGGGTGTCGCTGCCGTTGCAGGTGTAGATCTGGACCGGGTTGCCGTTGCTGGTGCCGCTGTCCCGGTCGTCGATGCACAAACCGGCCTTGACCCCGGCGCCGACTGGCCCGGTCCGTGGCTGTGGCCGCGGCACCGTGTTGCCGCTGTAGGACGGCGGCGCGTCGGCCGCGGCGGACGCCCAGGAGGTGTTCGGCGAGGTGCCCAGGGTGTAGGAGAGCGTGCCGCCGCCGCTGAGCGCTCCCGGTGGGGCGTAGGCGTCGTTCCAGGCCGTCCCGTTCCAGGTCGCGGACTGCACGTAGGGACCGGTCCCGGTCGCGTCGATGGTTAGCGCGGTGCCGGAGGGCGGCGTGATCACCGCCTGGCTGAACATCGGCGAGCTGAGCGCCAGGTCCGGCTTTCCCGGTGTCATCGGGTACATGCCGAGCGCCGACCAGACGAACCAGGCACTCATCGCGCCCAGGTCGTCGTTGCCGGGCAGGCCACCGGGGGAGTTGGTCCAGATCTGGCTCTGGATCCGCGCGATGGTGTCCTGCGTCTGCCAGGGCTGGCCGACGTAGTCGTACTCCCAGGGCACTTCGAAGCTGGGCTCGTTGCCCATCCACACGTACCCGTTGGCCCCGGTGAAGCTGCGCAGTGCGGTGTTCAGGTAGGCGGCCATCGCGGCGTCGCCGCCCTTGGCCGCGGCCAGGCCGGCCAGGTCGTAGGGCACCATGCCGGTGTAGACCCAGGAATCGGCTTCGACGAACCCGGTGCCGCTGTCCGGGCTGAACCCGCCGTACCAGCTCCCATCGGGGTTGCGGGGCTGGTCGAACCCGCTGTCCGGGTTCAGCACGTTCATCCAGTCCTGGGACCGGTTCAGGAAGGTCTGCTGGACGCTGGTGTTGCCGAGCGCGCCGGCCATGGCGGAGATGGCGAAGTCGGCGGTGTCGTACTCCAGCGTGGTGGCCGCCGGGCCGTAGTAGTTGCAGCAGCCGTAGGTTCCGTTGATCGGCAGGTAGCCGGGCGCGGCCAGGTACTTGAGCCCGGGCCGGATGTTGTTGGTCCTGGTGGCCTCGGCGATCATGTCGTACATGGCGGCGGAGGTGTTGAAGCTGGTGGCGCCGAAGGCGTAGTAGTCGGCCAGGATCGAGTCGGCCGGGTCACCGACCATCACGTAGGTCTCGCCGTTGTTCTGCATCCACTTGGGCAGCATTCCGTGCTGGCCGTAGTCGTCGATCATCGATTGCGCCGTGTCGTCGGCGACCTGGGGAGCCAGCACGGCTTCGAGCTGGGCCTGGGTGCGGTAGATGTCCCAGCCGGAGAAGTTGGTGTAGAACGCCGAGTGCCCGGGGTCCACCGTGTGCAGCTTGCCGTCGGCGCCGATGTACTGGCCGTCGGTGTCGCTGAACACGTTCGGGGACAGCAGCGCGTGGTAGAGCGCGGTGTAGAACTCGGTCTGCTGGTCGGCGGTGCCGCCGGTGACCTGGATCTCGCCGAGCAGGTTGTTCCAGGCGGCCTGGGTGGCCGCCTGGGTGGAGCCGAAGTCCCAGCCGGGGTTCTCCGCGGCCAGGTTGGCCGCGGCGCCGCGGACCGACACGTAGGACAGGCCGGCCTTGACCAGCAGCGTCTGGTTGCCCGTGGTGTCGAAGGTCAGGTAGGCACCGGCCGGCCCGGTGATCGCCGGGGTGACCGCGCTCCGCCCGGGCGGCAGCGGGCCGTGGTAGACGGGGTGATTGGGGCGCTCGGCGACGTTCGGCGCCGCGGTGGCGGGCCGCACCGAGCCGTGCGCCTTGACCGCCAGGTGGCGGGCGCCCCGGTGCACCACACCCGCCGTGAACGTGCCCGATGTGGTGAACGGCTGGCTGAACTGCATGTCGAAGTAGAGCGTGTAGGTGTTGTGCGTCTGGCAGAAGTTGCCCGAGGTCACCGAGCCCTGGATCTCGGTGTTGCTCAGCGCGGTGAAGCTGGCCGAGGTGTCACCGTTCTGGCTGTCGTCCAGCTTGAGTATGAGGTTGGCTTGAGCTGTCGCCGGGAACGTGAACTGAGCCATGCCGGTCCGGGTGGTCGCGGTCAGGGCGGTGGTGACGCCGTTGTTCAGGGTCACCTGGTAGGCCCCGGCCGACGCCGACTCGCTGGAGTGCGAGAACCCTTCGGTCGCCGTGATGCTCGGCGCTCCGGTCGTCGGCAGCACGGGAATGTCGCCGTCCCCGTGACAGCCGGGCCCGGAGATATGGGTAAGGCTGAACCCGGTGATGGACGAGCTTCCGTAGTAGTAGCCGCCACCGCCCGGGCGGTCGGGCGTCGTGTCCGGGCTCCACTGCACCATGCCGAACGGCGCGTCCGCACCGGGGAAGGTGTCGCCGTTGTTCGATGTGCCGATGAACGGGTTGACCAGCGACGCCGGGCCGGTGGCTGGCCGGGGAGCCGCCGCCGCTGTGCTCGCAGGCGCCAGCGGTGCAACGGCCATCAGCAGGACCGCCGCGACCACCCTCCAGTGGTTACCCTTCGCCCGTGACCGGCCACGTTCAGTGCCCTGCGCCATTTGCGCGATACCCCCCGGCATCGTTGTCTCACGGCCAGGGCCCAGCCTAACGAGATCTCCGGCCGGGGATAGTAGCTTCGCCGCCAGTACCTCCTCATCGAGTAGTGCCGCGATGGCGGTACGCTCCGAGCATGGGGAGCAGGACCTCGTCGAGCATCCAGGTGGCGGCGCCCGCGGCCGACGTGATGGATGTGATCGCGGACTTCGCCGGTTATCCGCGCTGGGCGACCGCGCTGCGGTCGGCCGAGGTGCTGGAAAGCGAGCCCGGCGGCAGGGCGAGCAAGGTGCGGTTCACCCTGGACGCCGGTGTGCTGCGGGATACCTACGTGCTCGCCTACACCTGGGACGGCGACCGGCAGGTGACCTGGCGGCTGGCCGAGCCCGGCTCGGTGATCTCGGAGATGACCGGCGGATACCAGCTGGCGAACCGCGATCCGGGCGGGTCCACGGTCAGTTACGAACTGACCGTGGACGTGCGGATCCCCATGCCCGGACTGCTCAAGCGCAAGGCGGAGAAAATGATCATCGATACCGCGCTGAAGGGACTCAAGGCACGGGCCGAGTCTCTCGGTGAGAGAGGCGCCAGGTGACCGGCGGCAACGGGTCATCGGGCAGCGACCCGCTCGGTGACTTCCAGCGCTGGCTCATGCGCTCCAGCGCGAAGAGCCTGGGCCGGGAGCTGAAGGACCAGTTCCGCCGGGCGACCGGTGGCAGCAGCCAGAACAACGCCGACGTGTGGGCGACCGCCACCACCGAACCGCCGAGCCCGGGGGAAGCACCGGAGTGTGCCTGGTGCCCGGTCTGCCGGGCCGCACGCAAGGCCAGGCAGTCAGGCCCGGGGCTGGCCTCACACGTCGCCGGGGCCGGCGACGCGCTGTTCGGCATGGCCCAGGACGCGCTCGCCGCCTTCGAGGCCACCCTGTCGGCCCGGCCCCCGGCGCCGTCGGCGGCCCGGCCCCCCGCCGCGCCCACGGTGACGGCCGCGGCCCCCGAGGATGAGCCCAGGAAGCACGAGGGGACCGGCTGGCCTGGCGAGGACGTGGGCAGGCCGTCAAGCCACCCCCAGGCCCAGAGGGCGGAGCCCAGTGGGCCTGACCATCGGTCTTGATATCGGTGGCACGAAGGTAGCGGCCGGGGTCGTCGACGCGGCCGGGCGGATCGTCGAAAAGATCCGCCGCTGCACGCCCGCGGCCGACCCCGAGCACACCGCCGAGGTGATCGCGGCCGTCATCACCGAACTCTGCGGCCGTCATCAGGTGCAGGCGGTGGGCCTCGGCGCGGCCGGCTTCGTCAACTCGCAGCGCTCGGCCGTGATGTTCGCCCCCAACCTGGCCTGGCGGGACGAGCCGCTGCGGGAGCGGGTCGAGGTCCTGGCCGGGCTGCCCGTGATCATGGACAACGACGCCAACGCCATCGCCTGGGGCGAACTGTGCTACGGCGCCGCCCGGGGCTACGACAACGTGGTCCTGCTTGCCATCGGCACCGGCATCGGCTGCGGTCTCGTCCTCGGCGGCCGGCTCTACCGCGGCAGCGCGGGGATGGCCGGGGAGCCCGGCCACAGCCGTGTGGTGCCGGGTGGCCGGATGTGCGGCTGCGGCAACCGCGGCTGCCTGGAGCAGTACGCCAGCGGCAGCGCTCTGGTCGCCCAGGCGCGCGACTTCGCCCGGCGGCGGCCCGAGGGAGCCATCAGGCTGCTTCAGCTCGGCGGCGGGCACCCGGAGGGGATCGGCGGCCCGCAGGTCACCCAGGCCGCCAGGGAGGGCGATCCGGCCGCACTGCGCTGCTTCCAGACCGTGGGCGGCTGGCTCGGCCAGGGCATGGCCGACATCGCCGCCGTGCTGGATCCGGCCTGCTTCGTCATCGGTGGCGGCGTGTCCGAGGCGGGCGGCCTGCTGCTCGACCCGGCCCGCGCCTCGTTCGAGCGCGCCCTGGCCGGCCGTGGCCACCGCCCGTTCGCCGATATCAAGATCGCCGAACTCGGCCCGGACGCCGGGCTCGTCGGCGCCGCCGACCTGGCCAGGCTCGGCTGACCGCCCAGGCTCGGCTGACCGCCCGGGCTCGGCTGACTGCCCAGGTTCGGCTGACCGCCCAGGCTGCGCCGGCCGGGGTCAGACCACGGCGCCGTCGTCGCCGGAGTCCGAGCCGGAATCCCGGTCGCCCAGGTGCAGGATCAGGATGGTGAACCCGGCGATGAACGCGCCGATCGCGATGAACAGCCACAGCCCGGAGATCGACCACCCGGCCAGTGTCGCCACCACCAGGTAGGCGGGACCGCCGAACAGCCCCAGCCAGGCGCCCTTGGCGACGGGGGCCAGCCTCGGCAGCGGCGGTGGTGGCGGCGGGACGTAGTGTTCCTCGTCGTCGTCATCATCGAGCGCGGACGAACTTGACGGGCTCAACGACCCGGGCCTGCCCGGAACTCCCGGCCCCTGCCCACCGGGCGGCCCATGCCCGGCGGATGGGCCCTGCCCAGCGGGTGGGTCCTGCCCGGCTGGAACGCCCGCCGTCTCGTGGCCGCCGGTGAGACCGTGACCATTCCCGGCCGAGTCCGACCGCCAGATCACGATCGACCCAGGCCCCAGGCCACCAGGCGCCGACGGTTCCCGGCCGGCCGGACCGCCGTCAGCCGGACCGCCGCCAGCCGGGCCACCCTCCGCCGGACGGTCCCCGCCGAGGTCCTCCCGCTCCGGCCAGGGTGGTGCGGAGTCGGAGAAGCTGGCCGGGGCGTCGAAGCGCCCGACCAGGTCGAGCCACGCGGCCTCTTCCTCGTTGCCGCCGCGGGCTACTTCTTCGCTGTTGCCATCGGTCACGACTGCCGCGCTCACCCCTGTTTCAGAGCTTGTCTTGCCGGAACCATGCCTTACGCTGCTTGTCTTGCCGGAACCATGCCCTACGGTGCTTGTCTTGCCGGAACCATGCCCTACGGCACGGCGCTGTTCGCTCGTACGAACTCCAGGCTGCCCGAGAATATTGCCGCCGCGTCGTTGTCCAGGGTGGCCACGTGATAGCTGTTTGCGCAATCCCGTATCGTCAGCCGGTCCGCCGGGATCGCCGCCCGCAGCAGTTGCAGGCTGACCGGGCCGACCACGTGGTCCACGGTGCTGCGGTAGGCCAGCACGGGCACGCTGAGCTGGCCAAGGCCTGCTCGCGTCGGTCCCCAGAGCCGGGGCAGCGTGGCGGCTGCCCGCACCGGCACCCGGCCGTAGGCGACCTCGGCGATGCCTGGCTTCTTGATGTCGCTGCCGATCCCCTTCAGCGAGCCGGGGAACAGCTTCAGCACCGGCGCAAGCAGGAACAGCTTGGTGTCCGCGGTGAGCGAGGGATTGACCACCACCACGCCGCGAACCGCGCCGGGCCGCAGTTCGGCGATGCGCAGCGCGATGCAGCCGCCCATGGACAGCCCCATCACGAAGATCTCGTCGGTCTTCCCGCGCAGTTCCTCGAACGCCCGGGCGGCCTCGGCGTACCAGTCTTCCGACCGGGTCCGGTTCATCTCCTGCCAGGTCGTCCCGTGCCCGGGCAGCCTGGGCAGGGACACGGTCAGCCCCGCCGCGGCCAGGAACTCGGCCCACGGCCGCAGTGATTGCGGCGACCCGGTGAAACCGTGGCACAGCAGCGCGCCGACCCGTCCTCCGTCGTGCTCGAACGCCTCAGCACCAGGCAGTACCGGCATCGGACATCCTCCGTTGCGTGTGTTGTGCCGTTTTCCTCAGTCACGTGCGAATATATGGGCGTGTTCTACTGGGTGGTAAAGGCGATTCTCTACCCTGTGCTGCGGGTCGTGTTCCGGCCCTGGGCCGAGGGGACCGCCAACGTCCCGCGCGAGGGGCCGGCGATCCTGGCCAGCAACCACCTGTCGTTTTCCGATCACTTCTTCGGCCCGCTGCTGCTCCCGCGCAAGGTCGTCTACCTGGCCAAGGCCGAGTACTTCACAGGCCGCGGCCTGAAGGGCCTGGTCAGCAAGGCTTTCTTCCGTGGCGTCGGCCAGATCCCGGTGGACCGCTCCGGCGGCGAGGCGAGCGAGCGGGCCCTGCGCACGGGGCTGCGCGTGCTCGCCGAGGGCAACCTGCTGGGCATCTACCCGGAGGGCACCCGCACCCCCGACGGCAGGCTTTACCGTGGCAAGACCGGCGTGGCCAGGCTCGCCCTGGAGGCCCGCGCCCCGGTGATCCCGTGCGCCATGGTGAACACCTTCGAGCTGCAGCCGCCCGGCACGATCGTGCCGAGGCTCCGCTTCCGCCCGGGCGCCCGGTTCGGCAAGCCGCTCGACTTCTCCCGCTACTACGGCATGGAGTCCGACCGGCTGGTGCTCCGCGCGGTCACCGACGAGATCATGTACGCCCTGATGGAGCTGGCCGGCCAGGAGTACGTGGACGTCTACGCCGCCGACGCCAAGGCGGCGGTGAAGGGCAATGGAGCAGGCCGCCTGCGCCGTTCCCGCAAGGCCGGGGATTCGCCGGAGCGCCAGGCCTCTCAATTTAAAGATCAATAGATTCTTTGACGGATTCCGTCCACCTCTTGCTACGCGAGACCGCCGTCCGCCACCGCGCATAGCCACTATCGTCCCGCTGGCCGGCCGCGAACCTGCGGTCGAGCCGCCAGATCCCGGCCAGCTCCGGCTGCGAGGCCCAGACCCCGGTCGCCAGCCCGGCCAGGAAGGCGGCGCCCAGCGCGGTGGTCTCCGCGACCACCGGGCGTTCCACGGCCAGCCCGAGCTGGTCGGCCTGCAGCTGCATGAGCAGGTTGTTCCCGCTCGCCCCGCCATCCACCTTGAGCACCCGCAGCCCGCCCGGCACAGCACCGGCCATGACCTCGCAGACGTCCCGTACCTCGAACGCGATCGCCTCCAGCGTGGCCCGGACCAGGTGCGCCCTGGTGGTCCCCCGGGTGATGCCGAAGATCGCCCCGCGGGCGCCCGGATCCCAGTCCGGCGCGCCCAGGCCGGTCAGCGCCGGCACGAACACGACGCCGCCGCTGTCCGGCACCGAACCGGCCAGCGCCTCGCTCTGCGCCGCGTTGTCCAGCAGGCCGAGCCCGTCGCGCAGCCACTGCACGGCCGCGCCGGTGACGAACACCGACCCCTCCAGCGCGTAGGTCAGCGCCCCGGCAGGGTCCATCCAGGCCACCGTGCCGAGCAGCGACGACCCTGGGTCCGGCGCCGCCGCGCCGGTGTTGACCAGGACGAACGATCCGGTCCCGTAGGTGCACTTGGTGTCCCCCTCGGCGAAGCAGGCCTGGCCGAACAGCGCCGCCTGCTGGTCCCCGGCGATGCCGGCCACCGGCACCGACAGCCCGAGGAACGCGGCCGGGTCGGTCCACCCGGCGATCCCCCAGGATGGCACCACCTCGGGCAGCGCCGGCGGCGGCACCCGCAGCAGCTCGCACAGCTCCGCCGACCACTGTCCGTTCTTGATGTCGAACAGTAGCGTCCGCGACGCGTTGGAGGCGTCGGTCACGTGCCGGCGCCCGCCGGTCATCCGCGCGATCAGGTAGGAGTCCACGGTGCCGACCGCCAGCGAGCCGTCCTGCACGCCGGCCCACAAGTCCGGTTCGTTCCCGGCCAGCCAGGTCAGCTTGGTGCCGGTGAAGTAGGGATCGAGCCGTAGCCCGGTCAGCTCGGTGATCCGCGGCTCGTGCCCGGCCTCGCGCAGCCGCTGGCACAGCTCAGCGCTGCGCCGGTCCTGCCAGACGATGGCCCGCCGCGGCGCGGTCAGCGTCGCGCGATCCCAGATCACCGCGGTTTCGCGTTGGTTGGTTATCCCGATAGTGGTGATCTCACCGGGGCCGGCTCGTTCGGCAGCCATCTGGCAGGCACCCAGGACCGCCTGCCAGATCCCCTCGGGCAGATGCTCGACCCAGCCAGGCTCCGGATAGAACTGGCGGAACTCCTGATAACCGCGTCCAGCCACGGTTCCGTCCGGCCGGACCACCATTGCGGTCACACCTGTTGTTCCAGCGTCAATCGCGAGGACACTCATGGCCACTAGTCTTGCCCTATGCGAGTGGGAGTATTGACCGGAGGCGGAGACTGCCCCGGCCTGAATGCAGTTATCCGTGCCGTCGTCCGCAAGGGCGTCCAGGAGTACGGGTTCGAGTTCGTCGGGTTCCGCGACGGCTGGCGCGGGCCGCTGGAGGGGGACACGGTTCCCCTTGATGTCCAGGCGGTCCGGGGCATCCTGCCGCGCGGCGGGACGATCCTGGGTTCGTCGCGGACCAACCCGCTGAAGGACGGCGGCGACGGCATGTCCGGCGTGGAGCGGATCAAGGACAACCTGGCCGGCCTCGGCGTGGACGCGCTGATCGCGATCGGCGGCGAGGACACCCTGGGCGTCGCGACCAGGCTGCACGCCGAGGGCGTCAGCGTGGTCGGCGTGCCCAAGACCATCGACAATGACCTCGGCGGGACCGACTACACGTTCGGCTTCGACACCGCGGTGAATATCGCGATGGAGGCCATCGACCGGCTGCACACCACGGCGGAAAGCCACCACCGGGCGCTGATCGTCGAGGTCATGGGCCGTAGCGTCGGCTGGATCGCGCTGCACGCCGGCCTGGCCGGCGGCGCCAACGTGATCCTGATTCCGGAGAAGCCGTTCGACATCGAGAAGGTCTGCTCGTACGTGCAGCACCGCTTCCAGACCAGGTACGCGCCGATCGTGGTGGTCGCCGAGGGCGCGCATCCGGCCGACGCGGACGGCGAGATCGGCAGCCAGCAGCTCGACGCATTCGGCCACATCAGGCTCGGCGGCGTCGGCCAGATGCTGGCGGCGGAGATCGAGAAGCGGACTGGCAAGGAGGCCCGCTGCACCGTCCTCGGCCACATCCAGCGCGGTGGAACGCCGAGCGCGTTCGACCGGGTGCTGGCCACCAGGTTCGGCGTGCACGCGGTCGGCGCGGTCAGGGACGGGGCGTTCGGCACGATGATGGCCCTGCGCGGCACCGACATCGTCCGGGTCCCACTGGCCGAGGCGACCCGCGAGGTCAAGACGGTCCCGCCAGAGCGCTACGCCGAGGCCGAAGTCTTCTTCGGATAGCTGCACCGGCCGCCGGCTCGCCGCCTGGCGGGACCGGCGGCCACCGCTCTCACCATGAGCCGGGGCGCTCGGATCACACGTTCTGATGCCCGCACATCACGACCCTGGGAGTCGTGCGGCGTCCTCGCCAGCCGGCACCTGTTGGTAATCGAGGGTAGTGATGTGCTCATCTAATGCCGGTGAATGACTTGAACTGCCGGAACTGGGTGGTGTGGATTTCCGCCGCTTTCGGATCTGGGTAGTAGGTGCTGACTGGACGGGCTAGTGCCGTGCACGCGTCCCGGGTTGTCCCCGACCAGCCTGCTGCGACGCTCGCGGTGAGTGCGGCCCCGCGAGCCGAGGCGTTGAGCAGGTCAGGACATTTAACCGGGATCCCAAAGATATCGGCCACCAGTTGCCTCACCCGGTCATCACGCGCACCTCCGCCGACGAGCGCGCAGTCCGCTGGCTGCCGGGCCTGTGGGTGGCTGAGCAGAAGGTCCCTACCCTGCCGCAAGGCATACAGACACCCTTCCAGGGAGGCTCTGATGAGGTGCGCCTGCGTATGGTCGAGTCTGAGGTTGTGCCAGTCACCCAGGGCGGCGGTTGCCGGCCTCGCTCTGTCCCCGGATGCTGCCAGCCCGAAGGGGGTGAATAGCGGATTCGTAGTCGCGGCCGCTGTGGAGAACGCGACATCGTAGAATTCGCCCCAATCGAGAGACCAGAGCGCGCGCAGCCAGTTGAGGGACAATCCAGCGGCGTAGATAGGAGCCATGAGATAGTAGCTGCCCGCCAGTGGGCCCGCCAGGCCCATTAGCCCAGCCGGAACGAAATTGGGGCGGCTTCCGATGATCTGGGTAAACTGACCTCCGGTGCCGAGGATCAATATACTTTGCCCAGGTACAGGCGGGGCGCTGCTACCCAGTTGAGCGGCGGCGGTATCGGCCCGGCCCATGGTTACCGGGATGCCCGGCGGTAATCCGAGATCGTGCGCGGCGCTGTGTTGCAGCGCGCCGCGCACCCGGTCACAGCCCAGGACCGGAGGAAGCAAGGCAGCGTCGACCGAGAGCATCCGGCAGAAGCCTTCATGCCAGGCCGATTTGCTGAAATCCCAGAGCCCGGTCGCCGAGGCGTCGGATACCTCGGTACAAAACGCCCCGGTCAATCGCGCGCCCAGCCAGTCTTTTGGTTGCAGCGCCCAGCGTGCCCGGTTAAGCAGGTCCGGCCTGGCTCGGGCCAGCCAGAACAGAATAGCTGCGGCAAACCCGGGTGCCTGGAGGTTGAGCAGCTCATCGGCGTAGGGTTTTGCGTAACGGTCGGCTTCTGGCAGCAACGGAGCGGCCCGCGTATCATTCCAAATTATGGGATGGTATATTCCGGCGCCCTGTGAGTCGACCAGCACGACACCATGCATCTGACCCGACAAGCCGATTGCCTGCACCGCGAGCCTATTCATGGACAACGCTTGATAAATTGCCTGCCTAATGCTGTTCCACCAGCCATCAAGTGAGGGTGGGGAGTCACTCGCATGCACTTGCCCAGCGGCGTAACTGCTTGTTCCGTTAGTCACTTCTGATCCGTTAGCGGCCAGCGCTGAGACCTTGACCGAACTTGTGCCCAGATCTATGCCCAGAAGAACTGGAATACTCATACCTGCCCCAGGTGACAGAAGCCAGAGCGACAAGCCACCCTAGCAAAATGCCAGGGCCGCCGGAACCCACCGCTGAACGCGCTCATTTCCCAGCAGAGCGAAATGACCCTCTGCCACTCTCATCCGGGCGCCACGACGCGACATCAGGCTATGCGCCGCCGGCGCCCAGGCGAGCCCTGGCCAGGCCAGCACCCTCCCGAACCCAGCTACCAGGCAGGCAACGTGTTGTGGCATTCACTACGTCACACTCTGTGGTCTACATGGCCGCAACGACGACATCGCGGTGCTCTTCCGGCTCGCCTGTTGGGCCTGTGTCACACTCACGGCCATGACGACGGGACGGCTGGAGGCGTTCAGTGACGGGGTGTTCGCGATCGCGGCCACCCTGCTCATCCTTGGCGTGCACACGACGAGCGACGGGCCACTCGGCCACTCGCTGCTGCACATCTGGCCGAGCTATGTGGCTTATGCGGTCACGTTCGTGACGATCGGCATCATCTGGGTGAATCACCACACCGTGTTCGGCCAGGTCGAGACCGTGGATCGGACGTTCCTCATGATCAACGTCATCTTTTTGATGCTGGTCTCGTTCATCCCGTTTCCCACCGGCCTGATCGCCGTCCACTTCCGCGGCAGCGGGCTGGAGGCAGCCGCGCTGGCCTACGGTGCGACGCTGACGGCCACCGCCGTGATGTTCAACACGCTGTGGTTCTACGCCGCACGCGGGAAGCGGCTGCTGAAACAGGACGCGGACCCGCGCGTGGTCACCGGCATCTCCCGCAGCTACCTGCCGGGGCCGTTCATCTACCTGATCGCGATGCTGGTGGCCCTGGCCAGCCCGCTCGCCAGCGTCATCCTGTACGCCGCGATCACCGTCTTCTACATCGCGGAGAGTTCGCTGTTCGGCCGGTCAAGCGCCGGGTGACTCGCCGGCCAGTTCGATCCGCTCGGCGATCGGCCGGTGCCTGCGCCGTTCGAGGACGACGTGCCGGTGGTGCAGCGAGGCCGGCCACCAGTTCCACCGGCCGAGCAGGACGACGGTCGCCGGAACGACCAGGGTCCGCACGACGAACGTGTCCAGCGCGACCCCGACCGCCAGGCCGATCCCGATCTCCCGGATCTGGGCACCTTCGGCGCCGGAGCCACCGGCGATCGCGAACACCAGGAACGTTCCGCCAAGGACCATCCCGGCCGAGGTCACTGTGCTGCCGGTGACCTCGATCGCCCGCGCCACGGCGTCGCGCAGCGGCAGGTCGTGCGCCTCCTCCCGGATCCTGGACATGACCAGGATGTTGTAGTCCTCGCCCAGGGCCAGCAGGAACACGAACATCAGGAACGGCAGGATGAAGCTCAGCCCGTAGCTGCCGCCGAACTTCTGGAACACGACCACCGAGGCGCCGAGCGACGCCAGGTAGGACAGGGCGACGCTCAGCACCAGATAGAGCGGGGCGACCGCGCTGCGCAGCAGCAGCGCCAGCAGCAGCCCGATGATGACCACGGCCACCGGCACGATCCGTACCAGGTCGCTGTGCGAGGCCGTCTGGACGTCGTAGAGCGAGGGTGCGTCGCCGGCCACCCCGTTGGCCAGCGCTCCGGCCCGCTGCGCCGCCGTGGCGAGCGCGGCCCGCATGGCCGGCACCTCGGCGATGGCGGCGTTCGAGTCGGGACTGCCCGCCCGAAGGCTGGCCAGGAACTGCACCGTCCGTCCATCCGGCGAGATGACCTGGGGGATCGCCCGGTACGCCTGGTAGAGCGCGGCGGGCAGGGCGGCCGCCGGGCCGTGGCTGGGCTGGGCGGCGGGCACCGACCCAGGTGATCCCAGGACCCGGTGCAGCCTGGTGAGCTGAGCTGGCGGGATGACCGTGCCGTTCGGGTCCAGCGGCGCGATGAGGCTGGAGAACATGCTGTCCCGCCGTAGCGAGTCGCCGGCGGCCGCGAGCACTTGCGGATCCGGCCATACCGGCCGGCCGAACGTCAGCACCAGGTTGATCGGGTTGCTGCTGGCCAGCGAGAAGTGCTGGACGAGCAGCGCCTGGCCCTTGGCCGAGTCGGTGCCGGCGGGCGCCGTGATGCCGGTGCCGAAGTCGGAGGACCGGTCGGCCAGCGAGAACCCGGCCAGGACGGTCAGCCCGGTGACGCCGATGAGCAGCGCGGCCACCGGCCGCTTGGCGACCCGGCAGGCCAGCCGCCCCCACGTCCCGCTGGTCCGCTGGCCGGCCCGGGGCTGGGCCGGCCAGAACAGGGCCCGGCCGAACAGCGCCAGCACCGCCGGGACGAGCGTGACCGCGGCCAGCACCATCAGCGCGATCCCGATGGCCAGCGGCACGGCCAGGCCATGGTAGATGCCGAATGCGGCCAGCAGCAGGCTGAGCAGGGCGGTGATCACCGTGCCCGCGGAGAACACGATCGACTCACCCACCCGCCCCACGGCCCGCTCGATAGCTTCGTGATGGCCGAGCCCGCGGCGGCGCTCCTCGCGCACCCGGAACACCAGGAACAGCCCGTAGTCGGTTCCCGCGCCGAGCACGAGCACGATGAGCAGGAGCTGGGTGATGCTGGAGATGCCGATGCCCAGGCTGGCCACCTCGGCGACCACAGACTCGGCGGTGAACAGCACGACGACGGCGGGCAGCAGGGTCGCGGCCGTGGCCAGCGGTGACCGGAACACCGCCAGCAAAATGACGATGATCAGGGCAATCGACAGGTACGTGGTCTTCGAGCCGAGCCCGCTGGCCTGGTTCGCCTGGTCAGCGGTGACGGCCAGGTTGCCCGCCGTGTGCAGGGCCAGCCCGGGCGGCGCGCCCACCTGGCCGAACAGCGCTCGCAGCGAGTGTACGAACCTGACGTCCGGCGTGTTCGTCCGCTGGGACAGCGAGGCCCGGATCTCGATCTGGGCGGCCTGCCCGTCGCCGGAGAACTCGGCGATCCGCGCCGCGACGGCATGCGGGAGCTGCCCGGCCATCGTGGTCAGCCGGCCTATCGCCGCGACATCCGCCCTGGTCAGCGGCTTATGGTTGACGGTGGCCGCGACGACGAAGGCATCGTCGTTGTTGGACGCGCCGTAGAACGGCGCGGCCAGTCTGGCCGCGACGTTGCTCGGCATGCTGGCCGGCAGGTACTGCGTGTTGTTGTTGTTCAC
>DATGGU010000102.1:0-3524 GCA_035308365.1 Streptosporangiaceae bacterium
GATCGGCGACGGCCTGACCCTTGCCCGCAGGAAGTAACGAGGAACGGCCTCACCCCATGGCCGGGTGGGCGTGATCGCGCCACCCGGCCAGCCCGCCACGTGTCCTCGCCCCCCGAGGCCAGCCAGATCCGCGCCAGCCTCCACCACCTCAATTCGGGCGCATGATTCCAGTTCCACCGCGCCTGTTCACCAACCCCATGAGTGCGCAGCCGCAGGCGTCACAGCGCGACGACCACGACCTCATCCAGCTCGGCGGCGAAACCGCTGTATGACCCATGAGGAAGCCATGGCCTAGCTTCTTCCCGGACTGTGAAGGTAGCGGGGTAGTTGGGTCTGGCTGTTCGTGGCTGGCCGGCGCGATTGGTCAGCTTGCACCGTAATGGAGAAAATCTTTTCCTCTCAGCTACTCGTCGGCGACGATCGAGCCGACCCGGTCGGCCAGGCCCGGGTCGCGCCTGACCAGGATGACGGAGTAGATGACCGAGACCACAATGACGCCGAGCGCGGCGTAGGGGAACCAGTCGTAGGGCTGCGGCTGCGGCGGCTTGGACAGGTAGTAAAGCGGAACGGCGATGGCGGCCATGCCAAGGACCGGCAGTACAGCGTGCTTGAGGACGTTGAACTCGGCCGGCCGGTACTTCCGGTAGTAGAACGGCAGGGCCAGGTTGGCCAGGAAGTAGACCACCAGCACCAGGATCGTGCCCATGGTGGCGGACTCGCCGTAGAAGTTCAGTGCCACCATGGTCCCGCCGTGGCCGCCGATCAGGTGGCCGAGCGCCCAGAACGCGATGATCGCACCGCCGATCGTGACGAACGCGAAGATGGCGTTGACCGGAGTGCGCCGGGTCGGGTGGACCCGGCCGATCCAGCGTGGCAGCAAACCTTCCCGGCCAGCGTTGAAGACCAGCCGGCACTGGGAGTTCACCGCCGAGATGAGCACGCCCGTGGTCGAGGTCAGCCCGGCCAGGTAACCGATGACGAGCAGCCAGGGTGCGATGGTGTGGGCCAGGTCGAGGAGCGGAATGCCCGATGGTGCTCCGGCGATGGCCTTCGCGTTGTCGTGGAAACCGATGACCGTGGAGTAGGTCAGCAACAGGTACAGGACCCCCATCAGGGCAATGGACAGGTACACGGCCCGGGGGACGTTACGCCGCGGGTTACCGGTTTCCTCGGCCAGCGCCGCCGAGTTCTCCCACCCGATGAACAGGTACACCGCCAGCGGGAATCCGGCCGCGGCGCCGCTGAAGCCACCGGCGAAGTTGTGCGGGTTGAACGGGGCGCCGGACAGGTGGCCGCCGTTCTTGATCAGTGAGGCGATCGCCAGGACAAGCAGCACCAGCATCTCGAAGCCGAAGAACAAGCCGGCCAGTTTCGTCGACACGGCCACACCCCGGACCATCATCACGATCGCGCCGGCCGTCATCAGCAGCGAGAAGACGACCCACGGGACGTTCCAGCCCAGGTAGTAATGCAGCATGATCGACAGGAAGCCGCCGCAGATCGCCAGCACCGACGAGATCGCGATGATGTAGCCGGCCCCGGCCAGCAGGGCGGTGGTCACCGCGCTGGTCCCGCCGAACGTCTTGCCGACGAATGTGATGAAGCCGCCGGTGGAGGGCTGTGCCCGGGAGAACTGCGAAAGCGTGTTGCCCAGCAGGGCGATCGCCACAGCGGCCACCAGCACAGTGAGCGGCGCGGCGATCCCGGCCGTCGTCACGATGACGATCATGCTGAAGTAGAAGCTGTAGGCCGGGCCGATGTTCGCCATCGTCGAGGCCGAGATATCGACCAGGCCGAGTGCACCACGGCGCAGCCTGTCCGGAGATTCTGGCGCCTTGGTTTCGGAGAACGGTACGGATGCCGCTTCGGCCATGGTCCCTCCCTCTGCTTCGCATCATGATCAGCGGGTGTTTGGAGAATTGTCATGCGCTGCGCCGCGGATGGGAAGGGTTCTGCAATCATCGTTCCGCAGCATTGACCGTCAGTAGCCCGTCGTCACATGGTGTGCGGTCTGGTCAGCGGTTTACCTGGCAACGGCCCCTGGGGAATCCCGTTTCTTATCACTTCGTTTGCGACTTGTCTGTCGCTTGCCCACTACCTGGGCAAGAATTGGCTTTTGGCCCGCCAGGCCGCCGGCGGCCTGCTTGACTGCCGACAGCACTCTTCACCTCCGCTGACAGAGAGACACCACTGCCGATGGGCGCGCCAACCGAGCCGGTCTACCGTCGCGTGCTCGCGGACCTGCGAGCACAGATTCACGACGGCACACTCCCGCCAGGCGCGCGGGTGCCATCCCGCAACGCAATCATGTCCAGGTACGGTGTCGGCGAGACGGCCGCCAAGCACGCCCTCCAGGTGCTCGCCGCCGAGGGCTTAATCGAGGCACGGGCCGGGTCAGGCTCCTACGTCCGGGTGATCCCGGCCGAACGCCTGCTCGAACACGACCGCCCGCACTTCCCCGGTTCGCCGTTCGGCCTGGTGCAGGCCGTGCAGCCAACCGAGGCCGGCGACCATGACGAGGTCGGCGGCGAAGCCATGCGGCTAACCTGGGAACACCATTCTGAACGAGTCAGCGCCCCGGCCGCCGTGGCCGCCCGGCTTCACCTCCCGCCCGGCGACGACCGCGTCATGCGTACCCGGTACCTGCTGGCCGCCGATTCCTCCCCCGTCCAGGTCGCCACCAGCTACGAGCCATTAGGGATCACCGCTGGCACGCCGGTAGTGCTGCCCGAACAGGGCCGGTTCGCCGGCCGTGGCGTGATCGCCCGGATGGCCGCCATCGGCGTCCAGGTGGACCAGGTCGTCGAGGAGATATCGGTCCGGCCGTCGCTGGCCGCCGAGGCCAGCGCCCTGAACATCGCGCCGGGCGCACCGGTTCTCGCCGTGGAGCGGGCGCACCTGGCGGCCGACCTGGTCGCCGAGGTCTGCGACATCGTCGTCCCGGCCGGCCAGTGCCGCCTGCGCTATCGCCTTCCCGTGTCACGCCTGGACTAGAACTCCGGGACGCGACCCCGGCACCTCCTATCTGCCCGCAGTTCATGACGTAGTGGGAAACCTCGCGCGGGCCGGGCCGGCTGAAATCACCCACGGGCTGCTTATGCTGGGCACGTGCGTGGTTGGGGTGGCTCGGCATGAACGGGCTTGCGGGCGGCCCAGGACCATGGCCGCAGTCCGCCCGGGTGGGATGTCGGCGGGCCCAGGGATCCGTACGCCGGCGGGATAGACGACGGACTGTTCGTCAGCAACGTGCTGAACGCGATCCAGGCTGGCTATTGCGTCGATGAGGCGCGGATCACGGCGACCGGGATCTCCAACGGCGACGGCAGGAACAGAAGACCTCCAGGAGGGACATCATGACCAGCGCGGCGGCGGCGGGCACCATTGAGATCGGCGGCGACATGGTGGTGCACCGGATGGGTTTCGGCGCGATGCGGATCACCGGCGAGGGCATCTGGGGCGATCCACCGGACATCGAGCGGGCCAAGGCGACGCTGCGCCGGGCGCTGGAGCTGGGCGTCAACTTC
>DATGGU010000103.1:0-26703 GCA_035308365.1 Streptosporangiaceae bacterium
TGCTGCTGACCGAGGTCAGCGGGTGGAACTCCGCGAACTGCCGGTGGCACCGGCAGTCACAGTACCCGCTGGGGTACCAGGACTCGAACCTAGACTAACGGGGCCAGAACCCGTCGGGCTGCCAATTACCCCATACCCCACGGTAGCGAACCGCCGGCTCGCTCGCGCTTGAGCAGTGTAGCGGACACCAGAGCCCGCAGCCAAAGTGATCACCTACAGCAGCCTCCCCGCACCGCGACCATGGTCGCAAAGCGGTTGGCCTCCTGGAGGGTATGCCACCAGGATGGGAGGATGGCTATTCGGTTTCCAGCTCCGCTGAAGCCCGGCGACCGGGTCGGGGTTACGTCGCCGTCCAGCGGGGTGGCGGACAAGCACCGGGCGCGGCTGGAGTACGCGGTCGAGACCGTCCGGAGGCGAGGGTATGACGTGGTCCTCGGCGAGTGCATGGACGGCGGCTCGCATATCAGCGCCCCTGCCGCGCAGCGGGCGGCCGAGCTGACCGCCATGCTGACCGATCCGGGTATCCGTGCCGTGGTGCCGCCGTGGGGTGGGGAGACCGCCATCGATCTGCTGGGGCTGCTGGACTGGGAGGTCATCGGGGCGGCCGAGCCGGCATGGTACGTCGGGTTTTCTGACAACTCGACGATTATGACGCCGCTCACTCTGCGGACCGGAGTGGCGACGTTGCATGGTAACAACCTTATGGATACGCCTTACCGGACCGTGGGGGACCTGCTGTCCTGGCTGGATATTGCTGCTCTCCCACAAGGGGCCTCGTTTACGCAGTCGCCGCCGGGACGATACCGCGCGAAGGGATGGGATGACTGGACGGCTAACCCGGAAGTCAGCGAGCTGACGCTCGGCAGCGAGGGGACGTGGACTCGCCTCGATGGTGACAGCGACGTTGAGGTATCCGGGCGGCTGATCGGCGGCTGCATTGAGACAATGCGGCATGTCGCGGGGACACCGCTGGGGGATCTGCGCGGGTTCGCGGAAGAGTACGCGCCCGAGGGACTTCTCGTCTACGTCGACGTGGCCGAGGATAACGCGTTCAGCGTGTGCCGAAGCTTGCATGGAATGCGTCTTGCGGGGTACTTCGATGCGGCCAGTGCTGTTTTGGTGAGCCGGACCAGTGCGCCGGATTCCGGGACGCTGAGCCAGAAGGAAGCGGTACTTGATGCGCTTGGCGGGCTGGGGGTGCCGATTATCGCTGACGTTGAGTGTGGGCACGTCCCGCCGTACATGCCGATTGTGAATGGGGCGCTCGGGCGACTGCGGTTCGGCGCCGGCTCCGGGGAACTCACCCAGGTTCTCACGTAGCGGTCAGGCCGCGCAGTTCGGTGGCCAGTTTCTGCTCCAGGTCAGCACCCGAACATCGGCCTCGGCGGTAACCACATCGCCGGGCACCACTTCCACCCGGACGGTTCGGCGGGAATCCACGCTTCCTCTCAACTGGTTGTGGGGGCCAGCGAGCAACGGCCCGGCTATGACCAGGGTTTCACACCGGGTAAGACTGGAGCGTGGCTTCCTGGGTGCTGCACGTTGACCTCGATCAGTTCATCGCAGCCGTCGAGGTGCTGCGCCATCCCGAGTTGCGCGGGCGGCCGGTGATCGTCGGGGGCGACGGGGATCCGGCAAAGCGCGGCGTGGTCAGCACCGCGTCCTATGAGGCGCGAGAGTTCGGCGTGCACTCGGGGATGGCGCTGCGGGCGGCGGCGAGGCGGTGCCCGGAGGCGATCTTTCTGCCCGTTGACAGGGAAGCCTACGAGGCCGTCTCCGGCCAGGTGATGGCAGTCCTGCGCGAGTCGGGGGCGCCGGTCGAGATCATGGGCTGGGATGAAGCATTCGTCGGAGTAGACGGCGACGACCCGGAAGGGTTCGCCCGTGGGCTCCAGGAGAGCGTCCGGATCGCCACCCAGCTCGACTGCACGGTCGGGATCGGGCAGAACAAGCTCCAGGCCAAGCTGGCCACCGGTTTCGGCAAGCCGCACGGCGTGTTCCGGCTGACCTATGACAACTGGTTCGATGTGCTGGGGCAGAAGCCCACGGACGCGCTGTGGGGGATCGGGGCCAAGACCGGGAAACGGCTGAGCGAACTGGGCATCCACACGGTGAGCGAACTGGCCGCTGCCGACCCGGACGCGCTGGGCCGCGAACTCGGCCCGACCACCGGGCCGTGGCTGGTTCTGATCGCACAGGGCCGCGGCGAGCGCGAGGTGGACGAGACCCCCTATGTGACCAAGTCGCATGGGCGGGAGGTCACCTTCCAGCGCAACATTACCGACTGGGACGAGGTCCGCCGGCAGATTGAACGGCTGGCCAGCCAGGTCGCGGGTGAGCTGGCCGGGGAGGGCCGTCCAGCCGTCCGGATCGTCGCGAAGGTCCGCTACGCGCCGTTCATCACCGAGACGCACGGGCACCCGCTGGCCGAGCCGACAACCGATGCGGCCCCGATCAAGGCCGCCGCGCTGGCCGCTCTGGACCGGTTCACCGGCCGCCGCCCGGTCCGCCTGCTCGGCGTCCGCGCCGATTTTCCTTCTTGACAGGGTGTTTGCCCGGCACCACCCGTCCACGTCTTGATGCGCGGCTGGTCCGTTCCCGCCGGCGTCAGCCGGGCAGCGAGGCGATGGCGTGCGCCAGCCGGGCCAGGGTCCGGTCCCGGCCGAGCAGTTCGATCGACTGGAACAGCGGCGGAGCCACCCGGCGGCCGGTGACCGCAACATAGACCGGGGCGAAGGCGACCTTGGGCTTCAGGCCGAGACCGTCGATCAAAGCAGCGCGCAAGGCTTCCTCGATTGGGCCAGCGTCCCAGACCTCCAGGCCGGTCAGGGCCGTCTCAGCAGCCTGAAGCGCCTTGGCGGCATCGGGGGTCAGCACCTTCTCGGCGTCCTGCGGATCAACGGCGAAGCCGTCGCCATCGAACAGGAACGCCAGCATTCCCGGAGCCTGGGCCAGCGTCGAAATCCGGCTCTGGATGAGCGGGGCGGCGACCGTGATCAGCCTTGCCTGATCGTCAGTCGGTGGGTCAGCCACAAGGCCAGACGACCGCAGGAACGGCGTGATCCTGGCGGCGAAGCCGGCCGGGGCCAGCTCGCGGATCTTGTCGCCGTTGATCGCCTGCAGCTTGCGCACGTCGAACCGGGCCGAGTTCTTGTTCACCCGGCTCAGGTCGAACTCGGCCGCCATCTCGGCGAGGGTGAACGACTCCCGGTCATCGCCGGGCGACCAGCCGAGCAGCGCTAGGTAGTTGCAGATTGCCTCGGGCAGGAAGCCCTCTTCGCGGTACCAGTTGACCGACACCACGCCGTTGCGCTTGGACAGCCGCTGGCCGTCGGAACCGAGCACGTAGGGAAGGTGGGCGAAGACCGGGAAGTCCGGCTCGGGCAGGCCCATGGCCCGGTAGACGGCGATCTGCCGGGGCGTCGAGGACAGCAGGTCCTCGCCGCGGACGATGTGGGTGATCTTCATGAGCACGTCGTCGACGGCCACGGCCAGCGTGTACAGCGGGCTGCCGTCGGCCCGGGTGAGCACGAAGTCGGGCACGTGCTCGTGATCGAAGGTGACCTCGCCGCGGATCAGGTCGGTGAAGGTGGTCTGTCCCTCGGGCATCCGCATCCGCACCACCGGGCGCCTGCCCTCCGCCTGGTAGGCGGCGACCTGGTCCGGGGTCAGCGTCCGGCAGTGGCCGTCGTAACCACTCACGCCACGGGCGCCGCCCGCCGCCCGCCGCTGCGCCACCTCCTCGGTGGTGCAGTAGCAGTGGTAGGCGGCGCCGGAGGCGAGGAACCTGGCCGCCCAGTCCGCGTAGATGTCAAGCCGCTCGCTTTGCAGGTAAGGACCGTACGGGCCGCCGATGTCCGGGCCCTCGTCCCAGTTCAGGCCCAGCCAGCGCAGCGTGTCCATGGCCGAGTCGATGTAGGCCTGCTCGACCCGGCTCTGATCGGTGTCCTCGAGCCGCAGTACGAAGGTCCCGCCCGTCCGGCTGGCATAGGCCCAGTCGTACAGACCGGTCCTGACGTTGCCCACGTGCAGGTCGCCGGTTGGCGAGGGCGCGAACCTCACCCGGACGTGCTCAGTCACGGTTGACCACCCTGTTCGTCAGCGTGCCGATCCGCTCGACCGTCACCGACACCTCGTCGCCGTCGGTCAGCGGCCCGGCTCCGGCCGGGCTGCCGGTCAGCAGCACGTCACCGGGCAGCAGCGTCATCACCTGGCTGACGTAGGCGATCAGCGCCGGCACCCCGGACAGCAGTTGCGAGGTCCGGGCCCGCTGGCGAACCTCCCCGTTCACGCTGGTGATGAGCTCCAGGTCGGCCGGATCCAGGTCGGTCTCGATCCACGGGCCGAGCGGGCAGAACGTGTCGAATCCCTTGGCCCGCGTCCACTGGCCGTCCCGCTCCTGCAGGTCGCGGGCTGTCACGTCGTTGGCGCAGGCGTAACCGAAGATGACCTCGGCGGCCCGGTGGGGCGGCACCTCCCGGCACAGCCTGCCGATGATGACCGCCAGCTCCCCCTCATGCTCGACCCGCTCGGTCAGCTTCACCGGGCAGGCGATCGGGTCGCCCGGCCCGGCCACCGAGGTGGACGGCTTGAGAAAAAGGGTGGGCTCGGGTGGTTCCCGTCCGGAGCTGCCCGGGTAGTTGCCGTCCACCGCGATGACCTTGCTGGGCAGCACGGGTGCGAGCAGCCTGACGTCGGCGAGCGGGTAGCGGGAACCGGTGAACCGCAGGCTCCCCGGATCGGCGCCGAACGGGTGCCCAAGCAACTCGGCAATGACCGCTCCCCGGCCGCCGGAGGCACCATTGCCCTGGTCCTCGACGATGCCGTAGGCGACCTCACCACCGTTGGCAAACCTCGCGATACGCACGTCACCCTCACAGCCACGCAGACCTGAAAACCCTCTCTGGCCCGTCAGGTTACTGCAGGTAACCCTCTACCTCGGGCGCTGGCCGCTCAGTCGCCTCGTCCGGGTTCTCGCCGTACTCCCTGCGCGCCCGGCGCTGGCGCAGCAGGTCCCAGCACTGGTCGAGGGCCTCTTCCGCCGAACGCAGCTGCTCATGCTCGGCGTCGGTGGTCAGCGTGCCGTTCGCCACCTTGGCCCGCAGCTCGTGCTCGGTCCGTATGAGCTCGCCGATATGCGCGAGGATCTGCTTGTCATCCAAAACCGCTGCGCTTCCTTCCTGGCCCTGGCTACCGCTGACGGTTCACGCCATTCTTGCACCGCCGGGCGCGACGGGCCTCCGCAGCGCTGACAACGCTGCGCAGGCCCGTGGTCATCCCGGAAGGAGTCAGCCTGGCGCGGCTATGCGGTCGTCACGCCGTAGATCCCCATGTTCGGGAAGCTAGTCGCGATGACGATGTCCTGCGCCGTCCCATTGATGGTCGCGGTTGCCATGGCCACCTGGCCGGGCCAGGAGATGTAGGAGCCCACGGCCGTGAAGGCATTCGTGAAGGTGCTGTCGGTGTCGGCGTCGGCCCAGCCACTCGCCGGACCGCCGTTGGTGAGGCTCAGCAGTTGCGCGGACGTAGGTTGCGGGCTGCCGTTGGAGAACTGGCCGTCGAGCGAAACCGCGTAGATCGTGCCGGCGGATGTGAATGCTATTCCCCCGGAACCGTTGGGGAAGAAGGTGCCCCCCATAGGGGTTGCCGAGATGGTGCCGCCCACCTTCCCGGTCGTCGGGCTGGCCAGCTTCCACAGGCCGGCGTTCGTGCCCCCGTACGCGGAAACCCATAGCTCGCCGGAACTCGCCGCCGGGTTCAGGGCGATCCAGCCGGAGCGGTTGTCGTTGGAGGTGATGGCCCAGATCTGCGTCCAGGACTTCCCGTTGTTACTGGAGCGCCAGATGCCCGACGCCCGGTCGAAGCAGAACAGGTAGAACCCGCCGGCGATGGACTGGGTGACGATCGGGCAGTGCTCGACGGGGGCATTGGGGCTGAGGCAGAGGTCTGGCGAGCCTGACAACGGGGTGGTGGTCACCGGCCCGGTACCCCAATTCCAGCTGCCCGACGCGAAGGTGGCGCGCCACATGCCGCCGCCGACGGTAGCGGCGAGGAGGTAGGGGGTAGTGCCGTCGAGACCGGCATAGATGCCGACCGGTGCCGGGGCACCGGTCCCCACCGTTGGCGGCACCACCGGCGGCACCGCGGCGCCGTAGCCGGTATCGGCCCAGACGGTCTTTGCCGTGTTGGTGGTTGGGCTGGGCCGGCTGTAGATCATGCCGCCGTAGTTCTGCGCGTACTTGACGTTCACGCCGGTGTAGACGGTGGTGGCGGTGCCGGAGTAGTACATCGCGGTGGCGTTGCTCTCGGTGCCGGTGTTAGGCACGGTGGAGTCAGGCATCCTGAACACCTGCACGCCATCGCCGCTGCCGCTGTTCCAGCCGGTGGGATCGGTCAGGTCGATCTGCTGGTAGTCGGTGCCGCACAAGATGATGTGATTGGAGTTGCCAGGGGTGGGGTCGTTGGCGATGTGCTTGATGCCGCACGCTGGCGCACCGTTGACCGCGACCTCCCAATTCTGTCCGCTGTCTTTGGTGCGGAAGAAGCCGCCCGAGCCAGTGACGAAGATCTGGAGGTCGCCGGTATCGATGGTGGCCGGGTTGACCAGAACGTGCGCGTTGCCGAAGATGCTGCCGCCGAGGTAGTTCTGGTAGCTGGCGTTGAAACCGTCGACGTAATGCCACCAGGGCTGGTTGTCCGGTGGCACGGTGTTCAGGTTGATGTTGGATGGCCCGGTCAGGTCGGCGTAGCTGATCGTGCCGCTGGAAGTGATGGTGATCTGCACCAGGTTCGTGACGTTCGGGTTCGGTGTCGGGCTTCCCACGGGGGTTTCTTGCACGCCGTTCGCGCATGCCGCGAAGATCTGATGGTTTCCGGCCGAATCCACGTAGCCGTCCAGGCCGGTCCAGAGCTGGCCTTGGGCCGAGCTGACCAGGAACCAGCCGCTCTTGCCGGTCGCACCGCCGTTCAGCGACTGCCAGGTGCCCGTGGTGCCCTTGCTGATGTCGTAGCGGAAGATTCCCTTGGTGGGACAGGCGGCGTAGAGGTAGCCGCCGATCAGCTTCAGGTCAGCGACGGTGTTGGAATTCGACCAGTTTCCCCCGGTTTCCGGCCCGTTGGGGTTGGGAAGCTGCGTCCAGTAGTTCTGCCAATTCGTGTTGGCAGCGTTTGGTGCGTCTGCGCAATACCAGACGCCACCATATTGACCGGTACCGTCGCTGTCCCAGAAACCCGCCCACAACTCGGTGTAGTTGCTGGGGTTGATCGCCAGGGCGCGTGCGTAGTAGTTGTTATTGCCGCTGGTGAGCCCGATCTGCACCCACTTCGTGCCGATCGGCGGGGTGCTTTTCGATGACCGGGCGATTCCCTGGTTGTAGGTGGCCACGTACATGTAGCCGTTCACGGGGTCCTGCGCTATGAGGTTGCCGGCGGTCCGTTCGGCGGCGTCATTGACCCCGTCACTGCTCAGCAGGGCCGGGTCGGTGCTGTTCGCCTGGAACACCAGGAATGAGTACTCCGTGCCCGGGGCACGCATCTGCCAGGTGACCCCGCCGTCGGTGCTGGCCATGAAACCGCCGTCCGGCGGGTTCGCATTGGCGTGCTTCCCGGCGCAGGCGTAGACGGCGCCCGGCTCCATGGCTGGCTGGCCGCCTCCTGGCTGGCTCCACGCCACCGCGGCGTTGTACCGCCACGCCGAGCCGTAAATACCGTCCTGCGAGATCTGCCAGTGGTCTCCGAAGTCGGCGGATCGCCACGCGCCTTCCACATCGCCACCGAGGATCAGTTCCTGGTTGGTCGGGTCGAGCGCGACGATGTTGGTCATCTCCGCGCCATCCACGTGCAACCCCTGGAAGTACACGGCCCGGAAGGCGGCGAACGCGAACGCCTGGCTGGTCTCGTTCGCCGTCACGTTGAAGGTGGCGCTCAGGGATTGTGCGCCGGACCCCAGATCCTGGTCGTACCAGGACGACCAGCAGTGAAGGATGTTGTCGGCGGCGTGTGCGATCTGGGTATAGCCGGACGGGCCGGTGAAGGTGCCTGTCGTGTTGGTGCTGAAGAAGTCGGCCGCCAGGGCAATCCCCAGCGCGCCCGCGACATTCCCGGACGCGGCGGTCAGGCTGAACGTGCCGTCAGTGACCGTGCCTGACTGCTCACCGACCGCGTCGAGCACCGCGATGGCGGTACTCGGAACGCCATCACCGGGGTCGAACTCGGCAACCGCGCCGCGGCAGTTGTTCGCGCTGTTGTTGGTGAACGTGAAGGACTGATTGCCCGTCCCGCCAGGATTGCCTGGGGACGGCGGCGTCCCCGGGTAGTACCAGATCTCGGCCTGCCCCTTCGCGAATGTGACCGCCTTGGCCAGCCGCCATGGGGACGGGGATCCCGGCGGGGTGAACTGCACCCCTGACGCGTTGCTGATCAGCGTGGCCACCAGCAGGCTGTTCGGCTTGGGCGGGCTGGACAGCGTCACGGTGACAGAGGTGGTGCCGTTCGCTTGCGGACCCGATTGCTGCCACGTGAGTGGAGCCAAGCCGGTCACGCGGGCCAGGCTGGCTCTGCGGGTGGCCGGGTGCTGCCGTCCCGCTGGGGATGGCCGGCCCATAAAGGCGCCAGCGGCCGCCGCGGCCGCCGACCCGTAGAGGAAGTTGCGCCTGGTCCACTCCGGTCCGCCAGAGGCCGGCCGGGTGCCAGGAGTCTCGCCGTCGCTGTGTGCCTGGGTACCTGGGTTGTGATCGTTACTCACGTTGCGTCCCTTCGTCCGCGGCTCGCGCCTCGCTCGCGGGGGGCCGCACCGTCCAGGCACACCAGCACGGCAACCCCACGGGAAGCCACGACCCAGCAATCGGTTACTATTCGTAACAATGATCTCCCCGTTCGCCATGTCCGGCAATAGCCACACAGTAACTTTGTTCTCTCTAGAACTCACACAGCGCAAAATGCATCCACCGGACGGTGATCGTTCACGTTCGGCCCGGCGCCAGCGGTCGCGCCCGGGACCTACCCTGGTCGGCGAATGCCCCATCCAGCCCGGAGGACCGGCGAAAGGAGCCGCCCGTGCAACCGTCCCGCTATGACGCCGTCGTGGTCGGCGGCGGCCACAACGGGCTGACCGCGGCCGCCTACCTCGCCCGGGCGGGCCGGTCGGTTCTCGTGCTCGAACGCCAGCCACACACCGGCGGTGCAACCGTCTCCACGGCTCCGTTCCCCGGGGTGGACGTGCGCCTGTCCAGGTATTCCTACCTGGTCAGTCTCTTCCCCTCCAGCATCGTCGCCGACCTGGGGCTGCCGATCGAACTGCGCTCCCGGCGGATCGCCTCCTACACTCCCGACGGCGACGGCGGGCTGCTGGTGGACAATACCGACCGGGCCAGGACGGCGGCGTCGTTCGCCGCGCTCACCGGCGGGCAGGCCGACTGGGCGGCCTGGGAGCGACTGCGGGACATGACCGGACGGCTGGCCGCCCGGATAGCCCCGACCATGACCGAGCCGCTGCTCAGCGCCCAGGAGATGAGCGAGGCCGCCGGGGACAGCGCCGCCTGGGACATGATCACCAAACGCCCGCTCGGCGAGACGCTGGAAGAGGAGTTCGGCTCCGATACCGTACGCGGCGTGATCCTGACCGACGCCGTGGTCGGCACGTTCGCCCGGGCCACCGAGGCCAGTCTGCTGCAGAACCGGTGCTTCCTCTACCACGTGATCGGGAACGGGACCGGGGCATGGAACGTCCCGGTGGGCGGCATGGGCCGGGTGGCTTCGGCGCTCGCCGGGGCCGCCCGGTCGGCCGGCGCACAGATCCGGACCGGCGCCGAGGTGACGGCCATCGACCCTGATGGCTCGGTCACCGTACGGGAGGGCGACCGCGAGTACGAGGTAGGGGCCGGCCACATCCTGGCCAACGTCGCCCCGGTCACCCTGGACCGGCTGCTCGGCGCAGACGGCGCCGACGTCCCGGAGGGCTCCCAGCTCAAGATCAACATGGTGCTGAGCCGGCTGCCCCGGCTGCGCGACGGCTCGGTCGCCCCCGGGGACGCGTTCTGTGGCACGTTCCACGTCAACGAGGGCTACGCCGCGCTCGACGCCGCCTATGACCAGGCCGCCCGGGGCCAGGTTCCCACGCTGGCGCCGTGCGAAGCCTACTGTCACTCGCTCACCGACGACTCCATCCTCGGCCCCGAACTGCGCGCCTCCGGCGGGCAGACGCTGACCGTGTTCGGGCTGCACATGCCGGTCTCGCTGTTCCGCGCCGACCCGGCCGGGGCCAAGGAGGCGGCCTTCCGTTCCACCATGGAGTCGATCAACGCCGTGCTGGCCGAACCGATCGAGGACTGCCTGCTCCCAGATGCTGACGGCCGCCCATGCATCGAGGTCAAGACCCCGGCCGACCTGGAGGCCGAGGCGTACCTGCCCGGCGGCCACATCTTCCACGGCGACCTGTCCTGGCCGTTCGCCGAGAACCCGGACGAGGTCGGCCGCTGGGGCGTGGAAACCGAGCACCCCCGCGTGCTGATCTGCGGCGCCGGCGCCCGCCGGGGCGGCGGCGTGAGCGGCATCGGCGGCCACAACGCCGCCATGTCGATTCTCCGCGCCCGGCGTTAGAAGCCTTCGGTGGGTTCGCGGCCGGCCCGCAGCAGGCAGTAGGTGACGGCTTCGGAGAGGGCCTGCCAGGAGGCGGCGATGATGTTCTCGTGCACGCCGACCGTGCTCCAGTCGGCGTCGGTACCGTCGCCCGAGGTGATCAGGACGCGGGTGACCGCGCCGGTGCCGTGCGAGCCTTCCAGGATGCGGACCTTGTAGTCGACCAGCTCCAGGCTGGCCAGCTCGGGATAGATCTGGCCGAGGGCCAGCCGCAGCGCCGTGTCCAGCGCGTTCACCGGGCCGTTGCCCTCGCCCGTAGCCACGATCCGCTCGCCCTTGGCGGTCAGCTTGACGGTCGCCTCGCTGACCACCTCGCCACCGGGGCGCTGCTCCACGATGACCCGCCACGACTCGACGGCGAAGTGCCGGTGCTCGCCGCCGGCCAGTTCGTCGCGCAACAGCAGCTCGAACGAGGCGTCGGCGGCCTCGAATGTGTACCCGCGCGCCTCCAGCTCCTTGACCCGGTCCACCACCCGTCCGGCCGCCGCCCGGTCGCCGGACAGGTCGTAGCCGAGCTGGGCGCCCTTGACCTCCACCGATGCCCGGCCTGCCATGTCGGAGACGAGCATCCGCATATCGTTGCCGACCAGCGCCGGATCGATGTGCTGGTACAGCATGGGATCGACCTTGACCGCCGAGGCGTGCAGGCCTGCCTTGTGCGCGAACGCGGAGTACCCGACGTAGGGCTGGTGCGAGCTCGGCGCCACGTTGGTGACCTCACTGATCGCGTGCGCGATGCGGCTCATCTCGGGCAGGCAGCCATCCGGCAGCACCGGCCGGCCCTTCTTGAGCTGCAGCCCGGCGACCACGCTGAACAGATTCGCGTTGCCGGCCCGTTCGCCGTACCCGTTGGCGGTGCCCTGCACATGGGTCACCCCGGCGTCCACGGCCGCCAGGGTGTTGGCCACCCCGCACGCGGTGTCATCGTGGCAGTGGATGCCAAGCCGTGAGCCGGTCTGACCGAGAACTTCCGCGACCACGTCGGCGAGCTGGCCGGGCAGCATCCCGCCGTTGGTGTCGCACAGCGTTATCACGTCGGCGCCGGCCTCGGCGGCCGCGCGGACCACCTCCAGGGCGTAACCGGGGTTGGCGGCGTATCCGTCGAAGAAGTGCTCGGCGTCGAGGAAGACCCGCTTCCCCTCCCGGCACAGGTGGGCGACCGTGTCGCTGACCATGGCAAGGTTCTCTTCCAGGGTCGTGCGCAGGGCCAGCCGGACGTGCCGGTCATGACTCTTGGCGACAAGGGTCACGACCGGCGCGCCCGACTCGCGCAGCGCGGCGACCAGAGGGTCATCGGCCGCCTTGACGCCGGGCCGGCGGGTCGCGCCGAACGCGGCGAGCTGCGCGTGCTTGAGCTCCAGCTCGGTGGTTGCGAGCCGGAAGAACTCGGTGTCCTTCGGGATGGCGCCGGGCCAGCCGCCCTCGATGAACCCGACGCCGAACTCGTCGAGCCTGGCCGCGATCGCCAGCTTGTCGGCGACGGTCAGGTTCAGGCCCTCCTGCTGTGCGCCATCACGCAGGGTGGTGTCGTAGACGTGGAACGAGTCGTCGGGCATCGGATTCCCGTTTCTTTTCTGATTGAGATGACTTGTCTGCGGAAAACAAAAGACCCCTCGCTGCACGCGAGAGGTCTGCGCGTCGCCGCCAACGGCTGCAAGTCCATAGCCCCCACCAGCACCGGAGGGTCCCGGGGCCCGCCCCGCCGGGCGAAGCCCGGCACCGGGGAGTCCGGGCGGGCCCCCGCCAGGCAAAGCCTGGCACCGGGGGGTCCGGGTGGGCCCCCCGCCGGGCGAAGCCTGGCACCGGGGAGTCCGGGCGGGCCCCCGCCGGGCGAAGCCCGGCACCGGGGGGTCCGGGGGGTCGCCCCCCCGGGCTAGCACTACGGGCTACGGCGAAGTTGATCGAAGATCAACGAGCAGCCGCCGTCGCGCGACGCGCCTGCCGATAATGATCCGGCCGGACGTCATGGACTCAGCGTGGCACACGGTGCTCGGATCTGGCCACTTTGATCTCAGTATCTGAGATCCAGCCAGTTGGGCCGACCGCGGGCAAGAGTGACATCGGGTAAGTCAGTATACGATTTCTCAACCTTATTAATTTCTTTGACGATGGCAGGAATCCGCTGGCAACCGAACCCGCCGCGCACAGCACGGACACGGCCCGGGCTCGTGGTGCTGCCGGCCGCCGCCGGTACGGCGAGACTCGGCTCCACGCCGGTGCCTGCCCGATCCGGCCGGTGCAGGCACGCAGAGCACGGCGCCAGCACACCTTGCACGCCCAGCCATGCGGGCCGGGCAGGCGCGCAGAGCACGGCGTCAGCACACCTCGTACACCCAGCCATGCAGGCACGCAGAGCACGGCGCCAGCACACCTCGTACACCCAGCCATGCGGGCCATGCGGGCACGCAGAGCACGGCGCCAGCAGACCTCGTACACCCCAGCCGCGCGGGCCGGGCAGGCACGCAGAGCACGGCGCCAGCACACCACCCAGCCATGCGGGCCGGGCGGGCGCGCAGAGTACGGCGTCAGCAGACCTTGTGTACCCAGCCGTGCGGGTCGGGCAGGCGGCCGTACTGGATGCCGAGCAGTTCCTCGCGCAGTTTGAGGGTGACCGGGCCCGGCTCGCCGTTGCCGATCGTCCACCCCCCTGACGTGCTCTTCACCCGGCCGATCGGGGTAACCGCGGCGGCGGTGCCACAGGCGAACGCCTCGGTGATCTCGCCCGACGCGGAGCCGGAACGCCACTGCTCCACCGAGATCCGTTCCTCCCCGGCCGCGATGCCCAGGTCGCCGGCCAGCGTGAGCATCGCGTCCCTGGTGATGCCGGGCAGGATCGTGCCGCCGAGCGGCGGCGTCACCAGCCGGGCCTGCGAGCCCGACCCGAGGACGAAGAAGATGTTCATGCCGCCCATCTCCTCGATCCAGCGGCGCTCGACCGCGTCCAGCCAGACGACCTGGTCACAGTCGTTCTCGACGGCCTGCACCTGGCCGATGAAGCCGCCGGCGTAGTTGCCGCCGCACTTGGTCGCGCCGGTCCCGCCGGGGGCGGCCCTGGTGTATTCCTCGGACAGCCAGACCGTCACCGGCTTGATCCCCTCGGGGAAGTATCCGCCGGCCGGGGAGGCGATGACGATGAACATGTACGCGCTGGACGGCTTGCTGATGCCGATTCCCGCCTGCGTCGCGATCATGAACGGGCGCAGGTACAGGCTCTCGTCGTCGGCGAACGGGACCCAGTCACGGTCCTGGGTGACCAGCAGTTCGAGGGCCTGGACGAAGGCATCTTCGGGAAACTCCGGCATCACCAGCCGCAGCGCCGACTGGTTGAACCGCGCGGCGTTGGCCCACGGCCGGAAGGTCGCCACCGAGCCGTCGGCCTGCCGGTACGCCTTCAGGCCCTCGAAGAACTCCTGGGCGTAGTGGAAGACCGCGGTCGAGGGATCCAGGCTGAGCGGCCCGTAGGGGCCGAGCAGGGCGTCGTGCCAGCCGAGGTCGGCGGTCCACTTCACCGTGATCATGTGATCGGTGAATACCCTGCCAAAACCCGGCGCCGTTGCTATCCGCTCCCGCTCACTCGCCGGCAACGGTGACGGCGAGGGCTGGATCTCGAAATTGATCTCTGTGCGCGGGCTTGTGGCCATGCCTGGTTCCTTCCTGTCGGTCCTCCTATCTTGCCGCGCGCCATGGCCCAGTATGGCCACAGCCCGGTCACGACTGCCCGATTGAGACGTGATTGGCAATATCGGACAACGCTACTAGCTGGATACTCGCTCCGCGATGTCGTCGCCGGCCTCCCAGGTGGACCGCGCCACCCAGGCACCCTGGCGCTCCAGCAGATCCTCGGCGACCGCCTGCTCGATGCGCGCCGCCTCGGCGGTCAGGCCGAGGTGCTGGCACAGCAGCGCGGCGGACAGGATCGCCGCGGTCGGGTCGGCCTTGTGCCGGCCCGCGATGTCGGGCGCGCTGCCGTGTACCGGCTCGAACATGCTGGGTGCCGTCCGCTCCGGGTTGATGTTGCCGCTGGCGGCGAGGCCGATGCCGCCGGCCACCGCCGCGCCCAGGTCGGTCAGGATGTCGCCGAAAAGGTTGTCGGTGACGATGACGTCATAGCGCCCCGGATCCGTGACGAAGAACATCGACGCCGCGTCCACGTGGCTGTAGTCGACCGTGACCTCGCCGAACCCGGCCGCCACCTGGTCGACGGTGCGCTGCCACAGGTCACCGGCGTAGGTGAGCACGTTGGTCTTGTGCACCAGGGTCAGCTTCCCGCGTGGCCGGGCCGCGGCCCGCTCGAACGCGTACCTGACCACCCGGGCGACCCCGAACGCGGTGTTGACGCTCTCCTGGGTGGCGATCTCGTGCGCCGTGCCGCGGCGCATGACGCCACCCGCGCCGGTGTAGGGGCCCTCGGTCCCCTCCCGGACGACCACCATGTCGACCGACTCGGGCCGCACGTCCGCGAGTGGCGTGGCGACGCCCGGGTACAGCCGCACCGGTCGCAGGTTGATGTACTGGTCGAGCTCGAACCGCAGCCTCAGCAGCAGCCCGCGCTCCAGCACGCCGCTCGGCACGCTCGGGTCACCGACCGCGCCGAGCAGGATGGCGTCCTGCCCGCGCAGCTCGTCGAGCACAGAGTCGGGCAGTGCCTCGCCGGTGGCGTGCCAGCGCTTCGCGCCGAGGTCGTAGCTGGTCTCCTCGATGGCGACCGTGGGTGTGGCCGCGCGCAGGACCTTGAGGGCCTCCGTCACGACTTCCGGGCCAATGCCATCGCCGCCGATCACGGCGAGCCTGATGCTGCGTTCAGCCATGCCGGAACCCTACCGGGCGGGTGCCGTGTGTCTTCTCAATGGCCACGGCGCGGGCCGGCGTCGCCGCCGTTGTCCCGGCGGTCCAGCGCGATCTGGACGGCGTGCACCGGGGAGAAGGCCTTGCCGTTCACGGCCTTTCCGTTGCTTTCGCCGGAACCGGTAGCGACCGTGGACTGATCGGTGTGCTCGTCAGCCGGGCTGGCAGGCTGATCCCACGAATACATGTTGTACACGGCAGAAGTCTCCAGATGCGGGATTTATTCACGGCCAGCACAGCTACCCGTAGCGGGGTGCCGGCCTGCCTGATCAGGCCCCGCTACGGCTGCTAAGGATGAACACACAGCGCCGCATCTCGCCAGCAACGATACCGCAGGGTAACCACCCTAGCCACCTGTCGGACAAATTGTCTCAGAACGTGAGACGCTCTGCGGCGGTGCGGAACCCAGGCAACCACAGTTTCACCTGGGTGCGGCTGAACCGGCCGGCGTCAGCGAACGTGATCGCAGGTGACAGCGGGATCCATGGGTGAGGGGAGCAACCATGTCAGGACGCGGCCGGCCATGGCCGGAACCATACGCCGGGGATCGTGGTCCCGGCCTGGCGAAGAGTGATCATCCAGGCGGCTGCCACAGGCGGGCGCGCGGCGCCGGGTTGATGGCGGCCGGGGCCGCGGCGCTGGTGGCAGCCGCACCCGCGGCGGCGCTGGGGGCAGCCGCGCCCGCGGCGTACGCCGGGACGGGCGCGGGAGGCCGGCCAGCGGCCGTGACCACCACGCACCCGGTCTTCACGGGCAGCACGCTGGTCGCCAGGCAGGCTGGCCTGAGTCACGTCACCGCGGTCGCGACCGGCGACGGCTTCTTCCTCGCGCTGCTGGCCAACGGCACCGTGATGGCCTGGGGGCAGAACAACGTCGGCCAGCTCGGCGACGGGACCACCACCAACAGCGCCAAACCGGTCCAGGTCAAGGGGCTGTCCGGGGTGAAGGCCATCGCGGCCGGAGCCGCCCACTCGCTCGCCCTGCTCACCAACGGCACCCTCATGGCCTGGGGAGACGACCAGGCCGGGCAACTCGGTAACGGGACATTCGAGCTGGACAGCGACGTCCCGGTGGCCGTTACCGGCCTGACCGGAGTCGCCCGGATCTCGGCCGGGCTGGCGCACAACCTGGCGCTGCTGACCAATGGCACCGTGATGGCCTGGGGGCTCAACAACCAGGGCCAGCTCGGCACGGGAACGAGCGGGAACGGCGACCTGCCCGAGCCGGTCAGGAATCTGACCGGCGTGACCGCCGTGGCAGCGGGCTCAGAGCACAGCCTGGCGCTGCTGCGGGGCGGCACCGTCATGGCCTGGGGCTCGAACTCCGCTGGTCAGCTTGGCAACAATGACATCGAAGTGGCCAACAGCACCGTTCCCGAGAAGGTCAAGAAGCTGGCTTCGGTCACGGCGATCGCCGCCGGGCAGAACTACTGCCTGGCCCTGCTCGCCAACGGTACCGCCGTGGGCTGGGGAGACGACGAGTCCGGCCAGCTGGGCAACGGCCTGAACCCACCGTTCTACGCCCTGCCGGTCAAGGTGCGCTCGCTGACGACGGCCACCGCGCTGTCGGCGGGCGACCCGCTCGACGCCAACCCGATCAGCCTGTCCCTGCTGTCCAGCCACACGGTGGCGGCCTGGGGCGCCACGCCGGGCCTGAACGAGATCCCCCGGGCCATCAAGGGCGTCACCGGGGTGATCGCGATTTCGCCGGGGCTGTTCCTGCTCAGCAACGGGACGGTCGAAACCTACCGGCCAGGCCGGGCGGGTGCCCTGCCGCGGCAGGCTCTCCGGCGCCTGGCCGCCGGGCGCGATGCTGCCGGTGCGGCGCCGGCCGCGGCGGTGGATCGCCGGGCCGGCCCGGCGACCGGGCCGTCGGTGCTGGCCTGGGGCGACAACTCGTGCGGTGAGCTGGCCACCGGCGGCAGGATGAGCAAGGACGTGCCGGCCCCGGCGAAAGGCCTGGCCGGAGCCGTCGCCGTGTCGGCCGGCGGCTGCTACGGCCTGGCCCTCATGGCCGACGGCACGGTCAGAGCCTGGGGCTACAACTCCTCGGGTCAGCTCGGGGACGGCACGACGACCGAGCGGCTGCTGCCGGTCACCGTGCCCGGCCTGTCCGGGGTGACCCAGGTGTCGGCGGGCGCCTTCACCAGCCTCGCGCTGCTCGGCAACGGCACCGTGATGTCGTGGGGCGACAACATCTCCGGCGAGCTCGGCAACGGGTCGACGGCCCAGCAGAGCGACGTGCCGGTCCAGGTCAGCGGGATCACCACGGCCAAGGCGGTCTTCGCCGGGGACGACTTCTGCTTCGCCCTGCTGAGCGACGGCACGGTCATGGCCTGGGGCGACAACTCGGCCGGTGAGCTGGGCATCGGGTCGACGGCGCAGCAGAGCAACGTGCCGGTGGCCATCCCCGGCCTGTCCGGGGTCACGACCATGGCCGCGGGAACCCTGCACGCCCTGGCCGTGCTGGGCAACGGCACGGTGATGTCCTGGGGCAGCGACCTGTCCGGCGAGCTGGGCACCGGGGAGCACGGGGCCAGCGAGAGCGACGTCCCGGTCCGGGTCCAGGGCATCCACACCGCGGTCGGCGTGGCGGCCGGTTACGAGCACAGCGAGGCCGTGCTCGCCAACGGGACCGTGATGTCGTGGGGCAGCAACCAGTTCGGTCAGCTTGGCATCGCCACCCGCAACTTCTATGCCAGCGACGACCCCATCCAGGTGTTCCGGGTCACCGGTGCCATCTCGGTCGGTGCGGGCGACACCTTGGGCGCGGCGCTGCTCAAGAACGGTGCGGCCACCGCCTGGGGATCGGACTCCGTCGGCGAACTCGGCAACGGCGAGACGGGCATCCCCGAGATCCCCGCTCCGGTGAGGGTCTCCGGGCTGACCACCGCCACGCAGCTCTCGGTGGGTGGCGTGCACGTCTTCGCCCTGGCATCCGGCTAGCCGGATCAGACGGTGCGTCCCGCGGCCGATGGTGTCCGCGGGGCGCACGCCGGGGATGGCCGGCGCAGTGGCCGTAAGCTCGTATCAAGATCCACGGTACGGCCGAAGCCTGCGCCGATGGCACTGGTGATCTCGTCCAGCAGCGCCTGGGGCAGCGCCGAGTCGATGGTGAGCACGATCAGCGCCTGGCCGCCGCGGGCGTTCCGGCACACCTGCATGCCGGCGATGTTGATGCCCTGGCCGCCGAGGATCCCGCCGACCACGCCGATGACGCCCGGCCGGTCGGTGTAGGTGAGAAAGGCCATGTGGCTGGCCGGGGCGATCTCCATCTCGAAGCCGTTGACCTCGACCAGCTTCTCGATCTGGCGGGCCCCGGTCAGCGTGCCCGACACCGAGACGATCTGGCCGTCGGCCAGCGCGCCGCGCAGCGTCACCACGTTGCGCCAGTCCGGGCTCTCCGGCTCGGTCGCCAGCTCGACCTGAATGCCACGGTCGGCCGCGAGCAGCGGGGCGTTCACGAAGGTGACCGGGTCCTCGACCACGCTGCTGAAGACGCCCTTGAGCGCGGCCAGTTCGAGCACGCGGACGTCCTTGGCGGCTATCTCGCCGCGGACCACCACGTCCAGCCGGGCGGCCATGCCACCGGCCAGCGCGGTGAAGATCCGGCCGAGCTTCTCGGTGAGGGGCAGGCCGGGCCGGACGTCCTCGTCGACCGGGCCGCCCTGCACGTTGACGGCGTCCGGCACGAACTCACCGGACAGTGCCAGCTTGACCGACCGGGCGACCTGGGTGCCGGCCTTCTCCTGGGCCTCGTGGGTGCTGGCCCCCAGGTGCGGGGTGGCGACCACGTTGTCGAAGCCGAACAGGGGGCTGTCGGTGCAGGGTTCGGTGGCATAGACGTCCAGCGCGGCGCCGGCCACCCGGCCGTTCTTGAGGGCGAGCGCGAGGGCATGCTCGTCCACGATGCCGCCCCGGGCCGCGTTCACGATGCGGGCGCCCGGCTTGAGCAGGCCGAACTCACGCTCGCCCAGGATGCCGATGGTCTCGGGGGTCTTGGGCAGGTGGACGCTGATGAAGTCGGACTCGGCGAGCAGCTCTTCCAGGCTGGTCATCCGGACGCCGAACTGCGCACCCTTGGCCGCGGGCACGTACGGGTCAAAGGCGAGGATCCTCATCCCGAACGCCGCGAGCCGCTGGGCCACCAGCACGCCGATCCGCCCGAGCCCGAGCAGCCCGGCCACCTTGCCCTCCAGCTCCACGCCGGTGAACCTGGCGCGCTTCCACTCGCCGGCCCGCAGCGACGCGACCGCCTGCGGCAGGTTGCGGGCCAGGGCGAGCAGCAGGGCGACCGCCTGCTCCGCCGCGCTCACGATGTTGGACGTGGGGGCGTTGACCACCATCACACCGGCCTTGGTGGCCGCCTTGACGTCGACGTTGTCCAGGCCGACCCCGGCGCGCGCCACCACCTGGAGGTTGGGCGCGTGCGCCAGCGCCTCCGCGTCGATCTTGGTGGCGCTCCGGACGATCACGGCCGAGGCGTCCGCCAGAGCGGGCAGCAACTGAGCGCGATCGGCACCGTCGGTGTGCCTGACCTCGTAGTCGGCCTCCAGCAGGGCGAGCCCTGCGGGCGACAGTTCCTCGGCGACCAAGACGATGGGCACGGACACGGGCGCCTGCTCTCTGGCTGCTGGGTGCTCGGCTGGTGAATGCCTGGCTGGTGGATGCCTGGCCGGTGGGGCCAAGTTTAGGCACTCGTGACAGCCTTGACGCGCCGGTGGCCTGGCTGGCCGGGTGCGCGCAACAGGGTGACCAGCGCGTCCAGGTGAGGAACCTGGAAGCGAGCGGGGACCGGCCCGGCCGCGTGCCACGGCTGGCCGGTCCGGTTCACCCAGCAGAAGTCGAGCCCGGCCGCGTGCGCCCCGGCACCGTCGCTCGCTCCCGAGTCACCCACCACCAGGGCCCGGTCCGGGCCGGCCCCGGCCTGGCCGAGCGCGTGGCGCAGCAGCGCGGGCTGCGGCTTGTGGTGGCCAACCTCGGATGAGATCACCACCCGCTCGAAGAAGCGGCGCAGCCGGCACCTGCTGAGCTTGGCGTGCTGCACGGCAGCGATCCCGTCGGTGACCAGGACGAGCCTGGCCAGCCTGCGCAGCGCCCGCAGGGCCTGCCTGGCTTCGGGAAAAAGCGTGACGCGGCGGCCGAGTTCGGCTTCGAACCTGGCCATCACGGCCGGGAGCGAGATCGCGCCCGGCAGCGCGGCGAGCAGTCGCGCGAACCGCTCGGATCGCAGGTCATCGAGGCTCAGCCCGCCGGCGCGGTAGGCGGCCCACAGGGCGTCATTGCAGGCGTGGAATCTGGCGGCGAACTCGCCAAAGCTGGCACGTTCGCTGAAGAACTCCGAGTGCACCGCGGCCAGCGCCGCGGCCTCGGTCTGGGCATAGTCAACGACGGTCCCGTCCAGATCAATGAGCAGGACCTGATACCAGCCCTCAAAACTCACATAGCTTCCGTTGCGGGGACCGCGGACAAGATGGCGTGCACCTTGTCCGAGTCTGCGGCGTACACGTGAGGTACGTCGACGTACACCCGCATTGGACCACATGGCAGCGTCAAGGTGGTAGCAACACGCGCCTGGACGTCCCGAAGTGGCAGGTAGTTGAGATACGCCGTGTAGGCGTTCTGCGACCGGAAGACGGCGGACATCTGCACGCACCCGTGCCTGATCCGGAAGGCCAGACCGGTCAGGCAGGGGACGGCGTCGGGCCGCTCGCCGGGCACGGTGAGGGAGATCCAGCCGCTCTTGGAGTAGGGCCGTCTTTCCAGCAGTTCGACCGCCCAGGCCAGTTGGTCCACTCCCTGGAAATCCCGCAGCCGGGCACCGTAGCTGTACTTGAACGGCGCGCACACGGCCGTGCTGGTGAACTTCCTGCGGTACAGCGCCGCCGCAGAGGATTCGCCGAACCTGCTGATCAGCGGGTCGCTCCAGTCGAGACAGCTCATCTCGAACAGCACCGGCGCCCCCTCGAGCACCGGGCCCCTGTCGTCGTCGGCGGGTTCAGCGGTGTCGATCACGTGACGCATCAGCGCGACCCACGCCTGCCCGCAGGTGGCTAGCTGACGCATCGGCTAACCCCCTGTGGTGCCGCGGCCGGATCCGGCGTCCCGGCCCGCCGTGGCCGGACCGGGGTGTCATGTCTCCACCCGGGGAAAGCCCAGCGGGTTGGCCGGCTCCTTGCGCCGGCGCGACACGTTCGTGCGGATGTAGTAGACGGACAGCAGCAGCAACGCGACGGCCACGATCCCGAACGCGATGAGCAGTGGAGCGGGCCGCACCCTGGCCAGGCCGGCCACGCCGACCGTGATGTAGCTCGCCTCCAGCGTGGCCAGCACGATCGCGTTGATCCCCGGCCAGCTCAGCGGCGCGAACGACTCGGGGTAGTCGGGATCGACCGGGAGGTTGGGGCTCCAGCCACTGGCCAGGAACTCGGCGTGCAGCGCGCGGGAGTAGAGCAGGCGGAAATTGTTCAGGCCCCGGGCCGTCCGCTCGTGCGTGAGGCTCGCCTCGATCATCCGCAGGTAGGGCACGATGGCGAGCACGCCGAAGGCCGCGAGCAGAGCGAACAGGTAGGGCGGCAGCCTCGCCCACGACTCCAGCATGGCCGGGGTCACGACCTTGGCACTGACCAGCGCGATGGTCGCCGCGAACGGCGCGGCCAGCAGGCTGAGTGCGAACCGGACGAGAGTGAGCCGCTCGCTCGCGGCGGCGACATTGACCTGGTACAGACCCTGGAAGTCCGCCGTCAGCAGGGCGAGATACTCCCCCGGCTCGATCTGGCCAGAACCTTGCGACGACGGGTCGCCGCCGCCGGCTGCCACGGCGAACCCCGGCGAGTGCGTGATCTGTGAGGTATATGAGGACTGCTGCGGGACCGCTGCGCCGGGGAAGCCCGGCAGACCGGTCTCAGGATGGCGGGAGGCCGTGACGGTGCCGGCCGTCCCAGCGGCCACGGTCACGTTCGGCTGGCCAGCAGTCACCTTCCGGGGGTTGGCCGTGGCTCCCGGCGATCTCCGCGCCAGGTACTGGCGCGGAGGGACCCTTCGCATGGATCTCCACCTACTTCGAAAACTCGTTCAACGCCAGATACATCTAGTATCGGCCATTCGGTTACTGCTTGTGCACGAAGAGTGTCCGAAGCGGCATAGGACAGGAATATGTAACCTTTCGGATAGTACGGGGTAAGTAATCGCCGGCCGGGGTGGACCCTCATCCGGGGCCGGGCGCCCTGTCGCGAGCCCAGGGCGCCCGGCCCGGCCTAGTTCGGGGGGACGGAAAGATGCCCCCCATGGCAGCTAACCGTCGCTCTCCAGCCAGCTCATCAGCGGGCGGAGGGTGGCACCCACCTGCTCGATCTGCTCGGACTGCTCGGCCTCGCGGCGCTTGAGGAAGGTGGGCCGGCCGGCGTCGAACTCGTCGATGAGCTCCCTGGCAAACGAGCCGTCCCGGATCTCGGCGAGGATCCGGCGCATCTCCGCCCGGCTCCGCTCGTCGATGATGCGCTGGCCCCGGGTGTATCCGCCGAACTCCGCGGTGTCAGAGACCGACCAGTACATCTTCGAGATGCCGCCCTCGTACATGAGGTCGACGATCAGCTTCATCTCGTGCAGGCACTCGAAGTAGGCGACCTCCGGCTGGTACCCGGCCTCGACCAGGGTGGCGAAGCCCGCCTTGATCAGCTCGGCGATCCCGCCGCACAGCACCACCTGCTCGCCGAACAGGTCGGTCTCGGTTTCCTCGGTGAACGTGGTCTTGAGCGCGCCGGCCCTGGTGCCACCGATCGCCTTGGCATACGACAGCGCGAGCGGCCAGGCGCTGCCCGAGGCGTCGGCCGCCACGGCGACCAGCACCGGTACTCCCCTGCCCTCGGAGAACTGGCGGCGGACCAGGTGACCGGGCGCCTTCGGCGCCACCATGCACACATCCACCCCCTGCGGGGGCTGGATCAGGCCGTAGCGGATGTTCAGGCCGTGCGCGAAGAACAGCGCGTCGCCCTCGACCAGGCTGGGCTCGATCGCCTCGGCATACAGTGCGCGCTGCACGTGGTCGGGGACCAAGACCATGATCAGGTCCGATTCCTCGCAGGCCTCCTGCGGGGTGACGACGCGCAGGCCCTCGTTCTGCGCGCTCTCGATGCTGCGCGACCCGTCGGGGAGGCCTA
The DNA here is from genome assembly GCA_035308365.1 of Streptosporangiaceae bacterium. Taxonomy (GTDB): domain Bacteria; phylum Actinomycetota; class Actinomycetes; order Streptosporangiales; family Streptosporangiaceae; genus PALSA-505. The sequence continues at coordinate 23,639 of DATGGU010000103.1, forward strand.
CCCGCACGTCCACGCCCGAATCGCGCAGCGAGAGCGCGTGGGCGTGGCCCTGGCTGCCGTACCCGAGGATGGCGACGTGGCGCCGCTGGACAAGGCTCAGGTCGGCGCCGTCGTCATAAATGATCTCTGCCACTTTCCCGTTCTCTTTCTGTCACGAGACTTCCTCAAAACCACCCCAGCGGACGTGACACCAGGCTGGTGAGCGGTGGTGGCCCGGGGATTCTGAACAAGCCTCTTTTCCCGTGGGCTCTTGATGTCAGGCGCTGCGCTCGACCGGGCGAAGGGCGCGGTCGGTGATGGACCGGCCACCGCGGCCCACGGCCACCATGCCGGATTGCACCAGTTCCTTGATGCCGAATGGCTGAAGCACCCTGATCAGTGCGTCCAGCTTTTCCTTGTTGCCGGTGGCTTCGACAGTGACCGCGTCCGGTGCCACGTCCACCACCTTGGCCCGGAACAGCGCCACCGTTTCCAGCACCCGGGATCTCGTCTCCAGGTCGGCGCGCACCTTGACCAGGAGCAGCTCGCGCTGGACCGAGGCCGACGGTTCGAGTTCCACGATCTTGAGCACGTTGACCAGCCGGTTGAGCTGCTTGGTCACCTGCTCGAGCGGGCGGTCCTCGCAGTTGACGACGATCGTCATCCGGGAGATTTCCTCGTGCTCGGTCGGCCCGACCGCGAGTGAGTCGATGTTGAATCCACGGCGGGCGAACAGCCCGGCCACCCGCACCAGCAGGCCGGCCTTGTTCTCCACCAGCACGGACAGCGTATGCCTGGTCATCTTGAGGTTCTCCATTTCCCGGTCATTCCGAGGCGTCCCAGTCGGGCGCCATGTCGCGGGCCACCTTGATGTCGTCGTTGCCGGTGCCCGCGGCCACCATCGGCCAGACCATCGCGTCCCGGTGCACGATGAAGTCGACCACCACCGGCCGGTCGGTGATCTTCATCGCTTCCTCGATCACCTGGTCGACCTTGTCCGCAGTCTCGCAGCGCAGGCCGGCGCAGCCATAGGCCTCGGCCAGCTTGACGAAGTCCGGCACCCGGGTGCCGGCCTGCTCCAGTGCCTCCTCGTCCTGCCTTGGGTGCAGGTCGGTGCTGGAGTAACGCTCGTTGTAGAACAGCGTCTGCCACTGCCGGACCATGCCAAGGTTGCCGTTGTTGATGATCGCCACCTTGACCGGGATCCCCTCCAGGGCACAGGTCGCGAGCTCCTGGTTGGTCATCTGGAAGCAGCCGTCCCCGTCGATCGCCCAGACGCACGCCTCGGGGCGGCCCATCTTGGCGCCCATGGCGGCCGGCACAGCGAAGCCCATGGTGCCGAGGCCGCCGGAGTTGATCCAGGTGGCCGGGTTCTCGTAGGAGATGAACTGGGCCGCCCACATCTGGTGCTGGCCGACGCCGGCCACGTAGACCGCCTCCGGGCCGGCGATCTTGCCGATCCGCTCGATGACGTACTGCGGGGAGAGCGAGCCGTCCGAGGGCTGCTCGTAGCCGAGCGGGTAGGTGTCGCGCCAGGCGTCGAGCTGCGTCCACCAGGCCGCGAGGCTGGCCGCCGCCGAGGTTTCCCGCTCGGTGACGATGGCCGCGGTCAGCTCGGCGATCACCTCACGGCAGTCGCCGACGATGGGCACGTCGGCCAGCCTGTTCTTGGAGATCTCGGCCGGGTCGATGTCGGCGTGGATGACGGCCGCGTCGGGGGCGAAGCTGTCCAGCCTGCCGGTCACCCGGTCATCGAACCTGGTCCCGAGCGCGACGATCAGGTCGGCCTTCTGCAGCGCGCCGACGGCCGCCACCGTCCCGTGCATGCCGGGCATGCCAAGGTGCTGGGAGTGGCTGTCCGGGAACGCGCCGCGGGCCATCAGCGTGGTGATGACCGGGGCGCCGGTCAGCTCGGCCAGCGCACGCAGTTCCTGGTGCGCCCGGGCCTTGATGACCCCGCCGCCAACGTACAGCACCGGCCGGCGGGCGGCATTGATCATCCGGGCCGCCTCGCGCACCTGCCGGGAGTGCGGCCGGGTCACCGGATGGTAGCCGGGCAGGCTGAACGGGACCGGCCAGCGGAACTCGGTCGTGGCCTGCAGGGCGTCCTTGGAGATGTCGACGAGCACCGGGCCAGGGCGGCCGGTGGCGGCCAGGTGGAACGCCTCGCCGACGGTCCTGGCGATGTCCCCGGCGCGGGTGACCAGGAAGTTGTGCTTGGTGATCGGGAGGGTGATCCCGGAGATGTCGGCCTCCTGGAAGCCGTCGGTGCCGATGAGGGCGCTGGGCACCTGACCGGTGATCGCGACCAGCGGCACCGAGTCCATGTAGGCGTCGGCGATGGGTGTGACCAGGTTCGTCGCACCCGGGCCCGAGGTCGCCATGCACACGCCGACCTTGCCGGTCGCCTGGGCGTACCCGGTCGCGGCGTGTCCCGCGCCCTGCTCGTGCCTGACCAGGATGTGCCGCACCTTTTCGGAGTCGAGCAGCGGGTCATAGGCGGGCAGGATCGCGCCGCCGGGCAGGCCGAACACGACCTCGGTGCCGAGGTGCTCGAGCGCCAGGATGAGCGCTTGCGCCCCGGTGACCTGGCGCGGGGCAGCCCCTTGTGTTGCGGCGGGGGGCTTGTTCTGCGGGCCGTGCGCCGCGGCTGGCTGCCCATTGTGCTGGGTGGCGGCCGGCGGCACGGCGTGCGGGTGTGAATGCGCTGTTCCCGTACCCGCACGTGCGGCGAGATCGCGCGGGCTGGGAACGTGACCTGGTGGCGTCGTCTGCTCGGTCATCGGACGGCTTCCTTATCGGCCTGATCGGCGGTTCGCGGCAACAAAAAACCCCTCGCGCCAGGTGGCGATCGAGGGGAGCGCGCAGGCGGCTGACGTGTCAGCGCTGACTCGTCATTGCTGACTTGTCATCGATCTGCGCGCTGTGCAAGTACGAGAACTAGACTGCGGTGCACGTCATCTAGCCTGGCTCCACCGGCAGCCCGTGTCAACTTGGGTCGAATTGTGTCTCAGATACTGAGACAACTGGCTCGTTCTCCGGGCCGTCGGGCGGGGCCGAGCTGCCACCGGGCGGCGCCACCAGGG
>DATGGU010000104.1:0-110493 GCA_035308365.1 Streptosporangiaceae bacterium
CAGAGTCAGCAATGGGGACTGGAGCAGGTCAGCCCGGGTGTGATGGCCTGGCTCACGCCGGCCGGGCGAAGATACGTCACCGTGCCCAGCCAGCATCCAACTTGATCATCAACACCGTGAGCTACGGGCGCGCTTCGAACACGAGGTTGAACGGTGTCTCGGCTACCCGGCGGAACCGGGTGAAGCCGCCCGCCGCGACGATGTCTGCGATCCTCGCCTCGCCGGCCTGCGCGCCGAGCGCGAGCCCGACCTCCTGGGAGAGCGAGGCCGGCGTGCACAGCAGCGTGGAGAACGCGTAGTAGGCGCGGCCCACCGGGTTGAGGTTCTCTTCGACCCGGTCGCCGGCCATCGGCTCCACGATCATCCAGGTGCCGTCGGGCTTGAGTGTTCCGTGGACATGACGCGCGGCGCTCACCGGGTCGCCCATGTCGTGCAGGCAGTCGAACATCGTCACGAGGTCGTAGCCAGCACCCCCGTAGGCCGCCGCCGGGGCGGTCTCGAAGCGGACCCGCCCGGACACGCCCGCCTCCTGCGCGTGGCGGCGCGCCGTCTCGATCGAGCCGTCGTGGTAGTCCGAGCCGGCGAAGGTGGAATTGGGGAACGCCTGGGCCATCAGGATCGTGGAGGACCCGTAGCCACAGCCGACATCGGCGACCAGCGCCCCCTGCTCGAGCTTGGCCACCACCCCATCGAGCGCGGGCAGCCACGCGGTCGTCAGGTTCGCGTTGTAGCCCGGCCGGAAGAAGCGCTCACAGCCCTCGTGCACGTCGTGCACATGCTCATGCCAGCCGAAACCGGCACCGCTGATGGCCGCCTCGACGATTTTCGGCGAGTCGAGGACCGAGCCCAGGGCTATCTGGAAGAACCCTGGCAGATACGCCGGGCTGTCCGGGTCGGTGAGGGCCACGGCCTGCTCCGGCGGCAGAGTGTAACGGCCGCTGTCCGGATCGTATTCGACATAGCCGCCCGCCGCCTGGGCGTTCAGCCACTCGCGGACGTAACGCTCGGCGGTGTTGGTGCGCTCGGCCAGCTCGGCGGGCGACAGCGGGCCCGCACCGGCGAGTGCCTGGTACAGACCCAGCCTGTCGCCCATCACGACAAGTGCTGTGTTCAGGGTGGCGCCGACTTCGCCCACCGCACGGAACACGAATTCCATGAGTTTGTCCCCGTCGACTTCGACGGCTTGCTCGATAGTGGTCACGATGCCCCTCCACGGCTGGATTTCTGGCGAGCGTAGGGCGGGGATGGCCGATCTCGCTTCCGGGGGGCACCTAGTCCTGAGCAGGTCTGTTCCGTGTCGCATCGGGGGATGCCTACAATCGCGCCATGCTGGTGGGCCGTGATCATGAACGGCGGCAGATCGGGCAAGCCCTTGCCCGAGCGCGGTCTGGTACCAGCGCATCGCTCGCGCTGGCCGGGGAGCCGGGAATCGGGAAGACGGCCCTGCTCGGGTACGCCGCCGAGCAGGCCACCGGGATGCGGCTGCTGCGTGCCCGCGGCGTCGAGTCCGAGGCACAGATCCCGTTCGGATCGCTGCTCGAACTGATCCGTCCCGCCTTGACGATGCTCGGCAGCATCCCAGCGCCCCAGGCTGCCGCGCTGGAAGGCGCGCTGGCGCTGCGGCCTGGGACAGCCCACGACCGGTTTGCGGTTGGCGCCGCAACGCTCAGCCTGCTCGCCGCCTACGCCGAGCAGGCTCCGGTTGCGGTGCTGGTCGACGACGCCCAATGGCTGGACGGGTCGAGCGCCCAGGCGTTGCTGTTCGCTTTCCGCAGGCTGGTGGCCGACCCGATCGCTGTCTTCATCGCCGTTCGCGAGGGCGAGCCGTCATTGCTCGACGGTGCCGACCTGCCGGTACTGCGGATCGGCGGACTGGCCAGCGACGAGGCCGCAAGGCTTGTGAGCGGGCTGGCACCGGAGGCGGCCAGGCGGCTGCACGTCGCCACCGCTGGTAACCCGCTTGCCCTGCTCGAGCTCGCCGCAGAGGCGCCGGACCTGGAGTTCGGTCCCGAAGGAGCTCCGGTCCTGGTCTCGGCCCGGATCTCGGGCGCGTTCCTGCGCCGGGCCGGCCTGCTCGGCCAGGCCGCCCGGCGGGCGCTGCTGCTGTCCGCAACAAGCGACACCGGGGATCTGCCAACGCTCGAGCGGGCCGCGGCCAGACTGGGGATCGATCTCTCGGAGCTTGCCGCCGCGGAGAGCGCTGGGCTGGTTGTGCTGCATCCGGGCGCGGTCGAGTTCCGGCATCCACTGGCCAGGTCGGCGATCTATACCGATGCACCCGCCGGCGAGCGCCGTGCGGCGCACCGGGCGCTTGCCGCCGCCCTGCCCGACCGGGACGTCGACCGGCGCGCCTGGCACCTCGCGGCGGCGGCGGCCGGCTCGGACGAAACAGCGGCGGCGGCCTTGGAGCAGGCAGGCGCCCGTGGCCTGGCCCGCAGCGCGTACGCTACCGCGGCTGCGGCGTTCGAGCGGGCAGGGCGCCTGTCCGCCGGTGGCGAACGGCGGGCGCGGCTGCTGCGGGAGGCGGCCGAGGCAGGATGGCTGGCCGGCTTCACCGGCCGCGCTGCCGCCCTCCTGGACGAGGCCCGCGCGACGGCCAGCGACCCGGCGACGCTGGTCGGGATCGATGAGCTGGCCGGCCACATGGCGACCCGCTGCGGTCCGGTGATGCGCGGTCACGCGATCCTCACCGCGGCGGCGCGGCGGGCAGATCCCGAGCGCGCCGTCGCGATGCTCGCCGAGGCCGCACTCGCCAGCTTCATCGCTGGCAAGCCGGCCGAGATGCTGTCGGCCGCCGAGCGGGTGCACGCGCTGATGCCCGGCGATCCCTCCCCGCGCGCCCGCTTCCTGGCCGCGATGACGGCCGGGATGGCCCGCATCATCGGCGGCGATGCGGCGGCCGGAGCGGAAGCGGTCCACGAGGCGATCACGCTCGCCGAGAGCTCGGCGGGCCTGCGCGAGGACATGCGGCTGGTCCCGTGGCTGACCCTGGGGCCGCTGTTCCTGCGGCAGACCGCCGCCGGGCGGCTGCTGCTCGATCACGCGCTGCGGACCGCCCGCGCCCGCGCCGCGGTCGGCGCCCTGCCCTTCGTGCTCAACCTGGTCGCCCGCGACCAGGCCGGGACCGGCCGCTGGGCCGCCGCCGCGGCCACCTATCAGGAGGCGATCGACCTGGCCCGCGAGAGCGGGCAGCAGGCCGAGCTGACGTTCGGCCTGGCCGGTCTCGCCGGGCTGCAGGCTCGCCGCGGGCGGGAACAGGAGTGCCGGGCCGCCGTCGCCGAAGTCCTCGGCCTGTGCCATGAGCTTGGGACGGGAATTTACGAGATCTGGGCGACCGCGGCGCTCGGTGAGCTAGAGCTCGGCCTTGGCGACGCGGCGCGCGCCGCGGAGCACTTCGAGCACCAGCGGGGACTACTGAGCGATCTGGCGATCACCGATGTCGATCTGTGGCCGGCCGCCGAACTCACCGACGCCTACATCCGGCTCGGCCAGGCCGGCGACGCACAGCGGGTCTGCGCGGAGTTCACGGCCGCGGCGAAGGCGAAGCAGCAGCCGTGGTCGCTGGCTCGCGCGCTGCGCTGCCAGGGACTGCTGGCCGCGGACACCGGCTTCTCCGCATGCTTCGAACAGGCGATGCGCCTGCACGAGCAGACACCCGATACCTTCGAAGCGGCCCGCACGCGGCTGGCCTATGGAGAGCGGCTGCGGCGCGCCAGGAACCGGGTTCTCGCCCGCGAGCAGCTCCGCGCCGCCGTGGACGTCTTCGAGCATCTCGACGCCCGCCCGTGGGCCGATCGTGCCCGCGCGGAACTCGCGGCGACCGGCGAGACGCGCCGGCGGCGAGACCCGGACACAATCGGCGAACTAACGCCGCAGGAGCTGCAGATCGCGCTCCTGCTCACCGGGGGAAAGACAACACGCGAAACCGCGGCCGCCCTGTTCCTCAGCCCGAAGACCGTCGAATACCACCTCCGCCACGTCTACCAGAGGCTCGGCGTCAACTCACGCGACCAGCTTGCGGCGGCACTCGCCGGGCAAACGCACCAGCAAAGCGAACAGGCCCTTCCCCGCGAAACCGACCCGGTCACGCCCTAGCGGCAGGGTCCTCGAAGGCCGACGGGGGCGGGCAGGAGCAGACCAGGTTGCGGTCGCCGTAGGCCTGGTCGATCCGGCGGACCGGTGGCCAGTACTTGCCGCGCCGGTCGCCGCCGCCAGGGTAGGCCGCCTCGTCCCGCCGGTACGGGTGCTTCCAGTCGTCGGCGACGAGCATCTCGGCCGTATGCGGCGCGTTCTTCAGCGGATTGTCCTGCCGGTCGTACTCCCCCGAGGCAACCTTCGCGACCTCCTCCCGGATGGAGATCATCGCGTCGCAGAACCGGTCCAGCTCGGCGAGTTCCTCGCTCTCGGTCGGCTCGATCATGAGCGTCCCCGCCACCGGGAAGGACATGGTCGGGGCATGGAAGCCGTAGTCGATCAGCCGCTTCGCGATGTCGTCCACGGTGATCCCGGTCTCCTTGGTGATCGGCCGCAGGTCGATCACGCACTCGTGGGCGACCCGCCCGCCGCGCCCGGTGTACAGCAGCGGGTAGTGCGGCGCCAGCCGGGCCGCCACGTAGTTGGCCGCCAGGACGGCCACCAGGGTGGCCTCGCGCAGCCCCTCGGCGCCCATCATCCTGATGTAGGCCCAGGAGATGGGCAGGATGCCCGCCGACCCGAACGGCGCGGCCGACACCTGGCCGGCTCCCCAGCCTGGCAGGAACTCGGCGAGGTGCGACCGGACGGCCACCGGGCCCACCCCGGGCCCGCCGCCACCGTGCGGGATGCAAAACGTCTTGTGCAGGTTGAGGTGTGACACGTCCGCGCCGAAGGTGCCAGGGCGGGCGAGCCCGATCAGCGCGTTCAGGTTGGCCCCGTCGATGTAGACCTGGCCGCCGGCCGCGTGCACGGCCTCGCACACCTCGGTGACGTTCTCCTCGTACACCCCGTTGGTGGACGGGTAGGTGATCATGATCGCGGCGACCCGCTCGCCCAGCGAGCCGAGCTTCGCCCGCAGGTCGGCGGTGTCGATCTCGCCATCCTTGCGGCAGGCCACCACGGCCACCCGCAGCCCGGCCAGCACCGCGCTCGCGGCATTCGTGCCGTGCGCCGACTCCGGAATCAGGCAGGTGTCCCGTTCTGGCTGGCCGCGGGATGCGTGGTAGGCGCGGATCGCGAGCAGCCCGGCCAGCTCACCCTGGGAGCCGGCGTTCGGCTGCACCGAGACGGCGTCGTAGCCGCTGATCTCGGCCAGCAGCCGTTCGAGCTCGCCGATGAGCTCGCCGTAGCCACCGGCCTGCCCGGCGGGGGCGAACGGGTGCAGCCCGGCGAACTCCGGCCAGCTGATCGGCTCCATCTCGGCGGCGGCGTTCAGCTTCATGGTGCACGAGCCCAGCGGGATCATGGACCGGTCCAGCGCGATGTCGAAGTTGACCAGACGGCGCAGGTACCTGAGCATCCCGGTTTCGGTCCGGTAATCATGGAATACCGGATGGGTCATAAACTCCGACGTCCGCCGCAGCTCAGCGGGCAGCGCGTCGGCTCCTTGGGCCAAGGGGGCGCCGGGGCAGAGCGCGGCCACGACCTCTTGGAGCTGTTCCTCGGTGGTGGTCTCGTCGCAGGAGATCTGAAACGTGTCCGCGTCGGCTTGGTAGAGGTTGTATCCGGCTTGACGGGCCCGCTCCACGGCGTCCACCGCGCCGTCAGGCCAGCGCACCCTGACCGTGTCGAAGAACCCGTCCGCGGTGGCGTCGAGCCCGTGACGGCGCAGCGTGGCCGACAGGGCGGCGGCCCGCCGGTGTACCCGCAGCGCGATATCGGCAAGGCCGTCCGGGCCGTGGTAGGACGCGTACATGGCGGCAGTGACCGCCAGCAGCACCTGCGCCGTGCAGATGTTGCTGGTCGCCTTCTCCCGCCGGATGTGCTGCTCCCTGGCCTGCAGGGCCAGCCGGTAGGCGGGCTTGCCGCCGGCGTCCACCGAGACCCCGACCAGCCGTCCAGGGAGCTGCCGCTTGAGGCCGTCCCGTACGGAGATGTAGCCGGCGTGCGGGCCGCCGAAGCCCATCGGGACGCCGAACCGCTGGGTGGTGCCGACCGCGATGTCGGCGCCCATCTCGCCGGGCGGCCGCAACAGCGTCAGGGCAAGCAGGTCAGCGGCCACCGCCACCTGCGCCCCACGCCGGTGCGCCGCCTCGATGGCCGGAGCCAGGTCGCGCACCACCCCGCTGGCGCCTGGGTACTGCAACAGAACGCCGAATAGCTGACCCTCCGGCTGCTCAGCGATCGCCTCCGGGCTGACCTCGGTCACGACCAGCCGGATACCCAGCGGTTCCGACCTGGTGCGCAGCACCGCCAGGGTCTGCGGCAGGCAGTCGGCATCGGCCAGGAAGATGCTGCCCTTGCCCACCGTCCGCCTGGCCAGGGTCATCGCCTCGGCCGCCGCCGCCGCCTCATCCAGCAGCGAGGCCCCGGCCACCGGCAGCGCGGTCAGGTCGGCCACCATCGTCTGGAAGCTGAGCAGCGCCTCCAGCCGCCCCTGGGAGATCTCCGGCTGGTACGGCGTATACGCGGTGTACCAGCCCGGGTTCTCCACCAGGTTGCGCCGGATCACCGGCGGGGTGACCGTACCGTAGTAGCCGAGGCCGATCATCGAGGTGAGAACCTGGTTCTTGGCGGCGAGCCTGCGCAGTTCGGCCAGGGCACCGGTCTCGGACAGGGCGGGCGGCAGGTCGAGCCGCCCGTCGGCTATCTCGGACGGCAACGCCGCCTTGGCCAGTTCGCCGAGCGAGTCGTGGCCGACGACGGCGAGCATCCGCTGCTGCTCGGCCGGGGAAGGCCCGATGTGCCGCTGAGCAAAGTTCATGAGGGGGACCTCCGGGCTGTCACGATCACGTGCCGCCGAAGCGGCCGCCGGACTCCCCCTCTGTCATCGCACAACCGCGATTCCAGAGACACCTGTCTCGTCCGGTCCGTTGGCCTGAGAGGTTCCGGGGATGTTGCCCCTTCGGCGTCCCTGGCTGGCTGCCTGAGAACTCTCCCGAACGAGGTCGTCGGCTATCCGCCGAGTCTACCCCGGCACCCCGCCGGCCCGCCGTTTCGCGGCGGCATCCGCCGCGAGACGAAGACCAGGAAGGACCTACGTCAAACTGATTCAGCCGGTTTTTCTCGCCCGCCGGACGGCTAGTTCGTCCGAGTGCTGGCTGCCCGGTGCGGGCTCGCCGTCCTCGGCACGGACCTTGGGCAGTTCGGCCAGCGTGCCCTCCACCTCGCGCCAGACGCGGCCCAGTGCGATCCCGAACACGCCCTGCCCGCCCTGGAGCAGATCCACCACCTCATCGGCGGAGGTGCACTCGTAGACGCTCACACCGTCGCTCATCAGCGTGACCTGCGCCAGGTCGGTAGAGCCACGCTCCCGCAGGTGCTGCACGGCGGTACGGATCTGCTGCAGCGAGATCCCGGTCTCAAGCAGCCGCTTCACGATCTTGAGCACCAGGATGTCGCGGAAACTGTACAGCCGCTGCGACCCCGAGCCGTGAGCCGCGCGCACGCTGGGCTCCACCAGGCCGGTCCGGGCCCAGTAGTCGAGCTGGCGGTAGGTGATGCCCGCCGCCGCGCAGGCGGTGGGCCCGCGATAGCCGGTGCCCTCGGTGCCCTCAGGGCCCTCGGTAAGCTCCTCACCGAACAGCAGGCCCTGCTCTCCGGCTTGCCTGGCCGCGGTACGCCAGGCGCTGTCGCCCGGCGTCCCGCTCTCACCCTTTGATGCCGTCACGCCCACCTCCGACGGGCCTGGCCCGGGACACACTCTGGTGCCCGTATCCGCACGCTAGGACGGCCAGCACCAACCGTCAACGATCCCCTTCGGCGCGTCGCCGAAACACGCCAAACCGCCCGTTATGTCGAACGGCCGAAGTCCTCTGGGGTGATCGTGTCGAGGAACTCGCGGAACTTCTCGACCTCGTCTTCCTGCTCATCCGGAATCGGCACACCGGCTTCGTCCAGGATCTCGTCGCTGGCGAAGATCTCCGCACCGGTCCGCAGCGCGAGCGCGATCGAGTCCGACGGCCGCGCGCTCACTTCCTTCCCGTTGGAGAACACCAGGTCGGCGAAGTAGATCCCGTCCCGCAGCGCGGTGATCTTGACCGTGCGCAACTGCACGCCAAGAGCCTCCAGCACATCACGGAGCAGGTCGTGGGTCAGCGGCCGCGGTGGGACCATGCCCTGCTGGGCAAAGGCGATCGCGGTTGCCTCGACCGCGCCGATCCAAATCGGCAGGTACCGTTCGCCCTGCATCTCCTTCAGCAGGACGATGGGCTGGTTCGTGGGCATCTCGACCCGGACGCCGACGACCTCCATCTGCCTCACGGCGGCTCCTCCGCGCTCGGTCAACCCTTGGCCCTGATCTGGGGCACTCCCTTTGTCAAAGTACACCCGCTATAGCTGTACAGCCGACTTCGGGCGGGCCTCCGGAGTAACAAAACCAGACCCGGGTTGGTCCTCTCTAGTCACAAAATTAGCGCTATGCCAACCCTGCATCGCCGAGCTCTGCCTCGACAAGGGCGGCGTGCAACTGCATCGACAGGGCCGCGATGTCTCGCGCGGTCTGGCCGGCCCGGCCGGCCGCTCCTGGGTTGCGCTGGTGCAGCAGCGGGGCCACCACCTGCTCGATGAGCGCCGTTTCGCGCTCCGCGGCGGCCTTGACCGCCCGCAGGTGCCGGGCCTGGACGCCGTACCTGCTCAGCCCCGCGACCAGCTTGGCCACGGTGAGCGCGTCCTGGCCGTAGCGCCGTCCCCGCCGCCGCACCAGGCCGAACTCCTCCAGTTCGTCCAGGCGGGCGCCGTCGATGTCCGCGGCATCGAGCAGTTCCGCCCGGGTCATCGTCGCGGTCTCACCAGCCCGCGGCGGCACCACGGCCTCGCCGGGCGAGTCGAGCCGCTCCTTGATCACCTTCAGCGGCAGGTAGTGGTCGCGCTGCGCGGTCAGGATGTACCGCAGCCGCTCCACATCGCGCCGGCTGAACCGCCGGTACCCGGACGGCGCCCGGGCCGGCTCGATAAGCCCCTCCGACTCCAGAAACCGGATCTTGGAGATCCTGATGTCCGGAAACTCCCCGCTGAGCTGCGCAAGCACCTCACCGATCCCGTAATAAGCCCGCGCCGGCTGAGCACTCATGCCAGATGCTCCCCAAGCCCGCGACCCACGGACCCCAGCCCGGGGCGTGAGGGTCCGCGGCCCCCAGCCCAGCCACGGACCCCAGCCAGGGACGCGGGGCCCCCGGCCCAGCCACGGACCCCAGCCAGGGGCGTGGGGGTCCGGGGGGCTCGGCCCCCCGGATAAATACCGCGGGCCACGGCGAAGGCGGCCAAAGGCCACCAAGCCGCCCCGGCCGCCCCGCCAGCGAGGCGGTCCGGAACCCCAGCCCAGCCACAGACCCCAGCCAGGGACGTGGGGGTCCGGGGGGCTCGGCCCCCCGGATAAACACCGCGGGCCATGGCAAAGGCGGCCAAAGGCCACCAAGCAGCCCCGGCCGCCCCGCCAGCGTGCCGGTCCGGAACCCCAGCCCAGCCACAGACCCCAGCCAGGAACGCGGGGCCCCCGGCCCAGCCACGGACCCCAGCCAGGGGCGTGGGGGTCCGGGGGGCTCGGCCCCCCGGGTAAATATCGCGGGCCATGGCGAAGGTGGCCAAAGGCCACCGAGCAGCGCCGGCCGCCTCGCCCCCGTAGGCGCTCATCCCTGGTCCGCCGCGCCCCCGCCGTCGATTCCGTCGCGGGGATGAGTCAGGAACACCAGGCGGAACTTGCCCACCTGCACTTCGTCGCCGCCGTTGAGACCGGCCACCTCGATGCGCTCCCGGTTCACATAGGTGCCGTTCAGGCTGCCCACGTCGCGCACGGTGAACGAACCGCCCTGCCGGTAGAACTCCGCGTGCCTGCGGGACACGGTGACATCGTCGAGGAAGATATCGCTCTCCGGGTGACGCCCGGCCGTGGTGAGGTCGCTGTCGAGCAGGAATCTGCTGCCCGCGTTCGGCCCGCGTTTCACGACGAGCAGCGCTGTGCCCGCCGGAAGTGCCGCCGCCGCTGCCGCGTCGGCTCCCGACTCGTCCGCCACCTCCGGCTCGGCGGACTCCCAGCCCCCGAGGGAGATCGTGGAAGTGGATTCGCCTGGCCGCTCGCCGCTGGTGCCGCGGGCGAGCGGGTTGCCGCAGTGTGAGCAGAATCGGGCGCCTTCGGGGTTCGGGCGGCCGCACCGGGTGCAATAGACGCTCGGCATTGCTTCGCCCGGCCTCCCATCAATCGGCCATGCAGTCGGGGCGGGACTGAGCCCGGTATGGCTGCCCCGCGGCGTGAACTCCGGTGATGAGGTCAAAACTACCCGGGCTCTGGTGGCGCGGTCCACGCGCCACGCGAGACGGCTCCCCCATCGCCTGTTGTGACCGCCCATCGTGCCGGGATTCTCTCACGCGGCCCCGCCAGGTGGTCCGCCTGTGACTACCTCGGTCTGTCCATGCGCTGTCCGTAACGAGTGTGTCAGCTCCCGGCCCGCTCCACCACCGCACCCCACTCGTCGAGCAGGGACTGGGCGGCGTCGTCGTCCTCGCCCTCGGCCCACAGGTGGGTCAGTGCCCCGGCCGGGTCGGGCAGCACCAGGACCCAGCCGCGGCCCGGCTCGACCACGCGCACTCCGTCGGTGGTGTCCAGTTGCCGGTCCCCGGCCGCCTCCACCACGGCCCGCATCACCCCGCCCTTGGCCGCCCACGGGGTCGGCATGGACAGCCGCAGCAGGTGCGCCGACGGGATTCGCGCGTCGATCTGGCTGAGCGAGAGCTTGGTCCGTGCGACCAGCCCGAGCAGCCGGGTGAAGGCGGCGATGCCGTCCATGGTCCGGCAGAACTCCGGCACGATGAACCCGCCGCGCCCGTCCGCCGCCAGGATCACGTCGCCGGCGGCCGCCGCCTCGGTGAGCGCGTCCATGGACGTGGCGGTCCAGTCCACCCGCACGCCGTGGAACCGGCACACCTGTTCGGCCACCCGGGTGGTGGTGACCGGCAGCGCCACCCGTCCCGACTTGCGCTCCGCGGCCACCAGGTCCAGCACGACGAGCAGCGCCCGGTCATCGGGGACCATCTCGCCCTTCTCGTCGAGCAGCGTGATCCGCTCGCCCACCGTGTCGAACCGCACTCCGAACGCCGCCCGCGACGACGAGACCAGCTCGCCGACCCGCTGCATGCCGGCCCGCTGCTGGGCCAGCGTCTCGGTGGGCGACACCTCGTCCAGCCGGGCGTTGACCATGAGCACGTCCATGCCCAGGCGGCCGACCAGGCCGGGCAGCACGAGCGTCGTGGTGCCGCCGGCGCAGTCGGCGACCAGCTTCAGGCCGGCCTCGCGCACCCCGGATATGTCCACGCAGCGCAGCAGTTCCCTGGTGTAGGACTCGATGATCCGGGGCGGGTAGGACAACTCGGCGATCTCGCCGGGGAACGCCCGCCGGAACTCCTCGCGGGAGAACACCCGTTCGATCTTGCGCCGTGCCGCCTGGGACAGGTCGGCGCCGCGCTCGTCGAGGAAGACCAGGTCAATGGACTGCGGGTCGCCCGGCGTGGTGCGGATCGCGATGCCGCCGCCGTAGGGGCCGCGCCCGGTCTCGAACCTGGCCACCGGCAGCGCCTGCGCCTCCAGGTCCACCACGTTGATCGCGCTCGAGTTCAGCGCCGCCTGCACCGCCCGCTTCAGCGTGCGGGCGGCCCTGGAGGCGTCGCGCGAGGTGGTGACCGTCGAGTCCTTCTTCAGCGTGCTGGCGTAGGCGCTGGCCAGCCGCACGCACAGCTCCGGCGTGATCTCGACGTTGATCAGCCCGGACACGCCGCGGCGGCCGAACAGCGTGCGCTGGCCGCGCGACTCCCAGATCACGCTGGTGTTGATCACCGCGCCGGCCTCGATGGTCTTGAACGGGTAGACCTTCACCCCGGCGGACAGGTAGGCCTCGGGCTCGATCACGCACTCATCCCCGACGACCGCGTTCTCCTCGATCCGTGCCGAGGCCATCACGTCGGTCTTCTTGCCGATCACGCAGCCGCGCAGGGTCGCGCCCTGGCCGATGTAGACGTTGGAGTGCACGACGGCGCGGTGCAGGAACGCCCCCTCCTTCACCACCGCGTTGCTGCCGACCACGGTGTACTCCCGCAGCGTCGCGCCGGCTTCGATCTTGGCATAGTCCCCGACGACCACCGGGCCGGTGAGGATCGCCTCGGGATCGACCTCCGCACCCTCGGCGACCCAGACCCCCGGCGACACCTCGAAGCCGTCGATGTCCGCCGACACCCGGCCGGACATCACGTCCGCCTGCGCCCGCAGGTAGCTCTCGTGCGTGCCCACGTCCTCCCAGTAGCCGGTGCCGACCCAGCCGTACAGCGGTGCCCCGCGCTTCAGCAGCCGCGGGAACACGTCCCCGGACCAGTCCACCACCTCGCCCGGCGGCACCTCGTCCAGCACCTCGGGCTGCATCACGTAGATGCCGGTGTTCACCGTGTCCGAGAACACCTGGCCCCAGTTGGGCTTCTCCAGGAAGCGCTGGATCCGGCCGTCCTCCCCGGTGATCACGATGCCGAATTCCAGCGGGTTGGGCTTGCGGCTCAGCGCGACGGTGACCAGGGCACCGTTCCGCTCATGAAATTTGACCAGCTCGGACAGGTCGATGTCGGTGAGAGCGTCGCCGGAGATGACCAGGAATGGCTCGTCGCGCAGCGCATCCTGCGCGTTCTTCACGCTGCCGGCCGTGCCGAGCGGCTCTTCCTCGGTCGCGTACTGCAGGTTCAGCCCGAAGTCCTCACCGTCGCCGAAGTAGTTCCGCACCAGCGAGGCGAGAAACTGGACGGTGACCACCGTTTCGCTGAACCCATGCCGCTTGACCAGCCTCAGCACGTGCTCCATGATCGGGCGGTTGACCACGGGCAGCATGGGTTTGGGCTGGCTGGCGGTCATCGGCCGTAGCCGGGTCCCCTCACCGCCCGCCATGACGACGGCCTTCACGGCTGACGCAGCTCCTTTCCGAATGGCCGCGGGCCCGTCCAGCCCGCGAGCAGGCCGCGCACCTGGGTGATGTAAAGCCCCCCGGCGCACCAGTACAGTCCGGTACCCCAGATTGCGAACGCCCACCCGGTGACCCGCGCGAACGTCGCGGCCGGCCCGGCGTGCGCACCGAGGAACAGCAGCGGGAACGCGTACAGCAGGCACAGTGTCGCCGCCTTCCCGACGAAGCTGACCTGCAACGTGCCGAAGCCGCGCCGCCTCAGCGCGGCCAGCGCCACACCGACGGCCAGTTCGCGTGCGGCGAGCAGGCCCACCAGCCACCAGCCGATGATGCCCCGGACGGCCAGCCCGATGAGCGTGGCTGCGATGTAGAGCCGGTCCGCCGCCGGGTCGAGCACCTGGCCGAGCCTGCTCTCCTGGCCCAGCGCGCGGGCGATCTTGCCGTCCAGCCAGTCGGAGATCGCGGAGACGATCAGCACGCCGACGGCCCACGCGTCGGCGGTGGCCGTCCTCGGCCCGAGGACCAGCCACAGGAACAGCGGCACTCCGAGCAGCCGGGCCACGCTGATCCCGTTCGGGATGGTCAGTACCCGGTCCCCCGCCTGCGCTGGCCCGCCCATGTCTCCGGCGTTCGCCGGCTCACTCACCTCCGGCACCGGCCGCCCACCTCCCTGCCCGTGACCCTACCTGCCGTGCCTGTGTCCGGCTGGGGTGGGCATGGCGGGCATCCCGTGGCTGGCCTGCGCTCGCCGCCACGGAGAGTGAACATCTGCCGGAAATTAGATGGATAGCACTTCCTTACGGAGTCCGCGATGCCGGTGCACATCACACCCGCCCTGCCGATGACAGGGCCGCGGCGGCGGGGACTACGTGACTCCCCTCTCCCGGTCAGCACCGTTCCCATCTACCAATCGGGGCAGAAGGTAAACGAAAAGCCAACTGAATCGCCCCGGGCAGGCAGCCAGGTCAGGCGCGGCTGTGCCGTGAAAGAGGTTCCCCGCCCCGGGGCTGGGGGGCCGGTTCCCCGGGGCGGGAGAAGGCGTTCAGGACCCGGTGGAGATGGCCCAGATGCCGATGGAACCGTTAGCCACGTCGCTCGGCAGCGTGACGCTCGCGACCGTCTTCGAGCTGTCGACCGGGATGGTCTCGGCGAAGATGTAGGTGTTGATCGTCTGCGAACCGCCGCCGCAGTTGCGGTAGGGCAGCGTGGCCACGATCGTGTTGCCGAACAGCACCTGGCTGGAGCCCGCGGCCAGGGTCCAGTCGGACATCCCCAGCGGAGCCGTGGACGTGGACCCGTCGGTGTAGGTGATCGTCGCGTCGCCCACCGAGCCCGTGGTCCCGGCGTCGACCGCGCTGCCGAGGAACCCGATCTGGGCCGCCCCGGCCGGCGCGCTCACCGGCAGCGTCTGGCCGCCGGCGATCACGGCGTCCGGGTTGCCCGCCGTCACGTTGGGCCAGGTGTAGTTCAGCCCGCCCGAGGTGATACTGGCGCCCGGGGTCAGGCCCACGGCGTTCAGCGCCTGCTGCGAGTAGCTGCAGCCGACACCGTCGTAGTCCGCCGCGGACGGGTTGCTGTCGTCGCTGATCCCGGTGACATTCCAGTACGGTGACAGGTCACCGGGCCTGGCCACGATCACCGACAGCGGCACGGCGACGATGGTCCCGGCCGCGCTGGTCAGGTTGAACGTGACCGGGTAGGCCCCGTCCGCCGAACCACCGGTGACGCTGATCGTCGTGGCGGCCGTCCCGCCGGCCGGCACCGAGAGCGAGCCGCTCGCCGGGCTGACCGTGACCCCGCTCGGCACGCTGGCCGTCCAGTTGACGGTCTGCGCGCTGCCGGTCAGCGACTGTACCGTCAGCTTGGTCGTGGCCGCACCGCCCGGCTGCAGGTACAGCGCGGACGGGCTGAGCGAGGCGGTGGCCGCGAACACCGGGCCGTAGGACGGCGGGGCGTCGGCCGCCGCGCTGCCCCACGAGCTCGGCTGGGTGCCGAGCGTCCAGTCCAGCGTCGCGCCCTTGGCCAGCTTGGAGTAGGGCACGTAGAGCTTCTGGTAGCTCTTGCCGTTGAGCATCAGCGACTGGACGTAGAACCTGGTCGGCGACGCCCCTGGCGCGTTGATGCTGACCGTGTTGCTGTCCGGCAGGTTGATGACCACGTGCGGGAAGCCGGGGCCGGTGAACACGAGGTTCCCGCTGCCCGAGTTCTCCGGGTACATGCCCAGCATTTCCCAGATGAACGAGGAGCTGTTCGCGCCCAGGTCGTCGTTGTTGGCCAGGCCGAACGGGCCGGGCGAGTACATGCTGTTGCGGATGTTGTTGACCGCCTGCTGCGTGCCGGCCGGGTCGCCGGCGTAGTCCAGCGCGTTCTGCTCACCGAAGTCGAACTCGTTGGTGAGCTGTGCGTACATCCCGAAGCCGTTGGGCTGGGAGAGGTACTGCCGGAGTTCGGGCACCACCTTGGAGTCGCCGCCGAGCAGCGAGAACAGGCCGGCGTAGTCGTTCGGCACGTTCCACAGGTACTCGTAGGCGTCACCCTCGACGTAGGGCGAGCTGTCGGTCGGGGTGACCCCGGACTCGAACGAGCCGTCCGTCATGCGCGGGGTGAGCAGGCCGTTGGAGCCGTCGAACAGGTTGACCCAGTTGTTGGCCCGCTTCTGCAGCATGGCGGCGTCGGTGCTGTCGCCGAGCGCGGCGGCGAACCGCGACAGGGCGAAGTCCTCGTTGTCGTATTCAAGGAGGGTGGAGGGGAACCCGTGCGCGTTGCAGCACCCGTAGGAGCCGTTCTCCGGCAGGTAGCCGTACTTCTGCTCGAGCGCCTCGCCGGGCCGCACGTCGTTGACCGTGGTGGCCTGGGCCAGCATGTCCTTCAGCGCGGTCTTCTGGTCGAAGTTGCGCGCGCCGAAGGCGTAGGAGTCGGCGATGATCGAGTCCGTCGGGTCACCGACCATGACGTAGTTGTTCAGGTTCAGGTAGCCCCACTGCTGCAGGAGCTTGTCCTGCGCGTAGTAGTTGAGCTGTGACTGCGCCTGGTCGCCTGCCGCCCCCGGGTCGAGCATCGCCTGCAACTGGGACAGCGAGTGGTAGATGTCCCAGCCAGAGTAGATGCCGTACTGGTTCTGCTGCCTGCCCGAGATCTTGTGCACCTTCATGTCCGCGCCCATGTACTGCCCGTTCACGTCGCTGCTGATGTTGGGCTGCATGAAGTCCTTGTACAGCAGGCTGTAGAACTGCTGGGTCTGGGCGAACGTGCCGCCGGAGACCTGGATCCGGCCGAGCAACTGGTTCCAGGCGAGCTGGGCGGCGCCCTTGACGCTGGCGAAGTTCCAGTCCGGGTTCTCGCTCTGCCAGTTGAGCGTGGCGTTGGCCGTGCTCACGTAGGAGATGCCGACCTTGGCCTCGATCACCGGCTGGCTGGTGGTGTCGAAGGTGAGGAAGACGCCCTCGGGGGTGCCCGAACCGGACCCCGTGATCACCTGGGACGCGGTGAACGGGTGGTTGAACACCATGCTGAAGTAGACGGTGTAGAGCTGCACCTGGCCGTCGTTGACGGTCTCGCCGCAGAAGTCACCGCTGGTCACCGAGCCGGTGACCTCGTTGTTGCCGACAACATGAGCGGTCTCGTTGATGTCGCCGTTCTGGCTGTTGTCCAGCTTGATGAGGAAGTCGGCCGCGGTGGTCTTCGGGAAGGTGAACCGGCCCATCGCGCTGTGCGGCGTCTCGGCGAACTGCGAGGTGATCGTGTTCGGCAGGTTGCTCTCCGCCGAGTAGTAGCCGGCCTGGGCGACCTCGCCGGTGTTGGTGAACGACGTGGTCACGTTCGCCGGGTCCCCCGGGGGCAGCGCGCCCGTCATCGGCAGGATCGGGATGTCCCCGGCGGCGCCGCAGCCCGGCCCGCTGATATGGGTCAGGCTGTAGCCGGTGAGCTGGGAGTCGCCGTAGCCGTAGCCGCCGCCGGCGTTACGGTCTGGCATGGTGTCCGGGCTCCACTGGACCATGCCGTACGGCACGTCGGCGCCCGGGAAGGTGTTGCCGCCCCCGCTGGTCCAGGTGCGCGTGTCCACCATCGTGGCGGGATCGGTGACCAGGTGCTTGATCGTGGTCTTGTTCCTGGTGCCCGGCGGCAGGAGCCCGGCGTTCAGCGGGTGCGCGCAGTCGGCCGCCAGGTGCCCGTTCGGCTTCTTGGTGCAGGTCGCCGTTCCCACGTGCAAGGCTGGATGGCCGGGGTGGGTCGCGGCCAGTGCCGGGGCGACCCCGGACAGCAGTCCGGATCCGAGCACGCCGGCCGCCAGCAGGGCCGTGGCCATGCTGGTCTTGCCGGGACCACACCCTATGGCGCTTGTTTTGCCGGGGCCACACCCTGCGGCTGCGGCCGGATCCCGGGCGAAGTGCGACGTGAACGTGCGTCTCATGGTGAGAGTCCTCCTTGGGAAGGTCCGGGCGCGCATCGTCCGGCACCCCCCTGAGGCCCCCAGGCCCGTGTCCCGGCACGGTGTTTGCCTGCACAGTTTTCTTGCTGGCGCAGCCGACTGCTCTTGGGTGGTGTTGCGTCGTGGGTGAAGCTGTGTCTTGGTGGTGCTGACTGCGGGTGGGTGACAACGTTGTCACCCACCGGCGATTCTTTCCCGGATTCCAGTCGCCCGTCAACGGTTCCCGTTAAATCGCCCCGAATGGTGAAGGAAGGTCATACCTCCCCTGGCGTATGCCGGTGACACCTACGGCAGTAGTACCTCACCGGCCGGCTACCCCCTAAGGCGACCGCCAAGACGCTCCGCCAGGCCGACGACACCGCCCCCACCGGGCTGTGAAGATCGGTGTACCGGGCAGCCGAGTCCCAGCGGCCCGGTACGGAAAGGGGCATCCAATGACGGGAAGCACACCAGCGTCCGGACTGCGGGTATCCGACGCCGAACGCGACGCCGTAGCCGCTGAACTCGCCGAGCATCTCAGGGTCGGCCGGCTTGAGCTGGACGAGTTCGACGAGCGGGTGGGCCGGGCCATCGGCGCCCGGACCCGCGGCGACCTCGACCGGCTGCTCGCCGACCTCCCCCGCGCGCTGCCACCGCCACCCCCGGCGCCCGCCCGCCGCCCGGGCCCGCCGTTCCTCCTGCTGGCAATCCTGATCTTCGCAGCGGGCACGGCCATCCTTGGCGGCCTCAGCCACGCGCCAGCCACCTGGGGACACGGCGACTGGCACCAGCACGCCGTCTGGCCGTTCTGGCTGCTGTGGTGGCTGGTTCCGCTCGCCATCCTCGCCGCCCGCCGCCTGCGCAGCAGCAGGCGCTAACCCCGCGGCAGTTGAGGACCTCCCCAGCCAAAGGCCGGCCGCCATCCCGGGCACCGCCACGCGCACACCCGGTCGATGTGACATCACCTGGCACCAGCCAGCCCTCCAGCACGCGCCCGGCCGGTGCCGCGGCGCCCTGGCAGCTCACCGACAGGAGCCAACCACCCATGACAACGACCAGCAGCACAACCAGCCCCGCCCCGGCACAGCAGGCACGCAGGCTGGCCACCTTGCGCGGCGCCAGCCTTGGCGCCCTGGTCATGCTGATCGTGCAGTTCGGCCTGGGTGTGGGGGTCAACCTCTACGTCAGCCTGCCCGCGGCGGGCAGCGGCGGCCGCAAGGTCAGCCAGGCGTTTTCCAACGGGCCGCTGCTGGTCCTGCACGTCGCGGTTGGCCTGCTGCTCATCGTGGCCGCGATCAGCCTGCTGGTCCGGGCCATCGTGGCCAGGCACGTCCCGGTCATCGTTGCCTCGGCCGTTGGCCTGCTCGCCATCATCTTCGCCGCGACCCAGGGGTTCAGCTTCGTCCATGACAGCACGAACGCGGCCTCGATGGCGATGGCCACCGCCACCGGCGTAGCCATGTTCTGCTACGCCATCGCCCTGTTCCTGGTCCGCCCGTCATCCTGACCCGGAAAGGCCGGGGGGCCCGGCCCGGCTTCCCGCCCGGGCCGGGCCCCACGGCACCAGGTCAGCTCAGGCTGACCGCGAAGATGTGCATTGCGGTGATGCTCGATCCGACGCTGCCGCTCACGTCCGGGAAGGTGATCGAGGCTACCGTCTTCGACGAGTCGACCGGGACGGTCGTGGCGAAGACGTACATGGTGATGGACTGCGACGAGCCGCCGATGGAGTTCCGGTACGGCATGGTGGCCACGGCGACGTCACCGCCGCCCGGCGACTGCGCCCAGTCGGTGAACGACACGGTCTGCGTGGAGGACGTGCCGTCGGTGTAGTTGATGGTGATCGTGCCCTGCGACGACCCGTTGGTGGACGAGCCGAGCAGTCCCAGTGAGGTGGCACCTGAGGTCCCGTTCACCAGCATGGTCTGCCCGGCGGCAAGGATGTTGTCCTTGCCGCAGGCGGCCACGTTGGGCCAGGTGAACGTGTGGCCGTCGGCGGTGACCGTGGCGCCGGGTGTCAGGTTGTCCGCGGCCAGCGCGTCGGCCGAGTAGCTGAAGCCGTCGCCGTCGTAGTTGGCACACGACTGGTTGTTGTCCGGCGAGATGCCGGCATTGTCGTAGTAGTCGGCCGGGTTGGAGGTGGGCGTGATCTGCAGCACCGGGGTGTCCGACATCGCCCCGCTGCTGTTCACCACGGTCACCGAGGCAACCGTGCCGGGCGCCACCGCCCACACGCCGTTAGGCCCGCTGGGCGTGGGCACGGTGAAGGTGATCGCCGTGTCGCTCCAGCTGTCGATCTGGAAGGTGGCCAGGTTGCCCGGTGCCCCCCAGTTGACGCCGTTGTCGGAGAAGGCGACGTAGCCCGAGCCCTGGGTGGCGCCGAAGCCGGAGCCGTTGATCGTCACCTGCTGGCCCGCCGCCGCGGTGGCCGGGCTGAGCGAGGCCGCCACCGGCGGGCTCAGCGCCTGGCTGGAGGTGCCGATGGCGAAGATGTGCAGCGCGCCCCGGGTGGCCCCGTTGGGCAGCGTGACGCTGGTGAGCGTCTTGCTGGGATCCACCGGCAGCCCGGCGAAGAAGACGTTGGTGCTGACCGTGTCCTGCCCGCCCGGGCAGCCCGCGCAGTTGCGGTAGGTCATGTGGGCCGCGATCTGGTTGCCGTAGGAGGGCTGTGATCTGCCCGCGTTCAGCGTCCAGTCGCTCAGTCCCAGCCAGAACTGGGCCTTGCTGCCGTCGGAGTAGTGCAGCGTGGCCACCCCCTGGCTGGGCCCGTTGGTGGCCGAGCCGAGGAACCCGAGGGTCTGGGTGCCCGCCGGGGCGTTCACCGTGATCTGCTGCCCGCTGGCAATGGTGTTGTCCGGGTAACCGGGTGCGGGCAGCGGCCAGGTGAACGGCACACCGCCCACGGTGGTGGTCTGGCCGGCCGTCAGCCCGGCGGCGGCCAGCGCTTCCTGCGAGTAGCTGTTGCCGTCGTTGTCGAAATCCGCCACGTTCACGTCGGAGTTGCTGGAGATCCCGGCGTTGTTGTACGAGGCGAGCAGGCTGCCCGGCTGGGCCACCAGCACGGTGATGTTCACCGTCGGCAGCGCGGTGCCGCCATCGCTGAGCGTGACCGGGACCGTGTAGAACGTCTGCGTCGCGGACGAGCTGGCGCTCACGGTGAGCGTCTCGGTGCCCTGCCCGCTCGGCGGGACACTGAACCTCCCATTGCCCGAGCTCGTGGTGACGGTGAGCCCGGACGGGGCCGACACGCTGGACTGCACTTCCTGCTGGGACGTGGTTGCGTTCCGGCCCACGATCTGCACGGTGGCGGTGCCACCCGGGGCCACCGTGACCTGCTGGCTGGAGGCGGCCGCGACCACCGGCCGCAGGCCGGAGGGGTAGGACGGCGGGGCGTCCTGCGGGGCGGTACCCCATGTGCTTGGGCTGCTGCCCAGCGTCCAGTCCAGGGTGGAGCCCTGGGACAGGGTGGAGAACGGCACGTACAGCTTGCTGTACGGGCTGCCGTTGATCTTCAGGTTCTGCACGTAGTAGCTGGTGGACGAGGCGCCCGGCGCGTTGATGTTGATCGTGTGGCCGTTCGGCAGGTTGATCGAGGCCTGCGGGAAGTGCGGGCTCGCGAACACCAGGTTGTCCGAGCCGGAGTTCTCCGGGTACATGCCCAGCATCTCCCAGATGAACGTCGAGCTGTTGGCCCCGAGGTCGTCGTTGTTGGGCAGGCCGCTGGGCCCGGGCGCGTACATGGTGTTGAGCATGGTGTTCACGGTCTGCTGGGTAGTCGCCGGGTCGCCGTCGTAGTCGCCCATGTACTGCTCACCGAAGTCGAACTCGTTGCTCAGCTCGGCGAACATGCCGTAGCCGTTCGGCTGGGAAAGGTACTGCCGCACCTCGGGTGCGACCGTCGAGTTGCCGCCGAGCAGCGAGAACAGCGCCGAGTAGTCGTTCGGCACGTTCCACAGGTACTCGTAGGCGTCACCCTCGACGTAGTACGGCTCGCCGTTCTCGTTGCTGAGCGGGGTCTCGCCCTGCACGAACTGCCCATTCTCATACCGCGGGTTCAGCAGGTTGTTGTCCGGGTAGAACTGGTTTTCCCAGTTGTTGGCCCGCTGCTCCAGCATGGACGCGTCCTGGGTGTCCCCCAGGGCCGAGGCGAACTGGGCCAGGGCGAGATCCTCGGAGTCGTACTCGAGCAGGGTGGCCACGGTGCCGTGTGCGTTGCAGCACCCGTACGTGCCGTCGGCGGGCAGGTAGCCGTACTTGGCCTCCAGCGCCTCACCGGGCCGTACGTCGTTGACCGTGGTGGCCTGCTTGAGCATGTCGGCGAGGGCGTGCTGGGTGTTGAAGTTGCGCGCGCCGAAGGCGTAGTAGTCAGCGATGATCGACTGAGCGGGGTCGCCGACCATGACGTAGTTGTCCAGGTTCAGGTAGCCCCACTGCTGCAGGATCCCGTTCTCGTCGTAGTAGTTGACCAGCGACTGGGCCTGGTCGGACGCGGCCTGCGGGTCGAGCATGGCCTGGAGCTGGGACAGCGAGTGGTAGATGTCCCAGCCGGAATAGGTGCCGTACTGGTTCTGCTGGCCAGCGGCGAGCGTGTGCACCTGCATGTCCGAGCCCATGAACTGCCCGTTGACGTCGCTGCTGATGTTGGGCTGCATGAAGTCCTTGTACAGCAGGCTGTAGAACTCCTGCGTCTGCGCGTACGTGCCGCCGGACACCTGGATCTCGCCGAGCAGGCCGTCCCAGGACGACTGGGCGGCGGCCTGGAGGCTGCCGAAGTCCCAGCCGGGGTTCTCGGTCTGCAGGTCGAGCTGGGCGTTGCCGGTGCTCACGTAGGAGATGGCCACCTTGGCGTCGATCACCGGGTTGCTCGTGGTGTCGAAGGTGAGGAAGACCGCGGCCGGGTTGGTCTGCCCGGACTCGGTGATCACCTGGGAGGCGGTGAACGGCTGGCTGAAGACGATGTCGAAGTGGACCGTGTACTCCTGCACCTGGCCGTCGTTCTTCGTCTCGCCGCAGAAGTGGCCGCTGGTGTCGGTGCCGGTGACCTCGTTGTTGCCGACGATCTGGGCGCTGTCGCCGAAGTCGCCGTTCTGGCTGTCCATCAGCTTGATCAGGAAGTCGGCCGAGGTGGTCGGCGGGAACGTGAACCGGCCCATGGCGGTGTGCGGGGTCGCGGTGAACTCCGAGGTGATCGTGTTGCTGGGGCCGTTGCTCTGCGCCGAGTAGTAACCGGCCTGCGCCACCTCACCGGTGTTGGTGAACGAGGTCGTGACGTTGTTCGGGTTGCCGCTCGGCAGCGCGCCCGTCATGGGCAGGATCGGCACGTCGCCGGCCGCGCCGCAGCCCGGGCCGGAGATGTGGGTCAGGCTGTAGCCGTCGAGCGTGGTGTCGCCGAAGTTGTAGCCGCCGCCGTCGCTGCGGTTGGGCAGCGTGTCCGGGCTCCACTGCACCATGCCGAACGGCACGTCGGCGCCCGGATAGGTGTTGCCGCCACCCGAGGTCCAGGTCCGCGTGTCCACCAGCGACGCGAGGTCGCTCGGGCTCACCGCGTGCGTGATCTTGGTCTGGTTCCTGGCGCCCTTTGGCCACTTGGAACGCGGCACGGGGCGCGGGCAGTCGATCAGGTGGCCGCTTTGTGTCACCGAGCAAGCGGTGCCGTGGCCGGTGGCCAGCTTGCCGCCGAGCGGAGCGGTGCTCAGGCCCGGAGCGGCACTCGGGCCCGGAGCGGCA
Source organism: Streptosporangiaceae bacterium (assembly GCA_035308365.1). Taxonomy (GTDB): domain Bacteria; phylum Actinomycetota; class Actinomycetes; order Streptosporangiales; family Streptosporangiaceae; genus PALSA-505. The sequence continues at coordinate 23,200 of DATGGU010000104.1, forward strand.
CTGGCGCTGGCCGAGGGCCGCGGGCTGGCCGACGCGACCGGGCTGCCGGCCGCCATGCCGCCCGCCAGGACACCCGCAGCCGCCAGGACGGCCATGGCCGGCCAGCGGGCAGCGCGTGTCGCGAGCTTCCCCATCATGAAAGTCCTCCTAGGGCAGGATCCGGCACATCGTTCCGGCCCCCTAGGCTTCAGCCCGGCACCTCAGCCCGGTACGGTGCGGTAGCACTGATCTGACAACGTTGTCAGACTCGGCGCTCATCGTCTCTCCGTACACCGTTGGTGTCAATGGGCAGGTGCCCTTGGTAAAGATGCGGCCGGGCCGTCCGGAGGAAGTGCGGCGGCGCGGATAGGTTGTACGGGCAGGAGGTGAAACCCGGGATGAGTGCGGGGACGTTGGTCACGAGCGGGCCGCTCATCGTGGCCGTGCCGGTGGCCGCGGCGGCCGGGGCGATCACCTTCCTGTCGCCGTGCTGCCTGCCGCTCATCCCCGGCTACCTGTCCTATGTGACCGGCATGTCCGGCGCCGACGTCCAGGCCGCCGCCACGCCGGAGGACGGAACGGGGCAGCGCACCGGGCGGGGCCGGACGGTCCTCGGGGCGGCGCTGGTGGTGCTGGGCTTCTCCGCCCTGTTCGCCGCCTACGGCGCCGCGTTCGGCGGCCTCGGTTCGCTGCTGCTGACCCACCAGCAGGGCCTGTTCCAGGTGCTGGGCGCGGTGACGATCCTGCTCGGCCTGCTGTTCGCCGGGGTCTTCGACCGGTTCACGCTGGCCGGGCGGATGCTCAAGCCGTCGGTCCGGCCACGGGCCGGGCTGGCCGGGGCCCCGCTGCTCGGCGTGCTGTTCGGCCTCGGCTGGACGCCGTGCAGCGGGCCGACGCTGACCGCGGTGCTCGGCCTGGCCGCGACGACCGGCACCGCGGGCCGCGGCGCCTTCCTGCTCTTCATCTACGCCCTTGGCCTGGGCGTGCCGTTCCTGATCGTGGCGGTGCTGTTCCAGCGGGGGATGAGGGGGTTCGCCTTCGCCCGCAACCACGCCAGGCAGGTCATGCGCGTGGGTGGCGCCCTGCTGGTCATCGTCGGCGTCCTCCAGGTGAGCGGGGCCTGGGCGGACGTCATGATCTGGCTGAAGGTCCACTGGGTGGTCAGCTACAACTCGCCCATCTGAGGCCGCCGCTCCCGGTAGCTTCGCAGGCCCGGCAGCACGGCGGTGATGACGGCCACACCGGCGATGCACAGCAGGCCGCGGAAATCCGCCGCGGTCCGCAGCGGAGTCAGGTCCATCCGCAGCCCGCGCAGCCAGCCCAGGCGCCCGGTCATTTCGGTCTCTCGTGTTCGGGATCAAGGCTGGCGACCATACTTCGCCAGGAGCCGAACGGTCCACGGATTAATCTCGCTGAATGACTGCCATGGAGCACACCGAGACCAGCAACCCTGCCGCCGCGGTGGTGGCCGGTGTCCAGCGGATACTCGAACTCGCCCAGACCTGGCTGGCCTGGGACGGGACCCCGCACCTGGCCGGGGACGGGGTCCGGATCTATACGCCGGCCAAGGCCATCCGGCGGCATGCCGACCACCTGATCGACCATCTGGCCGAGATCGAGGCCCTGCTGGCCGGCCAGGAAACCGAGCCGGACGAGTGGCACGCCAGCAACGTCACGCTGGCCAGCGACTGGGCATCGTTCACCGAGGCCGACCTCAACGAGGCGAGGCAGCGGCTGCGCCGGCTCGCCCAGGCCTACCTGCACCGCCTGGCCGTCGCCGGGCGGCCGGAGTGGGATGCCCCGCGCGGTTCGCACTGGACGATCCGCGAGATCACCGAGCACGTCGCCGGTGCCTGGTACGCCGAGCAGGTCGGCGACCTCAGCAAGCGGTGAGCCCGGCGCCCGCCGCCCGTAGCGCACCGGGCAGCGACACGGCCGGGGGCCCGGGCTCAGCTCAGCGTGGCGGCAGCGGCGGGCGGCGCTTGCCGGGGCGCTGTGAGGTGTCCGGTGTGGTCAGTGGCGGCCTGGCGTCGAGGGCCTCCAGCGCGAGCTGGATGGCGGCTTCCAGCTGGCAGTCCCGGCCCGCGGCCCAGTCGTCGGGTGAGTTGAGCACCTCCACGTCCGGCTCGGCGCCACGGTTCTCCAGGTTCCAGCCGTAGCCGTCCAGCCAGGTCGCGTACCGGGGCACGCTGATCCAGGTGCCGTCCACCAGGTGGTGTCCCCCACCGTCCATCCCGACCACGCCACCCCAGGTACGGGCGCCCACGATCGGACCGAGCCCGAGGCCGTGGATGGCCGCCGTCACGATGTCACCGTCCGAGCCGGCGAACTCGTCGGTCACCGTGATGAGCGGGCCGCGTGGGGCGTCCCGCGGGTAGGTCATGGGGCGCAGCCAGCGCGGCACGCTCCAGCCGAGCACCCGGCGGGCCAGCTTTTCCACCACGAGCTGGGAGACATGGCCGCCGCGGTTGCCCCGCACGTCCACGATCAGCGCTCCGTGGGTCATCTCCATCCGCAGGTCGCGGTGGAAGTGTGCCCATCCCGCGCCCATCATGTCCGGCACGTGCAGGTAGCCGATCCGGCCACCGCCGAGCTCGCGCACCAGGCTGCGCCGGCTCGCCACCCAGTCCTGGTAGCGCAGCCTCTCCTCGTCGGCCAGCGGGACGACGACCACCCGGCGGGCCTCGCCGCCTTCGGCCGGGGCCAGCGTCAGCTCGACCGGCACATCCGCCGCGCCTACCAGCAGCGGACCGGGCCCGGCCAGCGGGTCCACCGGCTGGCCGTCCACGGCGATCAGGCTGTCTCCCGGCCGGGCCACCACACCCGGCGCGGCCAGCGGCGAGCGGGCCCGCGGATCCGAGGACTCGCCCGGCAGCACCCGGGCGATCCGCCAGCGCCCGTCGGCGCCACCGTCCAGGTCGGCGCCGAGCATCCCGACGTTCTCACCGCCGCCGCGGCTGGACGCCTCCCTGACGTAGGCGTGGGAGGTGTTCAGCTCGCCGAAGACCTCCCAGAGCAGGTCGGCGAAGTCGTCACTGCTCGCTATCCGGTCGAGCAGCGGCCGGTACTGGCCGAGGATCTCATCCCACGCCACGCCGGACATGTCGGCGACCCAGAAGTCGTGCCGCATGATCCGGCCGGCCTCACCGTAGGCATGCCGCCACAACGCGGCGGGATCGGCCATGAAGCGCGCCCTGGACAGGTCGATGCTGACCGTGTCCCCCGGCCCGTCGGGGTCCTCCTTGCGCTCGGCGGAGATCACCCGCAGGTCGCCGCGGTCGCTCACCACCATCCTGGTCCCGTCGCCGCTCACGTCGAACCAGTCAAGCTCGCCGGCCAGCTCGGTACACCGCCGCTTGTCCAGGTCGAACCGTTCGAGCGACGCCCTGGGCCGGGAGCCGTTGAGGTCGGCGGCGCCTTCGCCCATGGTCCCGGTCAGCGGTTCGCTGAGCCAGGCGAGACCACCCTTGACCGGCTGCAGGCTGGAGTACCGCGCCTCGGGGACCGGCACCTGCACAACCCGTCCGGCCAGGCCCTCGGCGTCCACCGTGACCGTCACAGGCCCGGCTTCCTTGTCCGGGCCATCGGCGTCGTCCGCCTGGCCCGCTGGCCGGCCTTCGGGTAGCGGCGCGAACGGGGACGGTGTGCCCGCGGCGAGCGGTACCAGGTACGGCCGGCAGCCGAACGGGAACGACAGGTCGAAGAAGTGCGCGTCGTACACGGGGTCGAAGCTGCGCCAGGACAGGAAGGCCAGGTAGCGTCCGTCGAGCGTGAACACCGGGTCGGTGTCGGTGAACCGCCCGTCGGTGACATCCACCAGCGGGCCGGCCGGCAGCCGGGCCAGCCGGATCCTGGTCAGCGGGCGTGGCCCGGGCTGCGACCAGGCCAGCCAGGCCGAGTCCGGGGAGAAGGACAGGCCCTCGACCGGCCCGTCCGATGACGCTGCCAGCTCACTGACCTGGCCCGAGAGGACATCGACGAGGAAGAGCCGCCCGTCTCTGGCCGCGATGGCCACCGTGCCGCCGTCCGGTGCCGCGGCGAGCTCCTCCGCCCGGCCGAACTCCCCCGCCGCCAGCCGGCGCGGCTGCCCCGCGGATGCGCCTGCCGGTGCGATCTCCAGGGCCTGCCCATCCTCGGTGTCGCTCACCCACGCGACCTGCCCGGTCCGGCCGAGCACCCTGGGCAGCCGGGCTCTCGGGGTCACGGCCAGCGCCCTGGCGGGACCGTCCTTATGGGTCAGCCAGTGCACCGAGCCGCGCACCTCCACCGCGCTCGCCTGGCCGGTATGGTCGCAGGACAGGTCGCCGAGATGATCCTCGGCCGAGACCAGCCCGCCGCGGCGGCCGAGGCCGGGCGAGCCCAGCCTGATGTCCACCGGGTGCGCCTCGCCGTCCAGGTCTTCGAGCAGCCAGATGTCACCGGCGCACTGGTAGACCACGCGCCATCCGTCGGTGCTCGCCTGGCGTGCGTAGAACCCGTCATGGTCGGTATGCCGCCGCAGGCCGCCGCCGTCGAAGTCGCAGGAGTACAGGTTGGCCGTGCCCTCATGGTCGGCGAGAAAGGCGAGCCGGCCGCCGACGACCATGGGGCAGTCGAACTGGCCGCCCAGGGTCTCGGCGATCCTGGCGAACGGCGCCGTCCCGTCCTGCCCACCGCGGCTTAGCCACAGCCGCCCTGCGCATCCGCCGCGGTAGCGCTTCCAGTAGGCGGGTTCGCGCGGGTGGCGCCCGGTGAGCAGCGCCACGGCGTCACGCTCGACCGCGAGGTCCGACACCGGGCCGAACGCCAGCCGCCGGGGCACCCCGCCGTCCGGCCGCACCGCGTGCGCCCAGGTGTAATGATCGAACGGCTGGCCAGCGGCGGTGACCACCAGCACCTCGCCGTCCGGCGACCAGCCCCGGACCCGCGTCGCATAGTCACCCCAGAACGTGAGCCTGCGGCCGTCACCACCGTTCAGGCTGGTCACGTACACCTCGGGTGGGCCGTCGCGGCTGCCGGTCCAGGCGACCATGCTGCCGTCCCGGGCGAGCCGGGGCCAGCCGGCCCGGGCCCGGTCGGTGGTCAGCCGCCAGGGCCGCCCGCCGGCGGCCGGTGCCAGCCAGACGTCATCCTCCGCGATGAAGGTGAGCAGGTCGCCTTGGAGATGCGGAAAGCGCAGGTACCCGTCCGAAGTCACCGGAACATGTTAGAGCCTCGCCACCGGCCCGCTTCGGCCCGCCTTTGCCAGCCTGAGCTGACAAGCGCGGCCGCGACCGCGTCATCGAGGTGAGCGGGCGCGGGGACGGCGGCTGGGGGTCTTTTTACCTGGTGGCGGCCGCGGCGACCAGTTGCTGGAACAGGCGCAGGTCGTCCTCTTCCTCGGGATGCCACTGCACCCCGATCGCGAACGGGTGCCCCTGCAGCTCGACCGCTTCCACGATCTGGTCGTCGGCCCAGGCGACCGCCAGCAGCCCGGTGCCGAGCCGCTGCACGGCCTGATGGTGCCGGGTGGGCACCGAGGCGTTCGCGCCGAGGATCTGGCCGAGCTTGCTGCTCGCGCTGAGCTGCACGTCGTGCGTTGACAGCTTCACCGGATCGGGGGCGTGCCGGTCGTGCCCGACCGCCTCCGGCAGATGCTGGATGAGCGTTCCGCCCCTGACCACGTTGAGCACGTGCATCCCGCGGCACACCCCGAGGAAGGGGCGCCCGGCGTCGATCGCCGCGCGGGCCAGCGCGAGGTCGAAGGTGTCCCGCCTGCGGTCGGCCGCGGTCGTCTGGTCATGCCGCATCGCCCCGTACAGCCGCGGGTCGAGGTCGGGCCCGCAGGAGATCAGCAAGCCGTCGAGGCCGGCCACCAGCCGTGGCACGGAGTCGATGGGGACCGGTGGCAGGATGACCGGGATGCCGCCAGCTCGTTCGACGGCCCGGCTGAATGTGACCGGGGACAGCACTGCCTCACGCACGAAGTCGGCCCACCTGGCTGGCTCGAGGTAGCCGGTGATGCCGATGATCGGCCGGGCCATGCGTCCTTCTTCGCGTGAGGCCATATGCCCATGATGGTGCATAACGCCTATGGAGGGCGGCCACAACTACGGAACCCGCCAGCCCGGCCGCCCGGTGGGCCCCCTCCGGCCATGGTCCGCCACCGGGCTGGCACTCAAGTTAACGATCGGGGATTCGCTTTTCGGCCGGAGTTAGGAAAGCATATCTAACCGGTAAGCTATAAGCCCGCGCCGGGAATCTGCGTTCATGTCGCCCGATGGCATAACCGGATACATGGCCGCTTCCAGCGGCTAACCACGAGGGCGAATCTACTAAGTAAATCCGTAATGGAGAGCTTTGTGCTAACCAGACACCACCCCGGGCCCGGTTTCGGCTGCCCGGAAGTGGTTGTGACCGTTGCGTCCCTGGTGCAGACTCCTGCTGTGGCGAACAGGGAGGGGACGCCGGATGGCGATGCAGCGCTGAATCCCGCTGCAGTGAAGGAGTCTTTCGCGCACATCGAGCCGCACGCGGAGAAAGCCATGGCCTATTTCTATGGCCGTCTCTTCGCCACCAGCCCCGAGACGCGCGCGCTATTCCCGATGGCGATGGGCCGGCAGCGGGACCGGTTTTTCCGCTCGCTGTCCCGCATTGTGTGGAGCCTGGACTGCCCGGAGCAGCTGACCGCGTATCTGCGGGAACTCGGCCGCGACCACCGCAGGTTCGGCGTGGCCTCCCGGCACTATCCCGGATTCATGGACGCCCTGCTGGCCACCCTGCGCGAGTTCGGCGGCCCGGCCTGGTCCGGCGAGGCAGCGGCGGCTTGGGAAGCGGTGCTCGCCATGGTGTCGCGGGTCATGACCGAGGCGGCCGGCGAGGACGCCCGCCGTGCTCCCTCCTGGTGGCTGGCCGAGGTTGTCGGGCACCAGCGCCGCGCGGCCGACCTGGCCGTGCTGACCGTCCGTCCCGACCAGCCGCTGGACTACCGGCCGGGGCAATATGTCACGGTCCAGTCCGCCCGCTGGCCCAGGGAATGGCGCCCCTACTCCATAGCCAACGCGCCGCGCCAGGACGGCACTTTGACCATGCACGTCAGGGCCGTCCCCGGCGGCCTGGTCAGCCCGGCGCTGGTCCATCACACCGCCCCCGGCGACACCCTGCTGCTCGGCCCGGCCAAGGGAGAGATGACCGTACCCCGGGCCTGTCCCCGCGATCTGCTCTGCATAGCGGGCGGCACCGGCCTCGCCCCGGTCAAGGCCATCATCGAGCAGGCCGCCGCGGCCGGCGGCCCGGCCATCACCCTGCTGTTCGGCGCCCGCACCGCGGAAGGTCTCTACGACCTGCGGGACCTGGAACTGCTGGCGGCGTCCTGCCTCTCGTTCACGCTGGTCACGGTCGTCTCCGGGGAACCAGGATTCGGCGGCCTGTGCGGCAGCCTCCCCGAGATCGTGCCGCAGCGGCCCGAATGGCAGGACCGCGAGGTGTACATCTGCGGCCCGGCCAGCATGGTCTGCCAGACCCAGCATGTGCTGACCCGCCTGGGCGTGCCCGCCCAGCGCCTGCACTACGACGAGCCCGATCCCATCTGCCAGCCACCTGGCGGCACAGAGTTATACGGCAGAATCCCCGCTGAGATACGCACCGAAGAAGGCGAGGATCCGCCGCCATGAGTCGCTGGCATCTTCGGGGTCGTAGCGCATGCCCAGGATCTTGACGATCACCCGGTGGCTGCCCTCGTGCTCGTTCATGAACGCGTGGGTCGCCTTCGGGTAAACCTTGATGTCGTGCGCCACGCTCTGATCGGCCAGCGCCCGCTCCAGCCGCGGGACCTGAGCCCGGGTCCCCCGGTCCTTACCCCCATACGAAGCGACGACCGGGCATGCCCCGCTGAGCAGTTCCGAAGCGTTCTTGGGCACCGGGGCATAGTTGACCGACACGGCGGAATAGGCCGGCTTGGGCGCGCACAGCAGCGCGAACCCGCCGCCTATGCAGAAGCCGATCACGCCGATCTTGCCGGTGCAGGCGTCCAGTCCGGCCAGCCAGGCCGCCGCCGCGTCGATCTCATCGAACACCGGCCCCGATCCGGACATAACCTGGCGGAATGCCGACTGGATGCAGCGAATCCAGGGCTTGCCGTGCCAGAAGTCCGGAGCCAGCGCGATATACCCGCCCGCGGCGAGCCGGCCGGCCTGGCGCCGGAGGTCAGGGGTCATGCCGAAAATGTCATGGACCACCACAACCCCGGGAAATGCCTTGGGCGCACCGTCACCATGGGCGCCGTCAGGCATCGCCAGGTAACCAGGCGCTGATTCCGCCAAAGAAGCATCAGCCATGGCAATGTACCTCATGCGAAATTCGCATTATGCAAAGTTCTTTCCTGGTGCTGTGCCGCTGACCTGGCCCGATCGCTCGCGCAGGCCCTCTGGGCCTGCACTCGTGATGCGGTTTTGCATAACGCTCAGTGGCGAGACTTATTCCGGGCACCCATGGGCGCGATCATCAGGCACGAGCCTGATCTGCGGGCATGGAGCCCGGTACGAGGGTTCCGGATAAGGCTCATCTTTCATACCTTACGCCACTTTGGTATCCACGCGCCATCGGTGACCGTATAGTCACCAAACAGCGCGGGCGCTTCCTCGCGCATCAGCTCCCCGATCTTGCCGAATACCAGCCGGATCTCTTCTTCGGCGCCCAGATCCGTCCTGGCCTCGATGGTGTGCCGCAACGTCCGGATATTGGCTGTCCAGACAATCCCGGTGCCCACTCCCTCGGGGGCAAACCTTCGCATAAACGACGTCTTGTGCTTTTTCTCATGCATCTTGACGCCCTCTTCGTCCAGCCCGAAGTGGTCCGCCATCCAGAGCTGGAATTCCTCGAGCTGCTGCAGCAGCGAGCTGGCCCGCTTCATCAGCTCATCGTCGGCCCGCGCCCAGTCAGGAAACCAGAAGGGTATGTCCTCCAGCCGGACGAAGCGCAACGACTCCTGCGAAACCGCCGTACCCGGCCTGTGCCGGACGAGCTCGTGAGTCGTTACCCGGCTGACATTGTGCAGCACGAACGTGAAGCTGGCGTGCTCCAATACCGAGCCGTGGGCCATCGACAGGATGTTCTCCAGGTACTTGACCTGGTCGGTGCGGACCCGCTGCACGTTCGGGTTCAGGCCGGGTTCCCAGGACCGGTAGCACATCTTGCCGGCGAACTCGGCCAGGTTCTGCGCGTCGTTGTCCAGCTCGCCGCGATCCAGCCGCTCCAGCCAGCTCTCCCCGCCGACTTCGCGCAGGTAGGCAGCGATCTGGCCGTAGTCGAGCCGCGGCTTGGCGACAAGGAAGATCTCTGGTTGCACGCTCCTCATGTCACCGCACGATACGGGCTGCCGGGCGGGTTCGCAGCGGCGCAACGCCCAGCTCACTCATGCCGTGAGGGGCATTACGCACTGTAGCCGCCAGGGTTCCATGGTCGCGAATTGCGTGGATGACTGCGTGGGTAATCGCGTGTGGTGACCGGCGGGGCCGCGGGCAAGAGCCGGCCCATCGGCAACAGCCGGAACGAAGGGAGCCCCACGAAGATCATGGGCAGCAAGGTCTGCAAGGTCCTGAATGCCAAGTGGCACCTGCTGTGCTACCCGGTGAGTCAGACGCCGGTCATCTCGCCGGTCTTCGACCAGAACCAGTTCGTCACGTCCCCGCCGGGCGGCGTTCCGGTCACCATCGAGCACACCACCTTCCTGTGCGTTCCCTCGACGAAGACAATCGCCGGCCAGCCACACCAGCGAAGACCCTGACCCTGCGGGGGCCAGGGTCTTCGCCGTGTCATGGAGCTGTCACGCGGGCCTGGCAAAGGGCCAGGACATTGGCCACCACCTGGTGACCGGTCCGGCCGGCCGCGGTCAGGATCGACTCGGGATGGAACTGGACCGCCCAGCGGGCGGCGGCCGGGTTCTCGATCGCCATGGCCACCTCGCCGGTCGTCGCGGTTACCGTGAAGCCGCTGCCGACGTCATCCGGGCGCGCGTACAGCGAGTGATACCTGGCCGCGATGAACTCGGCCGGCAGGCCGGCCAGCAGGCCGCTGCGGCCACACAGCCTGACCAGGCCCGGCTTGCCATGCGAGGGCTCGCCGAGCAGCGACAGCGTGCCACCGGCGTGTTCCACCATGGCCTGCAGGCCCAGGCACACGCCGAACGCGGGAAGCCGCCTCGTGTCAAGCTCGGTCAGCAGCGCATCGCAGCCGAAGTCTGCCGGGCGGCCGGGGCCGGGTGACAGAACCACCAGGTCCGGGGCCAGCTCATCGAGCAGCCCAGCGGCGAAACCGTAGCGCAGGGTCGTCACGTCCGCGCCATGCTGGCGGAAGTAGTCGCCGAGGGTGTGCACGAATGAGTCCTGGTGATCGACCAGGAGTACCCGCAAGCCGTCCCCGGGGGGCCGCGCCGCATTGCTCCATTCGCCGCAACCACGCCCCATGGCAACCGGCGAGTCCGGCCCCGTCCGTACGGGGGCCAGGGTCTCCAGCAAAGCCCGCGACTTGATCTGTGTCTCCCGTTCCTCGGCAGCCGGATCGGAGTCGAACAGCAGGGTCGCCCCGGCCCGCACCGCGGCTATGCCGTCGCGGATGTGCGCGGTGCGCAGGGTCAGGCCGGTGTTCATCGAGCCGTCGAAGCCGATGGTGCCGACCGCGCCGCCGTACCAGCGCCGTGGCGAGTCCTCGTGGTCCTCGATGAACTGCATCGCCCAGGCCTTGGGTGCACCGGTGACCGTGACCGCCCACATGTGCGTGAGGAACGCGTCGAGCGCGTCGAAGCCGGGCAGCAGCCTGCCTTCGACGTGGTCCACCGTGTGGATGAGCCGGCTGTACATCTCGATCTGGCGGCGGCCGATGACCCGGACGGTGCCGGGGACGCAGACCCTGGACTTGTCGTTGCGGTCCACGTCGGTGCACATGGTCAGCTCGGATTCGTCCTTGACGGAGGTGAGCAGCGTGCGGATGTTCTCGGCGTCGCCGAGCGGATCCTCGCCGCGGGCGATCGTGCCGGAGATCGGGCAGGTCTCCACCCGGTCGCCGGTCACCCGGACGTACATCTCCGGGGACGCGCCGACCAGGTACTCGCCCTCGCCCAGGTTGAAGAAGAACTCATAGGGGGCCGGGTTACGGTGGCGGAGCCGCTCGTAGAAGGCGGCCGGGGAGTCGCAGCGGCCGTAGAAGGTATGGCCGGGCACCACCTCGAACAGGTCGCCGCGGGCAAACCGCTTCTTGGCCTCGGCCACGACGCTGGCGTAGCGGCCCGGCTCCGGCTGCGGCGGGAGCGGTGGCTGCGGACGGCCGGGCACCGGAGCGGCGCGGGTCGCCGGGGTCAGCCGGGGCAGGCCCTCGGTGGAGGCGCCATCCACCTCGAAGTCGTAGCTGTACGCGAGCGCCGTCTCCCGCTTGCGGTCCAGCACGTAGATCTGGTCGGGCAGGTGCAGCACCAGATCCCGCTGGTCGGCCGGGCGGGGCAGGCTGAGCGTGATCGCCTCGAACTGGAAGGCCAGGTCGTAGCCGAACGCGCCATACAGGCCCAGGTGCTGCTCAGGCGAGGCGAACGCGGCGACGACCTCGCGCAGCGCGGTGAACACGGTGGGACGGCGGCTGCGCTGTTCCTCGGTGAACGAGCTGGCGGGCTCGGGGATGGCGACCGCCACCTCGCCGGTGGATGGCGCCGGGAACTCGCCGCTGCCCGCGGCGCGATACAGGGCCGCGCCCACCACCGGCAGCAGCACCAGGCCGCGTTCGTTCAGCGCCCGGGCGGCGATCCGCCTGCCGACCGCCACGATCTCCAGGCAGGGGTCCACATAGGCCATGTGCCAGCGGCTGTACCTGCCGGGGTACTCCATGCCCGAGCTGAGCACGCCGCCACGCCGCTGGTCGGCCTGCGCCGCGATCTGTTCGAGCAGCGCGGGATCGAACGGCGCGCCGGTCCTGGTTATCTCGATGCCACCGGCCGTGACGAAGTGGGCTTCACCCTCACCCGCCATAAGGTGTCTTTCCGGCAGATCAAGCACCGTAGGGTGTCTTTCCGGCGAATGGAGCGTTCTGTCCTGCCGCTGTCCCGGAACCATGCTGGCCCCCTACTGTCGGGCCCGGCCACGATGCGCGAAAAAGCGACCGCCACTGCCGGGCGATCGCTTCGGAATCTGCGCGCTGCGCGAACCTGCCACCGCCTACTGGCGGCGCCACCAGAGCAGGTCATGGTTCGCATGCACGGTGTGAGCTTAGCGGCCAGGCCGGCCCGGCGCCACCACACAGAGGATCTACCCGGGCCGGCCATGATGGACCCGTGATGCCACGTTCGACAATGCTGGCGGCGAGGCTGTACGGAACGGGTGACATCAGGCTGGAGCGGGAGCCGGTGCCGCAGGCCGGGCCCGGGCAGACCCTGGTGCGGGTCAGCGCTGTCGGGATCTGCGGCTCCGACCTGCACTGGTGGGATGAGGCCGGGATCGGGGACGCCAGGCTCGGCCATCCGCTCGTGCTCGGCCACGAGATAGCCGGGGTCATCGCCGGCGGGCCGTCGCGCGGGCGGCGGGTGGCCATCGACCCGGCGATCCCCTGCGAGCACTGCGCCCAGTGCCACCGGGGGCAGCGAAACCTGTGCCCGCGGGTGAAGTTCGCCGGGCACGGCGACACCGACGGCGGGCTCAGGGAGTTCCTGGCCTGGCCCACGGAGCTGCTGCACGAGCTGCCCGAGTCCCTCTCGGACGCCGACGGGGCGCTGCTCGAACCGCTCGGCGTCGCCCTGCACGCCCTGGACCTCGGTCATCCGCGGCTCGGCGGCAGCGCCGCGGTGATCGGCTGCGGGCCCATCGGGCTGATCCTCATTCAGCTCCTGCTGGCGGCCGGCGCGGATCCGGTCATCGCCGCCGATCCGCTGCCGCACCGGCTGGAGGCGGCGGTGAACCTGGGCGCGGATCAGGGCGGTCCGCATGACCGGCTGGTCCTGGCCGGTGTGGACACGGCGTTCGAGGTGGCGGGCACCGACGAGGCCGTGGATGCCGCGATCGACGCGGCCAAGCCGGGTGGGCGGGTCGTGCTGGTGGGCATCCCCGGCGGCGACCGGACGAGCTTCCGCGCCTCGGCCGCCCGCCGCAAGGGGCTGACGATCGCGCTGTCACGGCGGATGAACGACGCCTATCCGCGGGCGATCGCGCTGGCCGCGGCCGGTGTGGTGGATCTGGGTGCGGTGGTGAGCCACGGGATGCCGCTGACCGAAACCGCCGGCGCGTTCGGCACGGCCGCCCGCCGGGACGGGCTCAAGGTGATCGTCGAACCGCGTCAGTGACGGCCTCGGATCTCCCGCGCATCACATCCATCATCTGGTAGGGGGTCAGCGCCGGCACCGGCAGCGGGGTGGTCCCATCACGCCGGGGCTGCAGCCCGTCGAGAATGATCGCCAGGTACCTGCGCCAGATCCCGGGCTGGATGTGGTCGGCGTACTGGGCCGCCGCGGTCAGCATGAACTCGACGAACGGCATGTCGGTCGGCTGGATGTCGGTGCGCAGCTTGCCGTCTCGCTGCGCGCGCTCCACCAGCCTGGTGACGGCGGGCTGCATCCGTGCCCTGGTGCCCTCGATCCGGTCCCGGCCGTGCGTGGCGAACATCAGCAGCTCCCGCAGGCCGCGGTCGGCGGCCAGGATTCCCCCGGCCCGCTCCAGGAAGGATGCCAGCGCGGCCCACGAGTCGGGCTCCTTCCAGGCCTCGTCCGCCAGCTTGACGATCTGCTGGATCCGTTCCTCGAACAGCGCCTCCACCAGCGTTTCCTTGTCCGGGAACCGCCGGTAGACGGTGCCCACGCCAACCCCGGCGTGCCGGGCGACCTCGTCAAGGCTGGTGTGCAGTCCCCGGGTGGTGAACACCTCGGCCGCCGCCCGCAGGATCCGCTGCCGGTTCCGTTCGGCGTCCGCGCGCAGAGGGCGGGCCGTCGCGTGCTCCTGCAGGCCGGTCATCTTTTCTCCCATCGGGTCACAGATGGAGGTTGCACCTCCACTTAGCCTAATGTACTTTGGCTAAGTGGAGATACGCCCTCCAGATAGGTGGGAATCATGAACGTCAACAGCCAGACACCCGACCCCCGGCGGTGGCTGATCCTCGGCATCGTCGGCACCGCCCAGCTGATGGTCGTCCTCGACGCCACGATCGTGAACATCGCGCTGCCCTCCGCGCAGCGGGCCCTGGGGTTCACCACCGTGGACCGGCAGTGGGTGGTGACCGCCTACGCTCTCGCGTTCGGCAGCCTGCTGCTGTTCGGCGGGCGGCTCGGCGACCTGATCGGGCGCAAGATCACCTTCCTCAGCGGGCTGATCGGCTTCGCCGCCGCCTCCGCGGCCGGCGGTGCCGCGACGAACTTCGCCATGCTGGTCGCCGCGCGGGCCTGTCAGGGAGCGTTCGGCGCCTTCCTCGCGCCGGCCGCGCTGTCACTGCTCACCACCACGTTCAGTGACCCGAAGGAACGGGGCAAGGCGTTCGGCATCTACGGCGCCATCGCCGGCGGCGGCGGCGCGGTCGGGCTGCTGCTCGGCGGGGTGCTGACCGAGTACCTGTCCTGGCGCTGGTGCCTGTACGTCAACCTGTTCTTCGCCGGGATCGCGGCGGCCGGCGGCGCGCTGCTGCTCAGCCGGGCCCCGGTACGCCAGCGGCCCCGGCTGGACCTGCCCGGCGTCGTCCTCGTCTCGGCCTCGATGTTCTGCCTGGTCTACGGCTTCTCCAACGCCGCGAGCCACAACTGGCACACGCCGTCCACCTACGGGTTCCTGGCCGCGGGCGTGGCCCTGCTCCCGGTGTTCTGGTTCCGGCAGATCCGGGCCGCCAGCCCGCTGCTGCCGCCCAGGGTCGTGCTCGACCGCAATCGCGGCGGCGCCTACCTGGCCGTGCTGGTGCTCGGCGCGGGCATGTTCGGCATCTTCCTGTTCCTCACCTATTACATGCAGCTCACCCTGCACTTCTCCCCGGTGATCACCGGCGTGGCGTTCCTGCCGATGATCGGCATGGTCGTGATGTTCGCCAACCTGTCCAACATCGTGCTGATCCCCCGGCTCGGGCCGAAGCCGCTGGTGGCCATGGGAATGGTGCTGGCAGCGGCCAGCCTGGTCTGGCTCACCAGGATCGGCGTGCACTCCGGGTACGCCGCCACGGTGCTCGGGCCGCTGCTTGTGGCCGGCGCCGGCTTCGGGCTCACGATGGCCCCGTCGATGAACACCGGGACGTTCGGCGTGGCCCCCGGCGACGCCGGTGTGGCATCGGCCACCATCAACACCGGCCAGCAGATCGGCGGCTCGATCGGCACCTCGCTGCTCAACACGATCTTCGCAAGCGCGGTGGCGCACTACCTGACCGCGAACATCGCCACCCCGGGCAACCTGGTGAACGGCCGGCCGAGCCCGCAGCTTGTGGGGCTCGCCCTGGTGCACGGATACCACACGGCCTTCTGGTGGGCCGCGGCCATCTTCGCGGCCGGCGCGGTGCTCTGCGGGACCCTGCTGCGCTGGGGACCGCTCACCCGCTGGCAGGACGCCGCCGCTCCCGTGCCGGCCGCTGCGCTCGGTGCGGCCGCCCCCGGCGCGGTGCCGGAGCCGGAGCGGGAGGGGCCGCCCGCGGCGCACCTGTGATCATCGCCCCCAGGGCCCGCCTGCTTCCCCACCTGCAGGCGGGCTCTCCGTTTGACCGAGCGGTACGCCAACCTCAGGCCGGGCACGGCAGCGAAGGCGCGGAGCTCACCGGCATCCGCCACGCGGCGGCCGCCGAGGACACCAACTCCGCCGCGGCGCGCAGGTCCTGCTGGCCGGAGACCTGACGTCCGCCGAGGAAGTCGCGCACCTCCTGCAGGACGGCCGGATCACCCAGCAGCCCGCCGTGGAACGCCGGCACGAACAGCACGTTCCGCGGCATCGTGCAGGCCGGCAGGGTGACCGCGTCGGCCAGCGGGACAACCGCCAGCCAGCGGTGCGCCTTGCCATGGATCACGCTGGCCGCGTACCTGGCGCCCACGCTGCTCACCGAGTTGATCAGCCGTGACGCCCCTTCCGCCCCGAACGGCGACATCTCCCCCACCAGCCGGTCCAGCCAGTTCAGCGCGTATCCCGAGGCTACTCCCTGGCCCTGCCGCCCGGCTTGCGGGAAGCTGGCCTGGCCCGGCGCGACGATGGGGCTGAGCAGGACGATCGACCCGACCGGGATCTGCGGATGCCGGGCGAAAAGGGCATAGACGCCGAGCGTTCCCTCGCTTTCGGCGACCAGGTCCACCGGACGCCCCGTCTGCTCGGACAGACGCCTCACCTGTGCCGCGAGCCGGTCGCCCAGTTCGGACAGCGGCAGGTCGCTGGCCGAGGAACCCTGCGGGAGCGGTTTGCCCGCGGCGTCGAGCCCACGGTAGGAGAACTGCTGCACGAGCATGTCCGACACGACCCGCTGCAGGCCATGGGCCTTATAGCAGCATGACGACCCGAACCCGGCGACCACGAGCACGGCTGTCCGGCCGCGGGCCGCTGGCTGCACCGGGGCTTCGGTGGCCCGGCTGGCCATCGCCGCGAACCCGGCTGCCCCGGCCGAGGCCGCGGCGATCCCCGCCTGCGACGGGCCGGCGGCCATGTCGAAGATCAGCCGGGTCGTCCCGATGGCCAGGGCGAACACACTGATCGCGGCGATCGGCGCGACCGGGATCCACTCCATCAGCGGATGCGGCCTGGGCTTTGTGAACCCGGCCACGGCGAGGGTGAGGCTGTACCAGGCGCGCGCGTTGACCACTCCGCCGAAACCAGCCAGGAGGACGGCGCCAGCCGCGGGCAGCCTGGGCAGCGCGATGCCGAGCACCGAGTACTCCACGAAGCAGGCCACCGCCCAGCCGGCCGCCCGGCCCGGCGGCAGCCGCCGCCACCAGGAGGTCGTCACCCCGCCGTGACTCAGCGGCAGCGCGATGGCCAGCATCACCGGGACGGCGGCGAGGAACGGCCAGGAGAACGGCAGCACCGCGACGCCGTACACCAGCGTCACGATCGGCACCATCAGCAGCCCGGCCAGCACGGTGAACACCAGGCTCGCGGCGAACAGGGCGCGCAGTTGCGGGGCGGCCAGGCTGCGCGGCCAGGCCATCCTGACCAGGGAGGCGTTCAGCGCGGCCCGCCCGGCCACCAGCACGAAGGCCCCGGCCACGAACTCCAGCCAGGACCCGTTGTAGCCGAACAGCCAGCGCAGATCGTGGAATACCGCCAGCGGCGGCAGCGCGGTAACCTGCGGCGCCAGCGACATGGCGGCGGGTGCGAGCACGAGCAGCGCGACCGCCTCGGCCATGGCCATCCCGGCCGAAACCCCGATCAGGGCGTGATGCCGCAGGAAACCCTCCGTGGGACCTGAATCCGGCTTCGTGTCCGTGGGGTCACCGCCCGGTCGAGCGCCGTCGTGCGGAGGCTGCCTCAACTGGGTCAACCGGCGCCCGCGCGCGGCCTATTCCTCGGCCACCTGCCCCTGCTTTCACCATGACCCCCAATTCATGGTTCCCGGTTCGCAAGGCACTAACGAGCTGACCTACTGCCCGGTAAGTACTCTACTCCCGGGGATCTCCCGGGCCTCTCTCATTTTTCGTGGCGCCATCGTAAATCACATTAATTCCATCGTTAATATATATAATTAAGGTGGATGAGTGCGGATAACAGTCCTGGTAGGCAACCCGAAGCCGCGTTCGCGCACCCTGGGCGTGGCCATGGCGGTAGCTGACGAGATCGTCAGGGCGACCGGCGCCGACCCCGGCCACCTGGTGATAGATCTGGCCGGTCAGGCCGGCAGCCTGTTCGACCCGCAGGCACCCGCGGTCACCGAGCTGACCGCCCAGGTGGCCGCCAGCAGACTGCTCGTCGTCGCCTCGCCGACCTACAAGGCCACCTGCACCGGCCTGCTCAAGGCATTCCTCGACCGCTACGGCTCCAACGGCCTGGCCGGGGTGATCGCCGTCCCGGTGATGACGGCCGCGGCCCCCGAGCACGCCCTGGCCGTCGAGACCTACCTGCGCCCCCTGCTGGTCGAGCTCGGCGCCACCGTCCCCGCCCGTGGCATGTTCATCTCCGAGGCGAAGCTTCCCGAGCTCACCGCCTGGGTGGCCAAGTGGGCGGCTGACGCCCTCCCCCTGCTGCAGCGCGCCCTGGGCTAGCGAACCCCGTCTCCGGCCGGGCTGATCAGCAGCCGGGCCCTGGCCGCCCGTACCGCGTCGCTCAGCGTGCCCAGGTCGTAGGCGCCGTGGTGCCGCCTGCCGTTGACAAAGAACGTGGGCGTGCCCGAGACACCGCTCAGGTCGGCGGAGTCCATGTCCGCCAGGATCCTCGCCTCCCCGGCGCGCTCCCGCAGGTCGCGGGTGAACCGCCCGGTGTCCAGCCCGATCTGGCCGGCGTACCCGATCAGGTCCTTGGCCGTCAGTGCGCCCTGGTGGTCCAGTAGCTGGTCGTGCATGTCCCAGAACTTGCCCTGCCTGGCCGCCGCCTCGGCGCCCTCGGCCGCCAGCAGCGCATGCGGGTGCACGTCGGTAAGCGGCAGGTGCCGCCACACATAGCGCAGGTCACCATAATCGGCGAGCAACTGCCGGATCGCGTCCTCCGCCTGGCCGCAATACTGGCACTCGAAGTCGCCGTATTCGACCAGCGTCACCGGCGCCCCGCCCGGCCCGCGCACGTGGTCGCGGCCCGGATCGACCGGCACCACGAGGTCAACGATGGACTCGGCGGTGCCGAGCAGCAGCCGCAGCCGCAGTTGCTTCGGCAGCCGCGCGGTGATCCGGAACACCGCCCAGGTGAGCAAGGAGGCGCACACCACGCCGGACAGCACGCCCACCTTGGCCTCGGCAAGCTGCGGCCCGCGGAAGGCCAGCGAGGCGATCAGCAGGGACACGATGAAGCCGATCCCGGCGATGCACCCGGCGCCGGTCAGCGACGCCCAGCCGACCGGGGGCCGGATCCGCCCACGGCTGACCCGGGTGAGCAGCCAGCCCGCACCGACCGTGCCCACCGGCTTGCCCACCACGTAGCCGGCCAGGATGCCCAGCGTGACCGGCGTGGTGTACGCATGCGCCAGGAAGCTCCCGCTGATCGGGATCCCGGCGTTGGCCAGGGCGAACAGCGGCACGATCAGGTAGCTCGTCCACGGGTGGAACAGTTGCTGCAGCCGGTCGTTCGGCGAGATCGCCGAGCGCACGCTCTCCCGCGCCGCGCTGGCCAGCTCCGGCGTCGGCTGCTCCCGGAACAGCCGGAACGACTCTGACGCCTGTTCCAGGTCGCTGCGCGCGGCCGGGTAGGCCAGCGCGAGCATCCCCATCGCCAGCCCGGCCACCACCGGATCGACCCCGGACTCGAAGAACGCGATCCAGGCGGCCACTCCCAGCACCAGGTACACCAGCCCGCGCCGCAGGCCGGCCTCGTGCGCCACGATCACGACGCCGAGAATGGCGATCCCGGCTCCCAGCGCGGCCAGATCGATATGGCCGCTGTAAGCCAGTGCGATGATCACGATTCCGGCCACGTCATCGACAATGGCGAAGGTCAGCAGATACGTCCGCACCCGGTCCGGGACCCCGGACCCGACCAGGGCGAGCGCCCCCAGCGCGAACGCCGTGTCGGTGGACATCGCCGTCCCCCACCCCAGCACCGACCCATGACCGGCGTTGATGGCCAGATAGATGGCGATGGGCACGACCATCCCGCCCAGCCCGGCCACCAGCGGCACCACCAGCCGCCGCCGCTCCCGCAGTTCCCCCATGTCAAACTCGCGGCGCGCCTCCAGCCCGGCTACCAGGAAGAAGAAGGCCATCAGCCCCGAGTTCACCCAGCCGTGCACGCTGTCGGCCAGCCCCCGGCTGCCAAGCTGGATCGACAGCTCGGTCCGCCACGCCGCGTCATACCCGCCAGCATCGGCGTTGGCCCACACCAGCGCCGCGATCGTGGCCGCGAGCAGCACGACCGCGCTGCCGGTCTCCGTGCGCAGGAACCGCCGCAACGGCGTATCCAGATTCCGCGCCCACACCGTGCGCAGCGCAGTCACCGGCACTGAAGCGCCAGACTCGCCCACTCCCAGGATCCTCCCCCCACACCCGGGCGCCCACGCCAAGTGACCGGCGCGGGCGCCCGGTGGGGCTACCGGACGTCCAGGCCGGTGACGGCGCGGCCGATGAGCATGCGCTGGATTTCCGACGTGCCTTCGAAGATCGTGAAGATCTTGGCGTCGCGGTGCCAGCGTTCCACCGGGTACTCGCGGGTGTAGCCGTTGCCGCCGAGGATCTGGATCGCCTGCTCGGTGACCCGCACCGCGGTCTCGCCCGCGACCAGCTTGGACATCGAGCCCTCGGCGTGGCTGAACTTCCGGCCGGTGCGGGCCATCCAGGCCGCGCGCCAGGTCAGCAGGCGGGCCGCGTCCACCGAGGCTTGCATGTCGGCGAGCTGGAAGGCGACGCCCTGGTTCTGCCCGATGGGGCGGCCGAACTGGATCCGGTTCTGTGAGTACTCGCTGGCGTACTCCACCGCCGCCCGGGCCACGCCGACGGCCATCGCGGCAACGCTGGGCCGGGACGCCTCGAACGTCCGCATGGCCGCCTGCTCGCCGCTCTTCCCGCCTTCGCGCACCCTGGCCAGCCGGGCGTCCAGCTTCTCCTTGCCGCCGACCAGGCATCTGCCCGGCACCTTGACGTCGTCAAGGACCACCTCGGCGGTGTGCGAGGCTCGGATGCCATGTTTGCTGAACTTCTGCCCCTGGGACAGGCCTGCCGTGCCGGGCGGCACGATGAAGCTGGCCTGGCCCCGGGTCTTGAGCTCGGGGTCGACCGAGGCCACGACCACGTGCACGTCGGCGATGCCGCCGTTGGTCGCCCACGTCTTGGTGCCGTTCAGCGTCCACTGATCGGTGGCCTCGTCGTAGACGGCACGGGTCCGGATCGCCCCGACGTCGCTGCCGGCGTCGGGCTCCGAGGAACAGAACGCTCCCAGCTTCACGTCACCGGGACCGCCGAACATCAGTGGCAGCCACTCCCCGATCTGCTCCTGGGTGCCGGTTGAGGCAACGGATACCGCGGCCAGCCCGCTGCCGACCAGCGACAGGCCGATCCCAGCGTCCCCCCAGAAGAGTTCCTCGAACGCCACCGGGATGCCCAGGCCGCTCGGCTCGAGCCACTGTGCGGCGAAGAAGTCGAGCGAGTACAGCCCGATCTTGGCCGCTTCCTCGAGGACGGGCCAGGGCGTTTCCTCGCGCTCGTCCCACTCGGCGCCGGCCGGCCTGATCACGTCCGCGGCGAACTCGTGCACCCAGTCGCGCATCTCACGGAGGTCGTCGCTCAGGTCGAGTGAGAAGGCGGCCGTCTTGCCATCCTCAGGACTCATGGTGTTCTCCTCGCAGTGCCGATGCGGGCGGCCCTCGTACGGCCGCATGCAACCCGCTGCGGAACGTATATGTTACTGAACAGTAGCACGCGAGCGGCCCGCGCTGGAACCGGCCCAAGCTGCGGCCTTGCCACCCGGGGCACGATACTTACCTGTGCGCCCGCCTGCCCGCACCACGGCCGGCTGAACGGAAGGAGCCCGAACCGCATGGACTACGGCGGCTACCAGAGCCTGCTCTTCGAGCGCAGGGACCACGGCGTGCTGGTGATCACCATGAACCGCCCGGAATCCTACAACGCGGCCGATGAGGTCATGCACGCCGAGCTGGCCAGGCTCTGGGCCGACATCAGCAAGGACGGGCAAACCAGGGTCGCGGTGGTGACCGGGGCGGGCGAGGCGTTCTCGTCCGGCGGTGATCTGGCCATGGTCGAGCGGATGGCCGGCGACTACGACCGGGTGACCCGGATGCTCTCGGAGATGAGCGACCTGGTCTACAACATGGTCAACTGCGAGAAGCCGGTCGTGTCGGCGATCAACGGCGTCGCCGTCGGGGCCGGCCTGGTCGTGGCCCTGCTCGCCGACATCAGCATCTGCGCGCAGGACGCACGGCTCGGTGACGGGCACGTCCGGCTCGGCGCCGCGGCCGGTGACCACGCCGCCATCATCTGGCCGCTGCTGTGCGGCATGGCCAGGTCGCGCTACTACCTGCTCACCGGCGAGATGGTCACCGGCACCGAGGCCGAGCGCATCGGCCTGGTCAGCAAGTGCGTCCCGCGCGAGCAGGTGCTCCCGGAGGCGTTCCGGGTGGCGGACACACTGGCCACCGGCTCGCAGCTCGCGATCAGGCTGACCAAGCGCGCGCTGAACGGCTGGCTGCGCACCGCCGGGCCGCTGTTCGACCAGTCGGCCGCCTACGAAATGCTCACGTTCATGGGCGAGGACCTGCGCGAGGGCGTGACCGCACTGCGGGCCAAGCGCCCGCCGAAATTCCCGTCGGCTCAGTAGGAGAACCCCGGGCCGTCAGTTGCTGTGGCGGTCGAGGAACTCGTATACGTCGGCCTCGTCGACCCCGGGGAAGCTGCCGGCCGGCAGCGCGGACAGCACGTGTGAGTGCGCCCGCGCGGACGGCCAGGCCATACCCTCCCAGCGGGCGGCGAGGTCGGCGGGCGGGCGCTGGCAGCACTCGCCGTCCGGACAGGCCGACCGCTGCCGCGCCGTGCTCTCCCGGCCGCGGAACCAGCGGGAGTGCTCGTAGGGCACGCCGAGCGTGACCGCGAACCCGCGTTCCCTGCCGGGGTCCACGTGCGCGACACAGAAGTAGGTGCCCGACGGGGTGTCGGAGTACTGGTAGAGCGTCGAGAACCTGTCCTCGGCGGCGAACACCTGCCGGCCGGACCACAGCCGGCACATCCGCTGTCCCTCGATGGCGCCGGACGGGTCGGCCGGGAAGATCAGGCCGTCGTTCTCGTAGGCCTTGTAGATGACGCCGCTCTCGTCGTTCTTGACGAAGTGGCAGGGCACGCCGAGGTGGTGGGTGGCCAGGTTGGTGAACCGGTGCGCGGCCATCTCATAGGAGACCGAGAACACGTCCCGCAGGTCCTCCACGGACAGGTCCCTGGAGTCCCTGGCGGTGATGAGGAACGGCACGGCGGCCCGTTCGGGCACCAGCACGGCCGCGGCGAAGTAGTTGGCCTCCACCCGCTGGCGCAGGAAGTCGGCGAAGTCCTTCGGCTCGCTGTGGCCGAGCAGGTAGTGGCCGAGGGCCTGCAGCAGGACCGCGCGGGCCGTATGCATGCCGACCGGCTCCTGCTTGACGTAGATCCGCCGGTTCCGCAGATCCGTCAGGGACCGCACCGACCTCGGCAGGTCCTGCACATACCGGACGGTGAACCCGTGATGACTCACCACCGACAGCAACAGCCCCTGGGACAGCGCGCCGCCCGAGTACCCGGCCGCGGCGAGCGCGGCGGCCGCGGCCTGCTCGATCTCCTGGAAGTAGTTGCCGCGCTCGCGCATCATCTGCCGCAACTCGGCGTTGGCCGCCCGCGCTTCCTCCGGCGTCGCGGTCGGCTTCGACCGCTGCCTGCGCAGTTCGGAATACAGCGCGATCAGGTGTTCCAGCACGTCGCTGGGCACCCGGGTGGTGACCTTGAGGTGTGGCAGCCCCAGCGCGCGGTAGACGGGGTCGCGCTGCGCCTCCTCCACCGCGATCTCCAGTTGCGCCCGGCGGCTGGGCGGGTCCCGGCGCAGCAGTTCCTCCGAGCTCACCCCGAGCGCCTCGGCGAGCGCCTTGAGCTGTGACAGCCGGGGTTCCCGGCGCCCGTTCTCCAGCATCGACAGCGCCGAGGGAGCCCGGCCCACCTTGGCACCGAGCTCGGCCAGGGTGAGCCCGCGAGCCCGGCGCAGGTGCTTAAGCCGGCGGCCGAAGGTCAGGATGTCCTGCTGATCTGGTCGATCAGTGAAAGATGACGACTCTTCTCCATCGAACTCCGTCATAGCTTCAGTATATGTGAAGATTTAGCGATTTTCTCTACGTCAAACCTGGTTGGGATCCGGGACGGGCGTGCAGATTAGGAGGTACGACCCGGGGACGACTTGGAAGGTGGTAGGACCGGTGATGGATTGTCGCCTCGAGGGCAACGGGAACGCGCGGGCTGGGAACGGCGTTCCATGGGCCAATGGCCATCGTCCCTGCACGATCAGTGACAAGGCCGCGCGGCTCCGGCTGCAGTGGCAGGAGGACCCGCGCTGGGCGAATGTCGAACGCAGTTACACCGCCGAGGACGTGGTGCGGCTGCGCGGTTCGGTGCAGGAGGAGCATACGCTGGCCAGGCTGGGTGCGGACCGGCTCTGGAAGCTGCTGCACTCCGATGGCTACGTGGCCGCGCTCGGCGCGCTCACCGGCAACCAGGCCGTCCAGCAGGTCCGCGCCGGGCTGCAGGCGATCTACCTGTCCGGCTGGCAGGTGGCCGCGGACGCGAACCTGGCTGGCCAGACCTACCCGGATCAGAGCCTGTACCCGGCCAACTCGGTGCCGCAGGTGGTCAGGCGGATAAACAACGCGCTGCTGCGCGCCGACCAGATTGCCTGGGCGGAGGCGGCCGAGTCCGGCAAGACCCCCAGCACGCAGTGGCTGGCCCCGATCGTGGCCGACGCGGAGGCCGGGTTCGGCGGCGTGCTCAACGCCTTTGAGCTGATGAAGGCCATGATCGCGGCGGGTGCGGCCGGCGTGCACTGGGAAGACCAGCTCGCGTCGGAGAAGAAGTGCGGCCACCTCGGCGGGAAGGTTCTCATCCCGACCGGCCAGCACATCCGCACGCTGAACGCGGCCCGGCTGGCCGCCGACGTTTGCCGGGTGCCCACGCTGATCGTGGCCCGTACCGACGCGGACGCGGCCACCCTGATCACCAGCGACATCGACGAGCGGGACCAGGCCTTCGTGACCGGTGACCGCACCGCCGAAGGCTTCTACCGGGTCCGCAACGGCATCGAGCCGTGCATAGCCCGTGGCCTCGCCTATGCCCCGTACAGCGACTTGCTGTGGATGGAGACCTCCACACCGGACCTGGAGGTCGCTCGCAGGTTCGCTGAGGCGATCAAGGATGTCTACCCGGACCAGTTGCTCGCCTACAACTGCTCGCCGTCGTTCAACTGGCGCCAGCACCTCGACGAGGGCACGATCGCCAAGTTCCAGCGCGAGCTCGGCGAGATGGGTTACAAGTTCCAGTTCATCACGCTGGCCGGGTTCCACGCGCTGAACTACTCGATGTTCGACCTGGCCCGTGGCTACGCCGAGGAAGGCATGCCTGCCTACGTCCGGCTGCAGCAGGCCGAGTTCGGCGCCGAGTCAGCCGGCTACACAGCGACCAGGCACCAGCGCGAGGTCGGCACCGGCTACTTCGACATGGTCGCCTCGGCCATCACGCCGAAGTCCTCGACCGTCGCGCTGGAAGGCTCGACCGAAGCCGCTCAGTTCGCCGGGGCCGCACTGACCCATTGACCTTTTCCGTGTCCCGGCAGAACGCGCCGGCCACCGGTTGACCGCCCGGTGGCCGGTGCGTTCATGACCGTGCTTATTCGAAGTTCCGTCAAGAGACCCACTGCGGCCGCGGCTTCACTGGGGGTGGAGCCTGCGCTGTTTGTTCTCGTCGGCCAGCGCGTCCACGGCGCCGGCCAGTTCGCGCAGCGCGGGCAGGGCCGCCCGCAGCGCCCGGCCGCTGGCCGCGGGCAGCGAGCCGAGCGCCGCATGCAGCAGATCCTCGTTCAATGACTTCCAGGACTCGACCGCGACGCTCCCGGCCGGGGTCAGCCGAAGCGAGGCCGTCCTCCGGTCGTCGTCGCCCGCATCCCTGGTGACCAGGCCCACCGCCCGCAGCCCGTTGACCAGCGTGGCCACCGAACTTGGTGCCAGCCTGAGCAGCCTGGCCAGCTGGCCGGGCCTGGCCCGGTCATGCTCGGCCAGGCAGGACAGCAGCTCGAGCTGGGCGACCGAGAGCGTGGGCGCCGGATCCGCGGCGCGCGCCGCACGGCGCATCGCCCGGCGCAGCCTGGACACCACATCGGCGAGCTCACCGCCGGCCGGATCGCGATCCCTGACGTCAGCCGAATGCACCTGGCCCTTCCCCTTCCTGCGCCCGCCACCCGGGCCATCCGCGACCACACTACGGTGCTTTACTGGCCGGAATTCCACCCTACGGCTGGCCAGCGCGGTCAGCGCGGCGGCCGTGGCGGCGACAGCGAGCATAGCGAGCGCAGGCCGCGGATCCAGCCCGCCGGGGCCCGTCGCGGAACCGGCCAGGTGCAGGGCCAGCGTAACGACGCAGACGCCCAGGGCCGTCCCGATCCCCCTGGCGAGGTTCACCAGCCCGCCGAGGACGCCCGCCGACGCACCGGCTGACGCGCTCATGATGGCCGTGTTGTTAGCCGGGATGAACACGCCAAGGCCGAGGCCGGCCAGCAAGAGCGTCCAGGCCAGGCCCACCGGGGACCCCGGCACGAAGATCAGCATGACCATCGCGGCCGCACAGCCCAGCCCGCCGGCGGCCCCCCGCTGCCGGTTTCCCCAGGACTGCGGCAGCACCGCCTCGGCACCGAGCGCGGCTAGGCCGAAGCCCACCGGCAACGCCGACAGGACCAGCCCGGCGTGCAGCACGCCGCCGGGACCGCCGGTGTCAAGCATCTGCGGGATGAGCACCAGCGGGCCGAACAGCGTCAGGTACCCGGCGAGCGCGCCGGCCAGGCCGAAGCCCAGCCGCACGTTGCGCAGCAACGGCGGGGGTATCAGCGGGCAGCGGGCGGTGCGCTGCCTGAGGCCGAAGCCAGTCAGGCAGCCGACCGCAACGGCGCCGAGCGCGGCCACCGCCCAGCCGGGAATGCTCAGCCCGGAAGCGGCCGACACGGCCAGCAGCAGCGCGCTGGCCGCCGTGGCGAGCAGGGCGCTGCCGAGCCAGTCGAAAGAGCCTGGCTTGCTGAACTGCCTGGTGCGCGGCAGCAGGTACCGCGCTGCGACGATGGCCGCGACCCCGGCCGGCACATTGACCAGGTACACGTACCGCCAGCCGGCGCTCGCCGTGAGCAGCCCGCCCAGCGCAGGCCCGAGCGCGAGGCCGATGGCCTGCGCAGCGGCCTGCACCCCGAGCGCCAGCCTGGTGGCGCCGCGTGGCGCGCTGGTCGCTACCAGGGCGACACTGTTCGACTGCAGCATCGCTGCTCCGGCCGCCTGCACCAGCCGGAACGCGATCAGCATGCCAAGTGAAGGAGCCAGTCCGCAGGCCACCGACGCGGCCGTGAAGATCACGAGTCCGTAGCCGTAGATGAGCTTGCGGCCCAGCGCGTCGGACAGCCTGCCGACCGGGGTCAGCAGTGCCACCAGGACCAGCAGGTAAGCCAGGGAGACCCATTGCACGACGGCGAGCGGCGCGCCGAACTGCCGCTCCATTGGCCGGAAGGTGAGGGTGACGATGCTCGCGTCCAGTTGCCCCATGAACGCGCCGAAACAGACGACACTCACCGCCAGCCACGGCGCCCGGCGGGACCGCTTGATTGCCACCGGCCTGGCCAACTCGGTCAGGATGCTTCTGTTACCGAACATAATATGTTTAGTTTACAGAAGGATTTGGAGTGGATCGGGCCGGGGCTGCCCCGCTCGTTCCGCAATACCGGCGTGGATGCGGGACCACGGTGGCCGAGACGGCGAGGACGCCAGCGGCGCGGCCCCGGGACAGCGCCGCCATTGCACTCTAGACTTCGTCTCCATCACCTCAGAGCCTCGGCCGCTGCCGCGCGACCCCCGCGTGCCAGGCAGAGCCGCCGGCAGAACTGTGGGACATGCCGGGCGCGGTGCTGGCCAGACCTGCCTGAACACGTAAGACTCGTTCGGGAGGCTGAAGCGCGCCCCCCGCGCGGAAGGGACGCCAATGCACGAACTGCGCCTCGTCGCGGTCAGCGAGGATGGCAGCTACGCCGTCCTCGAGGTGCCAGGACGGGGTGGCCGTTACTCGCTGCAGATCGACGACCGGCTCAGGGCGGTGGCGCGCGGACAGTTCTCCCGGCTCGCCCAGTACGAGATCGAGGTGGAGAATCCCTTGCGACCCAAGGAGATCCAGGAACGAATCCGTGCCGGAGAGACCGCGGACGGGATCGCCGACGCCGCCGGTGTCCCGGTCGAGCGGATCCGCTGGTTCGAGGGCCCGGTGCTGGCCGAGCGGGCTTACCGGGCGCAGGAAGCTCAGTCCGCCATGGTGCGGCGGCCCGGCGACTCGGGGCCAGGCCCCCGGCTCGGCGAGGTCGTCACCCAGCGGCTGACCGCGCTCGGCAGCAACGCAGAGGATGCGACCTGGGATTCCACCAAGCGCAGCGACGGAAGCTGGCAGGTCCAGCTCGTGTTCGCCGCCGGTGGCAGGTCGCGGACCGCCGCATGGGTCTACGACCCGAGACGCAGGCACGCCACGCCGGCCGACGACGAAGCGGCGAGACTGTCCCTTCCCGAGGCTGACCTGCCGCCGCTCCCCGCCCCCAGCGGCGCGGTGCGCGGCGAGGCCACGGTGACCCAGTTGCAGCCGCGGATCGCACCCAGCGGGCCGCCCACCAGGCCGGTCCGGCGCCAGGCGCCGGAGAGCCCGGCGGCGCTGCGACAGGACGAGACGCCGGTACGGCGTTCACCGGAGGGAACGCCCAGGCGGCCGGAGCGGGGCGCCCCGCCGCAACCCGTGGAGCGGCCCGAACGCACGCCCGCGGCGCGGCAGGCACCGGAGCCTGAGGTGGCGGTGGAGGCTGAGCAGCAGGCGGCGGCCGATCACCAGCCAGAGGCGGCGCCGCAGGAAGAGCGTGCCCCGGCGGCGCAGAGCGGCCGGCGGGCGGCCGGCGGACGTGGCAGGCGCTCGTCCGTCCCGTCCTGGGACGAGATCATGTTCGGCAGCTCCAGGCCGCGCGAGTAGTGGAGGTGGCGGCGGCCAACCCTGCTCGCTGTCCTTCGGACAGCTTCGCCGAGGCCCGCAGTGTTTGCCCGGGGGGCCGAGCCCCCCGGACCCCCACGAACGGGGCTGGGGTTTGCTATTTACGGTGGGACGGCCCCCCGGGACCCCACGAGCGGCGGCGGCATAGGATCCCTGTGCGTTGCGTGGTGGTTGCTGTGGGGTGGGACTGTGGGTGGCTGGGCTGGGCGGCGCGAAAGGATGCGGCGACGCATGTACTGGCTTGGTGGCGGCCGCTGGCTGCGGAGCTGGCGGACGCTGGCCCTGACAGGGGGCCTGCTGGCCGTTGTGCTGGCTGGATGCGGGCTGGTGGGGAGCGCGACCACATTTCAGGCTGATGACATCACCGTGACAAGCCCGGTGTTCATCAAGGGAGTAATTCCGGCCCGCTACACCTGTCACGGAGCCGGCCAGAGCCCGGCTCTTCACTGGTCAGGCGCGCCAACCAGCACAAAATCGCTGGCTCTTGTCGTTGATGACGCTGACGCACCGATCACGCCGTATGTCTACTGGATCGTGTTCGACATCGACCCTACAACGACGGACATTCAGCAGGGCCAGTTGCCAACGGGAGCCCGCCAGGCCGAGAACAGTGCAGGTCACGCTCGGTATGACCCGCCATGTCCGCGGAATCAGGATCACTCTTACAGGTTCACCGTTTATGCGCTTGACTCAACGCTTTCGCTGCCGAACGGGACAAGTATGAAGTCCGCTTGGCTGGCAATCGCCCGGGCCGCTACTGCCCGTGGCAGGCTCCAAGTTAATGCCGAATCGTAATCAGCCAACTCCGTAGAGTAAACAGATCTAGTAAATTTTCTGTAATCTCAAGACAAACGTCAGACGGTTACGTCAGACTCACGGTTCAGGCGACCAGCCTTGGATGTATCCAGGGTGCTGGCGAACAGGGGAAGGCCCGCGTCAATGGCCGCGTGTGCCTCGCTGGCGCCAACCAAACGGCCATGGCCTGTTGGGTGGTGGAATGCTTCTCGTCGTGGTCGGCCTGCTCGTGCTTGTGCTTGTCATCCTCGTGGTGGTGTTTCTCAGTGTCCGCTCCATGCGCGATGCCGAAGAGGACGACTACGAGGACCGTCCAGCGCCGCGCCGTCCCGCGCGTGGCGGCCGTGACGACGAAGACGCCAGGCCGCGCGGTGCGTCCCGGAGCCGGCCGCCCAGGTCACCCGCGCGCCGTGGGCCGGCCCCGGAGAGCTGGCAGAACGACCGCGACGCCGGCTATGCCCATTCCGCCGCGGACTACGAGGACGACCCCGTGCCTGCGCAGCGCCGGGGCCCCGCACTCCCCCGGCCGCGCGGCTACCAGCACGATCAGGACCGGCAGGAGACCCCCCGCCGTGCGGCCCGTTCCCAGCCCAGGCAGGCCGCAGCCCGGCTGACCGGCGGCGACCGGGACCGGACCGGAAAGGACTGGTCGGAGACTGACTGGGGTGGCGTCTCCGACGAGCAGTACTGGGCGGAACTCTCCTCTGACAAGCCGCTGGCCACTACCGCTCGCTCGGCCCAGCCCGCCTCGGCCGACCGGGCCGCCACGACCACGATGGCGACAGTGCTTCCTGTGCCGGAACGACCGGCCGAGCCGCGAACGTTCGGGGACCCGCCCTCGATGCAGAGCCACTCCCGGCTGGCTGGCCGGCCGGGTGCCGCCGAGAGCAACGACACCGATCCGGGCCTTGGCAGCCAGGCCGGCTGGCCGGGCCGGGCGGATGACAGCGCTTCAACGGCCACCTGGACCGTCGCTGGAACGGGTTCCACGCACGACTGGGCGCCACAGGAACCCCAGGACGAGTCCTGGGGCCCGCACGACCCGCCGGCAGTGTCCAGCACGGGCTGGCATGACCCAGGCGAACCCGCAACCGCGGCATGGACCGCCCAGGACGCGGCCGTGGTGTCCGGAGCGAACTGGGCGGACGAGCCCTCCGCGGCGGACTGGGGCGAGCCGGAGCACTCCAGCCCGGCCTGGAACGGTGACCACGCCACGCCAGCCTGGAACGATGATCGGCGGCTCGCCAGATCCTGGAACTTCACCGAGGATCCGCTGACCAGCCCGTCGTTTTCGACGGCCGATGGATACGACTCCGACGGCAGCGCCGTTACCGACAGCAGGTCCTACCGCCGGCCTCACGACCGGGCCAGGGCCCAGTACGATAGCTCGCCAGACGTACTGGGCGGAGCACAGCCGGACTATGCGGGCTCGCACAGCAACGGCGACGGCTACTCCGCAAGCTGGCCGGGCGCTGGCGACGACTTCTCGCCCGGATCGCACGATCCGCTCGAGCCGCTCCCGGAACTGGGCGGCTCACCGGCCGCTTCTTCGCAGAGCTGGCATCAGGCGCCTGTTTCGGCGGGCGACTCCCGCTTCCACGCTGAACCCACGGCGCAGTCATGGGACCAGGCCGGCCCCGGCTATGACGACACGGCCCGGCACCGCAGCGGCAGGCAGAGCCCGGACGACGGCTACTCCAGCCAGGACTACCGGGACTGGCAGGGCCCGGATGCGGGGTATCAGCAGCCAGCGGGTTACGAGCCCAGTCACAGCCATCGGCACAGCAACGGGTACCGGAACTACGAGCCCGGTTACGGCTCCACTGCCGGCTACGGCGCAGACCACGCCGACGGTGGCTACGGCCCGAACGGCAACGGCTACAGCCTGCCTGCCCGTGGCTCCGGCCCGGCCATGAACGGATACGGCCACGAGCGCGGTCACGATCAGCACTCCGAGTACGACAGCGACCGATGGCAATAGCCTTACCACGTGCGGCCGGCGTGCCCTTTGGGATCTTTGCGGTAGTGTTGGCGGCCGGCGGTGGTTGAAACCTGCCTTGACGGCATGGAGAATGAGCCGACTGGAAAAGGCAGGGCTGATGAAACACGACGGACCCGATCACGCGCGCACATACCACTTGCACAGGCTCGCAACCGCCTTGGACAGCAGGGGTCTGCCGGCCACGGTGAAGACGA
Source organism: Streptosporangiaceae bacterium (assembly GCA_035308365.1). GTDB lineage: Bacteria > Actinomycetota > Actinomycetes > Streptosporangiales > Streptosporangiaceae > PALSA-505. The sequence continues at coordinate 54,956 of DATGGU010000104.1, forward strand.
CCTACCCTGCCGCCCTGCATGTTTTCATGCCGGGTGCGACGATGCTCGCGGAAAGCATTGACTGCATTCCGGCCAATGACCCGGAAGGCCGGCTGCGCTGGTACTACCGCTGGTCCTGGGGCGAGGTGCTGCACGACACCGAAGATCCATCCGCCGCGGCGGAAAAGATCGCCGATGTGCTGGCCGCCCGCTGAGCCAATATCAGCCATCTCTTTACTTTACGATGAGCCAATACCAGGCACCTCTTTACTTTACGAAGCGTGATTCGTTTACCCGTTCAATTCAGTCGATGGACGGAATCTAACCCGCGCTCACTGGCGCAGCAGTTGCCGCACCCTGGCCGCCTCCCTGGTGAGGTGGTCGCGCTCCGGCACTCCACATCGATGACCATCCAGCCGGCGATGAGGTCCTTGGTCTCGGCGAACGGGCCATCGGTCACCGGTGGGCGCCCCTCGCCGTCATACCGCACGAACGCGCCCTCGGGCGCCAGTGCCTGGCTGTCGACATACTCACCCGTCTCTTCCAGGCGGGCTGGGAAGTCCTGCATGAACTGCACGTGCGCGTCGAGCTCCGCTGGCGTCCACTGGTCCATCGGCACGTCGTTGACCGGAGCCGGGGCGCCGCGGTAATGCTTGAGCAGCAGGTACTTCATGGTGGTTCTCCTTCTGCGTCGCGCGGCCCGTCGTGGCCGCTCGTGTCCCTGGGACGGAGCCAGCGCCACGTTCTCGACACCCGGCACGATAACTGCCCTGAACCGCTGCTCGTCGCGGCCCGTTTCCCCGGGTAGCTGACACAGCAACTTCCTGGGAGCACGTGATGAAAACAGCAGTGGCTTTCGGAAACTGGTGGCGCACCGCGCTTGGTCTCGTCACCCCGGCCGCGCTGATCGTGGCCGGCGGCGGCTCCGCCCTGGCAGCGTCCGGCCCGGCGGCCGCGGCCACCGGCGGCGTGTCCGCCGTGACCTGCACCGTCCACTGGGCCGGGCGAGCCGTCCTGCCCGACTGGACGACCGCCAAGAACTGGAGCACCGGGCAGGTCCCCGGCCCGGCTGATGACGTCTGCATCGGCACCGGTGCCGACGTGCTCACCAACGTCTCGATCCAGATCCACTCGCTGCGGCTCGGACCGGATGCGGGCATCGCCCTGGAGGGGACATCGTCGAAGCCACTCAGCGCCACGGTCGCCACCTTCGTGGACATGACCGGCACATACAGCCGGATCGACCTCGCCGACGCCAGCGTGAGCGCCGCGCGGATCAGCGACCCGGGCGGCGGCACCATCTGGACGGACGGCAACTGCTCCCTGATCAGCCCGCATATCGCCTTCGGCAGCGGCGGCGGTGTGAATGCGGCCAGCGGCACGACGACGCTGAGCAGCCTGCCCCAGCTCAGCAACGGCACGCTGACCGGCGCCTCGCTCAACACCTCGGACGCGGTCCTGGTGCTGCCCGGCGACATCACCCACCTGGTGGCCTCGAACGTCGGCGTCGGCGCGAACTCCGCCATCCAGGACACCGGCGGTCACAACGCCCTGACCGGCCTCACCTCGATCGACGCGCAGTCGTCGCTGACGGCCGACTCCGCGCTGTCGCTGACCGGCCCCCTCGACGCCAGCGGGAACGTCACGGTCGGCGGCGGGGCGACCCTGGCCGTCGGCGGAACGTTCACCCAGGCCCAGGGCACCCTCTCGCTTTACGCGGGCGGCCCGGCGACGGTGCGCGCGAGCCAGGTCGTGATCGGCCAGCCCGCATTCCTGCTGGCCGAACAGGGCACGATCGCGGGGAGCCTGGCCAACGACGGCTCCGCCAGCGTGTTCGGTCTGACGGTCACCGGCAGCTACACCCAAAGCTCGGCCGGAACGCTGGGCGCCGCCCTCGGCGAGCCGCTCGCGGTCACCGGCCAGGCCACGCTGGCCGGGGCCGCTGATTCTGGCCAGCCCGACCCATCGCCCGGCGCCAGCGGCCCGGTCATCACGTTCGGCTCGCTGAGCGGCAATTTCACCAGTCACGGCCTGGGGATCAACCTGCTCACCAAGCAGCGGAAGATCGACGCGATCATCACGCCGCAGATAGCCTCTTCGGCCACGGCCGTGATCCGGGGCCAGCAGGTGACCGTCAGCGGGGCCAGCTTCCGGCTCGGGGAAAACGTCAGCATCTACCTCGACCAGGCCGCCGGCGCGCCGCTGGCCACGGCGATCGGCCGCTACTTCGGCCGCTTCACCACCCCGGTCACGATCCCGTGGACGTCCCCCGGCCAGCACAAGCTCATCGCCGTCGGCTCCGAGGGCAGCCGCACACACATCACCATCACCGTGAGCTGAAGGCCGAGAGCGGGCGGCGGGCGAGCCGGCCTGTAGGCCGGGTTCTGTGCACCCGCCCGAAGGCGGGCCGGCGGCCATCCATCTGGGACTGCCGTTGCCGGCAGCCTCGTGCGGTCTACCCGCGAGCATCGGGCGGGCCGCCCTCAACCGCTCGCGCAGGCCCGCGCCCTGGAAGGCGCGAGCCCTCTTGACCTTGCTCCGGGTGGGGTTTACCGAGCCGCCGCAGTCACCTGCGGCGCTGGTGGTCTCTTACACCACCGTTTCACCCTTACCTCCCAGGCAGTGCCCGGAGGCGGTCTGCTTTCTGTGGCACTTTCCCGCGGGTCACCCCGGGTCGGTGTTACCGACCACCCTGCCCTGTGGAGCCCGGACCTTCCTCACCCAGCCGGCTGAACCGGCCAGGTGCGGCCGCCCGGCCTGCTCGCCCGCCGCCAGCCAATGATATGCCCTCACCCCGCGGTTTACGTGCCGCGCAGATGGCTGGTGTCGTTGAAGGATCTCAGCACCGCACCACCGTCGGGGTACCAGTCGACCTCGCAGAACGAGGCTACGCCGAGGTGCATCCGCATGAGAGCCGCCGGTGTGGGAGCGAGCAGGGCGCGGGCCACCAGTTCCTTGATGGGGGTGACATGGCTGACGATCAGGATTGTCTGGCCGGGACGCTCGGCCAGGAGGTCGTCCAGGGCGGCCGTGACCCTGCGGCCGGCGTCGGCAAGGCTCTCCCCGGCCGGCGGCGCCGTGCTGGGCTCGGCCACCCATGCGGCCAGTTCGCCCGGCCAGCCCTCGCTGGCTTCGGCGAAGGTGAGGCCCTCCCAGTCGCCGAAGTCGGCTTCGCGGAACCTGTCCTCGACCAGCATGTCCGCGCCCGATGCCGCGGCGGCTTCGGCCGCGGTTTGCCGGGCCCGGACGAGCGGAGAGGTCACGATCAGCTCGATTCCGCCGCGGGCCGCCAGGTGGGCCGCAGCGGCCTTGGCCTGCATCAGGCCGGTTTCGGTGAGCGGGATGTCGGCCACGCCGGCGAAGCGGCGCTCGGCCGACAGCGCGGTCTCGCCGTGCCTGAGCAGGATCGTGGTCGTGGCGGCGGGGCCGGCCGGGCGCCAGCCCGTCCGGGGCGCCGCATGAGGCTCCGCCGAGGTGGCAGCGGTGGGGCCCGGGCCCGCTGGCTGGGCGGCCAGATCCATGGCCTCGTTGGCGAGGCGGTCGGCGTGCGCGTTCAGCTCCCTGGGCACCCAGGTGTACCGGACCGCCGCGAACCGGGCGGCAGCCTGTCTGGCGGCGGCCGCCAAGGCAACCAGGCCGGGGTGTTTGATCTTCCAGCGGCCGGACATCTGCTCGACGACGAGCTTGGAGTCCATCCGCACCTCGACCGTCGCACCAGGGGCGATGGCGGCGGCGGCGCGCAGGCCCGCGACCAGGCCGGAGTATTCGGCGACGTTGTTGGTGGCCGTGCCGATGGATTCCCGCGCCTCAGCCAGGACCGCGCCGGTGGCGGCGTCGAAGACGACGGCGCCGTAGCCAGCGGCGCCCGGGTTCCCCCGGGAACCGCCGTCGGCGGCCACGATCAGGCGCCGCGGCGCAGCGCCGGGGTGGGTCACAGGCCGGATTCGGGGGTGCGGACCAGGATTCTGCGGCACTCCTCGCAGCGGAGCACCTCATCCTCGGCCGCGGCCCTGATCCTGTTCAGGTCGACGGTGTTCAGCGTCAGGTGACAGCCTTCGCAACGGCCACGGCGCAGGGCGGCCGCGCCGACCCCGTGCTGGGCGCGCATCCGTTCGTACAGGCCGAGCAGATCATCGGGTACCTGGGCGACCACGGCGGCCCGCCGGTCCGCCGCCTTGCCAGCCTGCTCGTCCAGCTCGCCGAGGGCCTCGTCACGCCGTGCGGCGGCCACCTGCCTGCGCTCGGCCAGGGCGGCCCGCTCCGCGGTCAGCCCGTCGTACGCGCTCTGCGCGGCTTCCCTGCGCTCCATCACGTCGAGCGCGATGTCCTCGAGCTCGGATTGCCTGCGCGCCAGTGAGGCTATCTCCGACTGCAAGATTTCCAGGTCCCGCGGTGAGGAAACCTGGCCGGCGTCGAGGCGCTCGCGGTCACGGGCCGTCCTGGTTCGGACCTGGTCGACATCTGCCTCGGCCTTGGCCTGTTCCCGGGCCAGATCCCGCTCGGCCGTCTGCGCGGCGACAAGCGCGTCGCGCAGCTCCGCGTCCCGCGCGTCGATCTCGTTGACCTCCGCGGTCTCCGGCAGGGCGCGCCTCCTGTGGTCGAGCCTGCTCAGCTCGGCATCCAGGTCGGCCAGCTCAAGGAGGCGGAGCTGTGTCTCGGGAGATGCCTTCACGTGTTCCAACGTAGCCTGCCCGGGATGGTGACCGCTGCACCGCATCCCGCCGTCGCCAAATCGGTATGCATGGATCGGCCAGCCAGCCGTCCAGCGCCGCCGCGGCTGCGGTACACATGGGCGCCATGGAGATCCCTAGGGTCGGCCGCCCGCACATGCCGGGATATGGCATCGTGCCGGCCACCGAGGGCAGCGGGCTGCTGCCCTGGTCCTGGGCGGCGGAGCGGCTCACCAGGTCGCGAAACTACTGGGTGTCGAGCGTATGGCCGGACGGCAGGCCGCATTCGATGCCGGTGTGGGGCATGTGGGACGACGCCGTGCTGTGGTTCAGCAGCAGCATCGGCTCGCGCAAGACCCGCAACCTCGCCGCCAACCCGCAATGCTGTGTCACCACCGAGGACGCCACGGACCCGGTGGTGCTCGAGGGGACCGCCCGCATCGTGAACGAGCCGGCGCTGCTGCAGCGGGTGGTCGACCTGATGAATGCCAAGTACGGCACCGGGTACGACGTGGACTTCCTCAGCCCCGCCAGGAACGCGACCATCCGCGTCCGCCCGCGGCGCGTGTTCGGCCTGCGCAGCAGCGACTTCACCGGCTCCCCCACCCGCTGGATCTTCGAAGACTTACAGCGGCATTCGCAGGATGGGGGCAGAGGTGGGGCGCGCGGAACCCCCGGCGGGTTCCACGGTGAGCTCTACCATGTCGCCGGCATGCAGGCCGGTCGCGACCACCGGTGCGGTCATGCCGTGCGCGGCGTGCGGCAGCATCCCGGCCGAACGGTCGCCCGGCGGGCCCATCAGCCATAGCTCGTAGGCCTTGCCGGCGGGCAGGCCCGGCAGGTTGGCCGAGCTGAACGCCAGGGCGTGCGCCATGTGCGACATGACGATCGTCGCGGTCCCGCCCCCGGCCACCGGCACGCTCATCATCCGCGCGTCCGGCGAGGTCAGCACGGCGGCCAGCATGTGATCCCTGGCCTGGGCCTGGCTCAGCTGGTGCTGGGTGATCAGGGCCATCGAGCCGAACACGACCGCCGCGACCAGGAACACGCTCGAAGCGATCAGGGCCACCGGCCGGGCCCAAGGCTGACGGCCCGACCGCACCCGGCGCCGCACCGCGGCCACCCAGCGGCCAGCCCCCGGCCGCCGCCGGCCGGCGGCAGGCTGGCCCGCGGTGACCGGCGGTAGCTGCCTGGTCCGGGCGACCTCGGCGAACACCTTGTCCTTCAGCCGCTCCGGGGGCCGCGCGGCCGTGGCGGCGGCCAGCCGGGCCGTGGTCTCCCGCAGGCCGTGGACCTCTTCGGCACACGCCGGGCAGGCTGCCAGGTGCCGCTCGAACCGGTCCCGGTCCCGTGACGGCAGCGCGTTGAGCGCATACGGTCCCGCGAGGGTGTGCAGGTCGGCTCGCCGTGGCCGCGGGGTGTGGTTCCGGCCGGGGAAGAACCGCATCATGTCACCCCCAGGCAGTCGCGCAGCCGGATCAGGCCGTCCCGCATCCGCGTCTTCACGGTGCCGAGTGCCGTGCCGAGCAGGCCGGCCACCTCGCGGTAGCTGTAGCCCCCGTAGTAGGCGAGCACGATCGACTCGCGCTGCAGTTCGGTCAGCGTGCCCAGGCACCGCCTGACCCGCTCGCTCTCCAGCTTGGCCTCGACTTCCTCGGCCACGGTGTCGTAGCCGGCCCGCTCGGCCGCGGCCGCGGACTGGTCGTCCCGCCGCGCCGCGGCCTCGGCCGACCGGACCCGGTCGACCGCGCGGCGATGGGCGATCGTGGCCACCCAGGCCTGGGCGCTGCCCAGGCCTGGCTCGAACCTGGATGCGGTGCGCCACACCTCCAGCAGCACCTCCTGGGCGACTTCCTCCGCCTGCGCCGGATCCCGGAGCACGCGCAGCACCAGGCCGAACACCGTCGGGGCGGCCTGCTCATAGACGGCGCTGAACGCATCCTCGTCACCCCGGCCCACCAGCCTGATGAGCGCACCAAGGTCATCCGGCCCGCCCGGGTCACCTGGCGGGTGGCCCGTTCGCACCGGGCGCCCGGGCATGTCAGCCATGCGCATGTCCTTGATTCGGAACCAACGTAGTCTTGGATTGCCGCACCGCAATGGCCCGGGCCGCGAGGGCGACCGGGCAATCCGTGCGGACGCCTGCTCCGAATCAACATCATGACATCCGAAACCGATAGGCCGCGTCCGTTCCCCGGCGCGCTGGCCGGCCTGCTGGCCGGCGCCGTCGCCGTGGGCGCCGGGCAGTTCGTGGCCAGCCTGGGGGCGCAGGACAGTTCGCCGGTCATCGCCGTCGGGTCCTCGGCCATCGGGCTCGCTCCCCCGGCGGTCAAGAACTTCGCCATCTCCGCGTTCGGCCCGGACGACAAGATCGCCCTGCTCACCGGCATCTACGTGCTGCTGGGAATCTACGCCGCGCTGGTCGGCGTGCTCGGCAACCGGCGGCTCGGCTACGGCCTCACCGGGCTCGCCGCGTTCGCCGCGATCGGCCTGGCCGCCGCCGTGACCCGGCCCGGCGCGAGCGCCGGGTACGCCGTCCCCACCCTCGTCGCGGCCGCCGCGAGCGGTGTCACGCTGTTCCTGCTGCTCCGCAACATTCCGGCTCGTCCACACCCGCAGGACACCGCCGCGGAAACCACGACTCCGGAACCGCCGCGGCGCACCGGCGAGAAACCGCCGGGCGGCCAATGGTGGGAGCCCACCGCCTCCGCACCGCCCAGGCCACCGGCCACCCTGCCGGTTTACCCCGGCCAGCAGCGCCGTGCCTTCCTCATCACCGGCACGGTCGCCGCCGTTACGGCCGCGGCCGGCGCCGTCGCGGGCCGGGTGCTGGCCGAACGCGGCGCGGTCACCCGGGCCCGGGCGGATCTGCGGTTCCCCCGCCCCAAACTGCTGCTCGCCGATCGTGTGCCGTCCGGCTCGGACCTGCACATCCCGGGCCTGAGCCCCTTCATCACGCCGAACGCCTCCTTCTACCGGGTGGATACCGCGATCGTCCTGCCCCAGGTCCCGCCGGAGAACTGGACGCTGCGGATCCACGGCATGGTCGGGCGGGAAATCGAGATCAGCTTCGATGAACTGCTGCGCAGGCCACTGATCGAGACCTACGTCACGCTCTGCTGCGTGTCCAACCCGGTGGCGGGCCCCTATATCGGCAATGCCAGGTGGCTGGGCGCCAGCCTGGCCGACCTGATCCGGGAGGCGCGGCCACGGGCCGGGGCCGACCAGATCCTGTGCACCTCCACCGACGGCTTCACCAGCGGCACGCCGGTGCAGGCCGTGCTGGACGGGCGGGACGCCCTGCTGGCGGTCGCCATGAACGGGCAGGCGCTGCCGGTGCAGCACGGGTTCCCGGTCCGCATGGTGGTGCCGGGGCTCTACGGGTACGTGTCGGCGACCAAGTGGGTCACCGACCTCAAGCTGACCACCTTCGCGGCGCAGACCGCGTACTGGGCGCAGCGCGGCTGGTCGCCGCAGGCGCCGGTCAAGACCGAGTCCCGGATCGACGTGCCCAACGGCACCGGCCCGGTCAAGCCCGGCCGGATCCCGGTCGCCGGAGTCGCCTGGGCGCAGCATCGCGGCATCGACGCGGTGCACGTCAAGGTGGACAACGGCCCATGGCAGCAGGCCACGCTGGCCGCCGTGCCGGGCATCGACACCTGGCGGCAGTGGGTCTGGTACTGGGACGCCACGCCGGGCACCCACCTCATCCAGGCCAGGGCCACCGACAAGACGGGCTACACGCAGACCAGCATGCAGGAGCCGCCTGAGCCCAACGGCGCCACCGGCTACCCCCAGGTCCAGGTGTCCGTCGGGTAAGAGCGACCAGCCGGGGCAAAATCCTCGCGCCACGCCTCTTACCCAGCGTGACTTCCAGGATCGCGGCCTGGCGCTCATCCCCCGGCTGTGCACGGCAAACGCGTCACAGACCTGTTACATATAGTAGTCGTCTGGACCGCTGCGGTACTCGCAGCCAAAAACATATGGTTTGTGTGGTCTAGACGGTTATTGATACCTGGTGTAGAAGAAAGACCACCGTTCAGGCAAAACTGGTCCTTGGCGTTTTTCCGATCAGCAAGGGTGAGGGCAAGTGGCATGTCAGGCGGACAGTATGTGTGTCACAGTAATTGGCGGGGGAAGCCCCGGTGACCCGGGCTGACAGGAGCCAACCAGATGATGTCCGACACGGCAGACACGGCGACATTGGTGTCTGACCCGGCCGAGGCGAGTCCGGCGGCCGCCGCCGCGAAGGCGCCGGAGCCGGGTGCCGCGGTCGCTCCCGGCCCGTCCGCACGGACCATCATGCTCGGCATCGACCAGGCCGGCCGGATCCTGCAATGCGACCGGCATGCCTCGAAGGTTCTCGCCCGGACGACCGGCGAACTGCTCGGGGCCCAGCTCGCCGACCTCACGGTCGATGCGGCCGAGCAGAAGGACGCGCTCGCCGGCCTGATCGACGCCGTCCGCTCCGGCCGGGAGAGCACGGCCATGCTGACCCTCACGACCGAGCGGGGCCGGCCCGCCGAGGCAGTCGTCACGGTCCAGCCGATGACCGCGACCGATCCCGACCTGACCGCGCTCGCGGTGATCAGGCTCCCGGTGCCCAGCGACGAGCGGTTCCTCGATCCGGCGGTGATGCGCCGCGCGCTGCTCGACGACTCGTTCACCCGGGTGGGGACGGCGCTGGACATCGACCAGAGCGCCCGCGAGCTGATGGACGTCATCGTGCCGCACTTCTGCAACGCGGCCGAGGTGTCGGTGATAGAGAGCCTGGTCGGTGCGGACGAGATGCCCGCGGGCGCCCTGGACTCCACGCACCTGCTGCGGCGGCTGGCCGTCGGCAACGACGACAAGGAAGAGGAGGGCTGGGACGCCACGTTCCCGACCGGCGAGGTGCTGCACTACCCGCCGGGAACGCCGTACGTGCGCTGCCTGGACAGCGGCGCCCCCGTCCTGGAGCCCTCGCTGTCGGCGGACGGCGCCGCGGAGATCGCCGGGGCCTGGCGGCGCAAGCCGGTGGCCGACCTGCTGGCCGGGTCGTCCATGCTGCTGCTCCCGCTGATCGCCAGGGGAACCAACCTCGGCTTCATCGTCTGCCTGCGCAAGCCCGGGTACCGCAAGTTCGACCCGTACGACATCGAGATCGGCATGGAGTTCGCCTCCCGTGCCGCCCTGTTCATCGACAACGCCCGCCGTTACAGCCGGGAGCGTGCCACCGCCCTCACCCTGCAGCGCAGCCTGCTGCCCACCGGGCTGTCCGCGCCGTCGTCCGTCGAGGTGCGGCACCGCTACCTGCCGGGCAGCAAGCTGATCGAGGTCGGCGGTGACTGGTATGAGTCCATCGCCCTGCCCGGGGCCAGGGTCGCCCTGGTGATCGGCGACGTGGCCGGGCACGGTGTGCACGCCGCGGTCACCATGGGCAGGCTGCGGGCGGCGATCCACACCCTGGCCGGGCTCGAACTGGCACCCGCCGAGGCGCTGCAGCAGCTCGATGAGCTGATGCAGACGCTGGGCGAACGCGAGCCGCACTTCGCGACCTGCGTGTACGCCATCTTCGACGCGGTGAGCGGTACCTGCGAGGTGGCGTCGGCGGGCCACCTGTCGCCGCTGCTGGTCAAGCCGGACGGCAGCAGCACGTTCCTGAGCGTCCCGCCCGCGCCGCCGCTCGGCATCGGCGGCGGGCCGATCGAGAGCAGGCAGTTCGAGATCGACGACGGCAGCCTGTTCGTGCTGTACACCGATGGGCTGGTGGAGAACCGGACGCGGGACATCGACGATGGCCTGACCCGGCTCCGCCGCGTGTTCGGCGCGGGATCGGCGACCCGCCCGCTGGAGGACCTGTGCAAGGCCACGCTGGACGGCGTGTATTCCGACGTCCAGCGGGACGACATCGCGGTCCTGCTCGCCCGGCTCAGCCGCATCCCGGACGGGCATCACGCCTCGTGGACGCTGCCCACCGAGGCGTCCTCGGTGCGCCAGGCCCGCCATCTGGTCAGCGACCAGATGGAGAAGTGGGACCTGGCCGATGCGGCCAGCACCGCCGAGCTGCTGGTGTCCGAGCTCGTGACCAACGCGATCGCCTATGCCACCGGCGAGATCTCGCTCCGGCTCATCCTGGACAACGCGCTGGTCTGTGAGGTATTCGACGACGCCGCGGCCATGCCCAGGCTGCGCAACGCCGACGACGATGCGGAGAGCGGCCGTGGCCTGCACGTGGTGAGCCAGCTCGCGCAGCGCTGGGGCACCAGGCGGACACAAGCCGGCAAGGCCGTCTGGTTCGAGCTGCCGCTACCCGAGGACGGTGCCGACCCGGCTGACCACGGCGAGTGACGAGCATCGCGGTCGCCCTGACCACCTTCGCCGTCGTCATCCTGGCCGAACTGCCGGACAAGACGGCGCTGGCCAGCCTCGTGCTGGGCACCAGGTTCCGGTCGTTGCCCGTGCTCTGCGGGATAGCGGCCGGGTTCACCGTGCACGTGGTCCTGGCCGTGGTCGCGGGCAGCCTGCTCGGCCTGCTGCCGCATCGCACACTCGCGATCGTGGTGGCCCTGCTGTTCATCGGCAGCGCGGCGGTCCTCGTGGTCAAGCGGCCGCAGACCCAGGATGAGACCGGGCCGGACCGGAACCCCCGGGCGTTCTGGGCGGTGGCGGCGACCGGCTTCGTGGTGATCCTGGTGGCCGAGTTCGGCGACCTGACCCAGCTCCTCATCGCCAACCTGGCCGCCAGGTACCACGATCCCATCGCGGTCGGGGCCGGTGCCGTCGCAGGGCTGTGGTCGGTCGCCGTGGTGGCCGTCACCGGCGGCCGGGGCCTGCTGCGGCTGATCCCGGTCAACCTGCTGACCAGGGCGGCCGCCGCGCTCATGGTCGTGCTGGCCGGATTCACCCTGGCCGCGGCATTCGGCTGAGCCGTTTCCGCCCTCCGTCGCCGGCCGGCGCCCCGGGGCCGGCCCGCACCGTAACGGCGGACTCAGGGTTTCTCTTACGGAGCACCCAGCCCCGTCGCGACGGCCAGCCGGCAGGACGGTGACCAGGCCCATAGCAATCTCCGAGGATGCACACAGGAATCCTGGAGAACTTCGGGCCAGACTTTCGTTTTACCGAGGGGACAAAGATAGAGCCTGGAGGCCCACGATGGACATCCGTCACTGGGATCCCTCCCCCGCCACGGGGTACCGTCGCCGGCCGAAGCTTCATCCGGCCGGAGCGGGTGCTGGGATCTCTCGCGGAGTGGGTGCCAACGGCACCGCCACCGGCAGCCCGGTTGCCTTCACACAGCCCGGGCGCCCAGCCTCCGCGCGAAGGGTGAAACCGGGCCTGGCGAGGTCCCCGAGGATGGCCGTGCCCGGCGCCCGGGTCGCGCCGCCGGGCGGGCCGCGGCCGGCGAGCGGATTCGCCCCGCCGGTCACCGCGCCGACCGCGAGCCGTGCGCCGAGCCACGCCACATCCGCGGCGTTCTGATGCCGGCGGGCACGGACTGCCCTGACGCGCATACTCCGGCCGGCTGGACGGCCCTCGGTGCCTCCGTCCAGTTCGTGGTCACCGACCCGGCGCGGCTGGAACGTGGCCGGGCGATGCTGGCGAGCGAACTGGCCGCGATCGACGCCGCCTGCAACGGCCTGCGCCCCGACTCCGAGCTGGCCCTGCTCGCCGGCAAGCCCCGCCACGGCGCCGGCCCGGTCCGGGTCGGCCCGCTGCTCGCCGAGGCGATCGCGGCGGCGCTGCGCACGGCCCAGCTCACCGGCGGTGACATCGACCCGACCGTCGGCGAGTACTCCGGTCCCGGCCGGTTCCCGCCCGAGGCGGCCAGCGAGCCGGAGCTCGCCGCGTTCTTCAAGCCGGATCCCGGCTGGCGGCAGGTCCGGCTGGACGTCAGGGCGCGGCTGCTGTGGCTGCCGCCCATGACCCACCTCGATCTGAGCGCGACCGCGCGTGCCTGGGCCGTGGACCGCTGCGCCGGGCGGCTCGCCGGAACGCTCGGCTGCGGCGTGCTGGTCGGCCTCGGCGGCGACATCGCCGTGGCCGGCCAGGTCCCGGCCGGAGGCTGGCGGATCCGGGTCCAGGATGTCGCGGTGCCTTATCTGCCCGAACCACGCCCTACGGCAACCTCTTCGCCGCAACCACGCCCCAAGGCAGTCACCATCGTGGCCATCTACGATGGCGGCCTGGCCACGTCCAGCCGGTCCGCCCGGCGCTGGCGGGTGGACCCGCTGCACTACATACTCGACCCGCGGGGCGGGATCCCGGCGGCACCGTTCTGGCGGACGGTCTCGGTCGCCGCCGCGACCTGCACGTTCGCCAGCGCCGCCAGCACGGCGGCGATGATCCGTGGACGGCACGCGAAGGAGTGGCTGGCCTCGCTCCGCCTGCCGGCCCGGCTGGTCGCGCTGGACGGCCGGGTGCACACGGTGGCCGGGTGGCCGGCCGCCGCCTGACGCCTGCCGTAAGGTGTGGTTCCGGCGCGGGCGGGGACGCCCGGGAGCGGTCCCGCCCGCGCACTGTTCAGAGCAAGTTGAGAGGAAAAACAGAGGAAGCGTTGCTCCTGGTCCCGCATATTTGAGGCTTGCCCGGACGAAAGCAGAGGCGAGCGATCATGAGCATCACCAGCTCACCCGGCCCGGCCACCAGGTCAGGCACCCCAGCCGGAGGCGGTCAGGACACCGGCAGCCCCATCCGGGTGCTGGTCGTCGATGACGAGCCCAGCCTGGCCGAGCTGCTGTCCAGCGTGCTGCGGTTCGAGGGCTGGGACATCCGCACCGCCGCCGACGGCCTGAGCGCGGTGCGGGTGGCCAGGGAGTTCCGGCCGGACGCCGTGGTTCTGGACGTGATGCTGCCCGACTTCGACGGTCTCGAAGTGCTGCGCAGGCTGCGCCAGGAACAGCCACGGGTGTGCGTGCTGTTCCTCACCGCCCGCGACGCCGTGGAGGACCGGGTGGCAGGGATCACCGCCGGCGGTGACGACTACGTCACCAAACCGTTCAGCATCGAGGAGGTCTTGGCCCGGCTGCGCGGGCTGCTGCGCCGGGCCGGCCTGACCCGCGAGCACAGCGAGGACGAGCTGACCGTCGCCGACCTGACCATGGACGAGGATGCCAGGGAGGTGCGCAGGGGTGGTGAGCTGATCGACCTCACCGCGACCGAGTTCGAGCTGCTCAGGTTCCTGATGCGCAACCCCCGCCGGGTGCTGTCCAAGGCGCAGATACTGGACCGCGTGTGGAGCTACGACTTCGGCGGGCAGGCGCACGTGGTCGAGCTGTACATCAGCTACCTGCGCAAAAAGGTGGACGCCGGGCGTGACCCGCTGATCCACACGGTGCGCGGCGTTGGGTACGTGCTGAAGCCGGGCCCCTGATGAGCGACGCGGCCGGCCTCCCCCGGTCACCGGCGGCTGCACCGTCCGTCCCGGGTGTCCTGGCCCGGCGGCGCGCGCGGGCCAGGCGCTGGCTGCGCAGGGCGGCCGCACCGTCCCTCATCGGCCGGAACCGCACCGGGCGCTGGCTGGGCGGGCTCTCCCTGCGGGCCCGCCTCATCGCCGGCCTGCTGGCCCTGCTCGCCATGGCCTGCGCGGTGGTGGGCGGCGTCACCTACCTGGCCACCGACCGGTTCCTGCTCATCCAGCTCGACAATCAGCTCCGGGCGTCGGCGAACGTGTACGCGGGTGCCTGCCAGAAGCATGGCGGCCCGCCACCCGGCTACGGGTTCCCGCCCGACGGGGGCGGGGATCCGGACCAGGCTCCCTGCGGGATCTTCCCCGGACAGGCCTCGGGCACCCTCGACGCCAGCTTGCGCGGGGGCAGGTTGACCAGCCAGAACCTGGTCCGTGGCCAGTGCGACCTCAGCCACTCGGAGAAGAGCGCGCTGGCCGCCCTGCCGGCCGACAACCAGCCGCACACCGTGGACATGAATTCCCTGGGCGGTGCCTACCGGCTCATCGCCCAGACGGCGCCCGGCGGCTACGAACTGGTGACCGGCATGCCGATGGCGAGCATGAACGACACCCTGCGCGACGTCGAGGCCGCCGAGCTCACCGTGTTCGCCGTCGTGCTGATCCTGGCCGGATTCCTCGGTACCGGGCTGGTGCGCATGTCGCTGCGCCCGCTGCGCCGGGTGGCCGCCACCGCCTCACAGGTCACCGAGCTGCCGCTGGCCGACGGCACGGTCACGCTGCCGGTGCGGGTGCCGGAGACCAGCCCGGGCACCGAGGTCGGCCAGGTCTCGGCCGCGTTCAACCGGATGCTCGGGCACGTCGAGTCGGCGCTGGCCCGGCGGGCCGACAGCGAGGCGCGGCTGCGCCGGTTCGCCGCGGACGCCAGCCATGAGCTGCGCACGCCGCTGGCCGCCATCCGCGGCTACGCCGAGCTGGCCCGGCGGCATCCCGGCCCGGTCCCCGGCGACATCGCGCACGCCCTCGGCCGGGTGGAGGCGGAGTCGGCCCGGATGAGCGTCCTTGTGGACGAGCTCCTGCTGCTCGCCCGGCTCGACGCCGGCCGCCCGCTGGCCAGCGAGCCGGTGGATCTCACCCGGCTGGCCATCGACACCACCAGCGACGCGCGAGCCTGCGGCCAGGACCACCGCTGGGTGCTCGACCTGCCGGGCGAGCCCGTGCTGGTGCGCGGGGACGAGCACCGGCTGCACCAGGTGATCGCCAACCTGCTGGGCAACGCCCGGGCACACACGCCGCCCGGAACCACGGTGACCGTGCGGCTCGCTGTGCCGGGCGATGACCGGGTGGAGCTGTCGGTGACCGACGACGGTCCCGGCATCCCGGCCGAGCTGCAGCCCGCCCTTTTCGACCGGTTCGTCCGTGGCAACAGTGCCCGGACCCGGACGTCGGGCGGGACCGGCCTGGGCCTGTCGATCGTGCACGCGGTGGTCACTGCCCACCAGGGCACGGTGGCGCTGACCAGCAGGCCAGGCCTGACCCGGTTCACCATCTCGCTGGCCCGGATGAACGAAGCGTGAACCAAGTCCCATAGCACAGGCAGAAGATCAGGTGCGGGCGGCCATCATGGACCGGGTTACCGCGCAGGCGGCCGCCCTGCGAGCGGGGACCTACATCGGCGGCGCTTTCCGGCGTACTTGGTCCGCCCCCGGCCACAGCCGGCAGCCAGCTTGCGATCAGGTGGTAACCACTGGACGATCGTCGACATGACTTCGGGGCCCACCCCACCCCAGAACCAGGCGGACGCCGCCGCCCGCATCGCGGCGGCGCTGGACGGCGCACCGCCGGTCCTCGGCATCGACGCCGGCGGCACCGGCACCCGGGCCGTGCTCATGGCCGGCGGGAAGGCCGTGCAGCGCTATGACAGCGGCCCGTTCAACTACCTGCTGGACGAGGACGGCGTCGCGCAGATGGCGGAGCTGATCCGCGCCGCCCGCCCGGCCGTGGCAGCAGCCGGTGCCGGCGTCCCCGGGATCGGCCGTGAGCCCGGCTCGACGGCCGGGTTCGGCGCCGCCGTCAGCGCGGCCAGCGGCGTGCCCACGCAGGCCGCGCCCGACTGGGTGATCGCCTGGCTGGGCGCGTTCCTGGGCTCTCCGGGCATCATCGTGATGGCCGGGACCGGTGCGGTGGCGGTGGGCGGCCCGCGCGGCGGCCTGCGGCGCATGGGCGGCCATGGCCACATCGTCGACGACGAGGGCAGCGGCTACTGGATCGGCAAGAAGGCGCTGCGAGCCGCCCTGGCGGCGGCGGAGGGCCTGGGCCCGCCGACAGCGCTGGGCGAGATCCTGGCCGAGGCGGCGGGCACGTCGCTGGACGAGATGGTGGCCCGGGTGCAGCGCGCCCCCGGGGACCGGAGTTTCCTGGCCGGCCTGGCTCCCCTGGTGGGCAAGTGCGCCGGGCACGACCCGGTCGCCCTGGCGATCCTCACCGGCGCAGCGGCGGCGCTCACCGCCCTGGTGACGGCCCTGCGCCGGCGCCTCGGGCAGGACCTGCCGGTCGCGGCGGCCGGCGGCGTGTTCGCCATCACCCCCCTCTGGGAGGCCTTCCAGCGCTCAACAGCCGCAGTAACCCCGCTGGCCCCACCCGAGGTAGGCGCCGCACTGCTCGCCGCCCAGAACAAGCCCTGGTGACCGTGGATGCCGTAGGGCGTGGGTCCGGCAGTCCAGGCACGGCAGGGCATGGTTGCGGCGCAGACGGCTCCGTCGCGCAGCGGCTGGCCATGGCGGTCGGCTCGGGCGAGATTCCCGGCGCGGTCTTCGCCACCGGCGGGCCCGGCCTGCCGGACGAGGTCACGGTGACCGGCGACGCCCAGGTATACGGCGGCCCGCGCCGCCCCATGCACCGCGGCACCCTGTTCGACCTGGCCTCGCTCACCAAGGTCGTGGCCACCCTGCCAGCCGTGCTGCGGCTGGCCGAACGCGGCGAGCTGGCGCTGGAGGACCGGGTGACCAGGTTCCTCCCCCGGTTCACCGGCCAGGGCCGCGGCGAGGTCACGGTGCGGCATCTGCTCGCCCATACCGGCGGGCTGCCCGCCGAGATCCGCTTCTGGCGCCGTTACCCGGATCCGGAGCAGGCCGAGCCTGCCCTGCTCGCCGCGCCGCTGGAACACCCGCCCGGCACCAGGACGCTCTACTCGGACGTCGGGTTCATGCTGCTGGGCCGGATCGTGACGGCTGTCACCGGCGCGCCACTGGACGCCGCCGTCACCGAGCTCGTCACCGGCCCGCTGGGGATGACCCGGACCCGCTTCAGCCCGGACCCGGTGGAGGCCGCCCAGGCGGCCTCCACCGAACTGCAGCCGGACGGCACCGCGCTCACCGGAGTGGTCCACGACGAGAACGCTCGCTTCTGTGGCGGCGTCAGCGGCCACGCCGGCCTGTTCGCCCCCGTCGACGACCTGGCCCGCTATCTCACCGCGGCCTGGCTCAGCGACAGGCTGCTAGCGCCCGCCACCCGCCGCGTTGCCTGCCGGATCCAGGCCGAGGGCACCGGCGGCCGGCGCGGCCTGGGCTGGGTGCTGCGCGGCGACCAGCATGACTCGCTGGGCAGCCGGTGGCCGGTCACCAGCATCACCCACACCGGGTTCACCGGCACGAGCCTCGCCTGCGACCCGGCCAGCGGTCACTGGGCCGTGCTGCTGACCAACGAGGTGCACTACGGCCGCAACCGCAACATCATCCGCCGCGTCCGCGAAGACATCCACGACCGCTGCGCTCCCCCGTTGCCGGCCCCGCCGCTCTAGCCGGAACTACTTGCCAGCCGTGCGGCGCCGGCCGATGGCGGCGTAGGTGCGCTCCAGGGCGTCCACCGTTTCCTCGAAGTTGCGCTGCGCCACCAGGGCGAAGACACAGTCGATCACGGTGAACTGCGCGATCCTGCTGGTCATCGCGCCGGTCCTGAACGTGGTCTCCCTGGCCGCCGTGGTCAGCACCAGGTCCGCCGCCCCGGCCAGCGCCGAGCGGGGATGGTTGGTCAGCGCGATCGCCAGCGCCCCGTTGGCCTTGGCCACCTTCATCGGGTCGATGGTGTCCATCGTGGTGCCGGTGTAGGAGATGCCGATGACCACGTCCTCGGCGCCCAGCATGGCGGCCGAGGTGAGTGCCATGTGCGTGTCGGTCCAGGCGTAGACGATCTTCCCGAGCCGGTGCAGCTTCTGCTGCAGGTCCCGGGCGACCAGGCCGCTGGCGCCGACGCCGTAGATGTCGATGCGCCGCGCGCCGATCAGCGCGTCGACCACCTTGCCGAGCAGTTCGAAGTCGATCTGGCCTATTGTCTCCTCGACCGCCTGCGCGTCCGCGTGGCCCACCTTCCGCACCACGGTGGCGATGTCGTCGTCCGGGGCGATGTCACCGGACACCGAACGCCACGTCCCGGCGGCGCCGTGCCCGGCGGTGGCGGCCAGCGCGATCCGCAGGGCGGGGTACCCGTCCAGCCCGATCGCCCGGCAGAACCGGATGATCGTGGTGCCGGACGTCTGCGCGCGCTCGGCATACTCGGAGATGGTCCATCGCGCTGCCTTGCCGGGGTCGCTGACCGCCAGCCGGGCAACGCGCTGCTCGGCCGGGGCCAGGCTCGGCATCAACGCGCGGATGCGTACGACGACATCCGCAGGCCCCTCGGGTTCGTTCGCCTGACCGCCGTGCCGTCCGGCAGAAGACGCCGGGCGCCGCGCCGTGGCGGATCGCCTCCCAGCCATTCCCCCCAACCTCCAATCACCGTTGACCGCCTGTGACTTTCTTCCTCCGCCCGCCTCGGCGGGCGCGGGACCGTCATGACGGCAACCTCGGCAGGCCGTCCAGTGCTCAGGCTTAGCGGCTGGCAGCCGCCCGGTGCCAGTTACACATGGCCCGCCAGAATTTAACCGGCTTCCCCCAGCCATCGGTAGATGGCCGCTTTGCGTTACTCGGCGATCAGCCTACAGCGATCACCTCCACAATCGCTTGCATGCAGCGCTGGGCGCGCCGAAAACCAGGGACCAAGGTCCTCAACGATCGGCCCACTTGGCCACTAGGCTTAGGTATCAAAGTCACCACCGGCGTCTTGTGAACGTTCCGTACTGCCATGGAGACGCGGTGAGTTCCTACCTCCCCGTGGAGGCACGTTTTGACGACCCGCGACGCCGCTCATCTCGCCCGGCTCGGGACCGAGCAGGCCGGCTCCGAGTTCAGCGACCTCGACCGGCTGCCCGTGCCCGAGCTTGTGCAGCTTCTGACCTCGCAGGCAAGACGGGCGGGCGATGCGGTAGCCGAGGCGTCCGGGCAGATCGCGCGCGTGGTCGAGGCCGTGGTCAAGCGGCTGGCGATCGGCGGGCGGCTGATCTACGTGGGCGCGGGCACGGCCGGGCGGATCGGCATGCTGGACGCGGCTGAGGCCGCGCCCACCTTCAGCGTCCCCGACGGCACGATCGCCGCCGTGCTGGCCGGTGGGCAGCAGGCCTTCGGCCGGTCGGTGGAAAACGTGGAAGACGACCCGCGGGCGGGCGCGGACGCGCTGGACCGGCTGGGTGTCTCCGAACGGGACGCGGTGCTGGGCATCTCGGCCAGCGGCCGCACCCCGTTCGTGCTGGGCGCCATGCGCCGGGCCAACGAGCTGGGCGCGCCGACCGCCTGCCTGGCCTGCAACGAGGGCACCCCGCTGGGCAAGCTGGCCCAGTACCCGATCGAGATCCGGGTCGGCCCGGAGGCGATCGCCGGCTCGACCCGGATGAACGCCGGCACCGTGCAGAAGATCGTCCTGAACACGATCTCCACGGCGGCGATGGTCCGGCTGGGCAAGACCTACGGCAGCCTCATGGTGGACGTGCGGCCGACCAACTACAAGCTGCGCCAGCGGGCGATCCGGATCGTCTCCGAGATCACCGGCCTGCCCGACCATGAGGCCCGCCGCGCGCTGATGGTCAGTAGCTGGCGGCCCAAGGTGGCCTGCATCGTCGCCTCCTGCCGGCTCGACCCCGACCAGGCCACCGCCCTGCTGGACAAATACGGCGGCCGCCTGCGCGAGGCTCTCAACGCCGCGGCCCGCGGCGCACCGGCGTTACCTCCCCCAACGTGAGCGTTCACCTGCGCTCGGGCCGGGCCGCGAGCGGCCCGGCCCGGCTTGAGCCACCGCCGCCTCAGCTCGGCGGGCGGTCCTGGAACGGCCGCACCTCGATCGGCAGCAGGGCGATCGCCTCGGCGTACTTGCGGCCCCAGGCCAGCGCCTCGTCGAGGTCCTCCGCCTGGATGATCGTGAACCCGCCCATGAACTCCTTGCCCTCGATGTAGGGCCCGTCGGTGACAAGCACGTCGCCGTCGCCGGCCCGCAGCACGGTGGCCGTGTCCGGGCTGTGCAGCGCGCCGGAAAACACCCATCGCCCGGCGTCCTTCAGCTCCTGCTGCAGGGCCATGAGGTTGCTCATGATCGGGTTCAGGATCTCCGGCGGAGGCGGGTCACCGTGTGGCTGGTACATGCTGATCAGGTACTGCTTCATCTGAGTTCCTCCTTGGCAGTTGCCGGCCGCCCCTGGCCGGCCTCTCACCGCCTACACGAACCGCTTCCGGCCATATCGACAATGAGCCTGGCGGAGTTTCAAGATTTTTGTGATCAGCGGGCCGCCGAAGAAGGACCGCCCCGCCGGCCGGTGACCGGCCGGCGGGGCGTCCGCGCGCTCAGGCCTCCTAGCCCACGCTGGCCTGCGCGTAACCCACGTTGACCGTCGTGCCCGGTGCGAGGCCGGTCGGGTTGTCCGGCACGGTCACGATGAGCTGGACCATGATCACCTTGATCTGGTGCGCGAACTCGAACCGGCGGTGCAGCCACAGCGTGCCGATGCCGGCCAGGGACAGTTTGGTGTTCGGCGGCACGTTGTCGCCGATCCCGGGGAACCCGGCGACGGTCAGCCCCAGGAAGTCGGAGTTGTCGGTGTAGGACGGCGGGTTGCCCGCCGCCGTGACGTTGGCCTCGATGACGGTCGCTGCCACGATGCCGCTCAGCAGGTTGAGGCCCTGGATGGTGGATGTCACCGTCGCCGACGCGTTCTTGTGGCCGGCCGTGCCCTCCACCGTGTCGGCCACCGTGCCGCTGGTGAGGACGCCGGGGATGCTCAGCGCGACGCCGGTGTTGGTCCTGGTCGCGCCGGAGGTGCCCAGGCAGGACAGCGTTTCCGGGAACTCGTTGCCGGCGATGACCACGCCGCCCACGTTGGCGTTCGCGCCGTAGGCGAGCCCGTCCAGCAGGCCGGCCACCGGGCCGCCGAGGCCACTGGCGGCGAAGCCCACGTCGATCTGGGTGCCGAGCGGCGCAAGCGGGGTGGACAGCGTCACCACGATGTGCAGCCCGATGACCCGCAGGCTCGCCTTGGTCGTGGAGACGTGCGAGGCCTGCTGGTTCAGTTCCACGTAACCGACGCCGGGCAGCGAGAGCTTGGTGTTCGGCGGCGGTGTCGCGCTGACCGGGACCCCGGCCACAGTCAGGCCGATGAACTGCGTGCCCGCCGCGCTCGTGCTGAACTTGCCGGTCTTCTTGTCCTTGCTGGTGGTGCTGACCGACTGCACCGCGGTGGCCGTTATCAGGCCGCTGAGCGCGTTGACGTTCTGGATGGTGGAGCTGCTGGTGGTCGCGAATCCGGTGCTGGTCTCCTCGGATGAGACGCTGGTGTCGATCGTGCCGGTGCTGAGTTCCGGCACACCGACCGAGGCCACGGTGTTGGAATGCGTCACGCCGGCCATCGACGTGCAGCCCAGCGTGGACACCGCGGAGCGCCCGGATGTCACGGTCGAGCCGACCATGACCCGCGTCCCGTACGCCGTGCCCAGGTAGCCGATCTCCTTGGCGTTCGCGGTTGCGGTGCCAGCGTTGGCAACAGCAGGCGCCGTGGTGGCTAATGTGCCCGCCAGCATGGCGAGGACGGCCACCAACCAGAAAGTACGGATCTTTCGGAACATATGTGTCCGCTCCCTCGTTGAAGCTACTCCAAATGCCGCCTGTTCTCGATGAGCGTAACTCTCGGTGGTTGCGTAAGGAACCCCAAAAGATCTAATTCGCCTCTTCGGACTTCATTCGGCACCGAACCGCCAGTCCCTTTGTCCCCGTATGTCACATCCGTCACGCTCACAGGTGCGGAACATGCACACACGCACAGGTAATATGCCGCCGATCAGCAACCGGCCACAAGTGTTACCGATCGCAACCAGCGGCTACTACGATCAGTTACAGTTTCGTATCTCACTGTAGAGACGGAACTGCCTCTGATTACAGAAAGTAATTCCAGGCGGATCGCCGGCTCCTGCTGGCGGCGGTTCAGCCGAGTTTCTCCATGACCTCGTCGCTGACCGAGTAGTTGGCGTACACGTCCTGCACGTCGTCGGAGTCCTCGAGCACCTCGATCAGCCGGAACACCCGGCGCGCGTGCTCCTCGTCCAGCGGGACCTCCATGGTCGGCAGGAACGCCGCCTCCGCGGACTCGTAGTCGATCCCGGCCTCCTGCAGTGCGGTGCGCACGGCTACCAGGTCCGTCGGCTCGCTGATCACCTCGAACGTCTCGCCCAGGTCGTTGACCTCTTCCGCGCCCGCGTCGAGCACCGCGGTCAGCACGTCGTCCTCGGTCACCTCGGCGCCGTTGCCACCGGCCTTGTTCGCGATGACCACGCCCTTGCGGTGGAACAGGTACGACACCGAGCCGGGGTCGGCCATCGAGCCGCCGTTGCGGGTCAGTGCGGTACGCACGTCCGAGGCCGCCCGGTTCCTGTTGTCGGTCAGGCACTGGACGAGGACCGCGACCCCGCCGGGGGCGTATCCCTCGTAGGTGACCGCCTCGTAGGCCGCGCCACCGCTCTCCAGCCCGGCTCCGCGCCGGACCGCCCGGTCGATGTTCTCGTTGGGCACCGAGTTCTTCTTGGCCTTCTGGATCGCATCGAACAGGGTGGGATTCCCGGCCGGGTCGCCGCCGCCACTGCGCGCCGCTACCTCGACGTTCTTGACCAGCTTGGCGAAGAGCTTGCCACGCCGGGCGTCGATCACCGCCTTCTTGTGCTTTGTGGTCGCCCACTTGGAGTGGCCGCTCATGAATGTTCCTGTTCTCTCACGATTTGCACGAATAGCTGATGCAATCGCCTGTCCGGCGTCAGCTCGGGATGGAACGCCGTGGCGAGAAGTGGCCCCTGGCGGACCGCGACGATCCTACCGGTGCGGGGGTCCTCGCCGAGTATCTCGACACCCGGCCCGGCCCGCTCAACCCACGGCGCCCTGATGAATACAGCGCGCAACGGGGGGCCGCTGATTCCCCGCAGGCTGATGTCGCTCTCGAACGAGTCCACCTGGCGGCCGAACGCGTTGCGCCGCACGGTCATGTCGATCCCGCCGAACGTCTCCTGGCCGACCGCCCGGCCGGTCATCTCGTCCGCCAGCATGATCATCCCGGCGCAGCTTCCGAAAGCGGGCAGCCCGCCCGCGATCCGCTTGCGGACCGGCTCCATCAGGTCGAAGGCCACCGCCAGCTTCCAGATGGTGGTGGACTCTCCGCCCGGGATGACCAGGCCGCCGACCTCGTCGAGCTGCCCGGGCGTGCGGACGGCCACCGCCGCGGCCCCGGCCTCGGTCAGCGCCCTGATGTGCTCGGCGACGTCGCCCTGCAGAGCGAGGACGCCGATGAGTGGCGCGCCCTGCGTCACCATCCACGCCCTGCGTAGTGCTGCTCGGGCGGAAGGGTGTCCAGGTTGATCCCGACCATGGCCTCGCCGAGTCCGCGGGACACCTTGGCGATCACGTCGGGATCCTCGTAGAACGTGGTGGCCTTGACGATGGCGGCGGCCCGCGTCGCCGGGTCGCCGGACTTGAAGATGCCCGAGCCGACGAACACACCCTCGGCTCCGAGTTGCATCATCATCGCGGCGTCGGCCGGGGTGGCGATCCCGCCGGCGGTGAACAGCACGACCGGGAGCTTGCCCGCCGCGGCGACCTCGGCGACGAGCTCGTACGGCGCGCTCAGCTCCTTGGCGGCCGTGTACAGCTCGTCCGGCGACAGCCCGGACAGCCGGCGCATCTCGCCGCCGATCTGGCGCATGTGCCTGGTCGCCTCGATCACGTTGCCGGTGCCCGCCTCGCCCTTCGACCTGATCATCGCGGCGCCCTCGGCGATCCGGCGCAGCGCCTCGCCCAGGTTGGTGGCCCCGCACACGAACGGCACGGTGAACTTCCACTTGTCCACGTGGTGCGCCTCATCGGCCGGGGTGAGCACCTCGGACTCGTCGACGTAGTCCACCCCGATGGACTGGAGCACCTGCGCCTCGACGAAGTGACCGATCCGGCACTTGGCCATCACCGGGATGGACACCGCCCCGATGATCTGCTCGATCATGTCCGGGTCGCTCATCCTGGCCACGCCGCCCTGCGCCCGGATGTCGGCGGGCACCCGTTCCAGCGCCATCACGGCGACCGCTCCGGCGTCCTCGGCGATCTTGGCCTGGTCCGGGGTGACCACGTCCATGATCACGCCGCCCTTGAGCATCTCGGCCATGCCCCGCTTGACTCGCGCCGTCCCCGTCTGCGCGCTTCGCCCAGCGCCGCCGGGGAACCTCTGGTCGGATGTGGTCTCAGGCACTGTCAGAACCTCGCTTGCATCCCTTGTGGCTGGTCTTCACATGTTAGTTCCGGGTTCGGGGTGCCGCCGCGCGGGCCGCGGCCCGGCCGCCGGCGATTTCACCCTGGCAAAGTCCCGGCACCGAGAGCGATACTGGTCTGCGGTCTGCGCTCGTCCGGAGTGTGCACAACACCTGCCCCGCCGTGGGCACGGCAGGACAAGACGAAGCGAAGGGGAACATCTTGCTCTCGATCAGGAACTCACTGGGCCGCGTCGCGGCGATCGGCATGCTCACGATGACCGCTGCCGCCGGGTTCGCAGTGCCCGCCTCGGCATCCGTGGCACCGCTCACCGCACGCATGGCCGCCGCGCCCTCGGTCACCGGACCGAACACCACCATCAAGGGGACGCCAGCGGCGTGGCACCCCACCTCGCTGACCGGCCCACCGGTCAGCGGCACCTGCTCCGCGACCAACTTCACCTTCAGCATCACCAACAAGGAGTCCGTGGCCGAGACCATTCTGGTCAAGGTCGGCACCAATCCCAAGACGAAGCTCGGCGTGGTCAAGGCCCACACCAAGGCCGCGATCTGCGGCTCGGGCCCGAAGGGGGCCAAGGCCAAGTTCTTCATCAAGGGCTCAAAGTCGGTTCTGACCGTCACTCTTAGCTAGTCCAGGCAGCAGCACTACGACCGGGCTCTGGGCGGGCCAGACCACTCAGCCACGGAACGCCCCGGCGGCATGTGAAAAATAACCCCAGAAGTTGGCCTCGGCCACTCTTGCCAACAAGCGATTGCTTTGGCAATGTTTTGGGCAATGCAGACATAACACCCAGGGGGGTTATTTCTGCTTGCTTCATCAGCGGCTCGAAGCCGGGCGCAATGCCGGCCACAACTTAGTCCCCGCTCTAAGCTAGCTAGCCCGCGCATGGCCTGCGCACGCTAACAGCCAGAGCTAGCTGTGGACCTGGGAGCTAGCACGGATGCCCCATCTGACGGGAGGCGCGATCACCCCGTCAGGTGGGGCATGTCGGCGCCGTCGCCCTCGGCGGCGGCCACCAGCGAATCGTCGATGTCGAAGAACTCCGGGGCCGCCGCGCGGCCGGACAGCCGCAGTACCCTGACCAGAATCCGCCGCCGTGCCGCGTTGGTAGCGGCCACCGCGTCGTTGTAGAACTTCCTGGCCAGAAAGACCTGGTGGGCCGCGGCCTCCAGCTCGGTCAGCAGTTCCTCGGCACCGCCGGAACCGCTCAGCGCCACCCGGAACCCGGGCTGGCCGAACGCCGCCCGCAGCGCCCGGGACAGGTCGCTCTCGGCCAGCTCACGCGGCCTGGTCCCGGTCCTGGCGTCGTGCGCGGCCTCGGCGAGCAGCACGCTGGTGGCCGGGTCCAGCAGCCCGGATGAGGCGAGCTCGACCGCGACGCAGTTGCGCCGCAGCAGGGCCGCGTCCAGCGCGGCCCTGGCCGCCTCGACCCGCGCGTGCAGCCGGTCCAGCCTGCCCGCCCGCCACGACACGTAGACGCCGACCAGCACCGCGGCCGCGATGACCAGGAAGATGTCCGCGAACATGGCTACCGGCCGCGAGCGGCCACCGCCGCCACCCGTACCAGGCTGGTGCCTGAGACCACGGTCTCGTACACCCGGACCACGTCGCGCGCCACCACCGGCCAGTCATAGCCGCGGACCGCCTCGGACGCGGCCGCCGACAGGCTGGCCTGCCGCCGCGGGTCGTCAAGGAGGCGGCCCGCGGCCCGGGCCAGATCGGCCGCGTCGCCCACGGCGAACAGTTCGCCCGCCTGGCCGCCGCGCAGCACCCGGTTGAATGCCTCCAGGTTGCTCGCCACGATCGGCGCCCCCGCCGCCATCGCCTCGGCCAGCACAATCCCGAAGCTCTCGCCGCCGGTGTTGGGCGCGCAGAACACGTCGACCGAGTGCAGCGCGCGGACCTTGTCCTCCTCGCTCACCTGGCCGAGGAACACGATCCGGTCCCGCAACTGCGGGCTGACCTTGGCGAGTGCTTCCTGCGCGTCGCCGGGGCCGGCGACGAGCAGCCGCAGCCCCGGCCGCTGCGGGCCGAGCGACTCGAACGCGCGCAGCAGCACGGCCAGGCCCTTGCGCGGCTCGTCCAGCCGGCCCAGGAAGCCGATCGCCCCGCCCGGCCCTGGCCAGCCAGCCAGCGGATCCGCCTTGATATAACGGTTGACGGCAACGCCGTTCGGTATGAGAACCGCGTCACCGCCGAGATGCTCAACCAGCGTCGTGCGAGCCGCCTCGGAGACGGCGATTCTCGCGCTTATCTTTTCCAGGGCCGACTGCAGCATGGGCTCGGCGGCGTGCATCACCCTGGACCGGGGATTGGCCGTGTGCACGGTTGCCACGATCGGCCCGGTCGCCACCCAGCAGGCCAGCAGCGACAGGCTCGGCGCGGCCGGCTCGTGCACGTGCAGCACGTCGAAGTCGCCGTCCCTGACCCACCGGCGCACCCGGCTGGCGGACAGGAAGCCGAACGACAGCCTGGCCACCGAGCCGTTGTACGGGACCGGCACCGCCCGCCCGGCGGGCACCACGTAGCCGGGCAGCGGGACGTCGTCGTCGGCGGGCGAGATCACCGACACCTCGTGGTTCAGGTCGATCAGCGCTTCGGCCAGGTCCCTGATGTGCTGCTGTACCCCGCCGGGTACGTTCCACGTGTACGGGCAGACGAGGCCGATCCTCATGCGCTGTCCCCGGCCTCGCCCCCGGCGGCCTTCACCTTGGCCACCGACGCGGCCAGCCGCGCCTGGTCCAGGTCGCTGAGGAAAACCCGCTGCAGCATGTGCCAGTCCGCGGGGTGCGCCCTGATGGCGTCCTCGAAGACGGTGGCCAGCTGCTGGGTCATCGCCGCTGTCTGCTCTTGCCTCGTTCCCGCACCGGGCACCGGAAGCTCCTTGTGGATGTGGGCCCCCCAGCACGCACCCTCATACCACAGTGTGACAGGCATAAGCGCCGCGCCGGTCTGCACGGCCAGCGCCGCGGCACCGCCCATCATCCTGGCCTTCTCACCGAAGAAATCCACCTCGATGCCGGCCCCGGTGACGTCCCGGTCGGCCAGCAGGCAGACCAGGCGGCCCTCGCGCAGCCGCTGGGCGAGCACGCCGAACCGGCTCACCCCGCCGGTGGCGGGCAGCACTTCCATGCCCAGGCTCTCCCGGAACGCGACGAACTTGTCGTACACCGACTCCGGCTTGAGCCGCTCGGCAACCGTGGTCAGCCGGTCCGCGCCGCGGGCCACGATCCAGGCGCCGGCGTGCTCCCAGTTACCCATGTGCGGCAACGCGAAGATCACCCCGCGGCCGGCCGCCATGTGCTCGAAGGCCGCCTGCTCCTCGCCGGTGCACCGCATGTCCGCCAGGATCCGCTCGCGGCTGATCACCGGCAGCCGGAAGACTTCCAGCCAGTAGCGCGCGTAGGAACGCATCGCATCCCGGGACAGGGCGCGAAGCTGCTTGCCGTCGGCGTCCGGGCCGAGGACCCGGCGCAGGTTCCCCTCCAGCACCTGCACCCGCGGCCCCTGCCGGCGCCAGGCGACGTCGGCGGCGAACATGAACGCGCCCTCCGCCCAGGACTCCGGCGCCTTGCACACCAGCTTCCAGCCGAGCCCGTACGCCAGATCGGTCAGCCGTTCGCTGATCGTCGGCATCAGCCCTCCCCGCCTTTTCCCGCTCGCGAAGCCTGCCGGACCGCGACCACCCGCTGCCCGAACGTCACGGCGCTCAGCACTGCCAGGCTCCACAGCCCGATGGCCAGGACATAAGGCACGCCGAGACCGGACAGGCCGGCCGCGACGAGCCCGATCAGCAGCCGCTCGCTGCGCTCGGCGATGCCGACGTCGCAGCGGTAGCCCAGGCCCTCGGCGCGCGCCTTCGCATACGACACCAGCATCCCGGAGACCAGGCAGAACAGTGCCACCCCGGCCAGCAGCCTGCTATGGCCGCCGAACATGAACCACAGCATCAGCCCGCCGAACACCGACGCGTCCGCCACCCGGTCGAGGGTGGAGTCAAGGAAGGCGCCCCACGGCCCGCTCGTTCCCTTGACCCTGGCCAGCGCACCATCCAGCATATCGGCGAGCACGAAGAACGTGCAGACAATGGTGCCCGCGAACAGCTCGCCGGCCGGGAACAGGGCGAGCGCCCCGGCCGAGACGCCCAGGGCGCCGATCACCGTGATGGCGTTCGGGGTGATCGGCGTGCGGGCAAGCGCCCGCCCGGCGGGGGTCGTCACCCGGTCGAGCACGGGCCGGATCATGTTCAGCATGGCGTCCGAATACTACTGGCGGGACGGCCGGAAGCCTGCCAGGACGGGGTCGCGGGCTTCCGGCAGGCTGCGATAGATCTACCAGAGTTGGCGCAGGGGTTGTGGCCGGCGGCCAACAGGTAAAAGGTGGTTGTGCAGAAAGCCGGATGGAATTTAACAGGAGGCGACGCCAGTGGCGGACAAGATGGGTGTGGGAGCCGCGGGCGGCCCACAGGCGGCCGGCCAGCCGGGTTCAGGCGACGTGCGCAACGTCGCGCTGGTCGGCCATTCGGGAGCGGGCAAGACAACTCTCGTGGAGGCCCTGCTCGCCTTCACCGGCACCATCCAGCGGGCGGGCCGGGTGGAAGACGGCAGCACGGTCAGCGACTACGACGAGGTCGAGGTCAGGCAGCAGCGGTCGGTCAACCTCTCGCTGGCCCCGGTCGTTCACGCGGGAATCAAGGTCAACCTCCTGGACACCCCCGGTTACGCCGACTTCACCGGCGATCTGCGGGCCGGCCTGCGGGCCGCGGACGCCGCGCTGTTCACCGTCTCGGCTGCCGAGGGCGTGGACGGCCTGACCAGGATGCTGTGGGAGGAGTGCGCCAGCGTCGGGATGCCGCGCGCCGTCGTCATCACCAAGCTCGACCACCAGCGCGGCGACTTCGACGAGGCGCTGGCCGCCTGCCGTGAGGCGTTCGGCGACTCGGTGGCGCCGCTGTACCTGCCGGTGACCGGGGACGACGGCCCGCGCGGGCTGATCGGCCTGCTCTCCGAGCGCTTCTACGACTACTCCGGCGGCGAGCGGACCGAGCGCGACCCCGAGCCCGGCTACACCGACCGGATGGAGGCGCTGCGCGGCTCGCTGATCGAGGGCATCATCCAGGAGAGCGAGGACGAGAGCCTCATGGACAGGTACCTGTCCGGTGAGGACATCGACCCCAAGGTGCTCATCGAGGACCTGGAGAAGGCCGTCGCGCTGGGCAGTTTCTACCCGGTCCTTGCCACCGCCTCCACCCGCGGCATCGGCCTGACCGAGCTGCTGGAAATCATGACCCAGGCGTTCCCGTCGCCCAGCGAGCACCCGCTGCCCGCCGTGACCACCCTCGACGGCAAGCCGGTGAGCGGCCTGACCAGTGACCCCAAGGGCCCGCTGCTGGCCGAGGTGGTCAAGACCACATCCGATCCGTATGTGGGACGGGTCAGCCTGGTCCGGGTGTTCTCCGGCACGCTGCGCCCCGACGCCAGCGTGCACGTGTCCGGCCACGGCATGGCCGAGCGCGGCCACGCCGACCATGACACCGACGAGCGCGTCGGCGCGCTCACCTCACCGCTGGGCAAGCAGCAGCGGCCGATCTCCGCCTGCCCGGCCGGTGACATCTGCGCCGTGGCCAAGCTGGGCACCGCCGAGGCCGGCGACACGCTCTCCGACCCGGCCAAGCCGCTGCTCATGCAGCCCTGGTCCATGCCCGAACCGCTGCTGCCGGTCGCGATCACGGCCAAGTCCAAGGCCGACGAGGACAAGATGTCCCAGGCGCTCGGCCGGCTGGTCGCCGAGGACCCGACGCTGCGGATGGAGATGAACGCCGACACCCGCCAGCTCGTGCTCTGGTGCATGGGTGAGGCCCACTCCGACCTGATGCTGGACCGCCTGGCCAACCGGTACGGGGTCGCGGTGGAGACCGTCGACCTGCGGGTGCCGCTGCGCGAGACCGTCGCGGGCAAGGCCAACGGCCTGGGCCGCAACGTCAAGCAGAGCGGTGGCCACGGCGAGTTCGGCATCTGCCACATCGAGATCGAGCCGCTGCCCTCCGGCAGCGGTTTCGAGTTCGTGGACAAGATCGTCGGCGGCGTGGTCCCCCGGCAGTTCATCCCCTCGGTGGAAAAGGGCATCCGGTCCCAGATGGAGCAGGGGGTCATTGCCGGCTATCCCATGGTGGACATCCGGGTCACCCTGTACGACGGCAAGGCGCACTCGGTGGACTCCTCGGACATGGCCTTCCAGAAGGCCGGCCGCGCCGCGCTCAGGGACGCCGTGGAGAAGGGCAAGGGTGTCCTGCTCGAACCGGTGGATGAGGTGTCGGTGCTGGTCGCCGACGACTACGTGGGCGGCGTCATGTCCGACCTGTCGTCGCGGCGCGGCCGGGTGATCGGCACCGAGCCGGTCGGCTCCGGGCGCACCCTGGTCAAGGCCGAGATACCGGAGCTGGAGATCATCAGGTACGCGATCGACCTGCGCTCGCTGTCGCACGGCACCGGCTCGTTCAGCCGGAGGTACCTGCGCCACGAGCCGCTGCCCGCGCACCTGGCCGAGAAGGTGGCGAAGGACTCCGCCGACAGCTGAGCCGGCGCCAGCCGGTGCGTGTGCCCCCGGACGCGTGCGGTGCGCGCCGGGGCACACGCGGCTCGGCCACCCGCCTGCCCCGGGAACAATTCCCCCGATATCATCCCCTCAAGTTACGAAGGGGCATGACTATGTGGGACAGCTTGATACCGGCCGGGCCGGCGCGTTCGGCCGAGTTCTATGAGCATGGCTGGTGGCGGCGGGAAACCTTCCTGGACGATCTGGCCCGGGCCGTTCGCGAGCGGCCACAGGCGCCTGCGGTGATCGCCTACGAGGACGGAGTGCATGCCAGGACGCTGAGCTACAGCCAGCTCGCGGCCACCGTTGACCGGTTCGCCGCCGCGCTGACCGAGCTTGGTGTCGGCCAGGGCGACATCGTGGTGGTCCACTTGCCGAACTGGTGGATGCTCACTGCGCTCTATCTGGCCTGTGCGCGGCTGCGCGCCGTGGTCGCGACCGTGATTCCCCAGTTCGGCGGCCGGGAACTCCGTCTGGTGCTCGAGATGACGCGGGCGAAGGTCGCCATTGTGCCCGACAGCTACGAGGGCACCGGCTACGCCGAACGGCTCCGCCAGATCGCGCCCGATTCGCTTGTGCACCGGGTCGTGACCGGCGACGCGGCGGCCACCGGCGCGGTGGACTTCAACGAGTTCTTCGTGACGACGCCCTGGGAGGATACGCACCCGGTGCGCGATCTCCCGCTGCCCGGCCCCGACGAGGTCTGCCAGATCGTGTTCACCTCAGGCACCACCGGCAGGCCCAAGGGAGTCGCCCACTCCTACAACACGATGTACGCCTCCACCAGGGCCTTCTCCGACATCTACGAACTCGGCCCGGACGATGCCATCCTGATCCCGCACTACCTCACCCACCTGGCCGGCTCGGCCTATGCGGTCTGGATGCCCGTGGCGCTCGGCGCGACCTGCGTCATGCAGGACAACAGGAGCATGGAACTGCTGCTCGACCTGGTCGCCGAGCACCGTGTGACGCTGGTCTTCGGCGCGCCCATGTACATCATGGGCATGATCGCCGCGCAGCGCGACAAGCCGCGCGACATCTCCTCGCTGCGCTGCCTCAACACCGGCTCCGCGCCGGTCCCGCCGCCGCTGGTCGGGCAGGTCCGCGACGTGCTCAACGTGCGGCTCGACTCCAACTTCGGGATGAGCGAATGCGGCGCGATCACGATCACCCGCAGCGGCGACCCGGAGGGCTGGGCGGCGCACAGCGACGGCTCCCCGGTGGACTGGATCGAGGTCCGGATCGACGCCCCGCCGGGTGACCGGGTGGGCCGGCTGCTGATCCGTGGCGCATCCCTCTGCCTCGGTTACATCGACCAGGCCGACGCCTTCGCCGCCTGCCTGGACGCCGACGGCTGGTTCGACACCGGCGACACCGCCCGCGACGACGGGCGCGGCGGCATCCGGCTCACCGGCCGCCGGGTCGACCTGATCGTCCGCGCCAACGGCCTGATGGTGCCCACCCTCGAAATCGAGGCCATCCTCGGCCAGCACCCGCAGATCAGCGACGTCGTGATGATCCCGTACCCGGACCCGGACGGAACCGGGTCCGACAAGGCCTGCGCCGTGGTGGTGCCGGCCGGCGAGCCGCCGACGCTGACCGGGCTGACCCAGTACCTGGACGAGCAGCAGGTGACTCGCCGGGACTGGCCGGACCGGCTGGAGATCGTCGACGCGCTGCCGAGGAACGCCCAGGGCAAGGTGCTCCGTACGGAATTGCGAAAGCGTTTCGAGTAGCGCTCTCACGCAGCGGCCGAACGGCGAAGGGACCCCTCGATGGACAGAGCCGCCCTCACCGCGAGCTACCTCGACGAGGTCAGCCGGGCGGGAGCCACCGCGGCCGAGCTGACCGGCGACATGGCGGAATCGGCGGAGATCCTGCTCAACTCGTTCGCCCCGGGCGTGCGCTACCTGTCCCGGCCGGTGTTCGCCACGGCGGCAGACTGGAGCCAGCTCTACGCCGCCGTGGAAGCCATCCGCCGGATGCTCGTCACCCTGCCGGACCGGCTGTACGGGGGGGACTTCGCCGCGTTCGCGCGGGACGCGGGGGCCGAGGGCTACCAGCTCGATGCCGTCATGGCCAGCCGCAGCGACCAGGCGAGCCCGCAGGGGCGCGCCGACCTGTACGAGGACGCCACCGGCTTCAAGCTGATGGAGTTCAACATGGGCAGCGCGCTGGGCGGCATGGAGAACGCCGACCTGTGCCGGTACATGCTGCGCCACCCGGTCCTGGCATCCTTCGCCGCCGAACACGGCCTCGGTTTCGTGGACACGATGCGCGCCCAGGTGGCGGGCCTGCTGGACGGCACCGGGTTCGCGCCCGGTTCCTCCCCCGTCGTCGCGGTCACGGACTGGCCGAGCAGCTACGCCGCCCGGCTGGGCCCGTACATGCACAAGCTCGCCGCGCGCTGGCGCGAGCTTGGCCTGGACGCGCACGGCTGCCACATGGGCGAGCTGGAGGTGCGCGGCGGCCGGGTCTGGCTGCGGGACCGGGCGGTGGACGTCATCTCCCGCATGTGGCTGTTTGAGTATTTGCTCGAACCGGGCGCGGCCGAGCTGCTGGATCCGGTGCTCGGCGCCGTCGCCCGGGGCGAGGTGGCGATGTTCACCCCACTGGACACCGAGCTGTTCGGCAGCAAG
The DNA here is from genome assembly GCA_035308365.1 of Streptosporangiaceae bacterium. Taxonomy (GTDB): domain Bacteria; phylum Actinomycetota; class Actinomycetes; order Streptosporangiales; family Streptosporangiaceae; genus PALSA-505. The sequence continues at coordinate 88,876 of DATGGU010000104.1, forward strand.
GGCACGCTCGCCATGCTCTCCGACGAGCACAACCGGCACCTGTTCAGCGCGGATGAACTGGCCACCATCGACGCGATCCTGCCCTGGACCAGGGCCGTCAGATCCGGGCCTGTGACGCTGGAGGACGGCGGGGCGGCCGGCCTGCTCGACTACGCCATCGGCCACGCCGGTGAGCTGGTGCTCAAGCCCACCCTGCGCTACGGCGGCCAGGGCGTGCTGGCCGGCTGGCATCCCGGCACCACACCGGAGCTGTGGCGCGACCAGCTCACCAAGGCGATGGGCGGCCCGTACGTCATCCAGCGGCGGATCCACCCGGTGACCGAGCTGTTCCCCGCCGGCGGCGAGCCGGAGCCCTGGGTGGTCGCCTGGGGCGTGTACACCACGTCGAGCGGCTTCGGCGGCATCATCAGCAGGGGCGTCACGGCTGCCTCCGGGGCGGCCGTGCTCAATGTCGCCGGCGGCGCTCACATGGGCTGCTGCCTGACCACCGGGAGCACTCAATGACGACGGACCGGGCCGCCCTGACCGCCGGTTACCTGGACGAGGTGGCGCGGCACGGAGCCACCGGAGCCGATCTGCTGAGCGTCATCCCCTCGACCGGGTTACTCGACACAGACCCACACCTGTCCAGGCCGCTTTTCCTCGGCCGCGCCGAGGCCGAGCAGCTCAACTCCGATCTGCAGCACGTCCGGGCCGCCCTGGCCAGCCTGCCGGCCAAGCTCTACGACGGCGACCTGACCGCGTTCGCCAGGGACTCGGGGCTGACCGACAGCCAGATCTCCGCCGTGCTGCGCAGCCGGGCCGGCCGCCCGGTCACCGAGGTGACCCAGCTCGCCCGGGGTGACCTGTATCCGCAGCCATCCGGCCTGCGCCTCCTTGAGTTCAACATGGGCAGCGCGATCGCCGGCATCGACAACGCCGACCTGTGCCGGGCGATGCTGCGCTACCCCCTGTTGCGCGAGTTCGCCCGCACCCACCGGCTCGGCTACGTCGACACCATGAGCGCGGAGATCGATCTGATCTTCGGCGAGACCGGGTTCGCCCGGGACTCCTATCCGATGGTCGCCATGGTGGCCTGGTCCAACCTCTACAAGGTCTACGGCTCCACCCTGCACAAGATGGCCCGCCGCTGGCGGGCCAAGGGACTCGACGCGCACGCCTGCCACATCGGCCAGCTCAAGGTCCGTAACGGCAAGGTGATGCTGCGCGGCCGTCAGGTGGACATCATCTTCCGGATCTTCATCATCGAGCAGATGCTGCTGCCGGAGGGGCCGGCCCTGATGGACCCGATCCTGGACGCGGTGGCCCGGGGCCAGGTGGCCATGTTCACCCCGTTCGACTCCGAACTGTTCGGCAGCAAGGCACCGCTTGCGATGATCTCCGAGCAGCGCAACCGGCACCTGTTCAGCCCGGCGGAACTCGAAGCGATCGACCGGGTGCTGCCGTGGACCCGGATGGTCCGCCCCGGCCCGGTCACCCTGGAGGACGGCAGCACCGTCGACCTGTTCGACTACGCCACCAGCCACGCCGCCGACCTGGTGCTCAAGCCGACCCTGCTGCACGGCGGCGTCGGCGTGCTCCCCGGCTGGCATCCCGACACCACAGAGCAGGTGTGGCGCGACGAACTCGGCAAGGCGATGGGTGGCCCGTACGTGCTGCAGCGGCGGGTGGTCCCGGATCCCGAGCTGTGCCCCGGCGAAAACGGCGAGCTCATCCCGTGGATCGTCACCTGGGGGGTCTTCACCTTCCCCACCGGCTACGGCGGGGGGTGGGCACGTGCCTTCCCGGTCAGCTCCGGCCGCGAGGTGACCAGGGCGGGCACCGGCCTGCTCTACGGCTCCACCCTGGTGGCCGGCTGGGGGACCGGCCGGTAAGCCCGGTCAGGCCGGCTCGGTCACCTCCGGCCCGGGTTCGCGGCTCGGCTTCAGGCCGCCGGCCGGATCGGCCGGGGCGAGTTCCTCGGCGGCACCCACCTTGCGGGTCGGCGACAGCGCGATCCACACGACGGACAGCGGCATGCCGCCGGCCGTGATGAACAGGGTGGCCCGCAGCCCCAGCTTCTCGCCGAGCAGCCCGGCCAGCAGGGCGGAAAAGGGCATCAAAGCGCCGATCGCGAACCGGAAGCTGGCGTTCACCCGGCCCTGCAGCGAATCGGGCGTGGCGATCTGGCGCAGCGTGGTCATCGAGATGTTCGCCGTGACGATCCCGTATCCGGCCGTGAAGTACACCATGGTGAACAGCCCGGTGCTCAGTTCCGGCGGCCCGGGGACCAGCGGGATGCCCAGAATCCCCAGTGCCCCCAGCCCGTACCCGGTCAGCAGGGTGCGCCCGTAGCCGATCCGGGTCACCACCGGCTTGGCGGTGGCCGAGGCAGCCACCCCGCCGATGCCGAAGCAGGCCACGATGATCCCGATCTCCCCCGGGCTCATCCGCATCACCTTGGCCGCGTACAGGACGTACAGGGTGAGCTGAAGCTGGGAGAAGAAGTTGAACAGCGCGGCCGAGCCGGCCAGCGACTGGAGCACCGGGCTACGGTAGATGAAGCTCAGCCCGGCCCGGATCTCGCCGAACACGCTGGCCCTGGACGGCCGGCTGCGGTCCGGCGCGGGCTCCCTGGCCCGGATCCAGAGCAGCGACAGCACCGAGACCACGAACGACCCGGCGTCGGTCAGCAGCGCGAACGGCGCCCCCAGCAGGCCGACCAGGGCCCCGCTGAGCCCCGGCCCGCCGACCTGCGCCACCGAGGCCGTCGACTGCAAGCGGCTGTTACCGGACAGCAGCGCCGCACCGCCGACCAGGCTCGGCAGGTAGGACCGGTAGGCAACCTCGAAGATGACGGTCAGCCCGCCCTCGATGAGCGCGACCGCGTACATCACCGGCATGCTCAGCGAGTGCAGCCAGGCCAGCACCGGGACGAGCCCGATGAAGAAGGTCCGGCCGAGGTCGGCGGCGATCATCAGCGACCGCCTGCGGATCCGGTCGGCCATCACCCCGAAGAACAGGCTGGGCCCACAGTAAGCGGCCAGCCCGGCGGCGGTCAGCAGCCCGACCGCACCCGCGCTCGCGTGCAGGTAGAGCACGGCGGTCAGCGGCAGCGCCAGCAGCGTAACCTGACTGCCCACCGAGGAAACGGCCTGGCCGAACCACAGCTTGTTGAAGTCGCTGTGATGCCGCAGCGACACCTCCCCCGGCTGGGCATTGGCTCTCCTGCGACCCACGGTCCCCAAGACTCCCTTGTCCGGCTTGTCCGCAAACCATACTGGCCGCGCGACGGCTGCCGGGGAAGCCCCGGCCATCGAAACCAGATGATCAGATTGGCCGCGCCCTCAGCCCAGACGGCGTGCGGATTGGTGCCGGTAGAGCAGTGGCAGCACACGTAGATCCTTAGGGCGGCCGGCCGACTCCTTGGACCGGATCACATCGGCGAGGTCTGCTACGACTACCTCCACGTCCCCCACGCGAAGGCGATGCGCGTTGACGGCAAGCTGTGCGTAGCCATCAGTGAAGCCTGACGGGTGGAAGGAGATGTCAAATTCGCCGTGGGTGCAGATCAGCTTCCACACATCGGCGGCCGCCAAAGACGCGGCATCGTGACTGAACGCAAGCCCACCCGGGACTGCTTCGGTCCGGATCCTTGCGTCAAGCTCCGTCAGCGCTTGCGACAGGCGAGCCAGGTTCTCGTGGCTTGTATCTGGCGTCAGATCGATGTCTCTTGTCGCCGGTATCGGGGCTTGCTGTGCGATAGCAGCGAAGGCGCCGATGATGACATAACGCACCTGGTGCCGGTTCAGCGCGGCGACGATGGCCGCCGCATTCGGCTCTGGCTCACCGAGGTCTCCCTGGTCACTCATGCAACATCCTCGGCAGGTGTCGCCTGGCGCCACGCCTGAAGCTGGCTGTCACGGAACCGTCGCTCGGCTTCGGAGCGGCCAGCCTCAAGCCCGGCGAGTACGTCATCGTGCGCATCGTGCGGGGAGAGATACAGGCGGAGGTCGAACCCGGCCGCGCGCAGCAGCTTGAGCAGGGTGGACAGCGTTGGCTGCCGCAGGTCGCGCTCATAAGCCGAGATCATTGTGACCGGGACGTCAGCCCGCTCGGCCAGTTCCCGCTGGCTCATATCGGCCTTCAGCCGGGCGAGTTGCAGGAGCGCCGCAGATGGGGACGGCAGCTCTTCAATATCATACGGCTGTGACATAACACAATTGTATGACATGACGCCTGGAGAAGCCGGTTCTGAGTGGCCTATGCGCCACCGAACTTCGCATGTGACGTCTATGTCTGCACTCTGTCAAAATTTACGAAGACATCTACGTGCGGCCATGCTGAGACTCTTCGGTGATCATGGAAACCCGCCTTGGCGGCCACACTACACCCGACGCCACCGGCCGTTCAGCCCTGTCTCACGTGCGTGGCGTTAGGCCCAAACCCCCCGCCCCGGCCCCGCGGTCCGGGAAGCATGAACAGACCGGTGCCCGCGGGCGGGGTGCTGGTCCGGCAGCATGAACCGTATGAGCTCAGACAACGGTCTCGCACGGCTGGCCGAGCCGGCTGACTACGACGCCATCGCCGCAGTCATTGACCAATGGTGGGGCCGGCCGGTGCTGCCGGCCTTGCCCCGGCTGTTCTTCGACCTGTTCCACCGGACCAGCCTGGTGGTCGATGGCCCGGACGGGCCGGACGCCTTTCTCGTCGGCATCCTCTCCCCCTCCGACCCGGCGCAGGCCTACATCCACTTCGTCGGGGTGTCCCCGGCCGCCCGCCAGCGTGGCCTGGGCCGGATGCTGTACGAATCATTCTTCGCCATGGCCCGCGGCGACGGCCGGCGGGAGGTCAGCTCGATCACGTCCCCGCGCAACACCGGATCGGTCGCCTTCCACCGGTCCATGGGCTTCACGGTGACCGGCCCGGTAGCCGGCCACAACGGCCCCGGCCATGACTACATGGTCTTCCGCCGCACCCTATGAGTGTCATCATGTGCGCAGGGCGATGAGTCCCGCGTTGGCCGGGGTCACCTCGTCGTTGGTGAACGCGCCACGCGACTCGTAGCGGTCACATCGGCCGAGGTCACTTATATTTGCAGACAGCCCATGCAGCCATGCGGGAAGATGGATTGACTTAGGCCTGAGCACTGACCAGCGTCGTGATGGTCACTCTAGGATCATGACGGTCCTGGACGCGGCTGCTCAACTTGAAGGGAGGGCACGATGAGGGCGCCTCATCGTCGACGCCCGCGCAAAGAAGACCGACTTCTTCCCGGGCCAGAGACCGATCTCGACGCAATGGCCGAAAAGGTGACTTACATAATAAGTACCGAGCATAAAGACTATCTAACTAGCGCCGGGCCAGGTAATCTAAGAAGCGATGCATCCGCGTGCCCACGAGGTTTGGATTTCGAGGAGGTCGAGACGTGGCTAAAGGCGGCGTTTCGAGACGGGTCGGTCAGCGCTGACATCGAGGGCGACTTCCCCAGATACGCATGGCGGCGAATCCAAGGCCAAGCATATGAAGCCCGCCTCAGTAATTCCGGACTTGGCCAGTATAAAGGGTATCCGATCGAAGACCGGCAAGCGCCACGGTGGCTGCGGTGAACGTTTCGCTTGACACTCGGATTGAATGGCTGGAAGCACCTGGGGTTACCACGCCTGAGCTAGCGGCAACTTGGGCCAGGTATGAGATTTGGGTTGGAAATAGATGCGTCACACAGGTGGAGGCCAACGATGGAAACTTCCGCCGCGGAATTTATGGATCACTGTATCCACTCGCTTACTGGGTAGCATCGAACTGGTGGGTTCTCACCTCCCACATCCGACCGACAGAAGTTGAGACACGTTATTGGACATGGCGAAACGTTGACAGGTACCCTTGGCTTGCCCAACACAATTTGCGTGGCGCCAGTGATGGCATGCCATGGCCCGATCTTACGATCGTGACAGAAGGCGCCGTCAGCCATATTGTATGGGCGCAAGATCAGCATAAAAATGAGAATTTCACTCCTGTGCGATTCGCCACCAGTGGTTATGACCTGGTTCGCACAGAGGACATGCGCGCTGGCCTCGCGGCTATCGTCAATGATGTCCTGGAGCGATTGGCCGAGGAAGGGCTTCCGAAGACCCAGCTCGCTGAGGAGTGGACGTCCATAGCGAGAGCCCACGATGACGAGCGGAACTTCTGCAGAACTACTGCACGTATGGGCCTGGATCCTTACTCGCTGAGTGATCAGACATCCGCCGAAGTGATTAGTGTGGCCGACAGTTTGCCCGACGAAATAGCTGATGATTTTTTCGATAGCGCAGACGTGGAAGCTCTCACTGCCGCCGTAAGCTGGATTCGCCGGGCAAGCCCAGTCGCTGATAGAGCCACGATGAAGGCTAAAGTACTCCAGCCGCTGCATAGCGCGATACAGGGCAGCCTGGATAGCCATGCGGATGAACAAGACATCGAACCATGGGCTATTGGGTATAATATGGCCCGGAATATCAGGCACAGCCTGAATCTTAAGGAGACCGATCAATTTGATATATCTCCCTGGGTTGGCCTTGGTGATGTCAACGTACCGTCGAATGGACTCCAGGGGCTCGTAGCTATCAGAAATCATCGGTGCGGGCTCGTGCTTGACAACCAGCGGGTCGGAGCCCCGGCTAACCGCTTCGGCCAAGCACGGGCTTTGGGCCGGGTTCTAATTCGCCCACAACAAAAGCAATTTATTCTATCGGCAGCGCGGGGCAGAGAAGAGCGTATTGCTGGTGCTTTTGCTGCAGAGCTTCTGGCACCGGCTGAGGGAATCCGGCAGATGTTGGATGTCATAGGAAGCCATAGCGATAACGCTCTGGATGCCATCGCTCGGCGCTACAAAGTCTCATCGCTGCTTGTCAGATATCAGTACGATAATCAAATAGCGACAGCATCACACACGTCGATCTGGTGAATTTCATCAGCCAGAGGAAAGGATGCGGCGATCGTGGCACGCCCTGCTGTTCTCCGGCGATGAGCTGATCGGCCACGCCAGCGTCCTGCAGCGCCGCCTGCTGCACAACGGCCGGGCACTGCGCACCGGCTACGTCGAAGGCGTCGCGGTCCGGGCGGATCACCGCCGCCAAGGCCACGGCGCCGCCCTGATGGCCGTGATGGAACGGATCGTGCGCGGTGCCTACGAACTCGGCGCGCTCGGCGCCAGCCCCGAAGGCAGCCGCCTGTACGCCTCGCGCGGCTGGCAACTCTGGCAAGGGCCGTCCTCGGCCATGACTCCGGACGGGATCCGCCGCACCGCCGGCAAGGACGGCGCCCTCTACGTCCTGCCGGTATCGGCACCGCTCGACCTGTCCGGCGAACTCATCTGCGACTGGCGCCACGCCGCCCTGTGGTAGCGCGGCCTGCCCCGCGGGGTCAGTCGGCAGGCCAGGCTTCGGCGAGCAGTTTGCGGGTGTCGGCCAGCAACTCTGGCAGGACCTTGGTGCGGCCGACGACCGGCATGAAGTTGGTGTCGCCGCCCCACCTCGGGACGATGTGCTGGTGCAGGTGGCCGGCGATCCCGGCGCCTGCCACGTCGCCGAGGTTCATCCCCACATTGAAGCCGTGCGCGCCCGAGGCCGCGCGCAGCGCCCGGATGGCCTGCTTGGTCTGGGCCGCCACCTCCGCCGTCTCCAGGAGGGTGAGGTCGGTGTAGTCCGCCACGTGCCGGTAGGGGCAGACCATCAGATGGCCGCCGTTGTAGGGGTAGAGGTTGAGGACCGTGAAGGCCAGTTCGCCTCGCGCCACGACCAGGCCCTCCTCGTCGGGCAGGCCTGGGGCGCGGCAGAATGGGCAGCTCTGCGCCGGGTCAGCTCCCTCGCTCCCCCCGTGGGTCTGCGCACCACCTTTGATGTAGGCCATCCGGTGCGGCGTCCACAGCCGCTCGAAGCCGTCGGGAACCCCGGCCCCCTCAGGCGGCAACGGTCCGGGCGGCTGGCTGCTAGACATGGGTGCAGCATAGGCGCTGCGGCGGGATCGGCCACGACTGGCACAGCGATAGCTCAGGCGCCACTCCCGGCGTGCTCAGACCTGGATGCGATCCCGGACGGCCGCCACGATCTGGTCAACGGCCTCATCCACCGGCACGCCGTTGCGCTGGGAACCGTCCCGGTACCGGAACGACACCGCCCCGGCCGCCACGTCCTCGTCCCCGGCGAGCAGCATGAACGGCACCTTCTGCCGCTGTGCCGTGCGGATCTTCTTCTGCATCCGGTCGTCGCCGGTGTCCACCTCGACCCGGATCCCGTGCTGGCGCAGCTTGGCCGCCACCTCCAGCAGGTAGGGCACGTGCGCGTCGGCGATGGGGATGCCGGTCACCTGGACCGGGGCCAGCCAGGGCGGGAACGCCCCGGCGTAGTGCTCGACCAGGATGCCGAAGAACCGCTCGATCGACCCGAACAGCGCCCGGTGAATCATGATCGGCTCTTGCCGGGAGCCGTCTGCCGCCTGGTACTCCAGCCCGAACCGCTTGGGTTCGTTGTAGTCGAGCTGGATCGTGGACAGCTGCCAGGTCCGGCCGATCGCGTCTTTGGCCTGCACCGAGATCTTGGGCCCGTAGAACGCCGCGCCGCCGGGGTCATCGACCAGTTCGAGACCGGATTCCCCGGCCGCCTCGGCCAGCATCGCCGTGGCGTGCTCCCAGTCCTCGTCGCTGCCGACGAACTTCTCCTTGGCGTCGTCCCGGGTGGACAGCTCCAGGTAGAAGTCGGTAAGCCCGTAGTCGCGCAGCAGATCCAGGACGAACTTCAGCAGGCTCTTGAGCTCGTCACCCACCTGCTCGCGGGTGCAGAAGATGTGCGAGTCGTCCATGGTCAGCCCGCGCACCCGGGTCAGCCCGTGCACCACGCCGGACTTCTCGTACCGGTACACGGTGCCGAACTCGAACAGCCGCAGCGGCAGCTCCCGGTAGGACCGGCCACGGGACCGGAACACCAGGATGTGGAACGGGCAGTTCATCGGCTTGAGGTAGTACTCCGCGCCCTCCATCTGCATCGGCGGGTACATGTTCTCCTTGAACCAGCCGAGGTGCCCGGAGGTCTCGAACAGGTCCGCCTTGCTGATGTGCGGGCTGTTCACGAACTCGTAGCCGGCTTCCTCGTGCCGCCGCCGCGAGTAGTCCTCCATGATCCGGCGCATGGTCCCGCCCTTGGGGTGGAACACGGCCAGCCCGCTGCCGATCTCGGCCGGGAACGAGAACAGGTCGAGTTCGGTGCCGAGCTTGCGGTGGTCACGCCGCTCCGCTTCCTCCAGCAGGTGCAGGTACTCCTCCTGCGCCTCCCGGGTCTCCCAGGCGGTCCCGTAGATCCGCTGGAGCTGCGGGTTGCGCTCGCTGCCCCGCCAGTAGGCGCCGCCGGTGCGCATCAGCTTGAACGCCGGGATCTCCCTGGTGCTGGGCAGGTGCGGGCCCCGGCACAGGTCCGTCCAGCACAGCTCGCCGGTGCGCCGGTCGAGGTTGTCGTACATGGTGAGCTCGTGCCCACCGACCTCGACCGACTCCTCGTCGCTGGGCCCCTTCAGCCCGATCAGCTCGAGCTTGTAGGGCTCCCCGGCCAGTTCGGCGCTCGCCTCGTCCCCGCTGACGACGCGCCGTGAGAACCTCTGTCCCTGCTTGACGATCTGCCGCATTCGCTGCTCGATATTTTTGAGGTCGGCCGGGCCGAACGGCTGCGCCACATCGAAGTCGTAATAGAAGCCGTTTTCCACCGGCGGCCCGATCCCCAGCTTGGCGTCCGGGAAGAGCTGCTGGACCGCCTGCGCCATGACGTGCGCGGTGGAGTGCCGCAGTATCGACCGGCCCTCGGGGCTGCCGATGGTCACCGGCTCGACCGAGTCGCCGTCGCTGAGCATGTGGGCGAGATCCCTCAGCGCACCGTTCACCTTGGCCGCGACCACGTCATCCCCGGTGTGCTCCGTCAGAAAGTCACCGGCAGTCGTGCCAGCCTCGACCACATGCTCGCGGCCTGCGAGGGTGATACGAAGCTGGCTGGCGGACACGGCGCACTCCTTGACGAAGATGGGTGAGCTTACGGCGGTGATCTAACGCATGGTATCCGCGCCGGGTCATCCTGGCCGCGTGGTTTAACCGTGTGATCCTGACCGCGCCCTGGCCCGGTGGGCGGCGACCGTGGTCCGGCTGGCGCAGGCGTGCGAGCAGTAGCGCCGGGATGAGTTGCGCGACGTGTCGGCGTACCAGCGGCCGCAGCCGGCCGCCGCGCAGCGGCGCAGCCTGGACCGGCCGCTCTGGCAGACGTAGCGGACCAAACCGGAGACGGCCAGGCTGCCCATCCACTGCGGGAGCGGCGCGCCGTCGCGGGCGAAGTGCAGGTGCGGTATGCCATCGTGCCTGGTGAGCCGTGGCCGGCAGTCCTGGGCGTCGAGCAGGACGGCGAGCCGGTCGATGAACGTGCCCTCGTCTGGTTCGGCGAGCACCGAGGCGAGCGCGCGGCCGAGACCGGTCAGTGCGGCGGTGTCGGCGGCGGTGATGGCGGCCAGTGGGTAGCCGTGATCGGCGAACATCAGCCCCTGCGCGGCGGCGAACCCCGGCATGTCCAGCTTCGCCTCGCCCAGCGAGGCGAGGTCCAGCGCAAGCTGCAGCGCGTTCGTGTCGTAGTCGTCATAACTCACTTGACCGCCTACATGTGCCCATGATGCAGTAGGCGGCGAAACGCCCTATGCCACCTACTGGAGGTTCCTGCCATGCTACAGATTCCGGCCGGACAGGTGATCGATGCCGCTCAGGCTCTCAAGCTGGCTGGCCGCTGGGCGCTCGCCGGGCAGCTTCTCGCCGCCGCGTCGGCGGACACCCCGGCCGAGCGGGCCGCCGTGAGCATGGCCAAGGCCACGGTCGCGGTAGACGCCGACTTCTGGCACCGGACGGCATCCCCCGGGGCGCAAGCAGCGGTAGCCGAAGCCACTTCTTTCATTACGGAGGCGGCCGGCGCCGATGCGGAACTGACCGTGCTGCGTTACGACCTGGAAATGCTCAGGCTGCAGCGGGACTATTCCACCGAGTTGTTCCGCCCGGACGGGCCGGAGTCCGGGCCCGGGGGCCGTGACCCGGCCGTTCTCGATGAGCTTGCCGCCCGGGCCCGCCACCTGCGGGAAACCGCACCCGGCCGGCGGCGGGCCGGCTCGGCGGCGTTCTGGGCCGGGGTGATCGACGACAACCTGCGCGGCGATGCGGCTTCCGCCAGGTCGCTGTTCACCGAGGCGGTCGCGATCGGCGAGGAAACGGGCGACGACCTGCTGACCTCCTATGGGCTGCGCCACCTGGGGTACGCCAACGACCAGGCCGGCGACGCCGGGCTGGCCCGCCAGCAGTGGCGGCGGGCGGTCGAGCTGCGCCAGCGGGCCGGATGCGTGCCACTCACCCTCGCCCAGCAACTGCTGGTGGCCGAGGCGACCGTCAAGGACGATCCCGGTACCGCGCTTCCGGTCGCCGCCGAAGTCCGCCAGTGGGCGGCGGCGCTCGGCATTGCGATCCTGGAGACCGGCGCGGCCGCGCTGCTCGAAGGAGCGGGCCGCTAAAGATCAGCCAGGTCGATCAGGTCGTCGAACACCTCGCCGAGGCCCCGCGCGGTGAAGGTCAGGTGGCCTTCACCGCGGCGCATCCTGGCCCGCGCGCCGGGGATGTGCTTGGCCAGCCAGGCACCGTGGGCCTGCGGCACCATCCGGTCCTCACTGCCCTGCCAGATGGCCACCTTGCCGACGGCATCGAGCGGGAAGCCCCAGTCGGCCACGAACGCGAGGTCGTCGTCACGCCAGCCCTCGATGCCATTGCCGCAGGCCGAGCGCACCGCCGCGGCCAGGTATCCGGCGAACTCACCGGTGAGCACGGCCTTGTCCGCGTCCGACAGCAGCCCGCCGAGCCCGGCGGCCAATTGCCCGGGCTGTACGGTCCGGATGGCTGCGGCCTGGTTGTCCAGGAAAGCGGACAGCTCCGCCTTGCCGCTGGCCGCCGCGCCGAACTCGCTGACGTTCTCCGGTCCCATGCCGTCCAGCCAGTCCAGCCCGCCGGCCTGGTACGGGGCGGCGCCGGCGATCGTGGCCGCCGCCAGGCACCGGCCGCGCAGCAGGGCCGAGCAGGCGAGCGCATGCGGCCCGCCGCCCGAGGTGCCAGCCGTGACGAACGCGTCGCAGCCCAGGGCGTCGAGCACGGCGGCGACGTCTCCGGCGATGTCGGCCACCCGGCGGCCCGGCCGTGGTGTGGAGCCCGCGTAACCGGGCCGCGCCGGGAGGATCAGGCGCAGCCCGCGGACCTTCGCCGCGTCGACCGTGGGCGGCCAGGCGACCGGCCCGGATGGCGTTCCGTGGTGCATCACCACCGGCAGCCCGTCCGGCGGCCCGGCCGTCAGGACCTCCATCGTCCGGCCGTCCGGCAGCCCGATCGTCCGCAACTCCGCCCGCGCCTGATCCTCTGTCACCATGGGCAGAGCGTAACGGAGGGAGACGGCGGTGACGTGGTTGCTGTACGGGGCTTACGGATTCACCGGCAGGCTGGTGGCGAAGCTGGCCATCGCGCGCGGTGAGCGGCCGGTGCTGGCCGGCCGTTCAGCCGGGAAGGTCGCGGAACTTGCCGGTCAGCTCGGCCTGGAGCACCGCGCTTTCGGGCTGACCGATCCGGGTGCCATCCGCCGCGGACTGGACGGGATCAGCGCCGTGGCGCACTGCGCCGGCCCGTTCTCCGCCACCGCGGGACCCATGGCCCGGGCCTGCATCGACGCCGGCCTGCACTATCTCGACATCACCGGCGAGATAGCGGTGTTCGAGGAACTGCACGGGCTGAGCGAGCGGGCCAGGGCGGCCGGCAGCGTGCTGCTGCCCGGCGCCGGGTTCGACGTCGTGCCAACGGACTGCGCCGCCGCGCTGCTGGCCGGGGCGCTGCCCGGCGCCCGCCGGCTGGACCTGGCCTTCCTGGCCGGCGGCGGGCCGAGCCCGGGGACGGCCAGGACGGCGGTCGAGGGCATGCGGACCGGCGGCCAGGCACGCATCGGCGGGGTGATCACGACCGTGCCCATGGGCTGGCGGACGGTCCGGGCCGCCTTCCCCAGCGGACCGCGCACGGTCACGTCCGTGCCCTGGGGCGACGTCAGCACGGCCTGGTATTCCACCAAGATCCCCGACATCACCACCTATACCGCCGTTCCGGCCGCCGCGATGCGGGTGAACCAGATGCTCGGGCTGGACAAGCTGCTGCGGCTGGGCCCGGCGCTGAAGCTGGCGCAGGCGCTGGCCGGCCGCAGTTCCGGGCCGGACGAGCAGCGCAGGGCGGGCACCCGGGCCGAGGTGTGGGGCAGGGCCAGCGACGGCGAACGGTCGGCGGAGGTGACAATCGTCACACCCAACGCCTACGACCTGACCGCCGACTCGGTGGTCCGGGCGATCACCCGGCTCGGCTCGGTCTCTCCAGGCACCCACACCCCGTCCACCGCGTTCGGCCCGCGCTACGTCACGGAACTGGACGGCGTCACGCTCACCGGCCCGGCCGGCGGCTGAGCCATTCTGTTATGGGGTGTACCGGAGAATGGCGCCGTAGATCTTGTTGCCTGACGGGCCGTTGGCCATGTTGCCAGTGGCCCACACCCCCTTGGTGCCCGGGATCCCGGAGATTCCGGTGAGGTCGAGCAGGGTGAGCCCGGACGCGACCGGCACATCATCCCGGGTCCACTTCCCACGGCTGAAGTGATCGAGGTACCACTGGTAGCCGGGCGCCGGGCCGTTGTCCTCGGCCCACAGCCCGCCATGTCCGTCCGGCGCCATGAAGTTCATGACGCTGGTCGGGAGCTTGAGGCTGACCCTGGCCCAGGAGGTGCCGTTCCAGTGCAGCAGGTACTTCGTCCGTGCGCCCTGGGCGCCCTGCTGGATCTGCCACAGCAGCCAGGCGTCGCTTGGACCAAGCGCGGTGAGGGCCTGCGGATACTCCACGGCACCCTTGGGGGGGGTCACCTTGGGCAGGGTCACGGTGCTCCAGGTCTTCCCGTCCCAGTGCATGAGGATGTTGACCGGGTTCTGCTGGCCCACGCTGCCCAGCGTGATGCCGAGCGCCCAGATGTCATGTGCCGACAGAGCCCTGACATCGCCCGGTATCCCGGGCAGGGTCACCTTGGACCATGTCGTGCCGTTGTACCGCGAGGCGTAGTGGTCCGGCTTGGTGGTGCTGTCCGCGCCCAGGCTGAACACCCAGGTGGAGTCCGGGCCGAACACGGCCGGGGTGACGGCGAAGCCGCCGGACAGGTTGCCGTAGATGACCCATTTCGGCAGCGCCTGCAGTGTCCAGGCGGTGCCGTTCCAGCGCAGCGCGTTGTTCTTGCCGAACAGCCAGGCGTCGCTGCCGGAACTGGCCCCAAGACCCAGCGAGTTCCGGGCGTCGGCCTCCAGGCTGGACGGCACCGGCACCTGTGACCAGGCAGTGCCGTCCCAGTGCTGCACGTAGTAGGCGAGGGTCTTGCCCGTGCATGAGATGGCCAGGCAGGCCGTCCAGGTCGACCAGGCGTCGTCCGCCCCGGAGGCGGCGAAGTTGTCCGCCCACACACCCACCGCCGGCCCGATCGTGGTGCTGACACCCCAGCCGGTCGTGGCTGTGGCGCCGGCCGGAAGAGCGATGGCCAGCGCGAGGCTGGTGGCCCCGGCAGTGGTCAACGTGCGCCGTAGCAATGAGACAAGGGTCATCCGAGAGTCCCCCGAACCGAGGTGAACGTTTGCCGCGAGCACCGTACCCTCTCGCCAGCCCAGCGGGGAAGGCCCAAGTCACACCGCCGGTGCGCGTTCCGGTGGCCGGACAGCGTAAGAATGGTCTATGAGCAAGCGCCCAGTTTCACCGCCTCCCGGCGACAAGCCCGGGCCCGCCGCGCCACCGCCGCCGCCGGGCTGGCGGCACTGGGTGTGGCCGGTAGCTCTCCTGACGATGTTCCTGCTGTACCTGTTCCTGCCGACCATTCACGTCAGCTCACCGGCCCAGCTCACGTACTCGCAGTTCATCAGGGACGCGAGCGCGCACAGGGTGAAGACCGTGACGTTCCAGTCCACCTCGGGGAACACACCGGCCAGCGGCAACCTGACCAAGGGCGGGACCTACACCACGGTCATCCCCGGCCAGCCCAGCCCGCAGCTCACCTCGCAACTGGCCGCGGACGGCGTGGAGATAACCGCCGACTCCCCCAGCGCCGGTTTCGGCACCGAACTGCTGTCCTGGCTGATCGTGCTGGTCCTGCCGCTGGTGGTGTTCTACTGGCTGTTCCGGCGGCTGTCCAAGGGTGCCGCCGCCGGGCTGCAGGGCGTGCTGGGCACCGGCCGGTCGCGGGCCAAGGTCTTCGACGCCGAACGGCCGGACACCAAGTTCACCGACGTGGCCGGCTACGAGGGAGCCAAGGCCGAGATCGCCGAGGTGGTGGACTTCCTGCGCAACCCCGACCGGTACAAGCGGGCCGGCGCGATGGCGCCGCGCGGCGTGCTGATGGTCGGCCCGCCCGGCACCGGCAAGACGCTGCTGGCCCGGGCGGTGGCCGGCGAGGCCGAGGTGCCGTTCTTCTCGGTGACCGGGTCCAGCTTCGTGGAGATGTTCGTCGGGGTAGGCGCGGCCCGGGTGCGGGACCTGTTCACCGAGGCGCGTAAGCGCGCGCCGGCCATCGTCTTCATCGACGAGGTCGACGCCATCGGCCAGCGCCGGGCCGGTTCGGGCGCGGTGGTGGCCAACGATGAACGCGAGCAGACGCTGAACCAGCTCCTTTCGGAGATGGACGGATTCGACGTGATGCAGGGGATCGTGGTCCTGGCCGCGACCAACCGGCCCGAGGTGCTCGACCCAGCGCTGCTGCGGCCCGGCAGGTTCGACCGGCAGGTGACCATCCCGCTGCCCACACTGCCCGAGCGGGCGGCGATCCTGGCCGTGCACTGCCGGGACAAGAAGCTCGGCCCGGACGTGAGCCTCACCGTCGTGGCCCGGGGCACGCCCGGCTTCTCCGGCGCGGACCTGGCCAACCTGACCAATGAGGCGGCGATCTTCGCGGTCAGGGAGAACCGGGAGGTGCTGACCGCAGCGGACTTCGACGCCGCCAGGGACCGGATCCTGCTCGGCCGCCGCGAGGGCTCGAACGTGCTGCTACCCGAAGAGAAGCACTCGGTGGCCGTCCACGAGGCGGGGCACGCCCTGGTCGCAGTGCTGTCCGATCATGCCGACCCGGTGGCCAAGGTGACGATCCTGCCGGCCGGCCAGGCGCTCGGCGTGACCGAGCAGCTCCCGCTGGTCGAGCGGCACCTGTACGGCGAGGACTATCTCACCGACTCGCTCGCGGTGCGGCTGGGTGGCCGGGCGGCCGAACTGGTCGAATTCGGCCAGGGCTCCACCGGCGCCAGCAACGACCTGGCCGGCGCCACCGAACTGGCCACCAAGATGGTGCGCGAGTACGGGCTGTCGCCCGAACTGGGCCCGGTCGGCTACCCGGAGGGCGGTTCGGTGTTCCTCGGCGGTGGCGGCGGCCAGGGCCTGTCCAGCCGGCCGTTCGCCGAGCAGACCCAGGCCACCATCGACCGCGAGGTGGCCAGGTTGCTGCGCGAGGCCGAGGAAACGGCGGTCGGGCTCATCCGCTCGCACCAGGACGAACTCGGCAAGGTCGTCGCGCTGCTGCTGGAGCAGGAAACCGTGGACGGCGACGCCGTCTACCGGATAGCGGGCAGGCCGGTGCCCGAACACCGCCCCGACGACATGTCCATCGCCCCGCAAGCCGTGGCGACGTCCCCGGTACCGGCGCCCGCAGCCGCGGACACGGTCAGCACGGCCGGCACCACCACCAGCGGCGCGGACGGCTGAGTTGAACCACCCACGCCAACCCGGCGCCATAGGGGCCGTGGCGTCCCACCGTAAACCGCAAACCGGCCCCAACCCCGACCGTGAGGTTCCGGGAAGTCATCCCAACATCGACCAAGCGCCACCGGCCCCAACCCCGACCGTGAGGTTCCGGGGAATCGTCCCAACGTCGACCAAGCGCCACCGGCCACAGCCAGAGCCGGGCACGACAACGGAAACCGGCACCGTGGGGGTCCGGGGGGCTCGGCCCCCTGGGCAAATACTGCGGGCCGCGGCGAAGCTGGCCGAAGGCCAGCGAGCATGGTTGGCTGCCCCGGGGGGCTCGGCCCCCCGGGCAAATACTGCGGGCCGCGGCGAAGCTGGCCGAAGGCCAGCGAGCATGGCTGCCCGCCTCGCCCCACCGCTCAGGCAGCGAACGACAGGACGATCCGGTCCTCGACCGGGCGGTAGCCGAGCCGCTGGTAGAGCGCGTTGCTGGTCGGGTTGGCCAGGTCGGTGAACAGCAACACCTCGGCGGCGCCGGCGTCCAGTGCGGCCTGGCTGACCGCGGCGGTCACCGCACCGGCGTAGCCACGCCCGCGCAGCGCCGGGGGCGTGTACACCGGCCCGACCCGGGACATGCCGGCCACCGGCTCGGTCGCAGCGGCCATGGACACCGGCTGCCCACCGTCCTCCCAGACCATCAGTGTGCCCCGGCCGGCCCGGTCGTCGAACAGCCGCCCCGGATCTTCCTCGGTCATCGAGCCGACCTCCCGGCCGAACGCACCGAACCAGGCCACGAGCAGGTCACGGTCGGTGGCCGCCACCGCCCTGGCCCGCCCGCCCGGAGCAGGCTGGGGCGGCACCAGGCCATCCAGCCGGTACAGGCGGGTGCGCATGTGCACGGAGGTGGCGGCGCTGGTGCGCTGGCGCCACTGGGCGGCGAACCGGCCGGCGGCGGCATCGCCCGCGTTCACCCCGGGCAGTTCCCGTCCGGTGGCGGCGAGGGTGTCCGCCAGTTCGGCCGCGGCCTCATCCGGCGCGCTGCTGAGCACCAGCGGGTAGGGCGGGGTCTGCAGGAACGCCGCGGCCACGGGTCCATCCGGTTCATCGGGTGGCCGCCACCAGCCAAACAAGGGCGGGTTCGCGCCGAACGCGGCCGGCCCGCGCTTGCGCAGCGTGTCGACGATGGTCAGTTCCAGCGTGTGCCGTGCGGGCTGCGTTCGCAGGAACGGGCCTGCCTCGCTCGCGAACTCCCCGGCATCCCCACTGATTGACCACGGCATGGGACCCATGATCCGGGCCGCCGGGGTCACGTGCACCTGATTTTCCCCGGCCCGCCGGGGCCGTCAGCGTGACCCCCCGGGCCGGCGCGGATACTTACTGCGGCTTTCATGACGTGATTACGTCAATGATTGCGCGCAATATGCAAGGGTTTCTTATTATCGCTAAGAGTTACCACCGGGCGCCGCTAAGCGGACTTTCAGTTGCGCATAGTAGGCGCCCGGGATTGGTGACCCGGCGCGGCAAACAAAAAGGGCCGTCCCAAGGCATCTCGTGCTTGACATGCCTTGTCTGCGGAAAGGAAAGTACATTGTAGCAACTGGTGTGCCATTCAGGCCGGGCTGGAGGGAGGTGTGGCAGATGCGAGGTGGCAAGGAACGCGCATAGCACAGACCGTCTAGTTCCATTTGTGCGGTCCCGGGCCAGACCTGGAACCAATGGCGCTGACCCCCGGGGCCCTGACGACTGCAACGGGACCTCTCCGGCCACGCCGGCCGCCGCGCCGGAGGCGGGGAGGTCCCGTTATCAGCTCTTCTCTCCGTCCAACAGACTCGGGGCCGGGCCGGCATCTCCGGGTGCCCCGCGATGCCTCTCCCGGAGCAGCACGGCCAGCCGAAACATTCGATAGCCTCGGTCAAGCGGCCGCGCCCGCCACGTTCAGGTAGCGCAGGCTGCTGGTGTCAGCCGGCGTCCCGCGTGCCCGGCCGATCAGCTCATAAATCTGGGCCGGGCGAGGAAGGTGCCGGTGACCCGCTCCTTCTCCGATGGTGGCCAGGTCCGCACGCCCTCCCCGGCGAACAGAGTGCCGCCCTCAACAGACTGGGGAAAGCGGCGCCTGGCCACTGACATAAGTAAAGGACGGCCCGGCAGGAAAGCGCATGGGCGGCTCGTCAATCATCAGGTAGTACTCGGCGATGCCGGCAGCGCCGCATAGTACCCCCGCCATGCCGGACGAGCTTTGGGCTTGCCGGTGGTGCCGCTGGTGTAGCAGACCGATTCCGGATCCGGCCCGCCAGTTCCACGTCGAACTCGCCCGGGTCCTCGTTCAGCACGGCGAAGAGATCCATTCTCCCGGCCGGCGGCACCGGCCGAGAAGATCTTCAGCAGCCCGCCGTGGCCGGTCAGTTCTCCAGCTATCCGCTCGCGCCGCTCCGCTACCGTGCAGATCGCGACATCGCGCTGCGTAAATGTGGCGAGGGCAGCCTGTCCCCTGACCGGTGCGCAGGTCACCATCCAACCGGGCCGGCCGCCGACCAGGTGCAGCGCAGCCGAACCGATGCCCCAGTGGCCAGCGCCGCCACCCCGGCACCCGCCCAGTGCCGACGGTACCGGTGGCCAGCGTGGCACCTCGGCACCCGCCCGGTGGCGCAGGTCACGATCCAACCGGGCCGGCCGCCGACCAGGTGCAGCGCAACCGAACCGATGGCCCCGGTGGCCAGCACCGCCACCCCGGCGCCCGCCCGGACGCCCTGATTGTGCAGGATCCTGGCCAGCCTCGGTGTGGTGCGCCGGATGCTGGCGTAGCTGCGCCGCTCGCCGCCCGCCACGATCGCATTGGCGCCCTCGTTGCGTTCGAATGGCTCCAGAACCTGGAGGACATAGTTCTTCCGCAACGGCGCGGCTCACGCCGGCATCGACCGTCCTCACCCACTGTCTTCATACGGTTCGTGGTCGGCAGGAGAGCTTACAGCGACCTTACCGAATGGATTCATCTAAGACCCGGCAAACGTTTCCCAATTACTGAAAGTATTCCAAGTACCACAGGTAATAGAAAGGCAAAGTATCTGAGTGTAATCAAATCAAGATCAACGAATGCAGCGGGTAATCGCGTCGAGTCTCCGGCGTGTCGGTGGGGCTTCACTATGGGCGCCTGAGCAGCGGGAACGTGCGGCGTTAAACTTCGCGAAAGCCACATTTCCTGTTAGACCTTGACGTCTTCGGCATTTACCTACAACCTTACTCCTAGCGGGCTGCGCACCGATCATGTGCCCGCCTGACCGCTCTGGCTTGCACCGGCTCTGAAAGGCGCCGGGACGTAGGTGAGGACGGGAAGGGAGGTGCCATCGATGGTCGTGCCCATCAAGGAGGACCAGTCGCCAGCGCGCTCGAAAGAATGGTCAGCATTGCGACCCGCTGCCTGGGGGCGCAAGGTGACGGCAAGTGCAAAGGAGGCGGTATGAAGAACCTCATCAAGTCCGAGTAGAACTCCTGTACGACTTCAACCGGTGCCCGAGGCGGGATTCGGTGCCGCGAACGGGCGTGAGGCGATGCACGATCGAAGGAGGAAAGGCATGACCATCATCAAGACCGAGTAGCCTCCCCAACTTCGCCGGGACCGGCGTGCGGATTCGCCGTCCGCACGGGCTGTAGCCAGAAGGGGGTGCCCAAGAATGAAAGTTATCCTCAAGGAAGAGTAGTCACGATCCGCTACAGGCTTGCCGCAAGCAGCCACGGTGGGATTACATGAGGGGCCCCCAGCCGATCCACTGCAGGAACAGCTGAGGGCCCCTCGTCGCTGCGGCTATCCGTTGGCCGCGCGCTCGCGCAGGGCCTTCTTGTCCACCTTGAACAGCGGGGTCATCGGCAGCGCGTCGATGAACTCGACGTCCCGGGGGGTGTAGGGCTCTTCGAGTTCGGCCCTCACCAGGTCGCGCAGCTCATCGGCGGTGACGCCGGCACCGGGCACGGTCACCACATAGGCGCGCACCACCTCGCCGAGGGCGTCGTCTGGAACACCGATGACCGCGGCGGCGGCCACCCCCGGGTGGCTGGCCAGCACGTCCTCGATCGGCTTGGCGTACAGGTTGGTGGCGGCCGCGTGGCTGACGATCATGTCGTTGAGCCGGTCGACCAGGTACAGGTACCCGTCCTCGTCCAGGTAACCGACGTCTCCCGTCCGTATCCATTCGCCCACCATGGTCTCGGCAGTCAGCTCCGGCCGCTGCCAGTATCCCGACATCAGCAGCGACCCGGTCACCCACACCTCACCGGCCTCCCGCACCGGCAGCACCACGCCGTTTTCGTCCCGGACCTCGATCCGGGTGTCCAGGAACGGCCGCCCGCACGAACCCAGCCGCTCCGGAAACTCCGGATCATGATCAAGAAACGGGTAATCCGTGATCAGCGGCACCTCGCTTGACCCGTACACGATCCGGATGACCGGGCCGAGCTGCTTGATGGCCTGGGCCAGCCGGGCCGGCGAGGCCGCCGCACCGCCCACGTTCAGGTACCGCAGGCTGCTGGTGTCGGCGGTATGGATCGCCGGATCGTCGAGGACCTGGTACAGCAGGGCCGGGGTGAGGAACGTGCTGGTGATCCGCTCCCGCTCGATGGTGGCCAGGAACGAGGCCGGGTCCCAGCCACCGGTACTCTGAAACAGCGTGCCGCCCTGGAACAGGGTCAGCAAGGCCGGCATCTGCCCGCTGGTGTGGGTGAAGGCGGAGGTGGTCAGGAACCGCATCGGCGGCTCGCCGATGGACAGGTAGTACTCGGCGATGTCCATCATCATCTCGTAGAACCGCTGCCCGTGCCGGACCAGCTTGGAC